>JBEKZA010000043.1:0-12844 GCA_049510335.1 Sedimentisphaerales bacterium | reverse complement strand
GACCGCAGGGTCAACATCGGGCAAACGGTGGTGTCGAGCTTGAATACGCCGAGTTTGTTTTTAATTGCCAAGGACCTCAAAAGGATGCAGGTATGGGTCGCGGTCAATGAGGCCGATATCGGCAAAATTTACCAGGGCCAACCGGTGACATTTACCGTCTCAACATACGAAGGCCAGACGTTTAAGGGTGTGGTAGGCACTATTCGACTCAACGCAACTATGACGCAAAACGTCGTTACCTACACAGTCGAGGTCGTCACGGATAACTCAAGCGGTAAATTGCTTCCTTACCTGACCGCGAACGTTAATTTCGAGGTCAGCCGGAGAGATAATGTGTTGCAGGTAGCAAACGCGGCACTTAGATGGAAACCAAAAACTGAGCAGGTTGCGCCGGAGTATCAATCGGTATTAAATGAATCCGCCGAACAGAGTAAAGGTTCAGGGAAAAAACAGCGTGACCCGAATGCTCAACAGGCACAAACCTCAAATTACAGAAAAGCCATGTTGTGGGTCAGTGAGAACGGCCTCGTCCGGCCAATCAAGGTTCGTGCCGGCATAAGCGACGATACAATGACCGAAGTGCAGGGCGATGAGCTTAAAGAAGGTCTCCAGGTAATCACCGGAGAACAACAGCTGTCAGCGAGCAGTTCGGGAACGGTTAATCCTTTCACGCCGCAAATCGGACGACCCAGACCGGCAGGACGTTAATAAAGTTTACAGATTCGCGGCGAACACTATGGAACTGATTGAACTAAAAAATATTTGTAAGACCTATTATATGGGTGATATTGAGGCCCCGGTCCTCAAGGGTATTACGCTTTCAATCGGCAAAGGTGAATTTGTCGCGCTGATGGGGGCATCGGGGTCGGGTAAGAGCACGCTGATGAATATTTTAGGATGCCTTGACCACCCGACGTCCGGTGAATACTGGCTTGAGCAACGGGAAATCTCAAAGGTCTCCGCCGACGAACGGGCAAATCTGAGAAATCATAAAATCGGTTTTGTGTTTCAGAATTTCAATCTTCTGGCCCGCACAAGCGCACTGGAAAACGTGATGATGCCTTTGTCATACACACATGAGCATGTGTCTGACAGCGAAGTGAAACGCCGCGCCGAAGAGCTTCTGAACCGGGTCGGGCTTGGCGACCGGCTCCATTACGAACCCTTCAAACTGTCCGGCGGGCAGCAGCAACGCGTAGCAATTGCAAGGGCCTTGATTAACAATCCATCGGTTGTTTTTGCCGATGAGCCAACGGGCAACCTCGACTCGAAAACAAGTGAAGAGGTGCTTGCGATGTTTAAGCAGCTCAACGTGGAGGAGGGCATCACGGTTATTATTGTAACGCACGACCCGAATGTCGCCCGACATACTCATCGGCAGATTCATATCCACGACGGCTTAATCGTGAACGGCCAAACATCGCAGGGAGGTTCGCAATGAGGTTATTCCGCATAATGCGAATACTGCGAACGGCGCTTCGGGCGATAGGCAAAAACCCAATGCGGACGGCGCTGACGATGTTAGGCATAATTATCGGAGTCGGCGCGGTAATCGCGATGATGGAAATCGGCACCGGCTCATCGGATGCCATCGCTAAAACCATCGCGAGAATGGGGGCAAATACTCTTCTTGTCCTGCCCGGCGCCGCCACAAGCGGAGGCATCGGTTTTGGCGCAGGCAGCAGCATGACGCTCACGCCGCAGGATTGCGACGCGATTATCCGGGATTGCCCTGCCGTAAAAAGCGCCGCCCCGCTTGTTCGCGCCAGAGGCCAGGCGGTTTATCAGGACCGCAACTGGGTACCGATGAGTATTTACGGAACGACAGCCGATTACCTCAGTGTGCGGGACTGGACCGATTTGTCGCAGGGCGAGGTATTCACCGACAAAGACGTTCGTAATTCGACAAAAGTATGTCTCATCGGCCAGACGATTGCGCGGGAGCTTTTCCAGGGCAGCTCGCCGATAGGAAAAGAAATGCGGGTTCTGAACATATCATTCAAGGTCGTCGGAGTCCTCAGCAGCAAAGGCGCAAATATGATGGGTATGGACCAGGACGACATTATCCTTGCGCCCTGGACGACTATAAAATTCAGGGTCGGCGCTTCGTCTTCAACGTCGAGCAGCACATCGTCAAGCACAACCTCAACGACAAGCTCTCCCAGCCAGTTATATCCTAATTCGCAGACCTCTTTATACCCGGTGCCTTCTGATACGCAGGCGGCGGATAACCCTCAGCCGGTGCGATTCACCAATGTTGACCAGATTGTTGCCGCCGCGAATTCCACCGAGGAAATTCCTCCGGCGATAGACCAGATAACCGCCCTTTTGCGCGAACGTCATCGTATCCGTGACCCTAAAGACGACGATTTTAATATCCGCAATATGACAGAGATGACAAACGCGTTATCATCCACAACGACGCTTATGACCAAGCTTTTGCTCGCTGTCGCCCTAATTTCATTGATTGTCGGCGGCGTGGGAATAATGAACATTATGCTGGTTTCCGTTACCGAGCGGACGCGGGAAATCGGCCTGCGTATGGCCGTCGGCGCAAGAGCAAGGGACATACTCCGCCAGTTCCTCATAGAAGCCGTCGTCTTGTGTCTTGCAGGCGGGATTTTAGGTATTATCCTGGGTTGCGGCGGGTCGTATCTTATAACCCGTTTTCTGCGCTGGCCCACGGAAACATCAATGGCAGCCATTGTGGCTTCGGTTGTCGTCTCAGCAAGCGTTGGAATTATTTTCGGTTATTATCCGGCATGGAAGGCATCACGTTTAGACCCGATTGAGGCACTGCGATACGAATGAACAACGGATATTATAAAACTAAAACGATACTCCTGCTCACACTATGCACTTGCCTGCTGCAAAGCGGCTGTATGGTAGGTCCCGATTATAAGGCGCCGGAACCAAACGCACCGGCAAAATGGGCGGGGCAAGCGGGACCCCAGGGTGCTGAATCACCGGAAAAAATACTGCTTCAATGGTGGACGGAATTCAACGACCCAAATCTGACGTCCTTAATCGAACGGGCAATGCAGTCGAACCTGGACCTCAAGCTCGCTGAAGAGAGAATCCGTCAGGCCAGGGCAACCCTCGGCGTCGTAGAAGCCCCGTTTTGGCCCACCGCCGATGTTACCGCAAGCTACACTCGCAACCGTGCGGGCGGTCCTGTTCCGACCACAAGCAATTTATTCATGACAGGTTTGGATGCCGTCTGGGAATTAGATATCTTCGGCGGCACCAGACGCAGCATCGAGGCCGCCAAAGCCGATATTCAGGCCTCAATCGAAGACAGACGCGACGTCCTGGTTACTCTCGCGTCCGAGGTCGCGCTGAACTACGTCCAGCTTCGCGGCTTTCAGCAGGAAATCGTTATCGCTCAGAATAATCTTCAGGCACAACGGCAAAGCGCCGAAGTCGTCCGCAAACGCTATGAAGGCGGCTTTGTTAGTGCCCTCGATGTTGCAAACGCAGACGCACAGGTCGCGACGACGCTTTCACAAATTCCGGTGCTTGAAACCTCAGCACAGCAGGCAATTTTCAATCTAAGCGTCCTGCTCGGCCGGGAACCCGCCGCTTTACTCGAAGAACTATCGCCTCCTTCATCGATTCCCGTCACGCCTCCCGAAGTCCCGACGGGTCTGCCTTCTGAAATGCTTCGCCGCCGTCCCGATATCAGGCGAGCCGAGGCCCAAATCCATTCCGCCACCGCCCAGATTGGCGTCGCCACCGCCGACCTGTTCCCGAAATTTAATCTCGCCGGTTCCGTCTCCCTCCAGGCCGACAAACCTTCTCAATTGCGATGGTCACAACGCGCCTGGTCTTTCGGCCCCTCTGTTGACTGGCAGATTTTCGCCGCAGGCCGCGTCTGGTCCAATATCGAAGTCCAAAAGTCGCTTCAGCAACAGGCCCTGCTTGATTATAAAAAAACCGTTCTGACCGCCCTTCAGGACGTCGAAAATGCCCTCGTTGCATACGACAAGGAGCACCAGCGTAATAGTGCCCTCATCGACGCCGTATCGGCCAACCTCAAGGCCGTCGAGCTGTCCACCGAACTCTATGCTGAGGGACAGACCGAATTTCTCAGTGTCCTGGTCGCGCAAGGTTCGCTTTATAGTTCTGAAGAAGCCCTCGTTCAGAGCACACGCAACCTGTCCACGGATTTAGTTGCACTCTACAAAGCTCTTGGAGGGGGCTGGGACAGCAACCCGCCTCAGACAACTCAGCCGGCTTCGCTGATGAACGCTATGCCGAACGGCACGAAGTAATTGGCAGACAGGTCCTATAACACAAAGAAGCGACAGGATAACTAATTAACATCGGGACGGAAACTATCAACGGGCAGATTTGATTAAATCGTATCGCCTAAATTGACGAAATTGCTCTTATGGGGTTTGTGAAAACAAGGCGGCAATAACATAATATAAGATGGAGCTACGTCATCATTTTGAGAGTAGTTTGACAAAAGGAGTGATAAAATGGCTATCCAGGATTTAGCGGAAAATGTGATTCTCGTTTATGCCCCTGCTGAGCCAGGATTGAACGAGGAACTAATAAATGTCACCGAGATAGTTCGGGAAAGAGGCGAGGGCGACGTTGTGATTGATTTCTCGCACGTCGACATCGTGACATCTTCGAGCCTGTCAAAACTGCTGAAGCTGCGAAAAGTGCTGCTGGATTGCGGGCACCGGCTAATGCTGTGCAATGTTTCGCCGGCAACGAAAGGTATTTTCTCTATTACTGCACTGGACGGGGTATTTGAGATAGTTAACGACCTGTCCAAGGCCATGGAAGTATTGGGCCATCAGCCGGTGAACCAGCCGCTCTGAAACAGATAGCAGCAGACACAGGCAAAACACTTCGGACGCGGGTCACGCTCCGGGCAATCAGCTTGTCGGTCATAGGCCTCCTCCCTTTTATCCCGGCAGAATACAAATGGAGCCAACAGGATTCGAACCTGCGACATCTTGCATGCCATGCAAGCGCTCTCCCAGCTGAGCTATGGCCCCAGTTATTAATCATACTATCAGACATACGCCCCGCTGACAATCAAAAAAACGCGGTCACACAACCGTACCAGTCCACAATTGCCATACGAACATAACTGGCCTATAATCTGCCTGCAAAACCACCATCCAGGACAAAACGTAGTAATCATTGTGTGCGCATCTAAATCAAAAGCTGCGGTGAATAGAAAGAAGATAGCCATAACGGGACAGGTTCAGGGAGTCGGATTTCGGCCTGCGGTCTATCGGCTGGCCGTGCAGTTGAACCTCACCGGCTTCGTTTACAACGATACAAAAGGCGTCGTTGTTGAACTGCAAGGCGAGGAGGCAAAGATAACGGAATTCCTCAAGCGACTAAATGGCCAGGATTCACCGCCTTTGGCACAAATAACGTCGTGTATCACATTTGAGCTGGAGCCGATTGCGAATGAGCGGGAATTTGTCATCAGACAAAGCGACGCCGGCGGGAAGCCGATGTCGCGGGTGACGGCGGACATCGCAACCTGCAAGGATTGTCTGCGAGAGTTATTTGACGATAAGGATTCCAGATATCGGTACCCATTCATAAACTGCACCAACTGCGGGCCAAGGTATTCGATAATCAGAACCATTCCCTACGACAGACCCAACACTACTATGTCCGCGTTCAAAATGTGCGACCGATGCTCAGGCCAATACCACGATGCAACCGACCGTCGTTTTCACGCCCAGCCGGTCGCCTGCCCGCAGTGCGGACCGAAGATTTGGCTGGCTGATAACAAGGGCAACACAATCCAACCTGACACCGACAAGACAATCACACAAACCGCTCGGCTGTTGCGAGAGGGGAAAATCGTCGCGATAAAGGGCATTGGCGGATTTCATCTGGCGGTCGATGCCTTCAACAACAAGGCGGTCAGACGGCTGCGAGACCGAAAAAAAAGAGAGCATAAACCGTTTGCGATGATGGCGGACTCGATTGAGACGATAAAGCAGCACACGATGGCAAGTAAACAGGCCGAGGAGATTTTGAAAAGCCCGGCAAGCCCAATTGTGCTTTTGCCGAAAAATACCGAGTCAACCATTGCGGCATCCGTAGCTGACGGAACAAACACCTTCGGCTTTATGCTCCCCTATGCCCCCCTGCACCATTTATTGTTTACTGAAGGTTTGAACGTCCTGGTTATGACCAGCGCCAATATCTCCGATGAGCCGTTGATTTGCAAAAACAACGAGGCACTCGAACGCCTCGGCAATATAGCCGACGCGTTCCTGATGTACGACAGGGATATTTTCAGGCAGGTCGATGACTCAATTGTGCATTTAATTGACGAACAACCTGTCTCGCTGCGCCGTTCAAGGGGCTATGTGCCCACGCCGGTTGTCATAAAGCAAACAAGCTCACAGGATATCTTCGCTGCCGGAGCGGATTTGAAAAATACCTTCTGTTTCGTTAAAGAAAATCAGCTTATTTGCAGCGAACACATCGGCGATCTTGAGAATGCCGAGGTTTACCATCACTACATAAAGTCAATCGAACATTTACGAGGGTTGTTCGAGGTCCAGCCAAAGGTCGTTGCCTGCGACCTGCATCCGTCTTACCTGTCGAGTCAATACGCCCGGTCGTTGTCGGGCGTTCAAATTATTGAGGTGCAGCACCACTGGGCGCATATCGCATCGGTTATTGCGGAGCACAATGTTGAGGGGCCTGTAATCGGCCTTGCCTGCGACGGAACGGGCTACGGAACAGATGGTGCTATTTGGGGCTGTGAATGCCTCATTGCTACACTCGACAATTTTGAACGATTTGGCCATTTGGCTTACTACCCCCTGGCCGGGTCCGACGCCGCAAGCAAGGAGCCAATCAGACCATTACTTGGGCTTTTAATGCAAGCGTACGACAAAGAATTTGATTTGAATAAGCTGCAATGGTTATTTGAGCCAATCGAGCCGGATAAAACAAAACAAGAAATCATTTGCGAGCAAATCCGTAAAAATGTGAATACCGTGCAGACATCCAGCTTGGGCAGGGTCTTCGACGCTGTCGCCGCAATACTCGGCCTTGGTAACTATAATCACTTCGAGGCACAACTGCCCATGGCACTGGAGGCAATCGCCGAGACAAATTGCGACCAGCAATATAATTTTGAGCTTTCTGAGCAAACAATACTCGACCTGCGTATAATGCTAAGGCAAATCATCACTGACGTAAGCCAGGATATCACACCGGCGGTTATATCGGCAAAGTTTCATAACACGCTTGCCATCGCCCTGCTGGCGATGGCTAAACAAGCCAGGGAAAGTGCGAAACTAAACATCGTCGCATTAAGTGGGGGTGTATTCTGTAATAGATTTTTGGCCGACCGGCTCATCCGACTCTTGAAAAAGGACGGCTTTTCAGTATTATACAATTGTGGTTTTCCGGCCAATGACGGTTGTATGTCCGTCGGCCAGGCGGCAATTGCCGTTCATAAAAGCTCGAAACAACATTAAAACAAAAGCAGGCCCGAAAATGTGTCTGGCAATACCGGCAAGAATAGTTGAGCTAACAGGCGACAAGGCGGTGGTTGACGCGATGGGCAACCGGTTCCGCGCCAAGACCACGCTGTTGCCGCAGGCCAAACTCGGAGACCTCGTGCTTGTTCACGCCGGCTTTGCCATTTCGACAATCGACGAAGAAGAGGCGAAAAAAACCTGGCAGCTCATCGCGGAAATCGACCAGTTCAACGACACGCCAAACAAGGTTTCAGGATAGAACCCGGTACTATGCTCGAAAGAATTCACAAAGCACAATTGCTTATGGACGCCGCGGTCGAGTCGCTCGGCCGGCAAATCAACATAATGGAGGTCTGTGGCACGCACACCGTGGCGATATTCAGAAACGGCATACGGGGAACGCTGCCCAAACGAATCAAATTGTTGTCAGGACCGGGATGCCCGGTATGCGTGACAAATCAGCGGTATATCGACATCCTGCTGGACCTTGCCGACCGGCCTGAGTGCCTGATAGCTACATACGGTGATATGATTCGGGTCCCCGGCAAAAACGGGGCGCTGGAAACGAGGAAATCAACCGGCAATGTGAGAATCGTTCTCAGCAGCGAAGACGCTTTGCAATTAGCCAGGGACAATCCCGACAAAACCGTGGTCTTCGTCGCGGTCGGTTTTGAAACGACCGCACCGGCAACAGCGGTTGCGGTCAAGCAGGCGGCAACCGATAACATTGACAACTTCTGTATCCTCAGTAACCACAAGCTGGTTGTGCCGGCAATGCAGGCGCTGCTCAGCGATAACCGCAACAAGATAGACGCCTTTCTTTGCCCGGGCCACGTCAGCGTGATAATCGGATATGCGGCGTTCAATAAAATCGTCGAACAATACCGGCGGCCCTGTGTGGTCGCAGGTTTCGAGCCGATGCAGGTTATCGAAGGTCTGGCCGAGATATGCCGGCAACTGACCGAAGGCAAACCGGAAGCAAAATCGATATATACGGCGGTCGTGACCGAGAAAGGCAACTCGCTGGCGCAAAGCGTCATCGCAGAGTGCTTTGAGCCGGCGGCCGGTTACTGGAGAGGACTGGGGAAAATTGAAAAGAGCACGCTGAAGCTCAAAGAAAATTTTAGCAAATTCGATGCACTCAAACGCTTCGATATAGACGAAACACCAACAGAGGAGACAACCGGCTGTCGATGCGGAGAGGTGCTGCGTGGTTTGATAGACCCGCCGGATTGCGCTCTGTTCGGCAAAACCTGCACGCCGCAAGGTCCCGTCGGCCCCTGTATGGTCAGCTCCGAAGGCGCCTGCGCCGCCTGGTTCAAATACAGTCGGCGGGAAAAACGGGCATAATGAACCATTCGACACACGACAAAGTTTTACTGGCGCACGGCGGAGGGGGACAGCTCAGCGACTATTTTTTACGCCGACACATCCTGCCCAGATTCAGTAACAACACTCTCGCCGAATTGGCCGACGCCGCCAAACTGAACCTCGATTCAAAATCGGTGTGTTTCACTACCGACAGCTACGTTGTCAAACCGTTGTTTTTTAACGGCGGCGACATCGGCAAGCTGGCTGTCTGCGGAACAATAAACGACCTCGCAGTCAGTGGCGCAAGGCCGGTGGCACTTGCCCTATCGCTTATTATCGAAGAAGGGTTTGAGTTTGACCTTCTGGAAAAGATTTTAGACAGCATCGCCGCCAACGCCGTTGAGAATAATGTCCCTATCGTCACAGGTGATACCAAAACGGTTGAGGCGGGTGCAGCCGATGGAATCTTTATAAATACCTCCGGCATCGGAATCCGGCTTGCTGGAATTGAGTTGGGTTTTGACAAAATCGCAGTCGGCGACAAGGTTATAATAAGCGGCACGATAGGTGACCACGGTATGACAATTATGTCGCAGCGGCAGGACATCGGCTTCCGCTCGCAGCTCAAAAGCGATTGTGCCGCGATTGCAGGCCTGACCTGCAAAATGTTGACCGAAACAAAAGGTGTAAAATTTATGCGCGACCCGACCCGCGGGGGACTGGCGTCAACACTGAATGAAATCGCAAAACAAACCGCTTTCACTATCCGGCTGAATGAAGCCGACGTCCCCATCAACCCATCCGTTCAGGCAGCCGCGGATGCGCTCGGCCTCGATGTGATGAATATCGCCAACGAGGGCAAATTCGTCGCGGTCGTGGCCCCGGATATCGCCGAGGATTGCATAAAAATCTGCCGTCGTCATCCTCTGGGAACGCAGGCGGCAATTATCGGCGAGGTTATCAGGACCGAAGACGTCCCAGTGGTCGAAATGACTACAAAAATAGGCGGTAGAAGAATTGTCCAGATGCCATACGGAAGAGAACTTCCGAGGATTTGCTGATGCACGAGATGGTCATTGCACAATCGGTCCTGGCGGCTATCTCCGCTGAGGCAAAAAAGCAGAAAGCCAGACCAGTCGCCGCAAAAATAAGCTGTGGCGTGCTGAACGGGATAAACAACGACGCTCTTCGTTTCGCCTTCGAGGCCATCAGCAAAGGAACTATCTGCGAAGGCGTAAAACTCGATATAGAGCAAAAACCAATACAGGCCCGATGCAAAAAATGCTCCGGGACCTTCGCGTTTGATTTGCACGAACCAAATTGCCCTAAATGTCGCTGCGACGATTTCGAACTGCTGCCCGATGAGCCGCTAATGCTTAAGGAAGTAGAATTCGACGATGAGTAATACTCGCAGAGTAAAAATCGAAAAGAAAATCCTGTCGGCAAACGAAGAATACGCCGCCTTTAACAGGCGTTTCCTTGCCGAGCGAAAATTGCCGTGCCTGAATGTGATTTCGTCGCCCGGCTCGGGCAAAACGACCATCCTGGCCGCAACGATAGAAAAATTAAAAGGCAAGGTCAGAATCGGCGTCATCGAAGGCGACATTCAAACCGACCTCGATGCAAAACGGATAAGAAAGACCGGTGCGCCGGCAATTCAAATCAACACAGACGGCGCCTGCCATTTGTCCGCCGACCAGGTCAGCGCCGCCTTTCACAATATGCCGGTCAATGACCTCGATTTGATTTTCGTCGAAAACGTCGGCAACCTTGTTTGTCCATCGACCTTCGACCTCGGTGAAACGGCCAAAATCGCCGTCCTCTCCGTCCCCGAAGGCGACGACAAACCAGCCAAATATCCCGCCCTGTTCGCCAGGGCCGCCGCGGTTTTGATTAACAAAATCGACCTGCTCGGCGCCGCGGACTTTGACGTCGAAAAGGCAAAAGCCGACGTCTTAAAGCTCAACAAAAAAGCGAGGATTTTCCCCGTGTCCGCAAAAACCGGCGAAGGAATGAGTCATTGGTATGACTGGCTCGAAGAACTAATCCGCAACAGTCGCCGGCAGCAAACGACCACCGGGCCAATCACTCTGTGACCCCGTATAGCCCGTGTTCGCGGATATATTGCAGGACTTTCGGACAAACCATTCCGCTGACGTCTTGTCCCGCCGCCAATCGCTTCCGGATTTCTGTAGAGCTGATGTCAATCAGCGGGGTCTCGATGGTGCTTTGCTGCATTTTTTTTACGCGGTCGCCCCCCCACTGCTGCAGTAATTTCGAAAAATCAGGCGGCTTGAAACCAGCCCTGAACATCACGGTAAGATTGCACCGGTCTATCAATTCGGTGATACCGTACCAGTGAGGCAAGTCCTCCACGCTGTCTGCACCCAAAAGCCAGTAAATCCGCACGTCGCCACCGAATTGATGTTGGAAATGTTTTACGGTCTCAAGGGTGTAGTTCGGCCCCGGTTTCTTCAGCTCATAATCGCTGATATCAAACCTGCTGTTGCCGGATATGGCCAGAGATATCATCTTCAAGCGGTCTTCGTCGCCGGCCTGCGGGAAAAACGCCTTTAGCGGAGAACGTCGGGCGGGAACAAACACGACCTTATCAGCGCCGATGCGCTCGCCCGCCGCGCCCACAACAGCCGTGTGGCCGAGATGAATCGGGTCGAACGTCCCTCCAAACAAAGCTATTTTCTTCTCATCCACAAGAAATTAACAGCCAAATTGTGAATTCTCTTGAAAAATTTTTCCGCGACAAAAACACATTTTTAGACCAATCACCGCGTCAGGTCAATGCGCATGCACGTTTGTATAAACAAACAGGCAAGACCGTCTGCAAAACACAACAAAACTGTTGACAAAAACAAATATCCTTATTCACGCCAATTGTGCTAAAAACCGCTTATAACACAATCAAACCTCACTTCTGCGACAAAGCCAAATACTCATCCGAACAATTCTAAGCAGCCGTCAACAGTATCCCGCAACTTGAAAACTCAACGACAATCACGCCGCGTTCTGTAATGCCAACGATGATATGATAAGCGATTCAACCGGCGATGTAAAATCATGTGAAGCAAATTTTTATGAAGTATTCTTAATTGTTTGGACGATAAAAATTATAACTATACTTATTAGCTTCTTTGACAACTCGGTTGATGGCTGTTACAAATTTTGCAGCTATTACAGTTAAACCAGTTTTTTGTATGCCATATGGAGGTAACAAACAATGGCAAAAAAGAAAAAAGGCGCAAAGAAGAAAAAGACCGCAAAGAAGAAAAAGAGAAAATAGCATAACCTGACCGGTTATGCAAAAAGTGGAAGGCTCCCCTTAACTGTGGAACCTTCCATTTTATTTGCGCCCGGACCGCCCGCACTCGGTAAACCCCAAATCCACGAACTTGCTTTCGCCATACCATCACTTATACTATGCTCCGTATGGATTATTTCAATTACAGACAAGGCAAACTCTTCGCAGAGGACGTGCCGGTTGAAACAATAGCCAGCCAGGTTGGCACGCCCGTGTATATTTACAGCAAGGCCACCTTCCTCGAACACCTGCAAAAAACCCGCCAGGCATTCAGTGATTTGGATACCACGGTTTGCTTTTCCGTCAAGGCCTGCGGCAATATAAACATCCTCAAAATTATGGCCTCCGCCGGATTCGGTTTCGACATCGTAAGCGGCGGTGAGCTTTACCGCGCGATGCAGGCAGGCGCAGACCCCGCCAAAATCGTTTACGCGGGTGTCGGCAAAACCGACAAGGAAATCATTGAAGCCCTCGACGCCGGTATCGCCTATCTAAATATCGAATCCGAAGCTGAGATTGAAAACCTCATCCTGCTTTCAAAACAGCAGGGCAAAACTCCCAAAGCGGCCCTTCGCGTCAATCCCGACGTTGACCCCAGAACCCATAAATACACAACCACCGGCGTCAAAGAGACAAAGTTCGGCGTCGATATCGAACGGGCTGAAAAGGTCTTCGAACAATTCGGGAAAAACTCCGCCGTCAGATTATGCGCACTCCACATCCATCTCGG
>JBEKZA010000042.1:0-15465 GCA_049510335.1 Sedimentisphaerales bacterium | reverse complement strand
CACGCCCGTGTCGCCCGCAAGCACCGCGCCCTGGACAGCAGCGCCCATTGCAACCACCTCATCAGGATTCAAGCTTCTGTTGGGCTCCTTCTGGAAAAGCTCTCTGGCTATCTGCTGCACTATCGGGATTCTGGTTGAGCCGCCGACTAGCAAGACCTCTGCGATATCTTTTGGCGCCAGTTTGGCGTCCTGCATCGCCTTGACGCAGGGGTTTTTCAGCCGGTCGAATACCGGCTCGCACAGCGCCTCTAATTTGCTGCGGGTGATGGTCATTTGCATATGCTTGGGCCCGGAGGCGTCGGCGGTGATAAACGGCAGATTTACCGTCGATTCCACCTGAGTGCTCAATTCGCATTTGGCCTTTTCAGCCGCTTCTTTAAGCCGCTGATGCGCCATCGGGTCCTTGCGAAGGTCGATGCCCTCTTTCTTTTTGAACTCGTCGGCGATGTAATTGATGAGGACAGCGTCGAGGTCATCGCCGCCCAGGTGCGTGTCGCCGTTGGTGCTGAGGACTTCGAAGACATTGTCGCCGATATCGAGTATCGAGATATCGAACGTGCCGCCGCCGAAATCGAAGATGGCGACCTTTTCGTTTCTTTTCTTTTCGACTCCGTATGCAAGCGCCGCGGCGGTCGGCTCATTGATGATTCGCTCGACCTTCAGGCCCGCAATTACGCCTGCATCTTTTGTCGCCTGGCGCTGCGCGTCGTTGAAATACGCGGGGACGGTGATTACCGCCCGCTCGACCTTCTCGCCCAGGTAGTCCTCGGCGGTCTTCTTCAAGTCCTGCAGAATCATCGCCGATATTTCCGGCGGCGTGAACTCCTTGCCGCGGACGTTAACCTTTACAAGCTCGTCGGGGCCGCCGACGATTTTATACGGCACGATTTTCTCCTCGGACCCGACCTCGTTGTGCCGCCTGCCCATAAACCGTTTTATCGAAAACACCGTATGCTCAGGATTGGTCACCTGCTGATGCTTTGCAATCTGTCCGACTAATCGCTCGCCCTTGTCGGTAAAGCCGACCACTGAGGGCGTCAGCCGAGAACCGGACGAGTTAATCAGCACCTTCGGCGCGTTGCCTTCCATCACGGCGACCACCGAGTTTGTTGTCCCCAGGTCTATTCCGATTATTTTGTTAGTAGCCATAGTTAGCTCCCTTTCCTAATTCGCTTATGCGCAATTATTTCGTTCACTACATTAAAGTGCAAACGCCGTGCCAGAGGTTGAGTCAATAACAAATGTGTTATAATTATATTGGAATGAAGGGCTTATGGGTATTGTAAAAATGGAGGTCGTACGGATTTTTGCCATTTTGGCAGACGCGGACGGCAGTGGATGGGCACGGGTTCAGCCGTTAAGGGCGGAGCGGATTATTTGTGCGCGAAGGGCGTCGCGATGGGTTGAATCGAGCTCCTTGCCGTAATTAAGCTGTAAGTGTGCCGGCAGAGTGAGCATAAAAAGACGATTTACCGTCGCAATGGACAATCGGCCTGCGGTCTTCTCATCGCCGCCGTCGCCGCCTAATGAACAGAGTTGGTCGATTGCCGGCGTTGAGGCGCCCTGATGTTTGCGCATATTCAGCCCCAGCCGGATGTGACTCAGAAGGAAAATCGCCTCCTGCGAGCTTATCAGGTTGGCGTTCTTGAGCAGAGCAATCGCCCGCGAGATTTTGTCGTCGAGGACGCCGGCGTCCTGTGACAGCAGCCGGCTGCGCGCGACGTGCTCGTATTCGACAATCTCGGGTATGATTGTTTTTTCGAATCTGCCGACGATGTCTTTTTCCGAGACGCCTAATGTAATCTGGTTCGACAGTTGATAAAAATCGCCGGCCGCCTCCGTGCCCTCGCCGAAAAGACCGCGGACAGCCATTCCCATCGCCTTTGCGGCATTTAGAAATTTTTCTATCTGCCCGGTCATCTTCAGCGCAGGCAAATGCAGCATAACCGAAACCCTGATGCCCGTGCCGAGATTTGTCGGGCAGGCGGTCAGATACCCGTATTGCGTATTGAACGCATATTCTATTTTTTGCTCAATCGCATCATCGATGCGGTCAATCTGCTCAAGGCAGGCGGGCAACTGACAACCGGCCTTTAACACCTGCAGTCGCAGGTGGTCTTCCTCGTTAATCATCGCGGTGAAGAATTCCCTGCGGGCAATGACCGCTCCGCGCGGGCCTTTTCCGTAGGCGTGATGCTGACTGATAAGATGCCGCTCAACCAGGAATTGTCTTTCCAGCTCCGGCGTTTTGTCAACGCCGATGTAGAACACCTCATCGCCGAGTGTCAATCCCATCAGGACGTCTTTTAGTTTTTTCAGAATCTCGGTTTTTTCGGCGGCCGAGCAGGCGGCGAGGAACTTGTGGCCCGCGAGATTCCGGGCGAGGCGCACCCGCGATGAGATGACTACGTCGGACAGGGGTCCTTCGCCGCTGAACCACTCATTTATGTTGCCGCTGATTTCAGTCATTTTCATCGTAGTCAGGTCCGTTCAATTCTGGCGAGCCGGGGCTGCACTATTTACCCCCCGCCAGTTTATCGCGCAGTTTTGCGGCCAGTTCGTAATCCTCGTTTCGCACCGCCTCATCTAATTGCCGGCGCAGCTGGGCAATTTCTATCTGCTGTTTTGAGTCCCTCGGCGCCCTTGTCGGTGTTTTCCCGCAGTGGGTTGTGGCGCCGTCGTGCGCCTTTTTGATTAGAGGCAGAAGCGATTTCTCGAACACCTCGTAATCATAAGGACAGCCGAGTACCGCCTTCTCGCGGAATTTATCCAGCGTGTAGCCGCAGTGGGGGCAAACCATACCGGTTTCGCCGCCGGCCGGCTCTTCCCCCTTCGGGCCTGCGGAAAGCAGATTGCTCAACAGCTCGTTAAGCGGGATATAGCTCTTGACCCCTACGTTTTGCTCCTGTGCGCATTGTTCGCAAAGGTGCATCTCCGTCCGGATCCCGTCGGATATTTCCGTCAGGTGTATCGTTGCTTCCCTGCTCTGGCAAATTTCACATTGCATAACAGTTCGACCCTTGTCTTTTATTATACCAACAGTCCCGCCAAAGTAATCGTCAAATTCACAAACCGCCTGTGCGGCCGATTTACAATTCCATTTTTCCGGACGGGTGCGCAACAACAATCCCCCGCTCTGCGCCTGGGGTCTGTTTCTCAGAACAGGCGGCTCTCTACCGGTCTTTACGGTATTTTGCCATGCAGCCCACCTGCTCGCTGACCGCGACGCTTTCCAGTCGCACGTCGTTCGGCAGGACCGGCTCGAGCCGCTGAAAAATGTACACCGCGACGCTTTCGGCGGTTGGGCGGTTTTTACGGAAGTAGTCGATGTCGTTCAATGAGGCGCCGCCCAGTTTGGATGTGATTTCCGTGAGTTTTGACTTGAGTTGGGCAAAGTCCATTATCACACCGCTGCTGTTGAGCTTGCCAGTAGCCACTTCCACGGACACCGCCCAGAAATGCTCATGCTGCGGTTCACCGGGGCCGTCCGCCAAAGCGACGCTGTGGCTTGCCTTGAATTGCGTCTCGATAGTTATTGTAAACAAAGCAACGCTCCTAAAAAGTATCGAAAACTTTCAAATTTCCGATTACCCGACACCCGCCCCGTACGGGTACGCCGGCTTTAAGCTCCGCTTACTTATGTTTCTGTATTTTCCTGAATTGCTCCAGCAGGCGTTTGTTGATATTGGCCGGCACCATATTTGAAATGTCGCCGCCCAGCGAGGCAACCTGCCGAATCAGCGTCGAGCTGATAAATCCATACTGTTCCGTTGTCATCATGAAAACCGTCTCTATTCCCGCCACTGCGCGATTGGTCATCGCCAGTTCAAGCTCATAGTTTACATCGGTCAAACTACGCAGGCCCCGTAGTATAACGTCGGCTTTTTTTTGCTTGGCATATTCCACCATCAGTCCGTCGAAACTCTCAACAGATACCCTCGGGAGGTCGTTGACGAGCTCGGCTATCATTTCAACCCGTTCCTGCGGGGTAAAAAGCTGGTTTTTCAGCGGACTCCTTCCCACCGCGACAATCAGCTCGTCAAATAGCTTTATGCCGCGATTAATTACATCCAAATGACCGTTGGTAATCGGGTCGAATGACCCCGGGAAAATCGCCCGCACAAATTTGCCGCTCATAGAGTTTTCCTCAAATAAAACGCGCATTATACCCCAAAACCTTCGCAGGTCAAACACACTATTATCGGTCAAATCGGGCCTTTGTTATTGGACGTCCAGCCGTTTTTTGTTGACAAAACGGCCATTTATCTTTAGTATAGTGTCTCTAAAGACGATTACTATAAGCGCTTACGTTCCTGCCGTCATAAGCAGGGGCATAGGGGCGTAAGTCGTTATCGTAGCGATAGTTGTGCTGCATCGTAACGGGTTTAGGGTGATGAATCTGTAAGATTTTGGAGACCTTATCAATGCTTAACAAAAACGCTCTTGTGGCGGTTTTCGGTATCGTGGTTTTTCTGGCGGCCCCCGTCTTTTGCCAAACGCTCGAAGATAATTACAACGATTTTCTCCACTATCTCAAGATTGGCAAATTCGACCTCGCGAGGAGCTACGCCCAGGCGGTACTGGACGGCAACGCCGCGCCGGTCGAGGTGTTCGCGCTGGCCGACAAAAACCCGCAGGGTTATGCACTGCTCGTCAAGGCCAAAGAATCCGCTGCTGACGCAAACCTCACTGCGGTTTGCGGCAAACTGCTCGAAACAATTGAGCAGGGCAGATTCATCCGCCGCGCCGACCCCAAAGTCATCGTCGAAGAAATCAGTCGTCTCAGCACAACCACGCGCGGGCAGCTTACCGCCACCAAACGGCTGCAGGATGCCGGCGAATACGCCATAAGGTATATGCTCGATGCGCTCGCTGATGATACGCGCAAGGCCGAATGGCCCAATATCTCCAATGCCCTGGGCAGTATGAGCAAACAGGCGATAAGGCCGCTCGCTGCGGCGATTCAGACGAATAACGTCGGCGTCAAGGGCGAGATTATCAGGGCCTTGGGCAAAATCGGTTATCCGCAATCTCTTGCTTACCTGAAATTCGTCGCCGAGAAAGACGATTCCGCCGAGCTTCGTGCGCTTGCCGAGAGCAGTATCGGGAAGATCGATGCTGCCGCAATCAAGGTTCCCGCTGCGAATTTGTTCTACCGGCTTGGCGAGGAATATTATTATCACGCCGAATCTCTTGCCCCCGCCGATGATGTTAATTTTGGCAATATATGGTTCTGGGATTCACAGGCGGCCCGGCTTACACCCGAACGGGTGGACAGACGTTATTTCAACGAGCTGATGGCAATGCAATGCTGCGAATGGGCTCTCAAGGCCGACGCTAATTTCGGCCAGGCAATCGGACTTTGGCTGGCCGGTTTCTTCAGGGCCGAATCCACCGGCATAGATATGCCTGCATATTTCGGTTCAGGCCACCCCAATGCGATGACATACGCGACCACCGCCGGCGCCGAGTATCTGCATCAGGCCCTCGCCCGCGCAATTAAAGATAAAGACGCTAATGTTGCCCTTGGTGTTGTCGAGGCCCTGTCAACCACCGCCGGTGAAAGCTCGCTGTTTTATAATGTTGGTCCCACCCAGCCGCTGGCGGATGCACTTTCCTTTGACAATAAGGCGGTGAGATTCGTCGCCGCAATTGCTGTTGCCGCCGCTGGTCCCAAGCAGGCCTTCCCCCAGAGCAAGCTCGTTGTCGCCAATCTTGCCGAGGCGATTACACAGAGTGCCGACCAGTCCCCGCGTCTTGCTGCGCAAGACAGCAACGGGGACCAGCCGGATGCTAATACTCCGATGCTGAATAGTTCACTGGTTGATTTATACGCGATACGCGCCGCGAAAGGAATGCTCAATCTTGCTCAGACGCGCAACTCCGTTCTTGATTTGTCCGCCGCCGAAAGCGCCCTGATTGCTGCGACTAAGGACAAAAGACCTGAAATCCAGATGCTCGCGGGCCAAATCCTGGCCCACCTGACTACGCCGACCGCCCAGCAGGCAATAGCCGCTATGGCGCTGGCCGAGACCAATTCGCAGGCAATTCGCATCGCCGCATTCGGCTCATTAGCCGACTCGGCAAAGCTCAATGCCAATCGTCTCGACGACGCGACCATAGACGCCATTTATTCATTAGTTAGTTCGAAGGATGCCGACCCTCGCCTGCGTTCTGCTGCCGCCGTTGCTTATGGCGCGCTAAATCTGCCCAGCCAGAAGGTCAAAAACCTAATCCTCGACCAGTCACGAAGTTAAAACGGCTTTGCGGGTTTGCGATTGCGCAAAATGTAATTAGAGGGTCATAACCCCTCAAGCCAATATCTGGCGAAGGTCGCCAAGTCGAGCATGTCAACGCTGCCGCTGTGGTCAAAATCAGTCCCCTCACACCAGTCAGGTTGGTTACAGTCGGTCTGCATCCAATAGGCTCCCACAAGGACAAAATCCTTAAAATTTACACTACCATCAACGATAATATCGGCAACATTAGTGGCAATTCTCTGAGTTCGGTTGCCTACCTCATCATACGAATAGAGAATCTGAAATCCGCTATCGTAAGTCGCACGAGTTAGGCGGTTGAGAGTATCGTATTCATAGGACGTTGCACTTGCCAGTTGTACCAAACTTAGTAAGAGCAGAACACTGACTATCAAAATGATTGAGTAATTCTTCATAAGAGGTGCTCTCCTGCTCATTTCATTGTACTGTAATTGGTTTCTCATCTTGCTCCTCCTCCGTTACTGCCAATACCTTTCGTGTAATTTGAATAACGTGCAACGTTGGTTTCACGGAGATAAGGCACATTTTTGTAAGTAGCACTTTTGATTTGAGGTTTATCCATATACAAATCGTGACCCAGCTCAATCAAGTCTGGTGTATGTTTAACAAGTGACCATACGGAAGATGCTTCAGTTTCCATTTCAGAACCCATATTTGCTACTCCTACGATGGTTTCTACATACCCGACTCTTCGTTTAGTCCCCTCCTCGTCAGGAGTATGGCCAGTTGCACTACCTATTGCGTACGCAACATCACCAGCGACTTCCTGAATCAGCGTGTAAGATGGTGTGGCATCATTTGTAAGTCCCTTATAAATGTCCTCCCCTCCCTTGACTGCTGACGAAAAGCTAAGCCCAGCAGCGACAGGTTTTAGTGCAAATATTTCCAAACCTGCTACCGTCGAGTCCCAAGCCAATTCTCCAACCCCCCACAGAGTGCGACCCCAATAAATCAGACCAGACGGGTCAAGATTATTCATCGGATTGTGCATTGCATAATTATATCTATGCAGACTCGGTGGCTCCATTAGCCTGCCCTCAATCGGGTCTTTGCTCAAAAATCTTCCTGTCCCAGACTCATAGAATCGTGCTCTCATGAAATACAGCCCATCAGCATCAGCCATAACACCCACTCCACCAGCAAAGGTGAACGGGTTTATAATTGAACCTTGTTGACCAGCCGGAGAGCCGAACGGCGTATAGGCATATTTGTCTGTTATCGTCTGATTACTATCAGTAAGAGCAACGATGTTGCCGATATGGTCGCTGTGATAGTATCTTATTGAGCCATCGGTGCCGATTCGTCCCACAATTTGGGGACCATGGATATAATAGGCAGTAATGCTGCCAGTCCCATCCGTCTCGCATAGTACATTACTCATAGCTCTGCTGTAATCGAGAACGTACCGTGTTGTGACGCTATTTTGAACTCTGGCAATTCTATTGCCTCGTGAATCATATATGTGTTGAACGTTTGAACCGCCTGTGTTCTGAGAAATAAGCCGGTTTTCAAAGTCGTAGCTGAAATTAGTCGTAGTTCCGCTTATAGTTCGAGTTATCAGATTGCCATTATTGTCATAATTGTATGAAGCAGGCTGGTCTGTATCCGTGAGGCAATTGTCCGCATCATAGTTGTATGAAGTCTTTATGGGCAACTGAGGATTGGGCAAGAGCGTGCCGGTTTCGTTAACGTTTGTCGGGTTACCTTGCCCGTCACGAGTATATGAATAGCTAATCAAAGCAGTATCATCTGATTTCTTGTAGGTAAGACCTGAAAGCTGTCCTGCATTATCATAGGCTCTGTTCTCTTTGACTCCGTTGGGATTAACAAGCTGCGTGAGCCGTCCTGCTCTATCAACAGTATAATACCATGTGCGGCTGGCCCAATCAGTGATACTTTGTAGTCTATTGGCTTTGTCATAGCTGTAAATTACGGTTCTCGCCGGGTTATTTGAATCAGCGGGATAAGTGATACTGATACGGTTTCCCACTATATCATAACCATACTGCACCTGTTTGCTGAAACAATCTGTGCTGCTGATGAGCCTGTCGAGTTCATCATATGCGTAAGTGGTAGTGCCTGCTATGCCGGTAGTACTTGTGAGGTTGCTATTCCTGTCATAGGAGTAAGTTGCCTGTGTAGAATCGGGATAGTTGATTTGGATTAAACGGTTGTGACTGTCGTAGATATATGTAGTATTCTGGTTCTTCGCATCTATAACTGAAATCCTGTTGCCTGCTCCATCATAACCGTATTGGTAAACATTTCCATTGCCATCCTCCTGCCGTTTGAGTCTGTTTGCCGTGTCGTAGGACTTCTTTGTTGAGATAATATCGCCCGCATCAATTATCTGTGTAAGATTGCCAACCTTATCGTACTGGTATTGTGTTGTTTTATTGCAGTCATCTGTAACCGACATAAGCCTTCCCAGCACATCGTAGCCATAGAGAGTTTTTGCTCCCCTGGCATCTGTATATTTAATCACCCTGCCAAGTTTATCATACTGCCAGTACCAGTGATTACTCAGCAGGTCATCCTGTTCAACCTTACGATTGAGGCAATCGTAGTTATAAGAAATCTTTACGCCATTGCCGTCGGTTACAGATAACATATTGCCCTGAGCATCGTAGGTATATTGGGTTTGATTGCCTGCGGCGTTAGTTCCCGTCAGCAGGTGACCGACAGCATCATATTTGTATGTTGTAATATTTGCAATAGGGTCGCTGAAAGTGAGCTTGCGGTTAAGGTTATCGTAGGTATATTGAATAGTTTGCTTTTGGCTGTTTGGTGCATCCTTCTCTACCTTGGTGAGATTGCCGTTTTCATCATAATAATATTTTGTCGTATAGCTTCGACCATTAGTTATCTGAGTTTTGTGACCCACGTTGTCATACTGATAACTTTCACTGGTGTTGGGGTCAGTGATTGAACTGACCCTGTCTGCGTTATCATATACGGTGTGAGTTGTGTGGCTGACATCTCCCGCCGAAGAACCTCTTCCGTCAGTAATATCTGTCAGTCGCCACAGTGAGTCATAGCCAAACCAGGTATTGTTTCCGTTAGGGTCAGTTCTCTGAGTCAACCTGCCAACAGTATCATAGGTCAATACAGTGATATTGCCATTCTCATCTGTTTCAGTCTGCTTTTGACCGAAACTGTTATAAGTCCAGTACCTATGATTACTGTTGGGGTCAATCTGCTCTTTGACATTGCCATAGCTGTCATAGTTCCATATTGTTACATTTACAAGAGCATCAGTCTTTTTAGTTGGAAAATCAGGGAAGTTAGCGTCTGTATATTCAACAGTAGTAATACCGCCGGTGCTGCTAAGATTGTTCGGGTCATTAGGGTCTAAAGTCGCAATTACATTGCCCCTTGCATCATAATTAAATGCCGTAGTGTTACCATTGCGGTCGGTAATCGAAATTCTGTTGGCGCTTGAATCATACGCATAGGTGATTGTTTGTCCTAAGGCGTCCTGTATCGATTGCAGCAGCTTATACCCGCCAAAATGAGTATGGATAGTGGTATTGTTATTCGGGTCGGTTATGGTTGTCTGGCCAGCCAACGGGGTATCGTATGCAAAAGTGCTCAAATAGTTCCTGCCGTCCCGCTGCTGTGTTACCCTCCCCTGAGAATCGTAGATGTTATTCACAATAACAATGCCCCTCTGGTCAGTAACAGTCTTCAAATAGCCATTATTGTCGTAGGTGTATGTAATTGTATGACCAAGGACATCAATAACTTGAGTAAGCATTCCGTTTGTATAACTAAAGGTGACTGTACGTGAAGTAAAATCAGAAATACTTGTAAGCATACCGTTTTGATATTGAAGAGTGATGGCTCTGCCGGCAGGGTCGGTGATAGTAGTTACGCAGGTTTGGTCCAAGGCATAATTATAAGCAAGCGAGGTAATATTGGCATTTTTGTCAACAATTGCTGATAATCTGCCCAAATTATCGAAGTTATATGTATCGAGATTCTTCCTGATTATTTTCCATGTTCCATTGGTATTTTTAATCAATTGGTCATAAAGTCCGACGGTAGCCGCTCTATAGGTTGCTGTATTAGCGTCATATTGCCAATAGTCAGTATGGCCATCACCCCATCGAACATTGATGTTGGTGCTCGTTGCATCCTGGGCAAGCAGAATATAATAAGAATGAGTCCATCCCTGCCCCAGCGAAGTGGTTCTTATGTCCTGGTTGTTATAGAACCGCTTAAATTCTAACGGACTTGTGCGGGTTTGGATTGCAAAGTCAGTTTCTTCGTGTAGAAAATTGCCTGTGGCGGTATTTACAGGGTCATTGGTCGCACCGCTTTTCTGGCTTTGATTGCCATTAAAATAGTCGCTAGTCGGCGGAGCACCAGTTGGACCACTTGGTATGGGGGGATTGATGCCGTTAAGCAATACAAGATAAGGGTATGTCTGTCCGTTGTCGATTCCCCACACATAATCAGAATAATCAAAATCCCAGTCCACCGCAGTAAACGTCGAAAGCATCTTCATTTGTGCCGTTGTCTTGCCTGTTCCGCCGGCACTGGTCGTTTTCCCGGAAGTCTGTTTATCCCAGAAACTGTCCCAGACACTATTGTTATTATATCCCACCAAACCGCCGACATTAGAAGAACCGTCAACATGACCCGTTGAATAGCAGTCAAGGATATAACCGTTGTTATATCCCACCAAACCGCCGACATTAGAAGAACCGCTGACCGCACCCGTTGAAGAATAGCAATTGCTGATACTGCCGCTGCCACTGTCATATCCTACCAAACCGCCGACATTAGAAGAACCGCTGACTGAACCCGTTGAATAACTTTCGTCGATACTGCTGCTGTTGTTGTTTCCCACCAACCCGCCGACATTAGAAGAACCAGAAGAACCGCTGACTGGCTCCGTTGAAAAGCAGTTTTCGATACTGCCGCTGGATTCGTTCTGCCCCACCAACCCGCCGATATTAGAAGAACCAGAAGAACCGATGACTGAACCCGTTGAAGAATAGCAATTGGTGATGCTGCCGCTGCGGTTATCCCCGACCAAACCGCCGACTTGACCATTGCCGCTGACCTGAGACGTTGAAGAGCAGTTTTCGATACTGCTGCCGGAGCCGCTGTTATATCCCACCAACCCGCCGACATTACCACTACCGCTGACTGTACCCGTTGAAGAATAGCAGTTGCTGATACCGCCGTCGTTCTCCCCCACCAACCCGCCGACATTAGTACCATTGCTGACCGTATCCATTGAATAACAATTGCTGATAATACCGTTGCCGTTGTTATATCCCACCAAACCGCCGACATTAGAAGGACCAGGAGAACCGCTGACTGTACCCGTTGAAGAATAGCAGTTTCTGATACTGCCGGTGTTATATCCCACCAAACCGCCGACATTATTGCCAGAGCCGCTGACAGTACCTGTCGAATAACAGTTGCTGATACTGCCGTCGTTCCATCCCACCAAGCCGCCGATATACCCACAATTCCAATAATAAGAAGAACCAGAGCCGCTGACCGCACCCGTTGAATAACAATTGCTGATATTGCCACCGCCGTAATATCCTACCAACCCGCCGACATAATAAGCAGAGCCGCTGACCGCACCCGTCGAATAACAGCTACTGATACTACTGCCGCTACTGTAATATCCTACTAAACCGCCGACATAATTCGAGCCGCCGCTGACCTTACCTGTTGAATAACAATTGCTGATACTGTTGCCGCTGTAATACCCTATCAAACCGCCGACGTTATTGCCAGAGCCGCTGACATCCCCCGTCGAGTGACAGTTAATGACACTGCCGCCGTTGTTGCACCCCGCCAACCCGCCGACATTAGAAGAACCGCTGACCACCGCAAACTCCTCAAGACCAAGATTCTTGACAGAACCGCCGGCATTGATTTGCCCAAATAAACCGATATACGAATTGCTCCCGCCATTGATGATAAAACCACTGATTCTATGCCCGCTGCCGTCAAATGTTCCCGTAAAGGCAGGACTTCCACCTGCGGCAATGATTGCCTGTGCAAAGATCCGCCCTTGCATATTAATATTCGCTGTCAGGATAAAGCATTTGCCGTAATCGCCTGTATTGGCGGCAAGTGCCAGCAAATCTGCTTTTGTGGCGATTTGGTAGGGGTTGCAGGGGTCGCCTGTCCCGCCGCTATATGCCCCGAAGGCGTTGCCTGCCTGCACCGCAAGAAGAAATGCCACGAATGTGATTAGGCGTGTTTTAGTCATTTTCTCCTCCTTGGATTTTTTCTACAAAACGCTTTATCGGCTTGGTTGCAGAACATGTAGGGAAGCCACCGAATTGATAGTTATTGATTATAACACGGATTTTAGCCAGTGCAAGAAAAACAAGCAGAAATTTGGATAGGAAGGGGATTGGGGGTATCCTATGTCCCAAACCTGCTTCCTATAGTTACCTGATTTCATCAGGGCTGGTCATCTTGAGGCAAGGTGCGGCGAGGTAGTTTTAGCAGGGAGTTCGGCTGGCTGACGGGTGGGGCCGGACTTAATCGATGGGGCGAATGGGGTTTGTTCGGTTCGTTCATATCGGTCGGCTGATTCGGCTCATTGGCGTCGGCGGGCTTGTTCGCCCCGATTGTCATAACACTTTTTTGAGCTGGTTTCGGCTTTGTCATCAAATCTTTGATTGTATTTTCTGCGCTGGTGGTCCCGCCGTTTTCTAATGCGACGAATTTATCGACGAAATTACACCACCAGACAAGATACGGCTGTATCTTTGCCTCTTTAAATTGCTTACTGTTAAAGCCGACCTCCTTGACGGATGCGTTTTCTGAAAAAGGCGTCGTGTACACTACGAGCGCCGCGAAACTCCACACCAGAAAACCGGCCATAAGTCCCAGCAGCCCCGCTCCCAGTGTGTTCAGAAGCCGCGGGAACGTCACCTCGAATTGCCCGAGCAGGAACGCGGATGATATACCGTGCAGGACCAGAAATGTCCCCACCCCCGCTGCCAGCACCGCCAGCGTCCTGCAGTATTGGCCGCCCATCGGCACAAATTCGCTAATCAAGGGCCCGAGCCGTATTCCAACGTAAACCGCCACCACAACGTTGAACAGCATCGTCCACGCGTAGTAAAAGCCGAGCTTTATGGCTGAGTACGCAAAACCGACGGCTATCAATATACCTATCCAAAATACCATAAATTCTATCCTACTACCCTTGTCAGCTCCTCTAAGCTGGACACGCCCGTTACCACCTTCAGCAGTCCCTGTTTTTGCAGATTGCTCTTGCCCCGCTGGTCCCCTTCGTTTCTCAGCTGGGTTATCGGCAGTTTGTTGGTCGTTATGTTCGTTTTGATTTCGTCGTCCAGCGTAAGTATATCGTAAATCCCGATTCTGCCATAATAGCCCGTTCCATAGCAGTTATCGCAGCCGACCGCCTCGTACATATTCGCGTAATTTACCTTTCTTTTCTCGAAGTCCTTTATCTGGTTTCTGGTGAGCTTCGCGGGCGTCTTGCAGTATTTGCACAGACGGCGCATCAATCTCTGTGCGATAATCACATTCAGACCCGTTGCCAGCATTAAAGGCGTCACGCCCAAATCCAGCAGCCGAATCAGCGCCGAGGCGGTGCTGTTGCTGTGCACCGTTGCCAGGACCAGGTGTCCCGTCTGTGACGCCTGGAGCGCAATCACCGCTGTCTCCTCGTCGCGAATCTCGCCGACTACAATCACGTCCGGGTCCTGCCGCAAAATGCTCCGCAGCGACTTGGCAAAGGTAATGCCGGCCTTTGGGTTCACTTCAATCTGGCTGGTGTTGGGCAGGACGTATTCAATCGGGTCCTCGACCGTTATCACGTTGCGGGTGTAAAAATCAATCTTGTTCAGCATCGCATACATGGTTGTTGTTTTGCCGCTGCCCGTCGGGCCGCACAACAGTATCGTACCGGAGGGCTTGCTGATGGCGGCTTCGATAATATTGCGCTGTTTTTCGGTCAGGCCGATGCTCTCCATCGTATATATGCTCGCGTCCTGTTTGAGCACCCTTATCGACAGCTTTTCGCCGTTCAGCACCCCCGCGCTTGCCGCCCGAAACGACGCCGTTCCATCTGCCATCTTGGCGACAAATGCGCCGTCCTGCGGCCGGCGTCTCTCCGAAATATCCATACTTGCGACCGCTTTGATGCTGTTTACGACCGCCTGGCAGGTGGTGGCGTCCATTTGCTCGACCTCACGCAATACGCCGTCGACCCGGAATCTTATCGTATAGCTGGAGTCGGTTTTGGGGTCGATGAGAATATCGCTGGCCCTGTCCTGCAGGGCGTTCCAGATTATTTGTTCGGTCAGTTCGAGGATGTGGCTGTCCTGCCGGCGAATCTTGCCATGACCATATATTTCCTTGAGGTCCGTTCCCGATGAATCCAGAAGCCTTATCGTCCTCTCCTTTGTGCCGCCCATAATCCTTGATGACCGTATGCTGTCGCCTATCGTCATCAGCCGGTCTTTTATCGTCTCCAGCCAACCTCTTCCTTCCAGATGAGGTGTTTTGAGAATGTTCGCTATCAGCAGCCCCAGTAACGGTATTGGCCCGAGCACCAGCGTCAGGACATTCACAATCGACTTGCGATGCTTAGGCACCACCGGGCTGAATTCCACCCGCTGCACAAAATACAGTCCTAAATACACCCAGACAACGAGCAGCAAAAGCTTGATGGGGTTAAACGTAAGTCCTTCGATTAATTCCGCCGACGCCTGCTCGCCTGTCGGGCTTATCGCCCCCAGCCCCAGAGAGTGTGTGGTCAGAATCGCTCCTGTTAAGAACCAACCTTGCATACTTTCCCTCTAACCGGCCCGGCTATGCTCCGGCCTGCACGGCTGCATCGCAAGATTTCGCCGGGACGAACTATATCAGGTCGCAATCGCCAACTCGCCTCAAACTATCATTTTTGTCTCTCCCTGGCAAGCAATAAAGGGTATCCCCGGATTTTTGCTTTACTTGGATGCAGCCAGCGGGTATAAAGGTAGCTTTACACGCGGCAAAAACGCTTGACACAATGCAGGGTTTGGATTAGATTTTCAGATTCGGTTTCCGAACGATGGAAAGCGGTCGCAGTTATTTAAGTGATGTTTTTTGGAGGTTTTTGTGGCTAAAGAACTGGCACGAGAGTTGATTAGCGCAGGTGTTCATTTCGGGCACAATGCGAATAGATGGA
>JBEKZA010000041.1:0-15695 GCA_049510335.1 Sedimentisphaerales bacterium | reverse complement strand
CTTGCCGGGACTCACCTGGGTTTATTGTCTCACTTTTACTTTATCACCAATTAGTTCGTCGGCCTGGCCTATGAGCGACTGAGTAAGTTTGAAACTCAGCACGGCGGCATCGAACCAGTCGAAGTCGGTGCGACCGCTTTTGGCCTGCTCGACAAGAACGTCGAGCAATTTATCCTCGGAGCCGCTCTCGTAACGGAATATGAACTTTTGTTTGCCCTTTTTGAGAACGAGTTGTTTCTTCGCTCTGCTCACGACCACCAGGCCCCTGTCATTTTCACAACACAATATCGGGGACAACGTTATCCCCTTTCTTTATCGGTCTTAACCCGGCTCACTAGCAATTCTTTGTGGCGGAGGCGATAATATCGCCGTTGACGAAATCGCCACAGAGCTTTTATCGGCCAATAGACCGATGGTCTTTACAAATTGAGTGGGAATGTTATTAGATTTTACAGGGATTTACCATCGATTCCGAGGGCGGGTTTGACTGGTCAACGAGCAGCGAAGAAGGTCCGTCCCTCTTTGTTCTCGGACCGAACTACCCCCTGCTTTTCAAGCTCTTCGAGATACCCGCTTGCGTCGCTGGCATCAAGGCCGAGAGCCGAGCAAACGTCGCTGAGGGAACACGGTCTGCGTTTCAGCATTGATAAGAGGGTTTGGGTAACATTGTCAGTGGCTTTGCCGCATCGGCTGGAAACAAAATCGGCTATTATTTCGCAATTTGGACCAAGCCGGCGGGCTATCGATTCGAGCTTTTCCGCGGGAACTTTCCCGACGCCCGGCTCGGCGGTCGGGCGAACGGCGGTATTGAGGTGAACCTTATCAGGGCGGATTTTTTTTATCGCCTCGGCAATCCTGGCAAGTTGCCGGCTATCTGTATTAAAACGCTCAATACAGAAGACCTCGAGCCATATTTGGCCTGGATATTCATCCCTCAGGGCACATAAGCCGTCAACCAGACGGCCAAAGGTTATCTGGTCGTGGGGGCGGTTGACTTTATCGAATGTTTCCTGGTCGCCGGCGTCGAGCGATGGCAAAATCGCGTCGGCTGCGGCACAGTCGGCCCTGACTTCGGGCAAGTAAAAAAGCGTTCCGTTGGTCAGGACGGCGACGGGGATAGAGGTCAGTTTTTTGATACCGGAAATAAGCCGGGCCAGGCCGCTGTGAAGGGTTGGTTCACCCGAACCACCTATGGTAATATAATCGGCGAGCAATCCGGCGTCGAGCAACCCTTTCAACTCAGCCAGAACATCATCAACCGGCACGTATTCTTTTCGCTGGAGGGTTTTGCAGGTGGTTTTGCCGAGCTGGCAGTAAATGCAGTCGAGGGTGCAGGTCTTAAAAGGAACGATATCGACGCCCAAGCTGCGTCCCAGCCGGCGGGATGGGACGGGGCCATAGAGATATTTGGAGCGTTTAGTCACGATTTGGCCCGCTAACGATATCGAATATTTTTTTACAGGCGGTCAGCAGGTCTTCAACCCCGTCGATAGGCATAACGACTGCGGCGTCGGATTTGGCCTTGTCGGGGTGGGTGTGGACTTCGAGAAATAGCCCCGTGGCGCCAGCGGCTATGGCGGCTTTGGCAAGGATGGGAGCAAGTTTACGATTTCCGCCGCTGACGTCGCCGAGACCGCCCGGCTGCTGGCTGCTGTGGGTGGCGTCGAAAACAACGGGGCAGCCCAACTGCTTCATAGTTTCAATGGCCGCCATATCATTGACGAGACGGTTGTAGCCGAAGAACGTGCCTCGCTCGGTGAGGATTATCTGGTCGTTGCCGCAGGAACGAATCTTCTCGACGACGTTTTTCATTTCATCAGGCGAGAGGAACTGCCCTTTTTTGACATTCACCGGTTTGCCGGTCTCGGCGCAGGCACAGAGCAAATCCGTCTGTCTGCACAGAAAAGCAGGCACCTGCAGGCAATCGACGACCTCGGCGACTGTCTGTGCCTGTGTCGGCAGGTGAACATCGGTCATAACCGGCAGTTTGGTTCGGTCACGAATGCTCGCGAGAATCTCAAGACCTTTTTCCAGGCCAGGCCCGCGAAAACTGGAAATGCTGCTGCGGTTGGCTTTGTCGAAGCTGGCCTTGTAGATAACGCCGATGCCGGTGCGGGATGAGATTTCCGCCAGCCGATTGGCGATGTCGATGCAAATCTCCTTTGTCTCGATAACACAGGGGCCTGCCATCAGGAACATCGGGGCGTTCAGGCCGACTTCTACGGAACCAATTTTAAAACTCTTTGTTTTCATATCCGTCAACTATTATCGACGCCAAACGATGGATTGTCAAATTTATCCGCCGCCTCGTCCTGCGTAGCCCTGAACCGCTTCTGGTTCAGGGCGAAGTGGGAAGGCGGAGCCCTATTACCGCGTTTCATAAGTTCCTCGGCTATTCTCTGTTTAAAAAAGGCTGCGAGCATTTTTTTACGAAGTTTACCTTGTTTTTTAGGCCGAAATGGGGGATTTTGAAGAAATAGTCCTAAAAAAACTAAAGAATCTGCTGATTTCTCAAGCTTAACCTTGACAATGTAGATGGGGGAATGGTAGTGTTTATAGAAGTGTGTAAGTCTGCTGTATAAACAGGGGAAGAGTGGTGAGAGAGCTTGTCTGTATTTCACGCTATGTTTTTCCCCACTAAAGAAGGAATATAAGTCATAAGTGCACAAGACATAACGACCAAGGTGATTGTCCCACTGCGGAGACGATATGTGTACGCCTCTTGTCTCGCTGCAAAAGAACGTTCAATTTTTGAAGAGGAGAAAAAAATGAAAACAAAATTATGGGTATTTGCAGCAGCTGTGTTGGCTTTGTTGGCCGGCGGCATCGCACACGCCGATAACATATATGTGTCGTGTTATAGTGGCGGAGTTTCTTGGCCTAAAGACGGAACTATTGAGAAATTTGATTCGAGTGGAAACAGGTCAACTTTTGCCTCGGGGTTGTACTTTAATCAAGGTCTTAGGTTTGACAGTAGCGGTAATCTTTATGCTGCGATGTTTGCTGATGGGGAGATTATGAAGTTCGATTCGAGTGGAAACGGGGCCATCGTCACCTCTTTCGGAATTTGGGTTAGTGATCTTGTTTTTGACAGCAGCGGAAATCTCTACGCGGGCAGTTATGGCGGAGGTGGGATTATTCATAAGGTTGATTCGAGCGGAAATGTATCGACTTTCGCCTCGAGTTTGAACTCGCTTTGGGGTATAGCTATTGACAGCAGCGGCTATCTTTATGGGTCTGATAAAGAAAACGGAAAGATTATGAAGTTCGATTCGAGTGGAAACATGTCTATCTTCGTATCGGGCTTATTCTCCCCTGAAGCTCTTGCATTTGACAGCGACGACAATCTCTACGTGGCCAGTTGGTACTACGGGACCATTATGAAATTAGATTCAAGCGGAAATGGATCTATTTTCGCATCGGGTTTGGGCCAAACTACGGGTGGTCTTGCCTTTGACAACAGCGGAAATCTCTATGCGGTCAATACTAATGACGGAACGATTTTGAAATTTGATTCGAACGGAAACAGAACAATCTTTGCATCAGGTTTGGACCATCCGATTTCAATCGCGATTATTCCTGAGCCGGCAACGTTTTTGCTGCTTGGCTTGGGCGGATTGGCTTTGCTGAGAAAACGCAGGGCATAAAAAGCTCGAAAAGACAACTTGTGTTACAAATCAAAGGGCTGTGCGAACGACACAGCCCTTTTTCTATTCAGTATTTAGCAAATTGTTTAAGTCGAAAGATTTACGAAACGTTGTACTATCGCAAGGCCCGGAGAATCTGCGCTCTTATTCCGGCAGGCCTGCCACCCTCCGGCACCATAACCCGCACCGCATTTGGAATCACGCTGATTTGAACCGGCACCGCCGGGCCTGGGTCGCCGTCAATTTCAGTGGGCAAACTCGGGTTGTCGGAACTGACCGTGACGCATTTACCCTGCCGATAGATGACATCCCGGCAGCGGATATGCTGCTTGAGCACGGTCATCGCCGAATGTTTGACCAAATGTATCTGGCCTGCACACTTGTAGATGCAAATATCGAGCAGGCCATCGCTGAAGTCGGCATTTTCGAGAATGTTGAGGCCTATGGCGTATCTGGAGATGTTGCCGACAAAAACAAGACCCGGACCTTCGAAAATCTGTTCACCATCGACTTCGACAGTCAGCGGGGCGAAGCGGTATCGCCAGAAGGTCCGCCACAACGGCCAGAAATAATCAAAGTAATTGATATGTCCCGTTCGTTTTTGGCTGACACCCTTTACGACCTCGCCATCAAAACCAAAACCGGCTATCGAAGTGAAACACCTGCCATTTGCAATGCCGAGGTCAAGGGTGCGGATAAAACCGGCTTCAAAGGTTTGGGTTAATGTCCGAAGCGACTTATCAAGACCCAGCTCATTGGCAAGAAGATTTTCGGTGCCGCCCGGTATGATAAGGAAAGGTTTATCGCTGCCTTCGAGGCCGTGTGCGACTTCCCTGACAGTGCCATCGCCTCCTACAACAATGACCATTGAGCAATTGTTGTCGGCTGCGGCGGCGGTGGCGAGCTCGCAGGCGTGTTCCAGCGAACGGGTGAGATTCATACGGACTTCAAAGCCCCTGCCGGTCAGGTATTCCTCGAAGCGCCAGCCGGGGAGTTTCTCTCCGGTGCTTGCGCCGGACTTGGGATTGATTATGTAAGCGATGTAACCGTCTTCTGGTTTAATTACGCTCATAATAACCGCTAAAAGAAAACCCTGTTGTTTTTTCTTCCGTGTCGTCGGAGCTGTTTGGTCATCAATACGGCGTAACTGTCGGCTATGTGCGGTAAATCGGACAGCCCCAGCTTTTTCTGCACGGCAGCTATCTTCTTTTCATCAGGACCTTCTATTTCGACAAAACTGCCCAGAAGCGGCAATTCATCCAGCGCGACCTCGCAGCCGCCAAGAAGCCAGACATCACGCTTCTTCTGAAAAACAAGCGCCTTTTTATAGCCAATCGCGGCAAGGAGCATCTCCGCCAATCGGGCATCGCTGACCTCGAATTGAATCTCCTGCCTTTGCTTGAATCGTCCTTTCCGCTTCGGGCCTTTGAAGGCGACAATAACCTGCTCTTTGCGGCCAATGAGCTGACGGCGAACCCGAAGAGCGCTGTCAGATTTCCGCAGAGATGATTTGCCGTCGTCGAAATATGTGTCGGTCTGTATATGTTTGCCGACGAATCGTGCGCCCGCGGCTTTTAACTTTTTCACAACGGCCGGCAGTGAACCGACTTTCAATTTCGCTTCGATTTCAATATGCATCAGGCAATCACAGAATACAAACCGGCTTCATTTATAGCCGGGCCTTTATCTCATCCAATCGCTTTTTGGCGCCCGCCTGTTCACCTTCAGAATCAAAAAACTTGCTTAGTTTCTCGCAGACATATTCACTGCAATATGCACAATTCTCAAGACCCTTTTCGCTCGCGCATTTCCTTATCTGGCACTTCCGGCAATTGGAATACAATCTTCCGCCCTGTGTCTTGCACCCGTCACAATCGGTGACATCTTCCACGCTGCTCTGCACTCCATATACCTCTTTGATTTTCCGGGCAATATATTCCCTCATCTGCTTTTGTTTACTGGCATTCTTCTCTCTCGTCGCCAGGTAAATGGGGCACTTGATACAATTTAATCCGCAATAAGCAATCAGTTCCGAATCTCCCTTTTCACTTGCCTCTTTTCTAGACTGTTTATTGCAACCGCCAAGTCCAACGCCCCCCAGCGCCAATCCTGCTGCCACGCCTGTCCCACGCATAAGAAAGCATCTTCTACTGCATTCACTGTGCATTGCGATGACTCTTTTCTAAACGACAATATTTACCAGCCGTGACTTGATAACTATTACCTTTTTCGGCTGTTTGCCCGTCAGCGCCGCAATGACCTTTTCGCTTGCCAGTGCCTTTTGCTTTATCTGCTCATCATCGGCCTGCGCCGACACCACAATTTTGTCCTTGATTTTGCCGTTGACCTGAATTGCTAATTCGATTTCGGCTTCCTTTACAAGCTCCGGGTCGAACTTCGGCCAGGGCTCGTAAGCAAGCGTCTTATCGTGTCCGAGTTTTTGCCAAAGCTCTTCAGCAATATGTGGCGCGAAAGGTGACAGAATCAGCACGAATGGTTCGACGACACTTTTCGGCACCACGGGCTGTTTGGCAAGGTGATTTGTTAAAATCATCATTGCACTGATGGCGGTATTGAAACCAAAGGTCTCGACGTCGCCGCCGACCTTCTTGATTGTCTGGTGCAGTAATCTCGTAGTCGCCTCGTCGGTGTCGGCATCCCGCACGGAGGCGGCAAGATTACCCGTTTCCTCGTCAACCATAAGCCGCCAGACCCTCTGCAAAAACCGATATACGCCTTCAAGTCCCTGCATACTCCAGGGTTTTACCGCCTCTAACGGCCCCATAAACATTTCGTAAAGGCGCATCGAGTCGGCGCCATAGTCGGCGACAACCTTGTCAGGGTTGACGACGTTGCCGCGGCTCTTGCTCATCTTCTGCCCGTCTTCGCCGAGAATCATTCCCTGATTGACTAATTTTTTGAACGGCTCCTTCGTGCTGACGCAGCCAATGTCAAACAGGAATTTGTGCCAGAAGCGCGAATACAGCAGATGCAATACCGCGTGCTCGGCGCCGCCGATGTAAAGGTCAACGGGCATCCAGTATTTTTCCTTAGCGCCATCGCAGCAGCGATTATTGTTGCTCGGGTCGATATACCGCAGGTAATACCAGCAGCTTCCCGCCCACTGCGGCATTGTGTTTGTCTCGCGCGTGGCAGGCCCCCTGCATTGCGGGCAGGTTGTCTTGAGCCACTCAGTCGCCTTCGACAATGGCGGCTCACCCGTCGCCGGCGGCGTGTAGTCCTTCACCTCAGGCAGCTTCAAAGGCAACGCCGACTCCTGTATCGCCACTATCCCGCATTTATCACAATGCACAAGAGAAATCGGCTCGCCCCAGTATCGCTGCCTGCTGAAAAGCCAGTCGCGAAGTTTGTAGTTGATTGCCTTTTTGCCTAATCCTTCCCGCTCAAGCCAGTTGCTAATTCGTTCTTTGAAGTCGGGCGTTTTAAGCCCGGTGAACTGGCCCGAGTTTATAGCCGTGCCGTCGCCCGTAAAACACAATTTACCCTGCTTAACCAACTCTACCTGTTGCGCATCCGGCGGCTCAACCACCTGAATAATCGCTAAATTAAATTTCTTCGCGAATTCGAAATCACGGTCATCGTGCGCAGGCACAGCCATAATCGCACCCGTGCCATAACTTATAAGCACGTAATCGCTAATCCAAATCGGTATCTTGGCGTCGTTGACGGGATTGATTGCGTATGCCCCTGTGAATACGCCGGTTTTCTCTTTTGCCAGGTCCGTTCGGTCTAAGTCGCTTTTACGTGCGGCTTCTTCACGGTATTTTTTCACCGCGCCTTTTTTGTCTTTTGTCGTGATAACATCAACCAGTGGATGTTCAGGCGCAAGCACCATATAAGTTGCGCCGAAAAGCGTATCGGGCCGGGTGGTGAAGACACAAATTACATCGTTTCGCCCCGCTATTTTGAAATCGACTTCCGCGCCGATGCTTTTGCCAATCCAGTTTCGCTGCATTTCCTTGATTGGCTCGGGCCAGTCAACTTCGGCGAGGTCTTCAAGCAATCTTTCGGCGTATTCCGTAATTCGCAAAAGCCATTGCCGCATCGGCTTCCTGATTACCGGGTGGCCTCCCCGCTCGCTCACCCCCCCTACCACTTCCTCGTTGGCAAGCACAGTGCCCAAAGCCGGACACCAATTGACAGGCATTTCCGATTCGTAAGCCAGACGATGGTCGTCAATATATTTTCGCTTCTCATCCGCAGACAAACCCAGCGGGATAGGCAATTCTTCAATTGGTCTGGCCTTTTGCCCTTTTTCGTCAAAATACGAATTGAACAGCTTCAGGAAAATCCACTGGGTCCATTTATAGTAGTTCGGGTCGGTGGTATTGACCTCCCTGTCCCAGTCGTAGCTGAAACCAAGCGACTTGATTTGGCGTCGCATACCATCGACGTTATTTTGCGTGGTCGCGGCAGGATGCGTTCCCGTCTGAATCGCGTATTGTTCCGCGGGCAACCCAAATGCGTCCCAGCCCATTGGGTGTAAAATATTGAAACCCTTCATACGCTTGAAACGCGACACAATATCGCTGGCGGTGTAGCCTTCCGGGTGGCCGACGTGCAGGCCCTGGGCGCTGGGGTATGGGAACATATCGAGGACGTAGTATTTCGGCTTCGATTTGTCGCTGTCGATGGCCGCAAACGTCTTGCTGGCTTCCCAGTATTGCTGCCACTTTTTTTCGATTGCGTTGAAGTTGTAATCGCCTTTTTTGTCAGTCATTCAAAATCACCGCTTAGAATAGGGACAGGCGTTATCGCTGCAACCAAAGCATTTTTTCGACTGGCCTTCTTTGACTTGGGCCGAGAATACCGAAAGCTGTTTCGTGAGTTTGGCGCCGCCGCAATGAGCGCATTTCCTAACGGTCTGGTTACCGCTGCTTTCAAGCAACTCGGTTATCCTGCCGCAATCACTGCATTTATATTCATAAATCGGCACGTTTCATCCTGCCAAATAACGCGTTAACATCAAATACAGAAGGTTTTATGCTAAGATAAGGCCGGCGAATAATCAACACCAAACCGCGCCTCCCGCGGACGATTTTGCCCTCGAACCGTTCAGTTAATGTTGATTGGCAATCAGCCAGCCGCTACAATCAATAGTTGATAATCGATAAGAAACTAACCTTGCGAACTTGTCCGCCGCAGGCGGAAAGGATTGACCCGTGACAGACGGCAAAGGATTCACTCATCTTCATCTGCACAGCCAGTATTCGCTTCTCGACGGCGCCATAAGTTTCGAAAAGCTTTTACAGCGATGCAAAGAGCTTGGGATGGACAGTGTCGCCGTCACGGACCATGGCAATATGTTCGGCGCTATCGAATTTTATACAAAGGCGCACGCCTCGCACATCAAACCCATAATCGGCATCGAGGCATACATCGCCCCCAACAGCCGGCTCGACCGCACCAAAACATCCATTAGCGACGCCGCGTATCACCTCGTCCTTTTGGCCGAAAACAACACCGGCTATCAAAACCTCCTGAAGCTGGCGACCGTCGGCTACACCGAGGGTTTTTATTACCGTCCCCGAATAGACAAGGCAATACTGGCGGAACTAAACGAAGGACTGATTGCAACTTCCGCCTGCCCCAAGGGTGAGCTTGCCGTGCAATTGGCCGGCGGCGAAAAAGCCGCAAAGACCGTCGTCGAAAGCTACCTCAAAATATTCGGCCCGGACAGATTCTTCATCGAAATCCAGAGCCACGAAGGCGACGACCCGAACGTCTGCAAGGCGCTGGCGGACGTGGCAAATAAAATGGGTATCGGCCTTGTTGCAACAAACGACGTGCACTTCCTCAACGAAGACGACCACGAGGCGCACAATTGCCTCTGTGCGATAAGCACCGGCAAAAAGGCGACCGACCCGGACCGAATGATTTACCCAAAAGACGTGTTTCTCAAAAGCCCCGACCAGATGCGACAGCTTTTCCCGCAGTGGCCCCAGGCCTGCGACAATACACTGGCAATCGCACAGCGGTGCAACGTCGAAATCGACCTCAAAAGCCGACACGCCCCGCATTTCAGCCCCCCCGACGGCTCGACGCCGGAAAAATTCCTGACAAAACTTTGTTATGAAAACGCCCAGAAAATCTACGGCAAAATCGACGACCAAATCAAAGAGCGGCTCGACAGAGAGCTGCACGTCATCGAGTCAAAGGGCTTCGCCAGCTACTTTTTAATCGTCTGGGACTTCTGCAATTACGCCCATAAAAATAATATCCCAGTCGGCGCAAGGGGAAGCGCGGTCGGGACATTAGTCGGTTACTGTCTTGGCCTGTGCGACGTTGACCCGCTGAAGTACGACCTGCTGTTCGAGCGATTTATGGACCCGCAACGAAACGAGATGCCCGATATCGACATCGACATCTGTCAGACGGGTCGAGGCCGGATTATCGACTATGTCCGCCAGAAATACGGCCACGTCGCCCAAATCATAACCTTTGGCACTATGAAGGCCAAGGCAGTCATTCGGGACATCTGCAGGGTGCTCGACGTGCCGCTGTCCGAGGCCGACCGGCTGGCAAAACTCGTGCCTGAGTCCCTGAATATGACTCTCGACATCGCGCTGGAAACCGAACCCCAGTTGAAGCAGGCATACGAGAAAAACCCGCAGACCAGAAAAGTCATCGATATCAGCAAAAAACTCGAAGGTCTCGCCCGCCACGCATCGGTCCACGCGGCCGGCGTCGTCATAGCCGACGAGCCGCTTACCAACTTTGTCCCCCTCTATAAGCCGCCGGGCACCGAGGACATCACCACCCAGTTTGAAGGCCCGATGGTCGAAAAAGTCGGTCTGTTGAAAATGGACTTCCTGGGCCTCAAAACGCTCAGCGTCCTCGAACGCGCGAGACAATTAGTAGAGCAGATTCACGGCAAAAAAATAGACCTCGAAAAACTCGACCTGACTGACAAGAAGGTTTTTGCCCTGTTTGCCGCCGGAAAAACAAAAGGCGTATTCCAGTTCGAATCGGGCGGTATGCAGGAGTTGCTGATAAGGATGAAGCCCGACAGGATTCAGGACCTCATCGCCGCCAACGCCCTGTATCGCCCAGGCCCGATGACGCTCATCCCCGACTATAATGACCGCAAGCACGGCGGGAAATGGTCGCTGCCGCACCCGATTATGAAAGACGTTCTCGAAGAGACCTACGGCATTATGGTCTATCAGGAACAGGTGATGGAAATCTGCAACCGGCTCGGCGATATACCTCTGCGCGAGGCGTATACGCTGATTAAGGCGATAAGCAAAAAGCAGGCCAAGACCATCGCCAAAGAAAAGGAGCGTTTCATCGCCGGCTGCGTAAAAAAAGGTCTCAAACAATCGCAGGCAGAGCAGATTTTTGAGCTTATCGAACGCTTCGCCGGCTACGGCTTCAACAAAAGCCACTCGACCCGCTACGCCGTCATCGCGTATCAAACCGGCTATATGAAGACCTGCTGGCCCGTCGAGTATATGGCCGCCCTGCTCACCTACGAAATGGGCGATACCGACAAGGTCGTCGAATACATCGCCGAATGCACCGATATGGGTATCGAGGTGACGGCACCGGACATAAATGAAAGCGGCGTTGACTTCACGCCCCTCTATAAAGAAACCAACGGCAAAAAAGGTATGATTCGCTTTGGCCTCGCCGCCGTCAAGGGCGTCGGCGAAAAAGCCGTCGAGCAAATCATTGCCGCTCGCGAAAAGATAGGCAAATTCCAAAGCTTGTTCCACTTCTGTGAAAACGTCGACCCGCGGGCCGCCAACAAGCAGGTAATGGAATCCCTCATAAAAGCCGGCGCCTTCGACCGGCTCGGCGGCAACCGCGCTCAAATGATGGCGGGACTGGAATCGGCTATGCAGGTCGGCGCAAGGGCACAATCCGACAAACAATCCGGCCAATTGCGGTTCTTCGGCCAACAGGCCCAGCCCGACTACTCACAGGACCATACACGCCTGCCCAATGTCCCGCCCTGGCCTGAGCAAATGATGCTCGCCTTTGAAAAAGAGGTCCTCGGCTTCTACGTCACCAGCAATCCTCTCAGCCACTGCGCCGAAACCATTAACATCTTTTCGAATATCAACACCGCCCAGATTGCCGAGACAACACAGGAAAAAGAGGTGGTTATCGGCGGCTTGATTTCCAAAATCCGGTACAACCTTACCAAAACCGGCAAGAACGCCGGCTCTAAAATGGCCGTATTTACTCTCGTTGACCTCCAGGGCCAGGTCGAGGTCGTCCTGTTCCCCAATACCCTGAATCAGTTCACCAAACTTCTCGCCAATGACAAGATTGTCTTCGTCAAAGGCCGGCTGGATTTCAGAAGAGAAAAACCGAACGTCATTGCCTCGGAGTTAATCGCCCTCGACGAGGCGACGGATAAACTGGCCGGCAAAGTCCGTATCAATCTCGACGCCGGCGACGTCACCAAAGAAAAAGTTGCACAGATTAAAACTATCTGCCAGCACCACAGGGGCAAAAGTTCCGTTTACGTGGCAATCCGAACCGACAAGGGAAAGGTTTACGCCGCCGCCGACAGGCAATTGTCCGTCAACCCCGACCCCGAATTTTGCCGTGAAATCCGCCATTTAGTCGGCCCCGAAAACTTACAACTGACAAGATAAGATGACCGAAACAAGAAAAACATTGGCAATCCTCAAGGCCCGCTGGCCGGAGGTCGCGCTCATCATAGCCCTTGAGGTCTTGTGGCATTTTATCAATACGTCGCGGCTAATATTTCACCCAACAGGACTGCCGCTCCAGATATTGATGTCGCTTGCGTTTCTTCCATTCTCCATAATAGCTTTTCTGCTTATACTCGGTTTCCAGCGAACCGTTTACCTGGAGGACCGGAAGCGACAATCGCCTCTTGTCTTATTACGAGAAGGTAAGCACTTTTTTTTGCGGTTAGCTGGTTTAGGAATAATTTACAGCTTCTCCATGGCATTTTTGCAAGGCGGGATTTACTGGACCATAAAGCATGTCGCATTCATAAATACAGGTTTTATGGATACCGCCAATGGCGCACGCTTATTTTACCTGTTGTATTCTACCTCAGTCAGTTTGATTCTAATGAAGCCAGTCCTTCTGATATTCCCACTAATAATAGTATTGGATTGCGACATATTTAAGAGCTTCAAAATGCTCGGCCGATGCCGACTAAGAGACGCAAGAGAACTTGTTATTTTATTCCTTATCTCATTAGGACTACCGTTTCTATGGGAATTCCTGCCCGCCGCCCATATTCAATCTGGCACGACAATTTCGTATTACTTTTTAATGGCAGCGAGAATTATTGTATGGCGATTCATTGACCTAATGATGGCGGTCATGGCAATAAGATTTGTCGCCTCTAAAAATTTTGCGTATGATACCGGCTCAAAACCTTTAGATTCACAGGACTCACTGAAACCTTCAATATAGTTTAGGATTAGCTTTGAAAAACAAATTTACAGGCAAATTTATCGCCCTTGATGGGCCGGATGGCTGCGGCAAGACCACGCAGGTCAAACTTTTAGCCGATTGGCTGACTAAACAGGGCGTGGACGTGGTCAGTTTCCGTGAGCCGGGGGCGACCGCCATCGGCGAGAAGATTCGCCAGATACTTCTCAATCCCGAACATATCGCAATGACCACCGCAGCAGAGGTAATGCTTTATATGGCCGCGAGGGTGCAGCTTTGGAATGAGAAAATCGCACCGGCTCTAAAACAGAACAAATGCGTCGTCGTTGACCGCTGGCTGTCCAGCACCTGTGCTTATCAGGGTAATGCAGGCGGCTTCGGAATGGATAAGGTAATAAAGATTGCGACCGACTGTCTCGAAAGGCCCTGGCCCGACCTGACAATAATCCTCGATGTCGATTCCTCCACCGCGGCGACCCGGCTCAAAAAAGACCTCGACCGTATGGAGCAAAAAGGCACCGGCTACCACAAAAAGGTCCGCGAGGGCTTCCTCGAACTTGCCAAACAACAGAAAAACTTCTCCGTAGTTAACGCCGCGGACGACATCGATACCGTCCACAAAAGAGTGATAGAAACAGTTGAAAAACTCAAGGCGAGATAAATGCCGCTAAAAGATATTTTCTGTCAGGACAAAACAATTGCCGACCTTGAAAGGGCCTATGCCACAAACAAGGTCGCGCACGCCTTTATATTCGCCGGCCACGAAGGCGTCGGCAAATTCACCGCTGCAAAGGAATTTGCCAAACTATTGCTGTGCAAAAATCCTGTGAAGGAAAATGATTTCGCCGATAGTTGCGGCGACTGCGTTTCCTGCCGGGCGTTTGAGGCCGGCTCGCACCCCGACTTTGAGCACGTTTATAAAGAACTGCTTGAATTCACAGAAGATGGTAAAGGCAAGGACTCTCCGGTCGATTTCCCGATTGACGTCGTCCGCGAATTCCTGATTAAAAAAGTATCCGGCAAGCCAACCCTGTCGGCAAGAAAAGTTTTCATTCTCAGCGAAGTCGAGAAGCTCAACAACGTATCGCAAAACTGCCTGCTGAAGGTACTCGAGGAGCCGCCCGGCTACTGCTGCATCATCCTTACATGCACCCGGCCCGACAAACTTCTGCCCACAATCAGGTCCCGATGCCAAATCCTGCGTTTCGGCCCCATCGCGGAAGACAAGATAATCGAAAAACTCAACGGACTCGGCTTGCATGAAAAACAGGCAAAATTCTTCGCTCGCCTGTCCGACGGCAGCATGGGACTTGGCTGCGCCTGCGCCCGGCTCGAGCTGGCCGAGGCGAACCTGTACCAGATTAAAACAAAGATAGTAAACGCCCTCGCCGAATTCGAGTATCAGGATTCGCTCGAAACAGCCGAAAAGTGCCAGCAGTGGGCGAAATCATTAGCGACTGCATGGGCCAAACTCGAGCCGGCCACCAGCAGAACCGACATCAATCGCAAGGCCGCCGGCGCAATCGTCCAGATTGTAATCGGCGCCCTTCACGACGTGATGCTGGCCGGCGTCACCCCTCACCAGCAACTCATCAATTTCGACCAGCCAGAACAAATAAAGAAGATAGCCCGGCGATTCAACGCCGAACAGGCCGGCCAAAAAATCGCCGATTGTTTCAAAACCCTCCACTGGATTGAATCGTCCGTCAACGAACGGCTTATTTTCGAGAGCTTGTTGTTAAACCTCGCCGAATCTGATAAAATCACATCTGAACTTTAGCGCACCCGCACCGACTGGCGTTCGATTCGTATTAATATAAGGTAGCGTCCGCCAAACCCGTCAAGCCGGTGCAGGAGCGTTTCTGGCAGAAAACCATCGATGGAAGATACACAGACAACAAAACCGAAGCCGTCGAGAACAAAGAGATATATGCTGGTCCGGTTCGGCCAGATGAGGATTCTCGGTCTGTTCGAACATAACGAAACCCAGATACCGGCCGTGCCCACGCGGGTTGTCATTAAAACTGAAAAGGGGCTCGAAATGGGCAACCTCATTGGCCAGCTCAGCTCGTATCGCGCAGGCCAGCTCAAACTGACCGACGAACAAATCAAAAAATACTTCGACGATTCCGAAATACCTTTCGACGTCGCGCCGGCCGGCAGATTCGTCAGATACGCAACCGCAGAGGACATCAACGAAGAAAAGCACTTCCGGAAAATTGCGAAGGAAGAGACCGCGTTCTGCAGAAATCTTATCAGGGAAATGAAACTCCCGATGAAAATTGTCGACGCTGAGCACATCCTCGGCGGCGAGCGAATCGTCTTCTACTTTATGTCCGACAGCCGCGTCGATTTCCGCGAGCTGGTCAGAAAACTTGCGCAGGAATACCAGACCAGAATCGAAATGCGGCAAATCGGCTCACGCGACGAGGCGAAACTGCTGGGCGACGTCGAAAGCTGCGGACAACAGTGCTGCTGCATAAGATTTCTCAAATCCCTCAAGCCGGTCAATATGCGTATGGCCAAGCTGCAAAAGGCCACTCTTGACCCGTCGAAAATCTCCGGCTACTGCGGCCGGCTCAAATGCTGCCTCCGCTACGAGGATAAAATATATACCGACCTTAAAAAACTTATGCCTCC
>JBEKZA010000040.1:0-16741 GCA_049510335.1 Sedimentisphaerales bacterium | reverse complement strand
AAGCAAAGACGGCCGAACGATTCTTTTCTGCTCTCATATTCTCAGCGACATCGAGCGAATCGCCGACCGGATAGGGATACTGAGGGCAGGGAAATTGGTAGTGGATTGCGGACTGGAAGAATTGAAAAGGCGCGTGCGGAAATTGAGAGTTATTTTCGACGGGGAGCCGCCGAAGGAGCTTCCCATTACGGAGATAATAGCGGAAAACAGGCAGGGCAGGGAGATAATCATTACTGTTGCGAACTGGAATGAAAGCAAACAGAAGATACTTGATATCTTCAAGCCGGCAAGCTGCACGGAGATACCGATGACCCTGGAGGAGATATTTATCGAATGCACGGCGTCGGGGACTGATGCGGCGGTCGATTATGAACAAGGAGAACCGATATGTTCACGCTGATAAAAAGGGAGATAGAAGACAACCGGGTGTTTTTCATCGGGGCGTTGATTTTGGCGGCCATCTTCGGTGTGTTACTTTTCTATCAGCAATTTTATGACGAGAAATACGAGTCCGTTATCACTGGGTTCGGTACTATGATTTCGATTCCCCTGGCGTTGGCATTTTGCGCGATGGGTGCCGCGCAGATGTATGGGGACAAGACAAAAAAGGTATCGGCGTTATTGGCGACTTTGGCAGTCAATCGTGGTCAGATTTTCACCGCACGCGTAATTGCGGGAATTTTGCTGGTTCTCATTGGTTTTGTTCCAATCGCAGGGACGATTATTATGGCTGTATCGAGGGCTGCTGTGCCATTTCCGCCCGCTCACAGGGGGCTATATTATGAAGTTTTGATTCCTGCGATGCTTCTCGGATTTGCCTGCTATTGCATCGGTCTTCAATTTGGATGGACATCAAACAGGATTACACCGTCACTGGGGACATTGGGGTTTGGCTTAATTTTGATTCCGGTTATTTTGATTAAGGGTTTTGGCTGGGAGGTTTACGCGATACTGGTTTTTTTGATTGCGGCGTGCCTGATACGAGCGTGGTATAAATTTGCGACGGCTGCGTTTTAGGAGGTAAACCAATGGACAGGCGTTGCGGGAAACTGATAAACATAATAGCGACGGGATTTATAGTGATGGTCTTGCTGTCGCTATTGTTGTTCTGCGGGAGGTTTTTTTGCTGGGACAAGCTTATTAATGATATGCCTGAAAATTCCTTGAGCGTGACAATCAGCCCTTCAGGACTGGTTCCCGGCGAGCCAAGGCCTCGGCAGGTGGAGTCATCTATTCGATATGAAAAAAGGCCAAGGCCGCCCGGTCCGAACGAGCCAAACTTTAGGTACTCTCAGATATATGTCAATTTGAATAGACAAATTATTACCAGTAGCGCAGTCGGCGCATTATGGGATATTATGGCAGAGGTGTTCCCATTTCGTGACGCTAATGAAAGAGTTTACTACTCGTATCGCGGCAGGAACAGCAACAACTACCTTTGTTTCGATAAGCGAAGCGGTTTAATAATCTTTCACTATAGGTTGTTTGAGCCGGATGATGAGAGTATGCACAGAGAGACGGAATTATTTGCCGGCCCGAACGGGGTATCGAGGACGGCGGATTCATCATTAGGACGGTTCTGTGATCTGACTGTGACTGAAGTATGGGACCCCAATCGGCCAAGTTTTTACGACAGGAAAACGCGTCGGTTTTATGTAATCGATTTTGGCAGAGGCAGCGTCAGCAAAGGATTACAACTGGCCCAGGGGGACAGCCGGGAACCGATTGAAATTCATGGAGTGGGAGGCATCGCTATTTTGGCTTTGAACATTGAGTTGGGTGCGCCGGAGATATGGAATGCGGGGGATGGCGAGTGGAATAAACAAGAGTTGTTTTTGGGCGACGGCACCCAATCGAGCGAGGGATACCGTTATCTTGACAGGGATTTTTCCCATACATTTATCCCTATGTTGGACAAGACGGGTCTAATTTATATTTATAATACAAAGGAGAGGTCGTTGGTGCAGGCGGGGTACCTGCCGAAGCCGCAGTCATTGTATTCAGCCCATGTGTATAACGAGGTTGCCAACCCGAGAAACGTGCTGGATTATAGGGTTTATCCGATTTATGCGGTTCGTAGATTGCCCACCGACCCCAACAAGCCGCCGCAGAGTTTTGATGTCAAATACCTTGGGATGTGCGTCGGAACTGTTTCAGGGGAAGGCACATCGATGGCCGTAGTGGTTTTTGACTCTAACGGCAAGCTTGTTTCTGGCGGCGACACCATGAACAATGGTATGCCCACTGTGGAGTATATGTACTCTGACAATTCTGGTGAGCCATTAGCGACGGTATTTCTTTTTCTTCTTGAGAATCTTCAGCCGGTGGTGTTTGAGGTAGCATCATATCTGTGCGGGGACTGCTTCGAGACGTCTGCGGGACATAGAGCGTTATTTATTTTGCCGAATTCGTTCGTGGGTATGTTAGGCAGAAGCACGGATGGAGACAACTTTTCAAAGCAGGTGCTGTTTGTTTTTCTGATTGGGCCGTCTTTAATTTTGTCGGTGTGGCTTGCGTGGAGAGTTCGAAAAGACGCGATGCTGGCGGGGCTGTCCGGAACAGCAAAGAAATGGTGGACAATTGGAACAATCGCATTTGGTCTTGTGGCTTATATCACGTATCAGCTGACCCGGTCGAAAGAAACCCTGGTGACCTGTCAAAATTGCGGCAAGATGAGAAGGCCTGATATGGAGAGGTGTCATCGATGCGGCAGTAAATGGGAAATGCCTGAGCTTACGCCGCCAAACTGGCGGATTCGCAATTAGCCCTTCACATCAAAAGACACACGATTAGCTGCCAAATTGGCACGAGGGGATTTCTTTTTTTAATGTAAGTGGCTGTTTCCGCGACAAGTAGGGGTGGGTATAATCCAGGCACGCGATTTGCACATCCCATGGTTGGGTATTGTATAGAGAAAAGGGAAACGACTATGAAGTTCGATAAATTCACATTGAAGGCGCAGGAGGCATTGGCGACGGCGCAGCAGGTAGCGATGGCCAAATCAAATACGGTGCTGTCGCCTTTGCATTTGCTCAGCGCTATTGTCGGGGATGATGAAGGCATCGGGCCTGAGATTCTAAAGAAAATCGGTGCCAATGTCGGGCGCATCAAGGATATGACGGAAAGTGAACTTCGCCGATTGCCCCAGGGCAAAACAAGCGGGCAGATTATGCCGGACCCGGCGTTGAATCAGATTGTGTTAGACGCCCAGAACCGCGCCGATGCGATTGGAGATGAATACCTCAGCGTCGAGCATCTGCTTTTATCGCTTGCGTCGGTGGCCAGTGACGCGAGAGAGATTTTACGGCTCAACTCGGTGACGGCGGGACAGATTGAAAAAGCAATGAAAGAGATTCGCGGAGGCGAGAAGATAACCGACGAGAGTCCGGAAGGTAAATACAAGGCGCTGGAACGGTACGGGATTGATTTATTGGATATGGCGAGGAAAGGGAAATTGGACCCTGTAATCGGAAGGGACGAAGAGATACGGCGATGTATGCAGGTATTGAACCGGCGGACGAAGAATAATCCTGTTTTGATAGGCGAGCCGGGCGTGGGAAAGACGGCGATAGTGGGGGGTTTGGCGCAGCGTATAGTGGCAGGGGACGTGCCGGCGGGATTGAAGAATAAGAGGATTATCGCGCTGGATATGGGCGCCTTGATAGCGGGAACGAAATTCAGGGGGGAATTTGAGGAGCGGCTCAAGGCGGTATTGAAAGAGGTGATTGCCGCCGAGGGCGAGATAATACTTTTCATTGATGAGCTGCACACGGTCGTCGGCGCGGGCAGGGCGGAGGGGTCGGTGGACGCGGGAAATCTGCTGAAGCCCTCGCTTGCCAGAGGCGAATTGCGATGTATCGGCGCAACGACGATAGACGAATACCGCAAGCACGTGGAGAAGGACGCTGCGCTGGAGAGGCGGTTTCAGCCGATAATGGTGGACCCGCCGAGCGTGGAGGACACGATAACAATTTTGCGCGGGCTGAAGAACCGCTACGACACACATCACGGGGTGCGGATTACGGACGGGGCGCTTGTGGCGGCGGCAACCTTGTCGAACAGATACATTTCGGACAGGTGGCTTCCTGACAAGGCGATTGATTTGATAGATGAGGCGGCGTCGAAACTGCGTATAGAAAACGACTCGCTGCCCGCGGAGCTGGACGATATTCGCAGAAGGATTATCCAGTTGCAGGTCGAGCGTGAGGCGCTGAAAAAAGAAACCGATGGAGCAAGCAAAGACCGGCTGAAAAAGGCGGAGAAGCAACTGGCGGAGCTGCAGGAGCGGGACAGAAAACTGACCGCACAATGGGACAGGGAAAAGGGCGAAATAAATTACATCAAAGAGCTAAAGCAGAAAATCGACCAGGCAAGCTTGGAGTTTGAGGATGCGCAGCGCAAGGGGGAGCTTGAGCAGGCGGCCCGGCTGAAATATGAGACGATAACGAATTTGAAAAAAGAGCTTGCGGCCAAAGAAGCCCAGCTTGCCAAGACGGACGGAACGATGGTGCACAACGAGGTGACGGAAGAGCACGTTGCGGATGTTGTATCGAAGTGGACTGGGGTACCGGTATCGCGATTGCTCAGCGGCGAGCGAGAGCGGCTGATGAAGATGGAAGAGCATATTCGACATCGCGTCGTGGGGCAGGATGAGGCGGTGGAGGCACTTTGCAACGCGGTAAGGCGCAACCGGGCGGGATTGGGCGACCCGCGTCGGCCCATCGGGGTGTTTTTGTTTTTGGGGCCGACAGGCGTGGGCAAAACGGAACTTTCGAAGGCGCTTGCGGACTTTTTATTTAACGACCCGAGCGCAATGATTCGGATAGATATGAGCGAATTTATGGAGCAGCATTCAGTAGCACGGCTGATAGGTGCGCCGCCCGGGTATGTGGGGTATGAGGAAGGGGGGCGGCTGACCGAGGCGGTGAGGAGGAAACCGTATTCGGTGGTTTTGCTGGATGAGGTGGAAAAGGCGCACCCGGACGTGTTTAACGTGCTGCTGCAGGTTTTTGACGATGCCCGGCTGACCGATGGCAAGGGGCGGACGGTAGATTTCAAGAACACGGTAATTATTATGACGAGCAACATCGCCAGTGAGCAAATACAGAAGCTGACGGAGGAAAAAGGCGCCGACTGGGAGATTGAGGCGCATGTGAAGGAGATGCTGAAGCAGGTCTTTAAGCCGGAATTTTTGAACCGCGTTGACGAGGTTATTGTGTTTCATACACTGACGGAAGAGCATCTGCGGAAGATTGTCGAGATACAGTTACGGTATCTTGCGGACCGGCTGCGGGAGCGGAAGATGGAGGTACGGTTTACCGATGAGGCGCGGAAGCTGCTTCTGGAAGAGGGTTATGACCCGACGTTCGGCGCAAGACCTTTGAAGCGGGTGATACAGCAGCGATTAGAGAACCCGCTGGCGTCGGAGCTGCTGGCCGGCAAATTCGGCGACGGCGACACAATCAAAATCGGTGCCAAGCAGCACCAGTTTACTTTCGATAAAGCATAAGCATCGGCCTGTCGAGGAGAGGCCTAAAAAGGGATTTGGCACTTGCTTTGGCGGGGGGAATGGTGTTTAATTCACAGTTCGTTTTAACAATGCGAACCGTTTTTGAGCAAGTGATTCTTAGGAGAGACGCGCAAATATGGCTGATTTGAAGGCGTTGGCGGAAGCGGTAATAAAAGGTGACGCGAACGGCGCGGCGCAAATCACCAAACAGGCGATTGCGGAGCGGACGCCGGCCGGCAGCATACTTCAGCAGGGGCTGGTAGCGGGTATGGACGTAATCGGGGAGCGATTCAAAAACAATCAGGTGTATATACCGGAAGTGCTTATCGCAGCCAGAGCAATGAAGGCGGCGATGGCGATTCTGGAGCCGGAGCTTGTGAAAGCGGGGGTAAAGCCGGTGGGGAATTGCGTAATCGGAACGGTGCAGGGGGACCTGCACGATATCGGCAAAAACCTTGTCGCGATGATGATGAAGGGAGCCGGTTTCAACGTGATTGACCTGGGCGTCGATGTGACGTCGGATAAATTTGTGGAGCGAGCGAAGGCAACTGGGGCACAGCTTGTGGGGATAAGCACGTTGTTGACGACGACGATGCCGAGTATGGAAAAGACGCTGAAGGCAATCAGGGTCGCGGGATTGAAAGCGAAGGTTATGATTGGCGGGGCGCCCGTGACGCAGGGTTATGCCGACAAGATAGGTGCCGATGGTTATGCGCCGGACGCAGCGTCGGCGGTGGACCTTGCAAAACGGCTGATTGCCTGAGATTTGCAGGACATGTTTGTTAATTAAGCGGCCCCGATAAGTCGGGGCTGTTTTTTTGCGCCTGCGGTGGTAAAATCGGCGATTGCGGTCGCGCACAAAATATGAAGCAGATACAAAACAAGGATTTGGCGGAGCTGTTGATGCAGGTTCGATTTGCGCCGCCGAAGAGGCGGCGCAGGCAGGTCGATTGCGCAGAGCAGCTTTTGGATATAATTGAGAAGGACAAGGAGTATCCTTTTGAGTTTGTGTGCTTCAAGATTACTGGTTTTCGGCCAAAAGGGGACGCAGGTCGTCGGCTTATAAAGGGAGAGGAGCTGGCGGAAGACCTTCGGCTCTTTATATGGAAGCTGAGCGGTCAGGTTGCTGCTTCCACCAGTGACCTAGGTGAAGAAATTTACACTACCAGGCAGCTTGCGGAGAAGTTGCGCGTTTCGACCAAGACCATCGATAGGTGGCGAAAGCGAGGATTGCGGGTTCGGAAGTTTGTTTTTGACGACGGGAGGAAACGGCTGGGTTTTTCGAAGTCAGTGGTGGACAAGTTTCTCAATGAAAACCCGAAGCTGGTTGACGAGGCCGATCGGTTTACGCGGTTGTCGGCGGAACGGAAACGAGAGATAATAAAACGTGCCGGTGTACTTAGCAGCGAAACGGAGATGAGCCGGCGGCAGATAATACGCAAAATTGCGGCGGAAATGGGCAGGGGACAGGAAACGATACGGTGCGTTCTGCTGGGCTATGAGAAATCGCATCCTGGTTTCGATTCACTGCGTAAAGCAGGGGGACAGTTGAATCCGGCAGAAACGGCGGAGGTGGACCGGCTTCAAAAACATGGTGCGGGCATCAAGGAATTGATGAGCCGGTTCAGCAGAAGCAAAAGCTCAATTTACAGGATATTGAAGCAGCGAAGGATACAGGCTTTACTTGCGAAGAAGATTGAATTTATTCAAAGCGAGGAGTTTCTTGAACCCGATGCGGAAGAGAGGATTTTGGGCGACCGGAGAGGCATTGAGCGGCGGGAACAGGAGAGCCAGGGTGTTTCGCCGATGCTGATGGGACAATCGCCGGAGAAGTACCTCGAAGGGCTTAAAGATGCCTCGGCGCTGAACCGGCAGGAGGAGATGGAGCTGTTTCGCAGATATAACTATTTGAAGTATCGAGCTTTTCTTGCAAGGGAGCAAATCGTGGCCGGCCTTTCGACGCGGCTCCCCGCTTCACCAAAAACAACGGGGCTGCGCGGGGCGGGCAGTATCTCCAGTGCCAGGCTGGATGAAATTGAAAAGTATCTTGCCGAGGCGGAAGCGGTTAAGAAAACTATAATCGAGACAAATATGCGATTGGTTGTCAGTGTCGCCAACAGGCACACGATAACCGGAACGAACATCGGGGACCTTGTCAGCGAGGGCAACGTTTCGCTGATGCAGGCGGTGGAAAAGTTTGACTACACCAAAGGGTTTAGATTCTCGACGTATGCGACATGGGCAATCAGCAAAGATTTTGCGCACAGGATACCCGGGCAAAAGGCGAGAGCGGACAGAACGGCATCGGCAGTGAGCGAGTTTGAGGAGGAGTTTAAGACAGTGGACGTGGTGGCGGTGGAAAGGGCGAGGCACGACCTTATCCAGGTGATACGGGATAATCTCGAGCCGCGTGAGCAACTCATTATCATAAACCACTTCGGGCTTGAGGGGACGTTAGTGAAAAAGAATAGAAAGACGCTGAAACAAATCGGGGATGAGCTTGGTCTGAGCAAGGAGAGGGTGCGGCAAATCGAGCTGGTCTGTTTGCAGAAATTAAGGCAATCGCTCAGCCCGGAACAGTTCGACCTTTTGATGGGCTGATGGGCCAAAAATGTTTCTAATGCATTTTTGTTGTAATCTATTGGCTGACAAGCACTTAAGCTTGCCGGTCTTTTTGATTTCTCCCTGCAATAACTTAATCCTTGACAACGCCCAAAATTCAGGGTAATCTTAATATATCGAGAAAAGAGCAGAGGGTATGATTGAGCGTTACGTGTCGTCGTTACGAACGCACACCCGATTGAAGCATCGGTCTATTTACATTTCGGTAAGACCCCATAACAGTTTTTGCATTTGTAGCGGCAGACCAATTGATTTTTTGGAGGTTACGGTGATGAAGTCGAAGAGAAGGTTTGTTGAAGTTGTTATTGTGTTCGCACTTCTTTGTTTGGTCACACCTCTTTATGCCGCCACGCCCTGGTTGCATACAGAAGGCAATCAAATTAAGGACCCGGCTGGCAATGTTGTTGTGCTGAGGGGTGTCGATACGATTGATTTGGGGGCCATGCAGACATACTATGGTGGTGTAATCGCCTTGATTGATCGGGTGACGAATAAAAGCGACACCCAGGGCAGTTCTCCGGGCTGGTATCCGAGGGTCATCCGGCTTGCGGTTTATCCGGTTGATGAACCTGCTTTCCCAAGTGTTTTAACGTTTGACCCCAGCAATGATGATTACTATAACACAGTTCTGCGGCCGGTTGTTGATTACTGTAAAACGAAGGACCTTTATGCAATCATTGACTGGCACTATATCAACTCTACCAACTACCTTACTCACCAGGCAACAACAAGCGAGTTCTGGCAGTATATGGCGCCAAGGTTTGCCAACGATTCCCACGTTATTTTTGAGCTTTTCAATGAGCCGACTAATGGTGGTAGTTGGCCCAGCGTTAAAAGCGATATGCAGACGTGGGTTAATATTGTGCGCAGTTATGCGCCTTATAATCTCATTCTTGTCGGTGGACCAACTTACGATCAAGTTCTTGCCCCGCAGGCAACAAATCCCATTGGCGGAAATAACATCGTTTATGTGTGGCACATGTATCCCGGTTATGGGACGTCAGGGTGGAATGATGTAAACATTTGTAAGGCTGTCTACCCCGTCTTTATGAGCGAATGGGGATTCGACATGAGCACAGCTGATGCATATCTTCATGGGACGATTACCGGCTACGGTCAACCGATAATGGACTTTGTTGAGGGACTTAAGGTTAGCAGTAGCGCCTGGGAGGCCTGTTTGGCCTGGCAACCGCCAATGTTTAATCCGGATTGGACGCTTCGCGTCGGTGAAACCATGATGGGCGGTTTTGTAAAGGATACGCTTTATTTGAGGAGGAATGATGACCAGCCCAGCGAAGGCAGCAACATCTGGCCAACCGTTTCCGTCACCTCACCGTTGAATGGCGATATATTTCATCAGGGAGACGATATCGTCATTGAGGCCAGCGCATCTGATAGTGACGGTAATGTGACCAAGGTGGAGTTTTATTGTCAGGGCAACAAATTAGGAGAAGCCACAAACGCGCCTTATTCTTATACGTGGACCAATGTCCCCGTAGGCCGATATAGCTTGGCCGCCAGGGTGACTGATGATAGCGGTGCGACAACGGTCTCATTACCAGTCAGTGTCGGTGTGACCAGCGGCGGGGCAACCGGCACAATTCTTCGGGAATGGTGGGCCACTATCTCCGGCTCAACGGTAAGCTATTTGACCTCGGATGTGAACTATCCCAACGATCCGAACGGAAGAGGACTAATTAGGAGGTTGCAGGGGCCGACAAACTGGGGGAACTACTACGGGACGCGTATTCGCGGGTATTTGTATCCGCCTGCTGACGGCAACTATACGTTCTGGATAGAAAGTTCTGCGAGGAGTGAACTGCGGCTGAGCACAGACAGTGACCCGTGTCATTCCGTGCTGATTGCAAAGATGTCGACCGCGCCCTTCCCGGCCATATACCTGTGGACATTATATTCAGAGCAGCAGTCTTCGCCGATTTGGCTGACCGCCGGCGGTAAGTACTACATCGAGGTACTGCACAAAGAAAGCGCCACCACCGACCATGTCGCGGTGGCCTGGCAGGGACCGGGTATGACCACCCCGCAGGTGATTGATGGCGTATATTTATCTCCTTATTTGTATAACTTTAAGGATTACTCGATTTTCGCCCCTAATTGGCAGCGGACCGGCTGTGCCCAGTCTAACGCCTGGTGTAACGGGGCCGACCGCAACCGCGACGGCAAAGTCGGGTTCGATGACCTGATGTCGTTTGCTGGTTGGTGGCTATCGGAAAATCAATAAGCCAGAGGTTTTATAATCTCAAAAAAACCGGTTTATTTTTTGGAGGTTATCAGGTTATGGTGAGGAAGTAGAAGAGTAAGGTTTGTTGAGAACGTTGTCGGCTCAAAGTTGTAAAATCAACATTATCAAGTGTAGCCAAATGTGTAGTAGTTGGCTCCCTCATGAGAGGAGGGTTAAGCCAAAAACCGAACTAGTTAAGTTGTCGCTTTACTTTACGTTAGGCAAGCACGAGGTTATAACGAGTGAAAGTCAAAACGCAGTGCTTGTTGTTGTTCGAGACAGATGCAAGTGTAAAGAGAGAGTATTTGTCGCGAACGACGCAATATTCTGGCTTGTCGTCAGGATAAAAAGAACGAAGAGAGTGATGACAACCGAAGAAGGAGGAGTAAGAAGATGTGTAGAATTTTAGTTTCTATTTGCATTGCCTTAGTTTTGGTTTCTACCGGTTACGGCAGCGTCGACCCGATAAGCAACTGGGAAGCCACTAACACGTCTGACGGATGGGCAGTTTGCACATGGAATACTCAGGGCGACACCACCTTAACTTTTGGTTCACAAGGGGAGGGTGTTACACTCGGCGTCGGCTGTGCCAAAACTGTCAAGACCTTGAATCACCTTGATACTGGCGGAAAGACATGGGGTTGGAACATTGGATTCGCGACCTACAATTCAGGCGGTCACGACAACGTGACTTTGTCGGTGTTTAAGTCGGAATTCTGGGATTCCATCGAGAACGGTGATGAGCTGCAGTTTGATATCACCTATGATCCTATTTCCATGACAGATAACGGGGGCGACAAGTTTTTCGACTCACACGTATATTTGCAGGTCGGCACCAACAGTGGGAATCAAGTTAATGAACAGGTGGAGGATCTTGCTCCCTGGGACGGTTCCTCTGTGCAGACGTTTCACGTTGCGATAGACACCACTCCGATGAGAGATGGTCTTGAGGGGACCATAGGAGGTCCCGGAGGTATTAACTGGATACAGATAATTATTGGCTGGCAGGCAGGCCCCGGGTGGGATGGCCAAGGGGTTGTCTACTACGATGATGTGAAGCTGGCGCCGGCGCCGATTCCTGAGCCGGCAACAATGACTCTGCTGGGTCTGGGCGCTCTGGCTCTGATTCGCAGGAAGCGGTAACTCAAGCCGCAAGGCATTAGGCAATTAAGTAGCATTAGACTAAGGCCGGCAAGCGTAAGCGCTTGCCGGCCTTTTTATACTGCCTTGCAATAACTTAACCCTTGAAAACGCCGGTAATTTATGGTAAACTATTGTTTAGAAGAAAAGAGAGGTTAATGAAAAATTGTTGCATATCTGCAGTGCAACCGCACCTCATTTTGTGCCGTGGTCAGGCCAATCTAAGAAAGGTTCTATAGTGATTTTTGATGACGTGTCGGGGACTGTTTTGATTTTTGGAGGTTAAGATGATGAATTCGAAAACGGAGAGGTTCCTTAAAGCTGCTGCCGTGTGCATACTTCTTTTTTCAGCAGCACCACTTTACGCGGCCACGCCCTGGCTGCATACGGACGCCAATCTTATTAAAGACCCGCAGGGTAATGTTGTTGTGCTGAGGGGTGTCGATACAATTGATATTGGCGCTATCTATAGCTGGTATAGTGGCGGTGTGCAGGCCCTGATAGACCGTGTAACGAATAAAAACGATACCCAGGGAAGCTCTCCGGGCTGGTATACAAAGGTCATTCGGCTTGCGGTTTATCCGTCCCAGGAAGGAGATTTTTCAAGTCCTTTCACATTCACTCCCGGCAGCGACACATACTATAACACGCTTTTGAGGCCGGTTGTTGATTATTGCAAGACCAAGGACATTTACGCAATCATCGACTGGCATTTTGTCGGCGATAATACCTACGACAGAGTTACAGAGACAAGCACGTTCTGGGCGTATATGGCGCCAAAGTTTGCCAGTGACAGTCACGTCCTTTTTGAGCTTTTCAATGAGCCGGGAAATACCTCCGGAGGTTCAGATGCGGCCAACTGGGCAACTTGCAAGCCCAATATGCAGACGTGGATTGATATTATTCGGGCTTCTGCACCCGACAATCTCATTCTTGTAGGTGCGCCGAGCTGGTCTCAGCAGGTTGGGCCTGCGGCGGATAGTCCCCTCACGGGAACCAACCTCGTTATGGTGGTTCATCTCTATCCTGGTCACTGGACCGGGCTTTACGGTGACCCGGAGGGGTATAAGGACCAGGTCAGGCGTTGTATTACTCGCTATCCTGTTTTTGCGACCGAATGGGGATTCCGCAGTAGCTTAAGCGGCAATCTTCAAGGCACGATTGCCAATTATGGCCAGCCGCTGATGGATTTTTATGAAGGACTTAAAATCAGCAATAGCGCCTGGGTTACTGATTATGGTTGGGAACCGCAGATGTTTGATTCGAGCTGGAACCTTTTGGTCGGCCCCGGCGAGATGGGCGGTTTCGTAAAGGACACGCTTTACGCCAAGAGGAACGACGACCAGCCGGGCACGGGAGATATGAATGCGCCTGCGGCGCCGACAGGGCTTTCGGCAACGGGTGGCGAGCAGATGGTTTCGCTTGACTGGAACGACAATAATGAAAGTGACCTGAGGGGTTATAACGTATATCGTTCGACCACTCCGGACAGCGGCTATGGCAAGTTGAACGGCTCGGTTTTGACCAGCTCGAATTACACTGACAACGACGTTGATGGCTATGTGACTTACTACTACTTCGTCACGGCAGTGGATACGTCCAATAATGAATCCAACGATTCTAACGTGGTCTCGGCTACGCCCACCGATACGACGCCTCCATCGGCGCCGACGGGTCTGACAGCGTCGGCCGGTAATCATACCATTTCGCTTAACTGGAATGACAACAGTGAGCCGGACATAAACGGCTACAACGTATATCGTTCGACGACATCAGGCGGCGGTTATGCCAAGATAAACGGCTCACTTTTAAGCAGTTCGGATTACATCGATAATAGCGCAATCAACGGGACAACCTATTATTATGTCGTCACTGCGGTGGATACGTCCTCGAATGAGTCGGGATATTCAAGCCAGGTCTCGGCAATGCCACACATAATCACTGACGTTAATATCCTCGGTTCGTGGGCTTCGGGAACCAGTCATACAAGAGAAAACGGAACCAACCGTGCTTTGATTTTCGTTGCACACGATGAGCAAAGTGCCGTGATAAGTTTGAATTCCGTCACATACGGCGGCCAACCAATGACCAAGGTTATTGACAGAATAGTTACCAGCAGCAGCACCTATGCATATGTCGTGGCATATATTCTCAATGAAGCCGGCGTCGCTGCTGCAACCAACAACAACTTTGTGACCTCATGGAGCGTTTCGCCGAGTAATGTTGCATACGCCAGCGTATTCCTTCAGAATGTTAACCAAACAACTCTTGTTGGGGCGACCGACAGTAACGGGACGACAAGCAGCGCAGTAAATCCAATCAAGACCAATCCGCTTTCAACAGGAAACGGAGATATGGTGATTGTCGCCGCTACGTGTGGAAACTCTGGCTCATATACATTGAACAACGGCTTTATCGAAGGTACTGACCAGACAATAAATTCGACGGCCACGGGCGTAACCGGCCGTAAATCCGCAACAGGTGCAAGTGAAACACCCAGCGCAACTTACTCAAGCACTGTTAACCGTCAGGTGATTATCGGGTTTGTGGTCAAAGCCCTGGCGCCTACATATTCAAACTGCGGCGAGGTCCTGGCCGCAGGGTATCGTATCGCATCAGACCTTAATGGTGATTGTTACGTCAACTACTTGGACCTTGATACGATGACTGACTACTGGCTTAATGACGATTGTAATGAGAGCAACAACTATTGTGGTTTGGCGGACTTTGTGCCGAGGGATGGCGTCGTAGATTTGTTTGACTTCAGCGATTTTGCCAGACAATGGATGATGTGCAATGACCCTGCAAACCCCGAATGTACGCCGAACTGGTAAGCTGAAACGTTCATAATCACAGCTGAATATCGCTGGTATTGATTGCCGACATAAGGGCTGCAAGGACAAAGCTTTGCAGCCCTTTTTATATCGCTGTATGCTGTAACTTTCGGGCCGGCAGGTGGTTGTGCTTGTCGGCCTTTTTATACTGCCTTGCAATAACTTAACCCTTGAAAACGCCGGTAGTTTATGCTAAACTTATCTTTAGTGCGTAAAAGGAGTTACCAACCGATTGTGGCCCGTCATTAATGTATTCACACCTGCACGATAAATGGGGTATGCGTTCTTTTTGGAGTTACAGGGATGTAACTATGCCAAGTAGGATTAAGAAAGGTGTATTAAACATGAATTCTATCCATGTTTTTACGAAGCGTTTCCCAGCGGCAATACTTTTAGCGTTCATCGTTTTTGCCCCGCTACCCCTTTTTGCCCAGCAGGTCAGTAGCAGTTTAGCCATCAGCAGTTTAATGCTGAGCGGGCCAATAGGACTTATCCGTCCGCCGAAGACACTCACGGACCCACAAGCCACGAGCGAATCGAAATCGCTTATGTCCTTTTTGGTGGATTATTATGGGCAGCAGGTCCTTTCCGGCCAGCAGGACCTGAGCGAAATAAACTACATCTACTCCGTTACCGGAAAAGAACCCGCCATCGGCACTTTTGATTTAATGGATTACTCGCCCTCTCGCATCGCACACGGCGCCAATCCAACAGGTCTGTCCGAAAGCTACATAAACTGGGCCAATTCCGGCGGCGGGATGGTCGGTTTGTGCTGGCACTGGAACGCCCCCACCGATTTGATAGATGAGCCGAATAAAGAATGGTGGCGTGGATTTTACACGTATGCCACCACGTTTGATATTCAAGCGGTTCTTGCCGACCCATGTGGCGAGAAATACCAACTGGTAATTCGCGACCTTGATGCAATCGCCGTTCAGTTGACCAAGTTCCGTGACGCAAATCTGCCCGTCCTGTGGCGGCCGCTTCACGAAGCGTCCGGGGGATGGTTCTGGTGGGGCGCCAAAGGGCCGGGGCCTTTTATTCAGCTGTGGCAGCTCATGCACGACCGCTTTGTCAATTATCACGGTTTACACAACCTTATCTGGGTCTATACCGTCGGCGACCCAGCGTGGTATCCGGGTAATGCCTATGTTGACATTGTGGGGATGGACATTTATCCCAGCGACCCAAACAGCAGCATGGTTGGGTATTGGCTGGATACCCAGAGTCATTTTGAGGGAGTTAAGCTGGTCGCGCTGTCTGAATCGGGAATCCTCCCTAATCCAGACAAAATCAGAGCCGATAAGGTATGGTGGAGCTGGTTTTCTGTGTGGGCCGGCAGCTTTATTGAAGACGTAAACCAAAGCTTTCTCAATTCCGTCTATCATGATGAAGATATTATTACCCTTGATGAGCTGATTGATTGGAAACACTATCCTGTCGAGGGCGGCGCGCCGGTCGTATCCATCACGCAACCTGCCGAAGGCGCAAAGTTTACAGAAGGAGCGGATATCACAATTTCCGCGAATGCGTTTGACCCCTGTGGAGCTGTTACCAAAGTGGAGTTTTACCAGGATGATGTCAAACTTGGTGAAGATACCAACTCGCCTTACAGCTTTACCTGGCACAATGTACCCGAAGGGCATTATGTCCTCAGTGCGGTAGCCACCGATAATTCCGGGTTACGGAGTGATTCGCAGGACGTGAATATAACGGTTGGAAACCCATTCCCTCCGAGAATTGTGCGCTATGAAGCGGAAAATGCCATCAGCGACGGACCCACCTTCAGCACGAGCTACCCCGGTTATTCCGGCACCGGTTCGAGATATTTTAACAGCAGCAGCGGAACGGGAATCAATTTTACCGTTACCTGCGGTAAGGCGGGAAGTTATCCTCTGACTATCAGGTATCTGATACCGAGCGGCTGGGGAGACAAGACAAACACGGTCCTGGTCAACGGCCAGGAGATATGGTCGCCTGTTTTTACCAATACAAACAGCACCTGGTCTAATTTTGCGTTCGGAAATATATCGCTAAATGCCGGCTCCAATACAGTGCGTATCCAGCACAACTGGGGTTGGTTCTACGTTGACTATATCGAGATTGAGCTGCCATTCTGCTGCTTTAATTTTGGAGATTTCGCCGATTTCGGTAAGCAGTGGAGGCGAAGCGACTGCGGAGCAATAAACAACTGGTGCAGTGGTTTTGACACCGATCGAAACGGCTCAGTTCTGCTCGACGACCTCAAGGATTTTGCACAAAGCTGGCTGGAATGAGTTGAGCAAGAAAAATAATTATAAGGCGGTCAGGGTGATGGGTTCGAAGACAGAGAGGTTCATTAAAGCTGCTGCGTGCATACTTCTTTTTTCAGTATCCACACTTTACGCAGCTACC
>JBEKZA010000004.1:0-89924 GCA_049510335.1 Sedimentisphaerales bacterium | reverse complement strand
CTGCATCGGAGTTCGGCTTAAGATTTGGCGACTTCAACGAGGTATCCGCGCTGCCATAGGGCATTAATCCGCCGCGGTGAATACCATAATCGCGAAAGCGGACTATTGTGTTCGAACCTGCCTTTGGTTCATTCCGCATCTTCAAAACATCTCTCCCCCAGTTCATTGTAACCTCGCTGCTGTCCGCGATTCTGATATGAGCATTTACGAGACCTAAATTAGGCAATCTGCTTATAGACCTTTTTCGCCAAGCTGGATGATAATGGGAGTGTAAGTGTTGAGGAACAGCACGAGTTTTAAGGAGAGAAAAAAATGAGAAAGCTAACGGCACTAACAATGGTTTTAGGTATAGCTGCCGGTGCGCAGGCGGGGACAGGGCTTCCGCTCTGCGATAACCCGGCCACTAATAATGCCCTCTTGATGGTGTCCTCGGTTACGGTGGTTGGCACACAGTCCGATGACGACCTGGTCTGTGTTGTATATCTGGAGCCGACCGATGTCGGCCAGGCCCGACCGGTCGGGACTCTTGCCAAAGGCGATACCATTCGTCTGCTCCCTGATGCGATGACTCTCGTATCGCTGGGTCTTGTTGGCTTGTTTTATCGTCGCAGGAGCGCGCCGGGTTTCAGGCCCTGCCGTAATGCTTAGTTAATTTTGTCAGCTTCTTTGAAATTTGCGGCGTAAGCTGTCCGGGACGAAGGCGCCATTGCCAATTTCCTCTGATGAAGGACGGGCGATTCATACGGGCCGATTCGTCAAGGCCTAAAACGTCCTGCACGGGGATAATGACCAAATCCGCCACCGAATTCATTGCAGGCCGTATCAACTCCCAGTGTATATCATTTGCCTTGGGCCTGTGGCCGAGGCAATCAAAAAGCCGGCTTTTCTGCTTTTTGGTCGCCTCTTTTTTGAACCAGCCGACCGCCGTATTGTTGTCGTGCGTGCCGGTATAAACGACGGAATTTCTCGTGTGGTTGCGGGGATAATGCGTGTTTTCATCGGGGTCGCCGTCAAAGGCGAACTGGAGCACCTTCATACCGGTCAGTCCGTGTCTTTTGATAAATATTTTGACGTCGTTTGTAATATATCCCAGGTCCTCCGCAATAAATGAATCGGGGGCAAATCGCTTGAACAGCACATTAAATAAGTCGTCCGCGGGGCCTTTCATCCATTTTCCGTTTTTTGCGGTTTTGCTGTCCGCGGGGACCCGCCAATAGCGGAAGAACCCCCTGAAATGGTCGAGCCGGATGCGGTCGAACATCGCCAGATTGTGCCTTAATCGCTGAAGCCACCAGGAATAGTTCGTTTTTTTCAAAGCAGACCAGTTGTAAACGGGGTTTCCCCACAACTGTCCCGTCCTGCTGAAAAGGTCGGGCGGAACACCTGAGACAAACTGAGGTTTCCTGTACCTGTTGAGCTTGAAGATTTCCGGATGGCTCCATACATCGGCACTATCATAAGCAACGTAAATCGGAATATCTCCGATTATCTCTATGCCGAGCTGATTGCAATGCCGCTTCAAGGCAAACCATTGCGAGAAAAAAAGATATTGCATAAACTTCTCGCGGTTTACGGAATCATGCAGTTTCATCTTTTCAGCTGTGAGGTGTTTTTCCCATCTCTCCCTAAGCTCTACCGGCCAGTCGCACCACAACAAGGGCCAAAAGTACTGGCGCAGCGCGATAAACAACGCAAAATCCTCAAGCCAATTTTTGTTCTCAACACAGAATCGCTCGTAGTCCTGTCGCCTGCGCAAGCCCCTGAATCGCTCATATGCGGCATTCAGCAATTTTGTCTTGTAAGAGATGACCTTTGGAAACTCGACTCGTGTCTCGGCAAAAGCGGGGCGGTCCTGAATGTCTCTTTTGGCCAAGAAACCCTGACGATACAACAGGTCGGGGCTTATAAGCAGGGTGTTTCCCGCGAAGGCGGAAAGACCGTTATATGGAGAATAAGGGTTTTGTTTGAGAGCAGGCGGATTCAAAGGCAGCACCTGCCAGTATCTCTGCTTTGCACGGGCAAGAAAATCGGCGAACTTGTAGGCCTCGGGGCCAAAGTCGCCGATGCCGTATTTCGATGCAAGCGAAGTTATGTGAAGCAGCAAACCGCTTGCCCTGTTTATCGCCATAATCGCCTTTCCAGCCGGCAGTCGTTATTGCACCGTTACGCCCAGGTATCGCGACAATTTCCTGAAATGTTCGACCCATTTTTGCGCCGCGTCGTCGCCTGCCTGGGCCTTCTTACTCACCTGAGGATATATTTTCTTGCTGACGTCGAAGAATACGTTCTGGGCCTTCTGGAGGTCGAGTTCCGTCACTATCGTAAGCAGAATCCTTACCGTCGTCTCTATCGTTTCAAGAAGCTCGACATTGACCGGCGAATCTTCCATCTGGGTTATAAGTCGATTAACTTTCCTGCTCGCTTCAAACTGGATGGTAGCCGTGTCAAGCTGCAGTGATAATCTGGCCGCTTCGTCAGCCAGCACCTGCAGGCGGTCCAGATTAGTATGCTCATCCCGGATTAGTTTGCACAGGTCCTCGTTCAGTATAAACTCGGCTGGAGTGGCCAGGGCCTTCGGCAGCGGGATATTCATACCCCGCATCGCCTGCATTATTGCGTAGTTGTGTTCGTAGATGTGCCTAAACGACGCCTCAATCTCCAGCCACGTCGTCTCAAGCAATTCATACAGGATGCGTCTCTGTTCATCTTTGAATAAGTGCCATAACGAATAGCTGTTGCCGCCGAACGCGACGTTCATAAGTCGCACCACCTCGGCCGTGTCACCTTTGCGAAAGGCGTTTTTCATGTTCTGCTGTATGGAGTAGAATAACCCGTCAGGCATACGCCCTGTGGCGGCGGCGATTAAGTATGGGTCGCCTCGGTACAGCACCGCAAAATCGACCGTATACCCTTCGAGAACAATGGTCGACTGCACGGTCGCTCTTCCTACGGCAAGAACCTGGATTCCGGCCTCGAGGCGGTCGTACATCTCGGTTTTGGCGGAATAGCAGTAAATGCTTGTTTGCTCTTTTGGACGCTCTGTGAATATGGAACTGATTGCAAAATGCACCGCTACCCGGTTCAAATCCACGGTGTTGGACTTTACAAGGGCCTCGTATGCCGCCTTACCATCGGCAAACTCTCTCATATTGGTGGGCGCTTTTTGGAGTATTTCCTCAAAGCCGGGCTCAAAATCCTTGTTGGTTATCTCTTTTGCCAGTTGAGTCGCCCGCGAAGCGTATTGCATTATCTGAACAGTTTCTATTCCGCAGATATCGTCAAAGAACCATCCACAGCTTGTAAACATAAGCAGGGCGTTTCTTTCCATCTCCAGCAGCTTAAGAAATATCACCTTCTCGCCGAAATCCAGCTCCTTACCCGCGGGACTCGCAATAAAATCCTCTATGTTCCCGGTTGCCCTGTTATTTATGACTGAAATGTACCTGTCCCTGAGCTCCCAGGGGTCGGTAACATACCGGGTCATCCTGGTTTCATAAACTGATGCGAGCTGGTCCCGCAGCCAGTTCATCGCCTCTCGAAGCGGGGCACGCCACTGCTGTCGCCCGGATGGGTATCTGCCGTAATTACAGCCGCAGTTGCTTCTCCATCTTTCAACGCCGTGAACGCAGCCCCACGAGCTGTTTTCGTAGATTTCAACTTCGTGCGTCGGGGGATATTTTTCAAGATACTCGCCATATACTGTTATTTTCGCGAGCTTGTTGTATTCGATGTAGTGAAGGCAATAGGCCAGCGCCATGTCGGTATAACGGTGATGATGGCCATACGTTTCGCCGTCGGTTGCGATATGAGCAAGCTGATGTTCTTCATTGCTCTCCGTGAAAATCCAGGCCAGTTTTCTGGCAAATACTTCACCATTTTGCAGGAGATGGCCGTTGGCCACGTCGATGGCAGTCGGGCCGTGGTAAAAAAACAAGCTTATAGTTCGTCCGGAGGGGAGCCGGCAAAGATACGGTCTGGTTGTATCTATTTTGCCCCGGTCGATGTTTTTCCAGTCCGTGCCGTCTATATTGCGGACTCGCCGTGCCTGATGCGGAGAAAGAATCGTAAATTTGATGCCGTGTTCGGCGAGGATATCGAGCGTTTCCAGATCTGCAGCGGTTTCAGGCAGCCACATACCTTCCGGTTTTCTGTCGAACCTGTATTCAAAATCACGTATGCCCCATATAACCTGTGTGCGTTTGTCCCGGCTGTTGGCAAGGGGCATAATGATATGGTTATAGGCATGGGCAATGGCTGCACCGTGCCCTGAAAAGCGCTCCTGACTTTTTCTGTCGGCCTCAATTACACTTTGATAGACATCCGGCGCATGCCTTTCCAGCCAGGACAGCAATGTAGGGCCGAAATCGAAACTTATCTTGGAGTAGTTGTTAACTATGTCGATAATCTTTCGGTCCGGGCCCAGTATCCGAGAGGCAGCGTTGCGCCTGTAGCACTCTTCCGTTATCTTTTCGTTCCAGTCATGATAGGGATAGGCCGAGTCCTGTAGTTCCACCTCTTCCAGCCACGGGTTCTCCCTCGGCGGCTGATAAAAGTGGCCATGAATGCAAACGTAGTGCTCCATCTTTAAACCTCTTGCCTAAGATACTGCGAGGGAAAATTCCTGCCAAGTTTTACCATTGGTGTACCTGCCTTCTCTGTTCCTTTTTGGCGTCAGGGCCTTGCTTTATCCTTAATTATGATACCAGCTAAGCATAATGCAGGCAAATGATAAGGTGCAATAAGAACAATCCTGATTCGTATGTAGGAAGTCCCTGGTTTTTTCGTGACGTTTATTTTGGCTGCTTCGGTCCCCGCCTCCGGGCTAAGCACTTGCGAAAGGTGAATTAAGCAATCTCCCAATTTAACATTCAAAACTTCACGTGTATGCTGTTGCGTATAGAAAACAGTTTTAGGTCATTAAAAAATTAAAAGAGTATCGAAGCCCCTCCTTCAAACACGGGCCTGACGGCGAGACGCATTGTCTCGCCGTCAGGCCTGATAATAGCGGTGGTAACCAGTGGTGGCGGCTTCGAGGAGTATTATTAAGGAGGTCAAAAATGCTGGTTTTAAGCAGACACAAGGACGAGTCGATTATGGTCGGCGATAATGTGGAGATTATGATTGTTGGTATACGACGCAATGAGATTCAACTGGGAATAAACGCTCCAAAATCAATACCGGTTCACCGTAAGGAAGTATATGGGCGCATCTGTCGAGGCGGACAAAACTATGCGGTTGCTGTAGAACATAATCAGGATGCAGTCCGAAGTAATACACCTTAATTTAGCAAACCCTGGGTTGTTGGGAAGGTAGGCAATTACGATAGGCAAATTAAGACATTTGCCTATCTTGCCAACGAGTTCCATAAATGTAAAATAAAGGGCGTTCTCATTAAAGATGCTTGATATAAAATTAAAAAGTGAAAGACGCATGGAGAAAGAAGCCAGTCAAGAGAAAACAACCCCGTGGTATGTTCTGCATTCACCTGAAATCGGCCAGCCCTTTCAGCACTTCTATGATGCGTGCACCAAAGGAGGCGTGCTTGATAAAAAGACCAGGGAACTACTGATGTTGTCTCTTGCCTCGGCATTTCGCTGCCCCCATTGCACCGAATCGCATATAAAGGCGGCTCTTGAGGCAGGCGTCTCAAAAGAAGAGATAACGGAGGCCCTGCTTATAGTGGCGGTGGAGGGTGCGGGCACACAATTAAACTGGGCAAGGGAAATTTACCTCAAGTATCTGGGCAATACGCACAGAGGGTGATAAAGTAAGCATCCTGAAAGCTCACTATACAGGAGAGGGAATGCGATTGTTTGCCCCTGTTTTAGAGGATATAATGACTTACTAAGGCGGAGTGTTGTTCTTAACCTACGCCAAAGCAGGAGCCAGACACAAAGCCGCTTAACGCGATAAAAGACAATCTGCTCAAATGAAGATGAGAAGCTATTTACGTTATCTTTACGCGATATTGGCGGTCCCGCTGGTGGTTCTTCTTCAATTCTCGCTTTTGCCGTTAACCGGCCCCGGCACACCGTATGTCACGCTGTTTCCCGTGTCGGTCGCCGTAGCTATGCTCGCCGGTTTGGGCCCCGCAATACTGACGGGTCTTCTTGGTTCACTGGCGATAGATTACTTCTTCATCCCGCCGCTGTATTCCATAGATTTCGACACCCCCGGTATCTCCAGAATGGCTGTTGTGGTTCTGACAAGCGCCTTTGTCGGCTACATGGGCGGTATGCTGAGAGCCGCGCGTGCGAAGGCGGAAGAACAAGCCAGGCAATTGCGAGAGAGCCAGCAGGATTTAAATCGCGCACAGGCCGTAGCTCATACAGGAAGCTGGCGATTGGACGTTCAGCGAAATGAACTGACCTGGTCCGAAGAGGTGTATAGGATGTTTGGCGTCCCAAAGGGAACGCCGCTGACATACGAGTCATTTCTTGACTTCATTTACCCTGACGACCGGGAAGATGTTGATAATAAATGGAAAGTGGCGATGGCCGGCGAAAAATACGACCTCGAGCATCGAATCGTCGTTGAGGGCCAAATCAAGTGGGTCCGCGAAAGGGCTGAATTGGAGCTCGACAAGGACGGCTCAGTGTTAGGCGGCTTCGGCACGGTTACGGACATCACCCAGCGAAAGCAGATGATGGATGCACTGCGTCAGGCACACGATGAGCTGGAGATACGGGTCAAAGAGCGAACCGCCGATCTGGATGAAACGGTGACAGAGCTGCAACACCAGGTCCAGCAAAGAATTGCCGCCGAGGAGACGGTGAAGGTCGAACACAAGCGATTCGAAGGCGTCCTCGAAATGATGCCTGCTTACGCTGTGCTGCTGACGCCGGATTATCACGTCGCATACGCAAATCGCACCTTCCGCGAATGGTTCGGCGATGACAACGGACGAAAATGCTACGAGTTTCTGTTTAATCGCAAAGAGCCCTGCGAGATCTGCGAAACATATACGGTTCTCAAAACCAACAAGCCCCAGCACTGGGAGTGGACCGGCCCCAACGGAAGAAATTACGATATTTACGACTATCCCTTCACCGACACAGACGGCTCACCCCTGATTATGGAAATTGGCGTCGATGTTACCGCCCATAAACAGGCACAAACGGCATTGCGCTCGGCATCGCTATATTCACGCGGTCTGCTTGAAGCATCTCTTGACCCGCTGGTAACAATCAGTCCGGAAGGAAAAATAACCGACGTTAATAAGGCCACAGAACTGGTGACAGGCCTTTCGCGTGAACGCCTGATAGGCAGTGATTTCTCCAATTACTTCACGGAGCCGGATAAAGCCAGAGACAGCTACAAGAAGGTGTTGTCAGAAGGTCTGGTCATGGATTATCCGCTCACCATCCGGCATACAGATGGACGCACAACCGATGTGCTTTACAACGCAACTGTTTACAAAAACGAGGCCGGCCAAATACAGGGTGTGTTTGCCGCAGCCCGTGATATTACCGAGAAAAAGGCCGCGGAGGCAGAGCTGGAAGAATATCGTCTGCACCTCGAAGACCTGGTTAAGCAGCGAACCGAGGAGCTGGCCAGGTCGAACAAAGACCTTGAGCAGTTCGCATACGTGGCAAGCCACGACCTGCAGGAGCCGCTTCGGGCCGTTTCCGGCTTTGTTGGCCTTCTCAAAATGCAGCTCGAAGGCACCCTCGACGATAAAAAAACCGAATGTATGAATTTTGTTATAGACGGCGTCTCGAGAATGCGGTTGCTTATCAACGGCCTTTTGGAATACTCCCGCGTCGGCACTCGCGGCGGGGAGTCAGAGATGACCGATTCGAAGACCGCCCTCGAACAGGCCCTTTTGGACCTCCACGCGGCTATAAAAGAATCAGGCGCGAAAATCACCTTTGATTCTTTGCCGACGGTTCGCATTGACCCTGTGCAGCTTGTGCAGTTGTTTACCAACCTTATCGGTAACGCCATCAAGTTCCGCAGTGATGTCCCGCCCGAGATTAATATCAGCGCCAGCCGTCAGGCCAATGCCTGGCAATTTGCCGTAACCGATAACGGCATCGGCATCGACCTGCAATATGCCGACCGCATATTTTTGATTTTCCAGCGGCTGCATACACGCAAGCAATATCCCGGGACTGGGATAGGCCTGGCAATATGCAAAAAAATCGTCGAACGCCACGGTGGGAAAATCTGGGTCGAATCCGAGCCGGGACGCGGCTCAACGTTTTATTTTACTGTTCCTGGTATGGAAGGAGTTCAGATATGAACCTGTCTGAATCAAAGCCCATTGAGATATTGCTGGTCGAGGACAGCCCCAGCGACGCCACTTTGACAATTGAAGCCCTTGAGGCAGGCAAGGTCGCAAACAGGCTCAACCTCGTTGAAGACGGCGAAGAGGCGATTGCCTACTTGAGGCAACAGGGCAAATATGCCAATACGACAAGACCAGACCTTATTATGCTCGACCTTAACCTGCCCAAAAAGGACGGCCGGGAGGTCCTTGCAGAAATCAAAAACGACCCGGACCTCAAAATCATCCCGGTTATCGTGCTTACGACGTCCAGTTCCGATAAGGACATATTACAATCATATCGCTTCAACGCTAATTGTTACATTACCAAGCCCGTTGATTTTGTCCGTTTTATTGAAGTCGTAAAATCCATTGAAAATTTCTGGCTCACTGTTGTTACGTTGCCGAAGAAAATATGACGTCGGACAAAACATTGAAAATTTTATTAGTGGAAGACAGCGTTTCGGACGCCCGGCTGCTGCAGGAAAACATACGATTAAGCGGAATCGATGACATTTATGTCAGCGTCGCTGAATCTTTGCAGCAGGCCATCGACCATTATAAAAATAATCACCCCGACGCCGTCCTGCTCGATTTGACGCTGCCCGACAGCTCAGGCATTGAGACCATTACACGCTTCAGGGAGGCCTGTCCCGATGTGCCGATAGTGGTGATTACAGGAATTGATGATGAGAAAACAGGCGTCAAAGCCGTGCGAATGGGCGTTCAGGATTATCTCGTAAAAGGTCAGACCGACGGCCGGCTCATTGCCCGTGCCGTCCGCTATTCCATTGAGCGAAAGCAGGCAGAAAAGGCGCTTCGCCAGGCGCGCGACGAGCTGGAGGACAGAGTCAGGGAGCGGACCGCGGAGCTGCGCGAAAGTGAAGAGCGTTATCGGCGGCTGGTGGAGGTGTCGCCGGACGGTATCGGGGTGGAGATAAACGATAAAATAGTGTTCATTAATACTGCCGGAGCAAAACTGCTCGGCTGTAAGAGCCCCGAAGAATTGATAGGAAGGCCGGTTATTGATTTCGTACATCCCGACAATAGAAAGCGTTCACTGAAGCTGCTGCAAGACCTGCGAAGAAATAGAGGAGCATTACCTCTCAGGGAGGCAAGGGTTATGCGTGTTGACGGAAAGTTTCTGGACGTGGAAGTGGCGGTCACTTCGCTTATCTACCAGAACAAGCCGGCAACGCAAATAGTGTTTCATGATATCACCGAGCGTAAGCTGGCGGAGGAAAGAAGCTTAGCCGACCAGAAACAGTTGCGCTCCCTGACCGCCGAACTGGTTCTGACAGAAGAGCGGGAACGGCATGAAATAGCAACGGCCCTGCATGATTCGATTGGACCGATACTGGCTTTCTCAAAAAGAGAGCTGGGGGCCTTGCAGAAATCGGTGCCTACAGAGATTGCGGACTCCCTGAAAAATATCGGCGTTAACATCAGCGAGGCGGTCAACCAGACAAGAACTCTAACCTTTGACCTCAGCCCGCCAACTCTTTACACACTCGGATTGGAGACAGCAATCGAAGAGCTGACGGAACGGTTTTGCGAAGAACATAAACTGGGATATTCCTTCAGTAACAGTGATGAACCCAAACCGTTGACCGACCATGTAAAAATACTGCTTTATCGTTCTGTAAGAGAGCTCCTCATAAACATAGCCAAGCATGCAAAGGCCGGTATGGTCAAGGTCGCTGTTTCCAGGGCCAAGAATGATATACGAGTGACCGTCGAGGATAATGGCAGAGGTTTTGATGCGTCCGCATTTGATACAGCGTCCCACAGACCAAGAGGGTTTGGCCTGTTTAGCGTTCGTGAACGCCTGACGCATATAGGCGGCAAGCTCGAAATCGAATCAAAACGAGGCAAAGGAACTCATATAACCTTGACGGCGCCTTTGAAAATCGGGTAAAATCCTGCTGAAATGGGACTAATAGTATGAGCATCAAAATTATATTGGCCGATGACCACGCGATGTTGAGGCACGGCCTCAGCAAATCTCTTCAAAACGAGAAAGATATGGAAGTGATTGCCCAGGCCAAAGATGGCCGGACAACCGTCGAGCTTGCCAAAGAGCTTTCTCCCAATATTGTGATAATGGACATTGGTATGCCCGACCTCAATGGTATCGAGGCGACTCGTCAGATTGCCAAAGAATGCCCCAAAGTCAAGGTCATTGGCCTGTCGATGCACTCAAGCAAGAATTTCATCATCGAAATGTTCAAGGCGGGCGCCTCCGGTTATCTGCTAAAGGATTGCGAATTCGATGAGCTGGTCAATGCCATCCGGCTGGTGATGAACAACAAAACCTATATCAGCCCTGCTATATCCGACGTCGTCGTTGATAACTATATGCGACAGCCCGCAAATACCAAGAATTCCGCCTTTTCAATACTCTCCCAGAGAGAACGCGAAGTCCTTCAGCTTCTGACGGAAGGCAAAACAACCAAGCAAATAGCAAAAAGCCTTCATATCAGCGCAAAGACCGTGGAGGTGCATCGTCTGAACATGATGAACAAGCTGAAGATAGACAGCATAGCCCAGCTTACCAAGTATGCCATCCAGGAAGGATTGACCCAGCCGGAGCCGTAAAATCTAACTAAAATCGCACCGCTTACATCCTTCCTTAGTTGATTCTGTCAACCTGCGATTCAACAGGTGTTTCTCCCGGTTATCAGTAAGCAATTGAGATGTCCGAATTAAGTAATACCCCTATTCACCTTTGAACGAAAACGCTGGTAATCTTTGTAGTACAAATGAACCTGTCATCAGTCGGACTTGTATGAATATGTGTACTGGCGACAAAAAAGGTATCAAACGGAACACGGTCTCTCAATTTTGCGGGGACAACGAGCATGAACTACGAGAATGTTGAGGCGCTGTTGTCAAAGGCAATGAAGGCAGACAATGAGAAACTATGCCCCGAGTGCGGAGCCAGAATGACCGAATCAGACAGATTCTGTGAGAACAATGCTATTTTTGTGTGGTTCAAATGCAGCAGTAACAACTGCGGTGGTCAAGTATGCCTGTATCGGGACATTGGTAAGCCCACTTTCAAAAAAAATATCGTAAAAAGAAGCAGAATCTCGAAAAATTATCTTGACTCGCGTTACGGAGCTGCTATACTTCCATCGTCATCTTGTTTCCCGAGGCCCCCCTTAAGTGGGGTAAGCGTTATCACTCGTGTTCCCCAACTTGTAGTGTTAGTCACCCATAGTCTGTCAAGAAGGAAAATCTTGCCGCTCTTAACAAAGGCAGGAAGGATAAATTGTTAATGAAAGTTTTTATGTTAGGGTGGGAATTTCCGCCTTATATCAGCGGTGGCTTAGGAACGGCCTGTTACGGCCTGACTAAGGCGATGGACGAGCTTGGCATAGAAGTTACATTTGTTCTGCCCAAGGCAAGCACAGGCCACCACACCGGTCACGTTAAGATGCTAAGCGCTCAGCATTTTGAAGAGGGCAGAGTATCGAGTACCTTCAAAAATGTAAGATTTCTCACGATTACCTCGACACTCAGACCGTATGCTCACGCTACTGCGCACGGGCGACAGCTCGGCAGCTTGGCAGTTCAACAAACAAAAACGCCCGCCAACATTAATCTTGGACAGATTAACGACCCTGACAATTACGACGGTGATATCTATTCACAGGTCTGCAGGTATGCTGACAAAGTGGTCAGAATCGCCGCAACCGAAAATTTCGATGTAATCCACGCCCATGATTGGATGACGTATCCTGCCGGAGAGGCCGTATCGCAGCAAAGCCGCAAACCTCTAATTGTGCACGTTCACTCAACCGAGTTTGACCGAAGCGGAGAACACGTCAATCAGGCCGTTTACGACACCGAACGAATGGGTATGCACGCGGCGGCAAAGGTTATAGCGGTAAGCAACCTTACGAAAAACACAATCCTGAAACATTATGGTGTTCCATCAGAAAAAGTGGAAGTGGTTCATAATGCGGTAGAGCACAACGGCGATGAATCTCCGCGAGTTCAGCTGGATAAAACGGACAAAATCGTCCTTTTCCTCGGCCGAATCACAATGCAAAAAGGTCCGGAGTATTTTCTCGCTGCCGCAAAAAAAGTCCTCGAAGAGATTAATAACGTCAAATTCATTATGGCCGGAAACGGCGACATGATGCACAGAACCATCGAGCTTGCAGCCCGGATGGGTATCGGGCACAAAGTTCTCTTTACCGGCTTTCTGCGGGGAGAAGACGTCGACAGGGCCTATCAAATGGCCGACCTCTACGTAATGCCTTCGGTTTCCGAGCCTTTTGGAATTGCTCCTCTGGAAGCTATGAACCGAAGCGTTCCTGTCTTGATCAGCAAACAGAGCGGCATAGCCGAAGTAGTCACTCACGCTCTCAAGGTCGATTTCTGGGACATAAATGAAATGGCCAACAAAATGATAGCCGTTCTTAAACGCCCGTCTCTCCAGAAAACTCTCAGCGGGAACGGCTTTCACGAATCACATAAATTCAACTGGGAGGATTCCGCTATGAAAGTAAAAAAAATATACGAGGAAGTGATTGCTCAGGCGCAAAGTAAGGAGAAATAAGTATGGCTTCGGTATGTTTTTACTTTCAGGTGCATCAGCCGCAAAGGTTACGGCATTATACCGTCTTTGACCACGGCACTAACTACTTCGATGACCATAAGAACGCCGAGATTTGCAGAAAAGTGGCAAACAAGTGCTACCTCCCTGCGAATCGGCTTATGCTCGAACTAATCGAAAAATACAAAGGAAGATTTAAGATATCCTACAGTATCACCGGTGTATTGCTGGAGCAACTCGAATTGTACGCACCGGAAGTAATGACGACATTCAAGCAACTGGCCGCCACGGGCTGTGTGGAGTTTCTCGCTGAAACTTATTACCACACCTTAAGCTTCTTGTACTCAAGGGAGGAGTTCATTGAACAAATAAAAGCCCACAGGCAGACCATCAGGCGATTCTTTGGCCAGACGCCCCGTGTTTTCCGAAACACTGAGCTTATTTACAATAACAGCTTGCCGGCTATAATTGACCAAATCGGCGGCTTCGACGCGATAATAACCGAAGGCGCTGACCATATCCTCGGTTACAGGAACGCAAATTTTGTTTACCGTCCGACCAACTCAACCAAACTCAAGCTCCTGCTGAAGAATTACCGGCTCAGCGACGACATAGCGTTTAGGTTTTCCAACCGGGACTGGAAGGAATGGCCGCTCAAGGCCGAAAAATTTGCCGGCTGGATTAATGCTGTCAACGGCTGCGGCTACGTCGTTAATCTCTTTATGGACTACGAGACCTTTGGCGAGCACCAGTGGCAGGACACCGGGATATTCGATTTTCTGCGACAGCTGCCTGAAGAAATCCTCAGGCACCCGGACAATAACTTTAAGACGCCTTCAGAAGTAATAAAGGCCTACAGTGCCGTTGGCACAATCGATGTCCCCCATACCATAAGCTGGGCAGATATCGAACGAGACCTCTCGGCCTGGCGAGGTAATCCTATGCAGGAAAACGCACTGACGGAACTCTACCGGCTCGAGGACAAGGTCAAACAAACTGAAGACTCAGACATTATCGCCGACTGGAGAAAGCTCCAGACATCGGACCATTTCTATTATATGTGCACAAAGTACTTCGCTGACGGTGATGTGCATAAATACTTCAACCACTATGATTCACCGTATGATGCCTACATCAATTTTATGAATGTCATGGACAATCTGAACTGTCGTTGCTCCGAGGCCTTCACCAGGAAACGACAGGACGAATATGGTGCCACCGTTGAACAGGTGGTCCATGCTTAAAATGACAACTATACCGACAAACCGTATTTTTCTGAAAGGAGTATGCTATGAGAACATCTAAATTCGCAAGAGGGAATGCGACAACAGGAACAGCAACTATCGCTTCAAGAATGGGAGAGGCCAGACCGACAACTTTCAGCGCCACACAATCATGTGGCCCATGCCAGGTCGGAGACGGCGTTGTATTTGTCGCGTTTTATCCGCAGGCAAACGCTGTCCAAATAGCCAGCGACTTCAACAACTGGCAGCCCGAAAAGACCCCAATGAAAAAAGCCAACGATGGTACCTGGCGGGTCAGAATTCCCCTGTCGAAAGGGGTTTATCGTTATCGGCTGGTCGTGGACGGACAGTGGCAACAGGACCCCCATAACGATGCGACCGAACCCAATCCCTATGGCGGGATGAATTCTGTGGTCAAGGTTGACTAAAAACAAGGGCGGAGATGCCGGCGTGAGAACGGTTATGGTTATGACGAACCGTTCTCCGTGTGGTTTTGTGATATTGCCATAATTTTCAGAACGCCGGCATCATTTTTGCCCTTACATAGGTTATTTTATGAACCGCCGATTCGACGGACAATGCCTGAGTTCTTTTCGGGGACGCTTGAATTTTAACTAGAGCGACTATTTTTAATGCACGTCCGACACTCAACCAAATCTAATCGCGAAAGGAGATTATTATGAAAGTTTTGATTGCCTATTATTCTATGTACGGGCACACACTTCAGATGGCGCGGGCCGTCGGGGAAGGTGCGGCTTCGGTGGCAGACACTGAGGCCGTCCTTTGCCGCATACAGGAATTTCCTGATGTTGAGAAAGAAATCGGCAAAAATAAATACTCAAAGCAAGTTTGGGACCAGCAAAAAGATATCCCGGTCTGTACGCTCGACGACCTTAGAGAAGCTGATGGGGTGATTTTAGGAACGCCAACACGCTATGGAAATATGACGGCCCAGATGAAAAAGTTCATAGATTCAACCGTGCAATTATGGCTGGAAGGCGCCCTGGAAGGCAAGCCCGCCGGGCTGTTTACCTCTACGTCGACGACCCATGGCGGCCAGGAAACCACTTTGCTGACGATGATGGCTCCGCTGCTTCACCTGGGAATGTTGATTGTCGGAGTCCCTTATTCAACGCCGGGTATGCTCCATACCGAAGGACGGGGCGGCACCCCTTATGGGGCTTCAACTGTCGCTGGCCCTAAAAACGATCTTCAGCCGGCACCCGAGGATTTGAACATAGCGAGGGCATTGGGCCGGCGTGTCGCGGAAATCGCAAAGGGACTTAGACAAAAGAAAGTCGGCTGACAACAACAGCCAGATTGCAGATAACCAGAACAAGCTGAACAAAAATGGTCAGCAGCCACAGGACCACCTACCGCTACCTGGACTTGCATAATCGTCCGTGTGTTGGGACCGTAGCCCGGCAGGGTCGTAGGTGCGCCGCCTGCGGTGTTCGCAACCGGCTGTATTCTATACCGTTCTCCGTTAAGGAACAGGTCAAAGTAAGGTAGTATTTCTTGACGGAGGCAACAGTTATGCACAAAAAAAGCGGGCGATTGGATTCGAACCCACAGCATTCGGCTTGGGAACTCTGCTGTCCGCATATAAGTGCTCGTTTCGGCAGTAGTTAGAACCTGTTTTTTGGGTCAAAATGAGGTTTACAAGTGGACAACAAGTCACTGAGTAATCAATAATAAGCTGCCATCACGTGGCGACTGACACTTTTTTGACACCGTTGAGATTGCTTGACCAAATCCCTCAACCGATGCTATAGCTGCTAATGAAGAACAGTAGTAGTGATTACAATCAAACCTGTTTAATGATGCATGCTGCTTTTTATCTTTTTCAGTAAAGCAACATAATGTCATATCGTCCCGGCATTTTGGTTTAACAAAGTTTTTACATTAAACTAATCATTTGCTAACATAAGCAGCGGATACTGGTTAAAAAACACGTAGGGAAAGGGATACCTGTGGTCAGAGGAAGCATTCTTGCTGTAGATGACGAAGAAGACGTGCTGGAGCTGGTGCGGTATAACTTCCACAAGGAAGGATTTAAGGTTGAGACGGCAACAACCGGCGAAGACGCATTGAAAAAGGCCAGGGCCAACTTACCTAACGCCATACTGCTTGACCGTATGCTGCCGGGGATAGACGGCATAGAGGTTTGCAGGCAGCTTAAAGCCGATTCAAAGACCAGCTCTATACCTATAATAATGCTTACCGCCAAAGGTGAAGAGTCAGATGTTGTTTCGGGCTTAGAGGTCGGCGCAGATGATTATGTTACAAAGCCGTTTAGCCCCAAGGTTCTTATTGCCAGGGTGCGACGGATTTTGCACAGAGCAACAGCGGCACAGCAGGAGAATGCGCCTGTCAAGATTCACGAGCTGGCTATAGACCCGGCCCGATACGAGGTGAAAGTCAGAAACAAGCTGGTAGAACTGACTTTTACGGAGTTTATGATTCTTTATACGCTGGCGAAGAAACCGGGGCTTGTACTGAGCAGATACAATATAGTTGACGCAATTCGCGGGAGTAACTATGTTGTGACTGACCGGGCTGTGGATGTCCAGATTGTTTCTTTAAGGCGTAAGCTCGGCCAGTTCGGAAAATACATAGAGACAGTAAGAGGCGTGGGCTATCGTTTCAAGGATTAATGGATGGCGAGAAAGCGTCTTCTTTGGCAGCTTTATCTTCCCCACCTGATAATTACCATTCTTGCACTTGTCCTTTTAAGCTGGTATGCGTCTTATTCGTTCCGCTGGTTTTATTACGATGAGGTTGCACAAAACCTTAAATCGAGGACTCAGCTTGCCGGGCAGGATATTTTAACCGTTTTGAGTCAGAAGAAATTCGACGAAGTTGACCAATTGTGTAAATCACTTGGCCAAGCCGCAGGAGTTCGCCTGACGATAATTCTGCCCGACGGCCAGGTTGTCGGCGATTCAGACCAGCAACCGGGGCGTATGGAAAACCACGCGGACCGCCCTGAGTTCAGACAGGCGATGAATGGGCAGACCGGCAGGAGCGTGCGATTCAGCGACACCTTAGGCAAAAATATGATGTATATTGCCATGCCTCTCAAAAAGCAAAGCCAGACGATAGCGGTTGTTCGCGGGTCGCTGTCAGTCATCGCCGTTGACAAAGCGCTAAATGATATTTATGCGAAAATTATCTGGGGGGTTCTGGGGGCGGCGGTCTGTGCCGCGGGTGTGACCCTGGTTGTATCCCGAAAGATAACGCGACCAATCGAACAAATGAAAGATGCCGCGAAGCGGTTTGCGGCAGGCCAGTTGGACCACAGGGTTCCCGTGCCTGATTCTGAAGAGCTGGCTGAGCTTGCCGGGGCGCTTAACGAAACCGCTGACCGTCTCAAGCGAACAATCGAAACAATCACAAATCAGAAGAATCAGCTTGAGGCGATTTTAAGCAGTATGGCCGAAGGCGTGATAGCGGTAGATTCTGACGGGCTAATCGTGAGTATTAATAAGAAAGCAGAACAGCTTCTTGAGATAAATGTCAGTTCGGCTATAGGACACAGCATTGAAGAAGTTATCAGAAACGTGGACATCCAGCGATTTATGCGATACACCCTGATGTCTTCATCGCAAACCGAAGAGGATATTATTCTGTCGGCGCAACAGCCGGTAACGCTACGAGCCAGAGGCACATATCTTACCGACCATCAGGGGAATAAAAACGGGGCCGTCATTGTATTGAGCGATATGACAAAAATACAGCGGCTGGAAAACATCAGACGCGACTTTGTCGCCAACGTCTCTCACGAGCTGAGAACGCCGATTACTTCCATCAAAGGATTCGTTGAGACGCTTTTAGACGGGGCCATTAACGAACCCGAACAGGCGCAGCGATTTCTCAAAATCATAGCGGGTCATACCGACCGGCTGATGGCGATTATCGAGGATTTGCTGAGCTTGTCCCGCCTTGAAGAAGACGGCCAGACCAGGATGATTGCGATGGAACACTCAAAGGTCAAGCCCGTGCTGGAATCGGCAATTGAGCTTTCAGGCCCAAAGGCAAGCGACAAGAAAATCAAAATCGATGTCGATTGCGATGACGATTTGGAAGCCCTGATGAATCCTACTTTGCTTGAGCAGGCGGTTTTGAACCTCGTTGATAACGCCATTAAATATAGTCCTGCTGAAAGCACGGTTCAGATAAGCGCACGCGGGGCAGAGAAGGAAGTGATTATTGCGGTGAAAGATTCGGGCTGCGGTATCGACAAGAGCCATCTTTCACGCATATTTGAGCGGTTCTATGTTGTTGACAAGGCCCGCACCAGAAAACTCGGCGGGACGGGCCTCGGCCTTGCTATAGTCAAGCATATCATCAATCTTCACGGCGGGAGGGTTTCTGTGGAAAGCTCTCCCGGCCAGGGCAGCACTTTCACTATTCACCTGCCTATTAGATAGGCATTTTCTCGACTTACATTAATTACTGTCGAATATAACTTCCCTTAATTAACACAATTCTAACGTCAATTTAACAGGCCCTTAGCGAAGCTCAAATAATATCCTACTTAAACGGGTACATCGCCATCCGAGGCGGTCTCGGGTCAGCGTTCAAATAATAAAGGAGCTTTTTATGGAGGTACGAGCGCAAATGAATAAGTTAAGGATTATTTGTGGGTGTCTGCTGCTGAGCTTGGTTTTTGCCTGTAGTGTCCGGGCCGACGAAATCAGCGATATGAAGAAGCAGCTCGCTGACTTGCAAGCCAGAATTGAACAAATGGAGTCGCAGCAGAAAAAAGTCATCGCCGAGGAGGTCAACAAGGCCGTAGAAAATAAATCGACGTTGCCGGAAGGTATGAAGTGGGTGGAGAACATGAAAATCAGCGGTGACCTGCGATACCGCTACGAGGGGATTGATTCACAGAGCAAAGGCAAATGGACAGACAGCATAAATCGAAATCGACTTCGCGTCAGGATAGGCCTTTACGATAAAATCAACGACGAGGTTGACCTCGGATTCCGACTTGCGGGCGGTTCGGCTGACCCGGTTTCGACAAACCAGACCGAGGAGGATGCTTTCAGCAAAAAGTCGATATGGATAGACCAGGCCTACTTTGACTGGCATCCCAAAGACATAAAGGGTTTTGACTTCATCGGCGGCAAAATGCCCCAGCCCTTCTACCGCGTCGGCGGCAACCAGTTAATCTGGGATGATGATTTGAACCCGGAAGGATTGGCCGTCAAATACGAATTGCCGGTGAGCGATTCGTTAAAAGCGTATATCAACGGCGGCGGGTTCTGGGTTGGACATCCCGATACCGCGGGTGCGGCGGATACATCGCTGTGGGGGATACAGGGTTATCTGAAGAATACGTTTGAGGATAAGAGTTATCTGCTGGGCGGTATGAGCTATTACGCCTATGGGAATATAAAGGGCCAAAGCGACATTACCAAGCTTTGGAAAGGCACTTCCAGCTTTTTCGGCAATACCTCTGTCGCCGGGACTTACAAATATGGTTATGACATTGTCGAGGGGTTCGCAGAATATGGCACTCAAATCGCGGATTATCCGGTCGCGGTGTATGGCGATGTTGCTCGTAACACGGATGCGCCCAGCGGCAAGAGCGACGGCTGGCTAATTGGCACTACATTCAACAGGGCCAAAGACCCCGGCTCCTGGCAAATCGGCTACAACTATCGTGACCTCGACTCGGACGCGGTGGTTGGGCAGTTCTGCGATTCGGACTTCGTCGGCGGCGGAACCAACGGCAAAGGCCATTTGTTTAATTTCACTTATCAGTTGGCGAAGAATTTCCAGGCCGGTCTGACCTACTTCCTTGATAAAAAGAAAAATGCGACCAATGACGATTATCGCCGGCTGCAGGCGGATTTGCTTTTCAAGTTTTAGAGATGAATTGCTCTAACGAAAGATTAACTGATTATTAACACGGTTTTAACAATGTTCGCTTAAATTAAGCGAGAAGGAGGCAAAAAAATGAAGCGATTGGTATGTAGTTTGGTTCTGATGGTGCTCGCCCTTACTGGCATGGTGCGTGCCGAAACCCTGCAAATCGACGGTTCTACAACCGTAGGCCCGATTGCGGACGCATTCGCGGAGTATTTTATGAGGACTAATCCGGGCCTCGATATTACCGTCAAGAAGACCGGCAGCGGCGACGGAGCGGCAGCCCTGATAGACAGCCGTTGCAATATCGCCACTATGAGCAGGTTTATGAAGGATAAAGAGTTCCAAAGCGCCGTGGCGAAAAACGTGTTCCCGGTAGCACACGCGATTGCGATGGACGGCGTATGTATCATTGTGCATCCGTCGAACCCGATAACCGCATTGACTTCGGCACAGGTGCGTGACATTTACAAAGGCAACATCAAGAACTGGAAAGAAATAGGCGGTCCTGATGCGGAGATAGTGATTATCAGCCGGGACTCATCATCCGGGACATACGAAACGTTCCACGATAAGATTATGAACGGTGAAGAAATGGCCAAGAACGTCGAATACGTTAATTCTAATCCGCAGGCACACGCCAGGGTCAAAACCACCGCCGGGGCAATCAGTTACGTAGGTATTGGTTTTGTTGACGCCGATGTCAAGGCGTTGAAAATTGATACTGTTCAGCCGACAAAGCAGACCATTGCAAACGGCGTTTATCCTGTCGCAAGACCTTTGTTTATGTTCACGAATGGCTACCCGAAACTCGGGTCAACGGTCTTCAAGTTTTGCACATTCTATCTGACCGAAAAGGGCCAGGAAATTATTGAGGCGAAGGGGTTTGTTCCCGTGACGCACTACTAAGTCAAAGGCCTGTTGTTGGAGAGTTCAGCAATTAAAGCAAAGCAGGGAACTTTAAAAGATACGTTAGTGCCAGCGGCCGATTCATATCGGCCGCTGGTGCTTACACCAACCGAGGATATCAGGGGTTTCCTTACGCTTCACCTCGGTCGGACGGCCCTTTTTCTTGTTACATGCACGTCTGTTTTGGCGGTGTTCCTGATTTTTCTGTTCGTAATCAGGGAAGCGCTGCCGTTTCTTGCTAAATTCAGCATAACAGAGTTTCTCACGAGCACCGCCTGGTATCCCGAAGCGGTCACCCCGAAATTCGGGACACTCGCTTTGCTGGCGGGGTCTGGATACGTAACAATCGTCTCGATTATATTTGCCGTACCGGTGGGGATTTTAGCCGCGGTTTTCCTGAGCGATATAGTTTCGATGAAAATCAGGAACATTGTAAAGCCGATTATTGAAATTCTCGCGGCGATACCGTCGGTTGCTTACGGTTTTTTCGCGGTAATGGTTCTGGCCCCGTGGATGCAGCAAAAGTTCGGGTTTTCGACGGGGACCAATGCCCTTAACGCGTCGCTTGTTTTGGCGGTGATGGCGTTACCCACGATAATAAGCGTTTCGGAAGATTCAATCTCAGCGATAGGAAGGGAGTTGAGAGAAGCATCTTACGGGTGTGGTGCGACGCGGATGGAGACCATTTTCAAAGTTGTCATACCGGCCGCACACAGCGGCATAATCGCAGGCGTTGTGCTGGGAATGATGAGGGCGATCGGCGAGACGATGGTCGTGTGGATGGCGTCGGGAAACGCCGCGCAGATACCACACCCGTGGTGGGACTTGTCACAGTCGGTCAGGACCCTGACGGCGACAATCGCGGGCGATATGGGCGAAACAGAAAAGGGCTCCCCTCATTACAGGGCGCTTTTTGCAGCGGGATTGCTGCTGCTGATTATTACTTTGTGCCTGAATATGGTTAGCGAATATTTTCTGATACGAGCCAAAAAGGCGGGCGGGAAACACTGATGAAACCTGGTGTCCGAATTGCGCTGGACAGGATATTCACCGTTGTTGCGGGAGCTTCGGTGGTTTGCCTGTGCTTAGTGCTGGTGGCCGTGCTGGGGCCGATGCTTTGGCGCGGGGGTTCGGCGGTCGCGTTCAAGGGGACAATCGAATTCAGGAAGATGCAATTAGTGCTGTTCGGCCGCGGCGATGAAGACAAGATAAAGGCAGAAAGCAGGCAGGCAGAAATCGCACGCGCGAAAATTTATAGCACAATCGAAAAATTCAAAGGCGGCATCGATGCCGAGTCCCTTAACGAAAAAGCAAAACAAATTTACCGTCAGTTCGGAAATGACCTCCGGCAAACGGACCGAACCACAGAGGAAGTCGCCGAACTAAGGTCTGTTACAAGACAGATTCGTGACCGGCTTGAATCTGCTTTTGCGAGCTCAAACGCGGCTGAAGTGAACGAATCGCTTGTCTACGTTCTCAACTTCAAAAATGACCCACGGTTTATGAATACTTCCGCAGAGGGTCTTATTGAACTTGCCGAACAATATAGCAAAGACATACACGGGATCAATCTTGCCGAACGCCAGATATATTATCAGGAGATTCGGCAGGTGGAGGATATCTTAACCGAACTATTGGGTCCCGCGCCCGCAGCTGAAACGCCGGCTTTGATGATGAACCGTTTTGGGGCCACACGCTGGGACCTGGCACAAAAACTGCTTGGCCAACTGTTATGGTATGAGGAATGGGTTAAGCAGGGACCGGGACAGCCGATGGTCAGACGTCTGACGCCTCGTTCGCAGAGGTTTGCCGGCACAGAGGTTGAGGGCCTTTTCACTTACATCCAGCAGAATCTGTCTGAAATGCTCAAGCCAAGACCTACTTTTTACTGGCAGTATTTCATAGACGACAGCACTCCCGGCCATTACTTCGGCGGCGTCGGCCCCGAAATTCTCGGAACGCTTTTATTAACCATACTCGCTATGCTTTTTGTCGTGCCTTTCGGCGTTATTTCCGCCGCCTATCTGGTGGAATGCGCATCCGACAATCTTGTCATCAGAATTATCAGGATGAGCATCAATACCCTCGCGGGCGTCCCCAGTATTGTTTTCGGCCTTTTTGGGCTCGCGTTTTTCGTATTGTTTTTCCTGCCGATTTTTGGAGCACCTTCAAAGGGATGTATCCTGGCTGCCTCGATGACGCTGGCCGTATTGACATTGCCGGTTATGATACGTTCAAGCGAGGAGGCGATACGAGCCGTGCCCCAGACCTACAAAGAAGCGTCACTGGCTTTGGGGGCGAGCAGATTCCGCACATTTGTCAAAGTGACTCTGCCGGCGGCACTGCCCGGGATTCTCACGGGCGTAATACTGAGCTTGAGCAGGGTTGCAGGCGAGACGGCGCCGGTCCTGTTTACGGGGGCCGTTGCGCTTGGGCCGGTGCCTAAGTCCATATTTGACCCGACACGCACGCTTTCCTACGGCAGCTACGATATGGCCGTCGGCGATAAGCTGGCCGCTATGGTGCCGCATAACCAGTTCGGGATGGTCGTGACACTGGTGCTGCTGATTCTCTGTCTTAATACTGTGGCAATTGTTCTTCGTTCGAGGGTATTTAAAAAACTGGCGGGTCATTAGACGATGGCGACGATGCGACTTTTACAATCAATGGACAAAAAGAGGTATGAACCGATTATGAAAGAGGATATGCGAGACAAGACAACCCAAAACGGGGGAACCACACAATGTGCCTGTCCAATAATAAGCTCAAAGGACTTCTCTTTTTACTATGGCACAACGATGGGCGTGAAGAACATTACGATGAATGTAAATCCGTGTAGTGTTACCGCGATAATCGGGCCGAGCGGCTGCGGCAAAAGCACGTTTCTTCGCAGCATAAATCGAATGAACGACCTCATACCGGGCGTGCGGACGCAAGGCAAGCTGTCCGTGGATGGTCAGGACATTTACGATAAGAGGGTTAATCTCGTAAACCTTCGCCAGCAGGTCGGTATGGTCTTCCAAAAACCAAATCCGTTTCCCAAAAGCATATTCGATAACGTGGCATACGGCCCGCGTCTTCAGGGTATTACAAAAAGGACTGTTCTGGATGAATTAGTTGAACAGGGTCTCAAGGCCGCGGTTCTCTGGGAAGAAGTGAAAGACAATTTGAGAAAATCCGCTTTGGCTCTTTCCGGCGGCCAACAGCAACGGCTGTGTATTGCACGCGCGCTTGCGACCAGGCCGCGGGTGCTGCTTATGGATGAGCCGTGTTCCGCACTTGACCCGCTCGCCACGGGCAAAATCGAAGACCTTATCAATCAGCTCAAAAACGATTACACAATCGTTATCGTCACGCACAATATGCAGCAGGCGGCGCGCGTCAGTGAGATGACCGCGTTCTTCTGCCTCGGCGAGCTTATAGAATATGACCTAACCTCAAAGATTTTCGAAAACCCGTCCAACAAGAAGACGGAAGATTACATAACAGGCAGGTTCGGATAAACACTTTAATAATGGGGATTCATAAATGCCGGTTCACTTACAGCGAGAAATTGAGAATCTGAAAAAGAAATTGCTGACGCTGAGCGCCACTGTTGAAACGACCGTGCGTGAAGCGACGCTTTCGATAGAAAACCGCGATTACGACCTGGCTCAGAAGATAATCCAGAACGACCCCAAGATTGACCAGCTCGAAGTTGAGGTCGAGGAAGATTGCCTCAAGATACTCGCTCTTCATCAGCCGGTGGCTATCGACCTGCGTTTCATAGTTGCTGTTTTGAAAATCAACGGCGACCTCGAACGCATCGGCGATCTGGCGGTGAACATCGCGGAGCGGTCGGCATTCCTGGCCAAACACCAGCGGGTTGATATATCACTTGGCCTGGTCGAAATGGCGGAACAGGCACAGGATATGCTAAAGCACGCCCTGGATGCGCTTATCGGTCTAAGCTCAGGCCTGGCCCACGAGGTTTGCGCAAGCGATGATGCCGTTGACGCGATGAACAGGCAAATGTATATTAAAATCCAGAACGCCATAAGGAACAATCCCGAACAACTGGAATCGCTGATTCACCTGTTGTCTGTGTCGAGACACCTGGAGCGAATAGCTGACCACGCTACCAATATCGCCGAGGATGTTATTTATATGGTCGAGGGACAAATCGCCCGCCATCGCACCGAGGAATATAAATAGACATTTGACTTACTGTATCGCTGCTCGTAATAAAACCGGCGTCGTTTTATTCCCGCCATCTGTTAAATGAACAGGGGCGGATGTTCCGCACGACCATACTCCGCCCCTTACGAATGCAAATCGCACTATTCCTTATTGTCGTTCCTTTCGTTTACAAGACAGGAATCGTCCTTGCCTCTGGGTGAGGCATTTCCCGCAGTGGGTGTATATGCAAAAATGTCCGTCTCGCTGCCTATCTCCATTTCTTGACTTGTTGGTGTTTTACCATAGTCAGGCCAGACCTTCCATATATTGTCGTTGTTTATACCAGCGTCTGGATAAGGCTCGGCTGAAATGTGGCCGTCGTTAAACAGAACGTTTTGGGCTTTGCGGGAATGGACAAAAGCATTACCCTTGTTCTTGTCATCATGGTATTCACCGTCTTTGTCCGAAAAATACGGATTAGGAATCCTCGGGTCTTTCAGGTAATCCTTTGCATTTTTATCCAGGTAGGGATTTCTGTCCCCACAAAGAGGGCTTCCAGAGCTTGTTGTTGGCCCTAAACAATATGACTTTGTGGCGTCATCGCTGTTTGGAAAGGGCATATGGTAGGAATAACTACAGTGAATACCGGGGTTGCTGCCAAAGTCCCAGGCATCCGTAAGTTCCTTGATCATTGCGGTGGTGTCTGTAATGCCCAGGGACTTATATTCACCGGCTAAAGTAAACTCTGTAGTGTCGGCATCGTCCGGGCAAACGAATTGTTTGGGGGTCATATTTCCGTATTTAATCAACAGATATAAGCACGAAGTAATAGTCGCATCCTTGCCGTCGTTTCCGAATGCCAATTCCCTTGTCGATGCGTCCCATTGTTTAATGCCGGGGTTAGCTTCGCTAAGTTGTACCCAGGTGCTGCCGCGGATACCGCCGACCGGATAACTCTGCCTGTTCTCTTCCGCATACATCATCATCGATTTGCCCATGTCGGCCAGGTTAGTGCCGCATTTCATCCTGTTCGCGATTATCTTGACGCGAGCCAGGGAAGGTAACAGAATGCCCATCAACAGCGCGATTATCGCGATGACGACTAACAGTTCCACGAGCGTAAATCCTTTTTCCTTCATACGCATCTTTTTCTCCTTCTCAATCCATTGTCCAAAAAAATCTACGATTCCTTCAAGGAGGGGACATCTGCATCCCCGTCCCCAAACCATTCTTTGCATCAACTGCATAATTATCCTGCTGTGTGATATGGCTATCTGCCAGCCACACATCTGTCCACAACATAAAGGAATAAGATACCGGCGATACGTTGGAGTTGCGTTAGCAACTAATTAAAATACGATTAAAGTTTCAACGACACTTCAAGATAACGACCAACCTTTTCCTCCCGAAGCGTTAGGACTTTATTAGTATTTCATTATTTTTTCAATAAACTCGCGGATATCGCCGATGTAAAAAATGTTAAGGGCATATTGTCAGTTGCCGATTATAGTGTTGATTTCAGGATATCGGAGAAAGTGGAGATGAGTTAAAATGCACTTGGGGCAAGCCAAAAAAATCAGTTTTAACATACCTGCCTGCGAGCAGATAGCTACGGAGACGGGGCTTCTTCCAATCGGGTATCGCTTAAAGTTAAATTATCGCGGCTTCTGGCACACTTATCGTATGGCCATATTCGTATTTACACTGGCCTTGATTGCGGACGGCCTTAGCACCGTTTATTTTATGTCATATCTCGGCGTTTCAGCAGAAATACATCCGGTTGTCCGGTTCGCTTCTGTCGCATTTGGCCCTGTTGCCGGACCAATGGTGGGGTCATTATGGAAATGGGCGGCGTGTCTGTACTTGGCGATTTATTGCAGAAAATTCGCCTATTCGATATTTCTCGCCACGTCAGTTGTATATATTTTCGCTGCCTGGTATAATATCTGGGGTATTTATTTGCTCGTTTAGCGGCATTTAAAGCCGAGCGGCCCCAGGAGAAGCAAATGCCAACTTCTCCCAGGGCCTGCCGTCGGAGGTACGACGGGTACTCGCCTCTGCGGCTTATCTCGGCCTATGAAGGAATCCTAAAGCTAAATACTTTGTAGCCATTTCTGTGCGAAAATCGCAAAGTCAAGGAAATCCACAACGCCATCACCATTGAGGTCGGGACTACCAATTGGTCCGCCGGTTTCAATTTGTGAGTATTGTCCGCTTTGAGCGGCCAGTGCGATATCGAGGTCGCATTCTGTAACCCAGCCATCGCCGTCAAAATCGCCCTGTGCCCAGCCACCCTGCTGTCCAAGGTGAGCGTTAACAATCGCAATGTCTGTTGCATCAACAACGCCGTCGAGATTGGCATCGCCGAAATGTGTTCCGAGGATGGTTACAACGATGTTTCTGACGTCTTCGATATCAACTTTCATATCGCCGTTGAGGTCGCAGGACAGGTCCATAAAGACCGCGTCATCAGGGTTTTTCCAGTTCATAACGTTTTGCCATGCGTTACAGTTGGCGGACAATGTCTGACCAAAGGCCTTTGCCTTAAGTCCGCCACGCAGTATGTAGTAGATGTAGTCGATGTCACAGGCGTCAATCACGCCATCTGCGCTGGGGGTATAACCAATCGTAGGGTTAGTTGTTCTCCAATTGTGTGTTGCGACGTCGGCCTTTGACCAGCCGGAACCGGCCTGATAGGTGCCGTGTGCAAGAGTCGTATTGAAGAAGTTGCCTGCTGTCGGATGATTACCATCCAAGGCAGCAAGGGCTGATGTCCAGGACTGGTCAACTAATGCAAAACCAACTGAGCGATTGACCTGTCTGCTGACCGGGTCAACTACCGCCAGACCATCGGCAAAGTAACGAATGTCCTCGGTCGTGAAGTTGCCGTCAGCGGTGAAGTCGCCGATGATTTCCGGGCAAACGCCCTGGCCTGAAGCGGCGCCTGCCTCGAAGCCGCGAGGATTGGCGAATGCAACCATCATATTGTGAATGTCACCGATGTCGCGGTTCCCATCGCCGTCGAAGTCACCCATAACCTGATTACGGGCATTCAATGCTGAGCCGTTGGGACGAACAACGCCATCCGAGAAGAGGTAGTTGCCGCCCGTGGTGCCGTCGCTGTAGCGGGGGCCATTAATTCTGTTCGGGACTTTACCCGGACCATCGACCCAGGCCGGCGTAATTGGGCCTTGTGCTTTGTAATACGCGTTCACGTTGGCGTTGTAGTTTGGATTTGCAACGAAAACGTTCGGGGTATGGTTAACGTCATCTGGAATTGCTTTGAGGGCTGCTGCCAGCGACCAGTTCTTCGCGAGGTACTGGCCGGGCATATTATTATTGTCGCCGGCTCCACAGGGGTCAATAAACTCATCTATGCTTTTTTTGATGTTCCAGAGATAATCACGTGCATACCTGCTGTAAGGCATCACGAAGCCAGCATTTGGGTCTGGACTGCCGACTGTTGCGAAGGTCTCGTTTCCGCCGACTTGCCAGCCGGTATCAATGCCATTGTTATCCACGGTGTTTTCGCGTGAAGGCCTGACATACTGCGTACCGCCGGTCTTTTTGAGATTCAGTATTTGATAATATGCGTCGGTCGTGCCGGTTTGTGTGTTAGCCGTGGTAAGGCCGACGTATCCGACTGCCAGACGCTGGTTCGCAACGGCATTTGCCATAACACTTGTGCCGTCGAGGTTGGTCGGCTGATGGATTGGTCCGACATAAGAGACGTTACCGTTTGAGTTCTTGGTGCCCATATTGTCGCCTCTGCCCCAGCTCGGGTCAAAACCAAGAGAGTTCATCGCTGCGTTACGAGTGCCTGAACCGGAGTCACGTGTGCAGGCGTATAGGTTTTCACCGCCGGGCATACGGCCGGTCGCATACAAATACTGGAGGTCATCCTGAGTAACGTTCTTCAAGCCGGTTCCCTGGTTGGCAATAAACGTGATTGGAACCCAGGCCACCTGCGTAGCGACTATGGTCAGTGCGTCAGCAGGGCTGTTCAAATTGAGGTTGGTCAGGGATTTCAATTTATTACTCTGGGCGGTGTCCCATGATTTAATTGGGTTACGGCCATAACCATGTGCCGCATCCAGCGGAGTTGCTTCCCAAGAAGCGTCTGCATCGCTGCCGGCCACCACAAACCAGATTGGCGGAACATCCATAACGGCCATATCAATTCTTGGCGGCACTACAACACATCCACCTGGGTTGGCCGGATTACCGGGGCCCATCAATCCGCCGGAGTAACCCCATTGAGTGCGGTTGATGTATGACTTGTCATTAGGGAGAACAAAATTCGGGTCGTTCGGACCGGGAGGAGCGCTGTTATAGAACAGGTCGAGCTCCTTCAGGCCGTTACCACTGCCGACGCCGCGACTTTGCACTACCCAGCGGTTATTCACGTCATTTGAAGTCCAGTCGTTGAATGCCAGCTGATCAACACCGAAACCATACTGGTCATAAAGCCGGAAGAAATCTCCGTCGGTGTACAGGTTTACTCCGGTGCTGTCAGAATAATAAAGTCCCTGGTCAACACCTAAGTAGTCATTAGTTCCCGCGGGCGCCGCAAAGAAATTCGCGAACAAAGTTGCGCCTGAGATATTTATCTGGTGTTTGTTGCCGTATGCAGCCGCAAACAGTGAGGTCTGCAGCATACAGCACAGGGCTATAACTGTAAAAATAGTTTTCCTAATACTCATTTTATCCTCCTGCCAATACCTAAAATTATCAGGTTATCCACATAAATTAAATTTTGGTTAAAATGTTCAACACCCTCTACCGTCGCCAGTGCTACTTTTTACCTTACAGCCGCTCCTTTCTCCTTCATTCTTTTAAGATTCACATAAACCATGTTCTTCTCTCATAATATGTTATGCAAATATCGTCGTATCTGCTTTTATCAATAAAAGACAAACGGGTCGCCGGTTATGCTGTAGAATTTTTTGCCCCATTCGAGGTTTTTAACCGTATCATAAATTGTTTTCCTCTCGACGTGCCCGTCACAATAGAGGAATATCGTAGTACCGCCCATATCCTGGTCCGGACCCTCATCGGTTGTGGCTTTCCATTGGCCGGGATGATGCCTGCCTACCGCGTTAAGGGGATGGCCTGTTTCTCCGTTAAGGTAATGGTTATCCGGGTTTGAAATCTTCGCCCAGGACTGGAGTCCCCAGGAAACGTCCGCGGTGTTATATCCTGTCCCATATTCAAATCGTGTCGTGTTCTTGTCTGCCTGATATACGGCGTAATCCGCATAGCCGGTGCTGGTATGCGTAAAAGGCAGAATAGGCCTGTGGCTTTTACATAGTGTTCCGCCGCTGTCCGGCACACCGAGGGTTTGCCAATTCTCGTTAAATTCAGTTAGCAGTATGACATCCGCGGGGCGTTCAATTTCCTGGGGTTTCACAAGCCGGTTATGTCTTGGGTATTGATTGATTTTGTCATCCGCAGCGAATTTATTCCTCGGAATAATCGCCGCATTGGCGGTAAACGCCATTCGAGGGGCCTGTTTATCCTGTCTATTTTCTGGAGCGGGATCGGTATTGCCCGTGTCGTCCCTCTGGCCTTTTTCCCAGTCCCTTGCTCTCTTGCCCGGGTTTGTTCGCGGCGCTCCACCATTTTTGGCCGCTGGGCAGGTAAACGCGCTTGCATCCACGCGCCCGCTTTCAAACAAAAACCAGGACCAATGCAAATAGCCGTTCGCTTTGCTTTCATCCTGATTACCTATCAATTGCAGGACGTCTTCAGATGCCGGAGAGTCGGGATACATATACGAGGGGGGATAAAAACCGGAATCGGTCGCGAATGACTCAACCCCCAGCCCCACGTTATGCAGATTGCCGCTTGCTTTGGTGCAATATGCCGACTGCCTCGCCTGGTTTAAGCTCGGTATCAGTATTCCCATCAGCAGGCCGATGATCGCTATAACAATCAATAGTTCCACGAGGGTGAACCCTGCCCGTTGCGCCCTAATTCTTTTTTTACTCCTGTATCGCCTGCCGAACACAAACAATTCCTTCATAATTTCGCTCCTTCATAAAAAACAGTTTTTTCAACAACCGGGTGCCAAGCCCGGGTTACATTCAAAAAGCCGGCATCTCGCAGATGGGAACGGTTGCCAAAATCCAAAATCTTATACAAAATTTGGGGTTCGTTTTTTGCACCTTCCGACTGGTCGTGATGCTGGCTTTAGTTTCGACATTCCTTTTTTCCTAAATACCATACTTGAAATGCGACTCTGTAATTTGGAGAAGAATTTTAATGCGGTTTTGTTGATGTGCGATTAGGCGTTGATTAGAAAAGAATTAAATTTGCGGCTCCACTGCGAAAATCAATTTGCCTGAGAACCTCTCTATGGCCATTCCAGACATACTCCGTACGGCGGGCGATTAATCAATTTCTAATAGAGGCATAATCAAACACTGACAATCCATCATTAATCTGAGGACGTAGTAATTAAGGAAGTTCGATATAGTTCGATTCTTAAGGAGTAAACAAATGGTAACGATGACAAAAGAGCCGCAGCAAGTTGAGGAAATCAGCCAACGCCAATATTACTGGTTTACAACCTTTCTGCTTGCTCATGAAACCAGCGCACGAAGATTGAACCTGCGCTGCCTGGGCTGCAGGGAGCTTATAAAACTCGATTACAAGAAGCCCACTCATATAAGAGGCGTTATAGAATTTAACGGCTTGTATATACCCGTCATAGACCCGGGCATTTTGCTGCTTGATCGGCCTTCAGCGTTCAGTAATCTAAGCTGCATACTGATTGTGCCGCACCGCTGGGAACACCAACAGTATTATACAGGCATTGTAATAGAAGACATCGATGAGATTATGGAGTTTGCATCCAGTGAACTTGATATTGAGCCGCCAAGAGACATCAGCGTCAATATCAGATTTGTCCTCGATATGCACAAAAGCCCCGGGGCGGAATCGTGGCTTTATGAGAACCATCGAATGCTGGTTATACCGCCTTTAAACAAATTTAATCAGAGAAGACGCTGAGCACATAGCAGCCCATCGGTTCGCTTATCACTCTTCCAGAATCTCAGGCAGCTTTCCCACAAATGTCTTGATTTCGTCCCTCACTCTGCGATAGATATTAAGCACTTCCTGCTCGTTGTTTATTTTCGCAGCGAGTCTCGGCGGGTCGTCGAAACCGACGTGAATAAGCTTTATCTTCGCAGGAAAATATGGGCACTGTTCACGTGCCTGGTCACAAACTGTCACCACGTAATCAAAGGTGACATCTCTTATTTCATCAATACCCTTAGAATGCTGATTTGAAATATCTACGCCAACTTCAGCCATAACCTTGACAGCAATCGGGTCAAGACCGTGCGGCTCGATACCAGCCGAATACGGCTCAATCGAATCGCTTTTTAACTTTCTCGCCCAGCCCTCGGCCATCTGGCTCCGACAGGAATTGCCGGTGCAAAGAAACAGAATTTTCAGTTTTTTACGCTGCTGCATATCTTGCCATTTTAGCGAATAATAATGCGATCGTAGACTCTTATTTAACAAGAAAAAACAAAAAGCATGGGCGTTACCGCTGACCGGACACAGTGACATTCGCACGACGCAAAAGTATTACGTGAAGGTCCAACCTGAGCTGATTGAACAGGCACGAAAAGCTATTGAACTGTCTGTGACTGAAAGTGAATCAAACTGACCCACACCACTACATATTGTGGTATCAACGGGACAAAACGGAAAAAAACCAAGCTGAAAATTTGCTGTAACTCCTTGTGTGAAAAGAAAAAGCGGGCGATGGGATTCGAACCCACGGCATTCGGCTTGGGAAGCCGACATTCTACCACTGAATTACGCCCGCATAAACGTCAAACGACATTATACCGCCCCGTGAGGCGTTTTCCATAGCAAGTTGATTGCGGATTGTGGATTTTTATCTTAGAATCCTTCTGTTCACAATAATCAATTATCAATAGGAAACAGGGACCTGTGATGGCTAAAGAGGTTCGGCTGCCAAAGTTAGGCGATACGATGGAAGAGGGGACGGTTGTGGTCTGCAAAGTGGCTGTCGGCGACCGCGTCAAAAGCGGCGATGTGCTGTTCGAAATCGAGACCGACAAGGCGACTCTGGAGATTGAATCGCCTGCAGACGGCTACGTAAAGCACATAGCAGCCAAACCGGGGCAAACCTGCCTCGTCGGGGCGCCGTTGCTTGTGCTGGGCGACAAGGATGAGCGGATAAGCGACGAATTTATCAGGTCACTTATGTCTGTGCCTGTAGCCGGAGCGTCGAAGCCGGCAATGACAAAATCGAACAAGTCACGGGAATCATCGACGCCGTTAGCGCCGGTGCAGGCAAAGCGGGGCAGGACCATACCGCTTAATCGGCTGCAGAGAATAACCGCTCAGAAAATGCTCCGCTCAAAACAGGAAATTCCCTGCTTCTATCTGACCGTCAGGGCGGACGTCACCGAATTGGTCGCTTACAGGGCCAGGTTCAATGAAACCAGCCCCACAAAAATCGCATACAGCGACTTTGTCATAAAAGCAATAGCTATGGGCTTGCAGCGTTTTCCCGTAATGACCGGGCAGCTTGAGGGGGAGAATATAAAATTGGCTGACTCCATCGGCGTAGGACTCGCTATTGAAGTGTCCCAGGGGTTGGTTGCGCCGGTAGTGAAAGACCCGGACAAAAAAACAGTTGCCGAGATTGCCCGCTATACACAACAGCTTGCCGGCAGGGCGGAGAATAACCAGCTCACACTGGAAGACCTTGAAGGCGGCTGCATAACGGTCAGCAACCTGGGGTCGTTCGGAATCGACTCTTTTATCCCGATAGTCGTTCCCGGCCAGTGCTCGATACTGGGTATCGGAAGGATAAAGGATATGTGTGTGCCGGATGCGGGTTCGACCCCACGACTATGCTCGGGGCAGGCAAGCTCACCACAGGACGACCACATTCCCATACGCAAGATTATGAATATGACGCTTTCGGTTGACCACAAGGTTGCCAACGGCGCCTACGCCGCTCAATTCCTGGATTTCGTCAAAAAAGTGCTCGAAGAACCGGCTGGCTTCAAATAAACCGCTTTAAGAACGACCTCAAAACTTATTATCAGCATTATTTGGCCATTGCCTGACCTGCTCATATCCCTGTGGCTTGGATAAGGCCGGATTACCATCAAAGGTGTGATAAGTTTCGAGTTACAATGTTGCTATGGCCGATTTTTATCGGCCCGTCCCATAAAACGGTAAAGTTTTCCACCGAGTCCTGCCGAAAAAAACGTATATGCGGTGGATTATTTATACTGATAACTGCGATTGAATCGCAGAGCAGTCAAACCGCCTTATCTACCTAGTATCTTTGAGGCCTCAGACCAATGAGAATAATAGCTATTGTCAATCAAAAGGGCGGCGTGGGCAAAACTACCGTTTCGATTAACCTCGCAAGTGCCCTGGCGGAGCAGGAACAGAAAACGCTGCTGGTCGATATGGACCCGCAGTCGCACTGCGCCGTCGGGCTTGCGGTGCCGGAGGAGCAAATTGAGCAGAGCATCTACGATGTGCTGGTCAGTTTCAGCAAAGACGAGCCGATGCGCATTGGGGAAGTGCTGTGGGAAATCAACGACCACTTGGAGCTTGCGCCTGCGAGCATTGACTTGTCGGCGTTTGAACAGCAGATGAGCGGCGTTGCCGAGCAGGAGGGGTGCCTCAGGAAAGTTCTCGATGCGGTCAAAGACCATTACGATTACGTCATTGTCGATTGTCCTCCCGCGGTGGGCCTGCTGACGTTTAATGCGCTGCGGGCGGCAACGGATGTGATAGTACCCGTCGAGACGGGCTATTTCTCTTTGCACGGCCTGAGCAAGCAGCTCGAGACGCTGGCTATTCTTTGCCAGCGATGCAATCAGAACATCAACGTCAGGGTTCTGGCGAGTATGTATGACATCCGCACGAAGATGGCCCGCGAGATTCTCTCCGAATTACGGACGCACTTCGGCGATAAGATGTTCAAGACGGTGGTTAATTTCAATACGAAGCTCAAGGAGGCGGCGTCATTTGGTCAGCCGATTGGCGAATACGATACCGCGAGCAAAGGGCATGTGGATTTCCAGAATCTGGTGAAGGAGCTTTTGGAGGTGCAGCCGGAAAAACAGCGTCGCCAGATTGTCGAATCGTTGTCGGAGAAGCTGGAGGCGATAAGCGCTACGGCGGACCAGTTGTTGGCGCAGGCCAAACCGCGGATTAAGGCGATAGAGGCGCCCAAACCGAAGGCGCCGAAGCCAGCGCCGGTAGCGGTGCTGGCCGAGGCGAAAGCGACGGCTTTATCGCCAAGGACGGAACCGGACTCGTCTCGGCAAAGGCAGGAACAGGTATATGTCGCAAATGAGGACGCCGAGCCGAAGCCGGAGAAGGCGGAGGTTGCCGGTAGTGAGCAAGGCCGAACCGCGGCTACCGATGAGAAATTGAGCGACTACTATGGCGTCACCCAGATAAACGACGCAATTGCGTTTGTGACGTTGTATCCGCGTGCCAAATCGGTGCAGGTTGCCGGCGACTTCAATGACTGGCAGCCGTCGAAGATGCCGCTGGAAAAGGTCGGCGATAGTGGCGTCTGGCAGGCGTTGATGAAGCTGCCGGCGGGCAGGTATCGCTATCGGCTGGTGGTGGACGGGCAATGGCAGCAGGACCCCTATAATGAATCGACGGAGTTGAACCCATTTGGTGGTTACAACTCAGTATTAGAAGTGAAGTGACGTTCGGACTTCACAAAAAAATCCGTTTCTGCTGATTTTTTTCTTGACATCCGCACTATATTCCGCTAAGAAATTAACCCGATGGGGGCGAAGAATCGAGTAGTTCACCGGAATTGTTTGTGGTGGACTTATGTTTACTCGATGCTCGAGGCGGTTTTTTTTGCTGGTTCTGGCAATCTCGGCCATTGCTGCGGTTCCCTGCCGGGCCTCTATAGTTGTTGTTTCCCAGGACTTCAACCTGCCTATACCGTCGCCGGATGACCCTGACAGCAAACTCGGCAGGGGCCGGATGGCTGACGCGATCATCGACGTTACCGGGCATTACATAATCGATGATTTGAATATTGCCGTATCACTGACGCACGAAGCTTTTTTTGATTTGGAGATTATTCTGGAACGCCCCGCAGGGACGGCAATAACGCTGAACCCGCCTTTGAACGATGCTTTTATAATACTGGGTCCGGGTGGCAGCCATTCAGCCGGCGGCTCGAATCGGTTCCTGTTTGACGATGAGGCGGCCGTTGGTGTTGAGGATGCCACGCCGCCGTTCGACCAGACGTTCAGGCCCGCGGCTGGTTTTGCGTTGTCTGCCTTTGACGGGCAGGATGCCTTTGGGCAGTGGCGATTGCAGATTTATGACGCGGGGATTGCACACACGGGACGGCTGGAGGGCATCGAACTAATCATCAGCACGCCGGAACCGACTTCGATGTGCCTGTTTGCTCTGGCGGCGGTTATAGCCCGATTTTCGTCGAGGCCAAAACCCTCCAAATAGTCTTCAGGACACTTGAATAAGTGCGAGCATTTGCGTTAAGATAGGCAAAGGGAGTTGTGTTGGTGATACGAAATGGCTGAGAAGGATGGACGAATTCAGGGTTTTGGTAAACCTGCCTCGACGGGTAAACCCGATGTGCTCCGCGCAAAGGATATTATACCCGGCGGTCGCGGCGCAGCAAAGTCGCCGGACATAGACGACAGTGTCAGTCGAGTGGATATACCGCAATTTGACCTTGCGGCGGATATAATGGCGGAGCAGCGGCGGCTCACCGCAATACGTCGTAAAGGGCCAACCGGCCCCGCACCAATTCCTTTTACTGACAAACAGGTATCCTCTGATTCGATATCGGTTCCGCGACATTCCGAGAGCAGGCGGGTGTTCTTCAAAGAGATTAGTGTGGAATATGACCCAGTTATAGCGGAAATCGTGGCCAGGGATATCGAACAGCTCTGCAGTGGTGTTTATCTGATGTAAGCAATGTTTCTGCGCCCGTTTCTGTCTGGTCGTGGGGGGCTGGTATAGCGTCATTCCAGGCCTAAATGGAAGCTTGGTAAAAAAACATCAGAAACCGGTTGCAGCAGATGACCAAATCGCGCATAATTACCCGGTTGTAAATTTATCTTGCAGTTTGACAGGGTAATAAATGGGTTCAATGTTGCAAACACTGGTGAAACTTCAGAGTGTTGAGAACCGTCTTCGGGCGGCCAAAGCAAAACTTGCTAGGTGTCGCAGAAACGTCATCATCCAGGAAAATCAAATCAGAACACTTCAAAACGCCTTAGAAGCCAAGAAAGAGGAGATTCAACTGACGACGATACAGTCGGACCGGCTGGAACTTGAGCTGAAGACCAGAGACGCGGAGATTTCGAAGTTGAGGGCGTCATTGAATTCGGCCCGAACGAACAAGGAATACGCGGCGGTATTGACGCAGTTGAACACAACGCGGGCGGATAACTCCAAGATTGAGTCGCAGATTCTGGAGCTGATGAAGAACATCGAGGCCGACCGTGCAGAATGTCAGAAAATCCAGCAGCAGGTTGATGAGCAGAAGGCGAAGCTGGAGCAGGTGCGAAAGGACTCCGAGCAGTTGGCGATCAAATACGAGGCCGAGATAGACCAGATTCAGAGTGAGTGGGACGAGGCGGCAAAGCAGGTGCCTGCTGAGCATCTGGGGATTTTCAAGAGGGTAGCTGAGACCTATGACGGCGAGGCCGTTGCGGTTATCGAACAGAATAAGGGCAGGACGGGCGCCTATACCTGCGGGGGCTGTTTTATGGGCGTTACCGACGAGTGCGTCAATCTGCTGATGACCAGGGACGAGGTGATTCGCTGTCCCAACTGCACTCGCATTTTAGTGCTCGGCACCTCGCAGGAGTAGATAGGTTAAGAGTTGAGAATTAAGAATGCAGAAGGACGAATGTCAGCCGAGCTTCGAATTCTAATTTCTTGATTCTTCATTCCAGATTCTCAATTCGACAGGGGTTGTGGAGACAAAGCATTGTCGGAAAAGATAATCGCTCACATTGACGGCGGCAGCAGAGGCAATCCCGGCCCTGCCGCGGCGGCTTTTGTTTTGACCGACCCGCAGGGCAGGCAATTACAGGCCAGGGCATTTTTCCTCGGCGAAGCGACTAACAATGTCGCCGAATATACGGCTGTTCACAAGGCGCTTGAAGCGGCCGAATCGCTCGGGGCCACGCAAATCACTGTTTACAGCGACAGCGAACTTTTGGTCAGGCAGCTCAACGGGCAATACAAGGTAAAAAGCGAGCAAATCAGGCCCCTTTTTACTCAAAGCGCTGCGATACTCGACCGGTTCGAGAGCTGGCAGGTTCGGCATATCTTCAGGGAGGACAACAAGCAGGCCGACACGCTTGTGAACCGCGCACTTGATGCCGCCAGTGACGTTGAAATTAAAACCCGGGGCGGTAAGAGCGTGAAACCGATTCGGCTGGGGGTGCTGATAAGCGGCGGAGGCACGACGCTGATGAACCTCGTGGATTGCATCAACAAGGGGATACTGAACGCCCAGGTTGCCGTAGTGATAAGCTCGCGTTCGACCGTGGCGGGGGTTGACAGGGCCAGGGCCGCCGGCCTGAACGTCAAAATCGTCCGCAAAAAAGATTTCCCGGACATACACGAGTTCAGCAGTCGCATAGAGCGGGAACTGACAGCCGCCGGCGTTGAGCTTGTTGTGCAGGGCGGGTGGCTGTGTTTATGGAAGATTCCGCCCAGATTCGAAAACAAGGTGATGAATATCCACCCGGCTCTTTTGCCGAACTTTGGCGGACAGGGAATGTGGGGGCATCACGTTCACGAGGCGGTTCTCAGGGCGGGGTGCAAGGTCAGCGGCTGCACGGTGCATTTTTGCACAAACGAATACGATAATGGGCCGCTTATTGTACAGCGGTGCTGCCCCGTGAAGGATGACGATACGCCGGAGACGCTGGCTGCGAGGGTTTTCGAGCAGGAGTGTATCGCTTATCCGGAGGCGATACGATTATTTGCTGAAGGCAAACTTGCGGTTCAAAACGGCAGGGTGGTAATAAGGTCCGCGGCAAGAAAGCAAATCCCGTGATTATGAACAAGCAGCAGAAACGAATGCTGGTGAATTTGGCGGTGGTGATTGTGGTCACCATTGGAGCGGCCGCTGGAATGGTTGAGCTGAAGAACTGGGTTAACCGTTCAGAGGCGATGCGGGCGATGGAGCAGCTGGGGCGAGTGGTCGGCAACTACAGGCAGAAGAACGGCTCTGTGCCGCCAGAGTCCTATGTCGATGAAATTAAGGAGTCGCTTGAGGGACAGGTTCGTCTTGGTAATCTGGAGTATAGGGCGAGGTGGATAGAGTTTGATTCGCCGCCTGATACGGTTCTTGCTTATGTGGTAAAGGACTACCATTTTCTGTTCTTACGCCCCGGAGCAATTGTGCTTTGGCTGGACGGCCGCGTCCAGTGGATGGACAAAAAGCAGTTTGATGCGATTCTTGCGCATCAACAGAGCCGGATGGAAATTGAAATGACCACAAAGTAATCACCTTTCGGTGAATTTGCCGCGGCCCGCCTCGGTTTAGACGACCACCTTTTCGTCTTTCGTCGGCTGCGGGGTCTCGATGCCTTCGAGCTTGAGGTGTTCCTCATCCTGCACGTCGATTTTGACGAGGTTCTTTCCTTTGAATTCGCCTCGCAGCACCGCTTCCGAGAGAGGGTCTTCTATGTAATGCTCGATGGCCCTTCTCAGGGGGCGTGCACCGAATTCGGGATTGTAGCCCTTATCAATGAGGAATTCCTTGGCGCGGTCGGTAAGTTCGAGCTTGAGACCGTGCTCGGTCAGCCGTTTGAATACCTTGGCAAGCTCATACTCGACTATTGTTTGCAGGTTCTCTTTTGTAAGCGGCCTGAAGACGATTATGTCATCGATGCGGTTGAGGAACTCGGGCCTGAAGTGCCGCTCGACCTCTTTGTGGAGCGTGTCTTTCATTTTTTCGTAGTTTGCCTCGGCAGTTTTTTTGCCGAAGCCGAATCCGCCGCTGTTTTTAATCAGGTCTGCGCCGATGTTGCTCGTCATAATGACGATTACGTTCTTGAAATCGATGATTCTGCCGAAACTGTCGGTGAGGCGCCCTTCATCCATTATCTGCAGCAGGATATTGTAAACGTCTGGGTGCGCCTTTTCGATTTCGTCGAGTAGCAGAACGGCATAAGGTCTGCGTCTGATGCGTTCGGTGAGCTGTCCGCCCTCTTCGTAGCCGACGTAGCCCGGAGGCGCGCCGACGAGCCGGCTGACGTTGTGCTTTTCCATAAACTCACTCATATCGAGCCGGACAAGGGCGTTTCTGTCGCTGAACATAAACTCGGCGAGCGCCTGTGCCAGCAGTGTCTTGCCGACGCCGCTGGGGCCCAGGAAGATAAAGCAGCCCATCGGACGGTTGGGGTCCTTCATACCGCTTCTGCTGCGGCGAACCGCTTTCGCCACGGCGGCCAGCGCTTCATCCTGAGAAACGACCTGCTTGTGTATCTCGGCTTCAAGCTCAAGCAGCCGTTGTGTTTCTTTTTTCTCCAGACGGGTCAGCGGTACGCCCGTCATATTGCTGACGACCTCTGCTATTACCTCCGGGTCAACTAGGCCGGTTGTTTCCTTGTTATCCTCATACCATTTTTTATGCATTTGTGTTTTTTCGTTGAGCAGCTGCTGTGCCTCGTCCCTCAGCGCCGCGGCGCGTTCATAGTCGGTGTTGCGGACCGCTTCGTCCTTTTCCCGCTGGAGCTTTTCGATTTTTTCCTCGAGTTCCGCAAGGTTGGGCGGCGGCGTCATATTCTTCAGCCGCACACGAGCGCCCGCCTCGTCAACAACGTCGATGGCCTTGTCCGGCAGACATCTGCCCGTGATATACCGCGTCGAGAGCTCAACCGCCTGAAACAGCGCCTCATCGGTGAACTTGACCCTGTGGTGGGCCTCGTAGCGGTCCTGGAGTCCTCTGAGTATATCAAGCGTCTCATCTTTTGAAGGCGGGTCAACAATGATGGTCTGGAACCGCCGTTCGAGGGCGCCGTCCTTTTCGATGTGCTTGCGATACTCGTCGAGCGTGGTGGCACCTATGCACTGCACCTCGCCCCGGGCAAGCGCCGGTTTCAGGACGTTGGATGCGTCGATTGCGCCTTCTGCGCCGCCTGCGCCGACGAGAGTATGCAGCTCATCGATGAACAATATGACGTTTTTGGCCCTTCGGACCTCGTTGATGACGGCTTTTATGCGTTCCTCGAATTGTCCCCGGTACTTCGTTCCCGCGACCATCATCGCAAGGTCGAGCACGACGAGGCGTTTATCCTTGAGAATCTCCGGCACCGTCTTATTGATTATCTGCTGGCTAAGCCCTTCGACGATGGCGGTCTTGCCTACGCCTGCCTCGCCGAGCAGCACGGGGTTATTCTTGGTGCGTCTGCATAGTATCTGAATCAGGCGCTCTATTTCGCGTTTTCTGCCGATTACGGGGTCAAGCTCGCCGTCGGCGGCCAATTGTGTCAGGTCTCTGCCGAAACTGTCCAGCGCGGGGGTTTTGCTCTTGGGTTTTCCCGCTACGGCTGGTCCCATCTTCATATCAAGCCCGTTCGGCTCAGGGTCAACGCCGGCCCCAAGCAGATTAAGCACTTCCTGACGGACGTCCTCCAGCCGAAGCCCCAGATTCATCATTACCTGTGCGGCGATGCCGTCGGTCTCACGCAGCAGACCCAGCAGCAAATGCTCGGTGCCTACGTAATTGTGGTTAAGCGACCGCGCCTCCTCAATGGCGAATTCGATGACCTTTTTTGCGCGGGGCGTGTGGGGGAGCTTGCCCATCGTGACCATATCCGGGCCGCTCTTGACCAGCTTTTCAACTTCCAGGCGCAGCTTCTTTATATCGACGTCGAGATTTTTCAGAACGGTCGCGCCGACGCCGCTGCCTTCCTTGACTAAGCCCAGAAGGATGTGCTCGGTGCCGATGTATTCGTGATTAAAGCGTTGTGCCTCCTGATTGGCCAGCGCCATTACCTTACGTGCCCTGTCTGTAAATCGCTCGAACATTTTTTACCTCAGAAACAATTTCCGATGTTGCCTCTTCTGCCGCTACTTTGCGCCTCCCTGCGTTCTCCGCAACAACCATTCTATCCTGCAACTGTCGGTTGTCAATGGTTGCCGACAGCTTGTTTGCTTATATACTTATATGCCTTAAAACAACTTATGTTCATTACCGGACCATCGGTCTTATTCTCCGGTTTTATCGACAAAAACCCACATGGACTTGCTCACAAAAGGGTGTTAAAATCCTCCTTCTTGAACAGAATGCAGGACGTGAAAACGAGGCGGCCAAAAAGGACTTGTTCTCGTTTTTCTTGCGTGACAGGCGTTTTGTGTGTATAAAAGACGCAGAACTGCGGTGTCGCAGGGACTGGTTCATGTAAAAACAATAGGGAGGTAATACAAAACCATAGCGAAAAGGTTAAAGGCATTGTTTTTAAGCCTTTGGGTAGAAAGTGCGGGATTTTCCTTGACCCCCTTATGTCGAGGAGATATTAGTTGTGCCGAGTCACCCTTAAGGCGTGGTGATTTGCCACCGGAATTTGTGAAAGGAGAAATTTATGAAGTCTTATCTAAAATTGCTAACCAGCGTAACAGCTTGCATCCTGATTGCTTGTCTATATATAGGATGTACGGCAACCCAAAAAGACACTCCTCAGGCCCAGCCAAATCCATCTTCTCAAAATGCGTCTCCTGCAAGTGTCCCTGCAGTTAAGGGGGATGTCAAGCAAAGCGGTTTATCCTACGGTATGGTGACATCAAGAGTCCAAAAAGGTGTAACGACGCAGGCGGAATTGATAGACCTGTTCGGCGGACCGAATATCGCAACGACGGATTCAGATGGTCTGGAGACATGGGTCTATGAGCGAACCTCCAGTCAATCCGAAATATCTCAGGAGGGCAGTCAAGACGTTAATGCGAGTTCAAAAATAAATCGCCTGGGGGTATTTTTTGGGATCGGAACAAGCAACGAAGAGACAAGCAAATCTGATACACGCGTGAAATCAGCCAGCACTACCAGCGTAACCCATTCAATAAAAACGTTAACGGTTGTCGTCAAATTCAACAAAGACAAAACCGTCCGCGATTACAGTGTACGAACAGCAAACTTCTAATATCAGGAGATATAAGGATGTTGCGCACCATTTTCGTACGTAATAACGTCTGGTTGATATGCATGTCATTTCTGTGCCTGTTAATGTTCGACTCTTGTTATACTCCGCCGCCAATGTCGGAGAGGCCAGATATGAAAAACTTGAATCAAGAGTTGTCCCTGATTCGCAAAAAAGGGGAATTGATGCAAAAACTAATGAACGAACCTGATACATCTGTGTGGTATAAGCAGCGAGAGGGAATAGTCCAGGCAATGGGCGATCGAGTTTTTGATAAAAGTTTTGACCGTGTTTTCGACTCAGTAGTTGTTGCGATGGCGAATTTGGGAACTCACGTGGAAAATATGGAACGACAATCAGGTTATATCTCCGCAAGAGGGAGCTTATTGCCGCCCGACCAAACCAAACAGTTGCGGCGTGAGTATCTGGTCGAATATTGCAAATTAAATGGATATGATACTGGTCTGCTCGACAAACAAGGTGGTCAATCCGACATGATGGATGTGGATGTAACCGGTGGTATGATGGAACATATGATGACGGGGTTGACAATAACTCTTGTTAAACAGAGTGAAAATCAAACGAAAGTTAAACTGCGGTTTGCCAATACATATTACCCAGCATTACTTCAAGAGTACTATAAAGCCGTATGGCCGGCCATAGATAAGCAGATATTTCTCGATAAGAACTTGGACTGATATTCGAGTAACGACCTTTCGTTAGGTTTATCTGGAGGCGAGAGGATTTGTAAATATGATAAGCCATCATTGAGACCGGACACCGTTGGATTGTACTGGCTGGATGGTCTAATCTTCCTGTTCTTTGTCCTGGAGTGGTTTTTGCATGTAGTCGTTTTGCGTGTATTAAGTAACGCGAAATTGCCCCGACGAACGATGTGGCAGGAGCCGGTCAAAACGAAAAAGCAATTAGGGAGGTAATAAAATGTTTAAACGCGTGATTTTGACAACTCTTGCCATAATAACCATTTTGGCTTTGTGTGTTTTCGCGTTGATGCAGAGGGCCAAAAAAGGTGAACCGTCCTCCGCAACAACGGCTCCGCCGTTGCCGCTGCAGAGGTTAGATGCATTGCTTGGGACGATACCCGCTGACGTCATTTTCTGCGTCGGGATCAATAATCTTAATCAAACCACCGGCAATCTTGACCAGTATCTTATGGGGCTTGGCCCGATGCCTGTATCATCGGCCGGCCTTATCAAGGGTTGGCTTGGGATGGCGTTCGGCAATACCGAACTTAAGGGATTTGACGTCAACGGCTCTTTCGCGGCGTTTGCTACTGTCGAATCAGGCCAGACGGAGCCGAACTTTTACGTCCTGCTGCCCGTCGCCGATTACAATCAGATTATCGACCCCAACTTCCGCGTAAGTCAGCCCGACGCCAATGGGATATCCACGGTTGGGGGCGGACCCGCGGGACAATTTTTCATCAGGAAAGTTCAGTCATTTGTGATGGTGTCATATGATTACCGCAAGCTCAACGATATGGCTGATTCAATCTCCGGCGCAAAAACAGCCGGGCTGACGTTGTCTCTTGATGCCGTACAGGTCAAGCAGGCGTCCTCCGAACCGGTGTGGGCCTACGCGAATATGGTGAAAATCTCGTCGGTTTACAAAACGCAAATTTCCGACGGGATTGAGGAAATGAGAAAGCACTTGGCAGACCCGGCAATGGCCATCCAGTCCCAAATCGACAACCTCGAAAAAACCAAAAAACAGATGGCTTCTGCTGACCCCAATAGTCCGATGATTGCCCGATTCGATGCCCAGATTGAATCGCTGAAGGCACAACAAGCGCAGGTGCAGAAATCACCGGCATTTATGGCCGGTCTTGCGAACGCCTTCGCGGGTTACGCGAAAGATTTTATGCAGCAGTCAAAGTCGGTCACACTTACCTGCAATCCGAAACCGGCCGTGCTCAATTTAGGCGTTGGCCTGAATGCCCTGCCCGGAACTGAGATGGCCGGGATGTTCGTCGCCGAAGACACCGCAAAAAATAACCCGCTTCTCGGCTATACCGAAGATGGCGCAGCGATGAACTTAGTCGGGCGGATGAATCATTCCGCGTTTAAGAAAATTAATGCCAAGAGCATCGACCTGTTCGCACAAATGGCCGGAAAAGACGCCAATGACCCTAACATCGTTAAGACTAGGAAGCTCTGCGATGATTACACTGATTCAATTGGCGACTTTATTGCCTGCTCATTCAGGGTTGACCCCAATGCAAAACCGTTCTTCGACGCAAAATATGTTCTCGAAGTCAATGATGTCAACCGGTTTAACAAGACGAAAGATGAATTTATCCGAACCTGGGCAGGCAGCGCGTTCAACGACCTCTACAAGAGTATGGGGGTGGAATGCAACTTTATGGTCAAACGTGGAGTGGATAAATATAAGGATGTTTCGATTGATGTCGCGACGCTGGGTATAAAATTTACAGATACCAACTCGCCCCAATCCAAAATGCTTGGCGAGATGTATGGCAGCGGCTTTGAATACCGCTGGGCGATTGTCAATGGCTTATGGATGTGCAGGGTATCGAGCGACCCCAACGCCATTTATAAGCTCATCGACCAGGTAAAGGCAGGCCCGCCCGCGCAGGTTTGCTCTGAAATGCAAAAAGCGATGTCGATTATCCCGGAGGCGAGCAGCAGGGATGCCATAGTCACCTACAATTATCTGCGTCTGATGAAAATGATGCAGACCTTTGCGCCGGCGCCTTTTACGATGCCTGATGTACCCAGCAGGAGCAATCTTGTCTTAGCGGCCAAAATCGATAACGGCTCATTAGCCATTGATTTCGCTTTGCCCAAGGAGCATCTTTCTGAAATGATGACGGCGTTTCAGATGATGATGCAGCAACAGACGCGGCAGCAGCCGGTGCAGGTGCCTGCGGGCATGCCTTCGCAGCCCGTACCGCCGGCGGATATAAATAGCGCAAAATAAATTGTGGGAATAAAATAGTGATGCGAATACAATCGGCACAGGATTGTGTCGGATTGTTGGATTACTCTTCCTGCTCTTTGTCCTGGAGCAGTTTTCGCAGGTAGTCGTTTTCCCGGCGGGTGGCCTCGATATCAAGCAGCAGGTACTTGATGCAGACCCGCAGATAATCGAGGGACTCCCGCAGGCAATCTACGCTGGCCTCAAGCTCTTTTTGATTTGCCTCGGTCTGTTTGGCCAGCATTGTCAGCCGCTTGGAGGTAGGGTCTGAGGCACCTCCAAACTGCTTCACCAGGTCATTAAGCTCGTCTGCAAGTCGGGCTTCGTCCATAAAGCGACCCTTTTCAAAATACACATCCTTCTTCGCCAGTTCAGTGTTGCACTATCTATCATCTCTACGTGCAAACTTCATACCCTGTTGGAATAATAAATGAGCAATTTTCAGAAGACGGATACAGCCGCAAAAGCGCTCTATCAGCCCCGTCCGACGTATCGGTCGTGAGTTTTGTCTGAATCTTCGGGGATGGAGCCAATTTGCCGGTTAGGGCCGGATGTTGCCAAATAGCAACGCCTAAGCAGGGGGCTTAATTCGCGTTTTTACCGCCATTTTTCGCTTATAACTTGCCGCCATGCCTTTCCTGTCAGAGTTACGATATACTGGCTGCTATGTTTACAAAAAGCAACGCAACTTGCTTATCAGTGGTAAAAACGGGACAGATTGCGATTTTATATGCCATTTTCATAATTGTTGGCGATGACAGAATAACATTTTTTGCAAAATTTTGAAAAATTCCTCTTGACGAGACGGTATGCTATAATATAGTATATTGGAAAGAAGAATGAACTGACCATATAAGTTGGCAGGAGATAGACAAAAATATGAATCTCGAAAACTGGCAGACACAACTTCGCAAAGGGCTTCTCGATATCGTTGTGCTGAACCTGCTGCATCGCGGCCCATCGCACGGCTACGAAATGGTGCAGAAAATGAAACGCATCGAGGGGCTGCAAATTCGCGAAGGCAACATCTACCCTGTCCTTGCTCGCCTCGAGACCGATGGGCTGGTGACAAGCTACTCGCAGCCATCCACCGACGGCCCGCCTCGAAAATATTTTCGTCTCACCGAGTCCGGACAAAAAGCCCTCGATGATATGAACAAACACTGGGACCTGCTTATCAGCAGCTTGGAATCCATAAGGAAAGGAACTGGATTATGAGCGTTCAATACAGACACAGCCAGCCCGGATATTTGATGATTATTGTCGGCGTGATTCTAATTGTGGTCGCAGCGGTTGTGTACGCCTATGGTCTGATGCCACTGGTGATAATTTTAGGTGCGACCGGAATCTTTCTTCTTGTTTTTGGTTATAAGTTGACCGTCGAAATAAAAGACGGTTTCCTGAGATTCTGGTTTGGGGTGGGGATATTTTGGAAAAGAATCGCTATTGAGCAAATTGTGTATTGCGAACCGTTCAGAGGTGTTTTTGCCGGCTGGGGTATTCGCATCACGCCGGATGGCTGCTTGTATAACGTTTCAGGAATGAAGGCGGTGACGGTTGTTTTGAAATCCGGCAAAAAGATACATATCGGAACGGATGAACCATATCGACTCGTTGAGGCGATAAATTCAGTTTTACGTGGACAGGCGGGGGATGCGTCAACCCAAATGTGGTGCGAGACTAAGGCAGATTATCTTAAGAGGGTGGAGCAGGCGTTGTCCGCGGCCAGGCATCCTCGCAGTTTCGAAATCCTGGCGGACGTGGGTAATCACTTGGACCGGCGATTTGCTGAGCTTGGGCCGCAACATCGCACCTGGGAAAACTTCCAGAATATTATCACCGAGATGGGGCCTCCATCAGATTATGCAGAGCTTGTAAGCGAGGATAGGAAGTCCGGCAGGTCAAAACTTACTAAACTTGAGCTGGGTGTCATCGGTATATTGCTTGTTGTGTTTGGCGTCAGCGTATATTTTTACCCGCGGATGCCGGAAAGAATCGCAACCCAGTGGGACCTTCGGGGGCAGCCAAGCAGCTATATGCCGAAACCTTTAGGTATGTTTATAACCCCCGTCATTTTTGCGGTCTTGGTAATCGCTCATATCGTTATACCAAGAACCGCTTCGGTATCTGTGAACATAGAAGGATTCAGGCGGTTTTATGGTGGTTTGTTAATCGTGTTTTCCATCATTATGCTGGCGGTTCAATACCAGATAATTTTGTGGAACCTGGGAATAAAAACAAATCCGAATATGGTTGTTGTTATCGCGGTATCCGCAGTTATTGTCTGGATGTTCGTTTGGTATTACCGGGCACGCCGAAAAAAGAAACAATTCGACTGACATCGGCGGGACGGAGTTGTAGGCAAGTTTTTCGGTTGCCTTACAAAGAGGGGTTTGCCGTTCGACCTAAGAACAGGATACTGCCTGTCTGGTTGTCGCGGATAAGGAAGACAAACGGGTGGTCGGCCCTGAAAACCGGCGGCGGGGGGGCGACAGCAGTAAGTTTCATCGCCACGCCCGTGGCCGCTGCCGCTTCGGTGCCCTCCTCGTTGACCTCCACGTAGGCCTTGTGGACGACGGCCGATATGAAAAGGTCTCTGTTGCCGGTTATACCGGAGAAATCCGCTTTTGTTGAGAAGGCATCCGGCATTCCCATTGCGCTGAGTGTTTCAGCCAGCGAAAACTCACTCGTCAATTTGAACCTCGGCACATAAACCTGCACTTCGCGTTTTCGCAGTCCTGCGAGCCAGCCGGTGATGGTTTCGCTGGTAAGTCCCTTTTCGAGTTCGTTGACGCCGTCGGGCTTTTTGGGCAGCAGAATGACCATCGAGAGGTCATTATTGACGTATGGCAGTTCCAATACCTGAATGGTATCGGTCTCCATATAGCCGAAGTGAGCCGTCTGATGCATCATAGGAACATTTACTTTTTCGCCGCTCAGCAGGGTGAAAGGCGCCTCCTGCGTTTGTTCGGGCTTGAACGGGGTCGCCCACTTGCCTTTGAAATAAATCGCGTTGGTCAAAACGAGGCGCGTCATCGAATCAAGCGTCCCCGGCTTGATAAGCTCTTTTATCTTGTCTTTGGTCTTGTTTTCGACCCAGTCGTTGATTGTTTTTCGGGCGGCCTCGGTCTGCTTTGCGAAATCGACCTGTTGCAGGTCGCCCTCGTAGTTTGTCCTGACGAGCGTCAGAAACTCCGGAAGGAATTTATAGTCCTTTTGTCCCCACATCGCGTTTGCGACAACCAGCTCGAAACCGCCTTTTGCGCCCGCCTGATTTAGCTGCCCGATTATTGCGCCGAACTCTTTATGGAACTGTTCGTTGCCCAGAGTTGTCGGGAAGTTGAGGGTTTTCGCCATTTGCTGCTCGGTTGCCCCGCGTGCGCCCGCCTGGGCAATCGCAAGGGCGGTTGATATGCTGTATGGCGACAGGAACAGGTTGCCTTCCCGGCTTTGCAGATTTCCGTAAAGCTCAAGGGCGAACTTGTTATTGCCTCCCACAACGAGCTGCTGGTTTGGTTCGATAGCTAAGCAGCTTGCAGCGATGCATAAACAAACCACAATTATTCCCGAATTTCTGACCTGCTTCATTTCATTGACTCCCCATTACGCCACACGCCGTTAGGCGTCCCCTATGGGAGGCGGATAAAAATTTCAACCCGCCCGCCGGCATTTTGGTCGCTGTTGACAAAGCCGTCCGACAGGAATTATAATGACTTTACGATTCCTGGCAGCAATTATTTTTCTGATTCTGCCAGAACGGATAAAAAGGAGCAGCTATGGACTTCGGGAAAGACAGTCTGCTGGCGCGGTTCAAAAATCTGTTCATCATCTACGGCGTGATAATCGTCATCGTTCTGCTGGCGTTCATCTTTGGGACGAGGCAGGACGGAACAATGCCGCCTGCCGTCTGGCTGCTGGTGGTAGTGCTGCTTATGATTCCGCTGACAATTATCCTTATGGCGTCGCTGAAAATGATGGACGTCGTTGACGACAGCAATTCCAAACTGGAAAAGGTGACCGACGAGCTGGAAAAAATACGGCAGGTTGTTATTCAGGTCAATCAGTGCTCGCACCTCAGCGAGTCAGCGAAGGTAATCGCCTTCCGTGACAGCGACACACAGACCCTGCGGGACGCCGTTTTTGACAAGCTGCAGCAGAAGGATTTTGAGGCGGCCTACGAAATCATCGATGAAATCGCCCACCGCACCGGCTATAGCAAGCTGGCTGAGCAGCTCCACATCCAGGCCGACAAGTATCGCGATGCGACGGACGCCGAGAGAATGAATCAGCTGATAGCACACATTGAGAAGCATCTGGACGACCATCAATGGGCCAAGGCCAGCGTTCAGATTGAGCGGCTGATAAAGGAATATCCCGCCAGCGAAAAGGCGCTTGCGCTGCGGCAGCGGCTGATTGAGAAAAAGGACGAGCGCAAGAAGATACTGCTCAACGCATGGGACGACGCCGTCAAACGCCAGGCAACCGACCGCAGCATTGAAATCCTGCGAGAGCTTGACCAGTATCTTACGCCCAACGAGGGGCTTGCGCTGCAGGAGGCCGCAAGAGATGTCTTTCGCAACAAGCTGCATAATCTTGGCGTACAGTTCTCGCTGGCCATTTCGGGCGGACAGTGGGCAAAGGCGCTTGAGACGGGTATGGAAATCATCCGCGATTTCCCCAACAGTCGAATGGCCGAGGAAATCCGCGAGAAAATCGACATCCTCGAAACGCACGCGCAGCAAAAAACGTAAATGGTATTCGCAGCAATTGTGCGCAAACCACCTGCGCCTTTTACAGGTTCACGCGGGACTGGCGATTTGACGATTACTGGAAGTTGAACAGCGATTGCGTTTTTATCATCGCAATCTGGTCCGGATAGGCGGCAAATGAGTGAACGTGCAGCTCGGTTTTGCGTGCCTCGAAATCTATGTAGCAGAACGGCTGCAGGCCGTCCATTTCAAGTTCGGGAAACCTGACGAAAACGCCGCGGTCGTGTCCGAGCCGTTCGAGGTCGGCAAAGCTCTGGCGATAGAGATTGGCGCTGAGACGCTCGACCTGGAAGTCGGTCATATAGCTGACGCCTTTGCTTAACGTGCACTTGTGGGAGCGGGGACCGCGGAACTGGAACCGCTCAATCAGACCTCGCTCGGGCAGCAGCTGGTTCGGCGGACTGACGACCTCGCTGATGCAGGCGTCGCCCGCAAAGACGCTCACTACGTGCGTGCATCCCGTCACCCAGATGAGGGCTTCATATTTTTCGGTCTTGAGTTTTCTGCTGGCGTAGATATTGAACAATTCGGGGTGTAAAGGTCTCTGGAACAAGCTGAAGGATAATTCCTCAATAGCTACGTTGATCTGCGGTGATTCCATAGTTCCTCAAGTCCTAACAGGCGTCGTCGAAACCACTTTCCACAACTTCATTATACAAAAATCGGGGCATAAAATTCAAGCCCATTATCAGTAGTGATAAGGGGGTTTTCGATACTTATAGGACGATTATTTCGCAAACCACGCAAGTTAAACGACTAAAGGAGCCCGGTTTTTTTGAAAAAAATGTGAGGGACGGCGATTATACCGCGGTTTTTTATCGATGGAACATCAGGGCGTTAATCAGGGTTGCAATAATGTCGTAAAACGCGTGCGTGCCCGCGGTGATTCCGAATCCTCGGACGGCGAACAGGACGGCGAAATAAACGCCCGCTGTTGTCCGGAATGCGAACTTTGCCCAGTCGAACGGGTCACCTTGGTTTGGTCTGCCGGAGAGAAAATCTATGTGGTGATGCGCGCCGAACAGCCCCGCCGAAATAAGCACCGCCAGCACAATAGAATTGTTTTTACCCCACCCGAATATGTCCTGAAACACCAGCATCAGGGCGCATATCAGAATCAGCCGGAACAGCAGCTCCTCGTAGATGCCCGCCCCGATACCTGTCACGATATCGGCAAGCAGAGCCGGGGTTTTATGTGCGGCGGCTGCACGTGTCGGCTGGGGGTTTTGAGTTTGTGGGTGTCCCGTGGTCTGCCCGGCCGCAACCTGCACGGCGACGGGATTATTGCGGACAACGACGCTGTTTTTCGAGACGGCGGAGTTGTTCAGAAACAAGCTTAGCACGATAAGCGGTATGGCCAGCGTAATGCATTCGAGGGTCATCGGCAGCATATCGCTGAATGAAACCCACCATCGCTTTTTGGAAACGAGCTGATAGGCCAGCAGTATGACGACAACTACCAGTGCCGGGGTTGCCCAGAGGAATTTGCCGCCGAGACCGAGGTGTCGCAGCATTTCCTGCAGCCAGACAAAAGCAACGACGCGAATCTGCGTCTGGCTTAGCACGTCGGTGTTGATGAAGATGGTTCCCAGTTCGTAAAAAGCTATAAATGGCAGCAGATACACCAGTGCGTAAATGGGTCGGCTTGTGCGCTCGAGATACGAGTCGCGGGTAAAGTTAAACCATTGACCCGAATTTGATTTGGTTCTTCTTGCCATTCCTTTGGCTGCCTTTTTGGTTTACGACTTTAACGCGGCCAAAGTTTACTTGACGGCACGTCTGATTACAACACCAAATTCAACATTCAGCGAAAACCGGGCCGGTGTTAATGACGCCTACCGGTTTGTCAGCGGTTGTTGCGACACGGTGTCGCCGGCGGTTTTGGTATTTGCGGCCTTGTAGTCCTCGGCGAATTCTTTTGCCTGGTCCTTGACGGTTCTGGTAATCATGCTTTTTGTAATGGCTATTGAGACGACGCCGAAACGGGCATGGCTCGTGAGGGGCCAGGTCTGGGCATCCGTTTTTATGGACGGGTCCCTCTCCAGGGCGACGGTTTGCAGCAGCAACGACTGGATATGGAACGCACAGGTCATCTCGTCTTTGCTTGCTGAGAACACTTTGACTAACACGATATACAGCCCGACGTCCGGTGCCGGCTGTAAAACCTCCACCCCGGCGCTTTGCAGGGCGATTTCGACCTGGCCCTGAAGCTCGCTTTCCTTTAGCAGCGGAAGCGTGGTTTCCTGGTCCCGCACAATCTTTACGCTGACCGCCACGCCGCGCAGCCCTTTTAGCGTCGATACCTTGAAGTTGTCCGACTGCTGCTTTTCTGACGGGCTGATTGCCAGGACCATCCCGGCTATGCAGACAAGCGAAACGGTTATGAGCCAGTGGTTAATCGGTAATTTTTTCATTTCTTTTTACTCCGAGGACCTTGCGTAAAAATGACAAAAGCGTTTGTTGTTCGAAATAGCTTTTCGGCAGATGCAGGTAAACGGTGTTCGCGTCGGCGACGGTATATTTTGCTGCGACGTTTCGCAGTAGCCGTTTTGCGTTTTTGGCCGCGTCCGCCGGGAATGAAAATACCAGATTGCCTGCGTGGGCCACAATGCTTTTTATATCCAGTTTACTCGCGGCGATACGAAGTTCGGCGATGCCCAGCAGCAATTTGACCTCATCGGGCGCCGGGCCATACACGTCCGCCAGCTCGTTTGTGAGGTGCCCCAGTTCGTCGGCGGTTTTAGCGACGACGATTCTGCGATACACGTCGAGCCGGATTCGGTCGGCGGGGATGTAATTTTTGGGTATCGACGCCGCAATGCCCAAATCGATATTGGCTGTCGGTGCCGTCTCGACCGGCTCGCCCTTCATTTGTCTGACTGCGTTGGCCAATAGTTCGCAATACAGCTGATAGCCGACCATTTGAATGTGGCCTGATTGCTCGGCGCCCAGGATATTGCCCGCGCCGCGAATCTCCAGGTCACGCAGCGCTATTCTAAAGCCCGCCCCCAGATGTGAGTATTCTTCAATGGCCTTGAGTCGTTTTGCGGCGATTGGCGTGATGGGTCTTGAAGCGGGCAGCAGCATATAGGCGTATGCCCTGTGTTTGTATCTGCCAACCCGCCCGCGAAGCTGATGCAGCTCAGCCAGTCCGAAGCGGTCCGCGTCGTTGATGAGTATCGTGTTGGCGTTGGGTATGTCCAGACCCGATTCGATGATTGTGGTGCAGACAAGCACGTCGGTTTGGCCCAGCACAAAGGCAATCATCGCTCGCTCAAGCTCGTGTGTGGTCATTTGACCGTGGGCAATCGCCACCCTGGCGTCGGGGACGAGCTTCTGGATTTCCCAGCATTTTTTTTCGATTGATTTGACGCGGTTATGGACGAAGAAGACCTGCCCCTGTCGGTTAAGTTCGCGGATAATTGCCTTTCGGATAAGCTCGTCGTTGTATGGCACCACGGCCGTGATAATGCTTCGCCTGTCCAACGGCGCGGTTGCCAGCGAGCTGATATTGCGCAACCCAACCATCGCCATATGAAGCGTCCGCGGAATCGGCGTCGCGGTCATCGTCAGGATGTCAACGTTGATGCGGAGCTTCTTGAGTTTCTCCTTGTGCTCGACGCCGAATCGCTGCTCCTCATCGATTATGACGAGGCCCAAATCCTTGAAGCGAACATCGCCGCTCAAAAGGCGATGTGTTCCTATCAGGATATCAACTTTGCCCGACCTCGTGCGGGCGACGATGTCCTTTGACTGGCCCGGCGTCCTGAAACGGTTGAGCGCTTCTATTACGACGGGAAAATCGGCAAAGCGTTCGGTAAACGTGCGGGCGTGCTGGATGCTCAGCACGGTCGTTGGCACCAGCACCGCGACCTGTTTGCCGTTTTCGACCGCCTTGAACGCCGCACGCATCGCGAGTTCGGTCTTGCCGTAACCGACGTCACCGCAAAGCAGCCGGTCCATTACCGTTGGCTGCATCATATCCTGCTTGATGTGTGCCGCGACGACGGTCTGGTCGGGTGTTTCCTGATACGGAAATGACTCCTCGAATTCTCTCTGCCAGTTTGAGTCGCCTGCAAATGCGAAACCGCCCAGCGCCTGGCGTTTGGCCTGAAGCTCCAGCAGCTCCGCCGCCAGGTCTTTGACGGATTGTGCGACCTTTTCCTTTTGTTTCTGCCATCTTTTTGTGCCGACCTTCGAGAGCTTCGGCCGTTTCGGGCTTGTGCCGATGTATTTCTGGACAAGGGCTATGTTGTGGGCGGATACCTGGACCTTGACGCCGCCATCGTATTCGATGGTGAGATATTCGCCTTGTCCGTCCTTTTCCCTGATGGTTTCGATTCCGAGAAATCTGCCGATGCCGTAAGAGGAGTGCACGACGTAGTCGCCTTGCTGCAAATCCTCCAGTGTGTCAATCGGCGCGGTTGGCCGCATCGGGCGTTTGTATCGTCGAATCGCAAACTGGCCGAACAATTCGTGATGGCTCAAAATGGTGGTATCCAGCGCCGGCATCGCAAAACCCTGGTGTATGAACCCCTTGAGCAGTTTGAGCCGGTGCGGAATATTGCTGTGCTCCTGCCTGATGATTTCGCTGACGCGGGCAATCTCGGCCTCGGCCTCGCAGTAAAGCAAAACGTCCTGCTCTTTTGCCAGCGCAACCAGTTCGGCAAGCGCCTCCTTGTGCCCCGCCCACAGCGACGTCGCCTTGTGCTGATACTGCTGAACGCTCCTGATATCCAGCTTGATAAATTCAGCGGGGTCGCCTGTCGCAAACCTCGATATGTGAAGTTGTGTGAATCGCTCAATCGCCTTGTGAATGTCGGGCCAGTTATACAGCCGATTCTTTGCCTCCGCTCGTTCGAAGTAAACCCTTGCCACCTCCGAGCAGTCGGCAGGTTCCTCTAAAATGATAATCGCATCGTCCGGCAGGATGTTCAGGAAAAGCTCCCGCTGGTCTTCCCTGTCCCCGCAGATTGCCGATACCAGGCCTACTGCGGAAACTTCACCGGTGGAAAGCTGCGTGTCCAGGTCGATTGCGCGAATGCTTTCGATTTTGTCGCCGAAAAATTCGACGCGTATCGCCTGTGCCTGCTGCGGCTGGCCGGCGTCGGGCGTTATATGGGCTATCGGCGCGTAGATGTCGATGATGCCGCCTCGTCTTGCGAACTGCCCCGGCAGGTCAATCTTGTCGGTTCGCTCGAAGCCGTTGTCAACCAGCCACTCGGCTGCCTTGTCGGGCGAAACGTCGCTGCCGGTCTCTAATTTAAGCGTGCATTCGTCCAATGACTGCGGTTTCGGTATCGGTTGACTTATCGCCTGCACCGGTGCCGCAATGATGATTCTTTTGTCTTCAGTACGAGATACGAGCGACGACCTGTCCTCCGAAGCGATAGCGAAGGAGGAGATACGAGCGACGATTTTGAGCCGCTCCGTCCTGATTTCGTCGGTCGCGTCTGCTATTTCCTCCTCGCCCTCCCAGGCGGCCAGCAGTTGAACATTCTCCGCTCCGAAGGTTTGTAAATCATCGTAGGCGTTGTCCGCGTCGTCGATATGCGGACAGATGTAAATAATAGGACGGGATTGATGTTTTGACAGATGCGCTGCCAAAAGGCGCGCAAAAGACCCCCACGTCCCTGCGACTTTTACCACCCCCCCTGTGGCGCTCAATCGCTCGGTTATATCACTAATCGATTTATCACGCCCAAGTTCCATATGCCTTTCACCCTCCGCGACCCGCGGGCCGAAGGAGGGTTGGCTCCCGTTTATTCTATGCTTTTTTGCCTCATTCCGCTAATACAGATTGATTGGAGAATTTTGTGTGTGCAAACGATATTCACTTATGGTAAAAGAGCCGCTTTTCATGTCGGGCCCGGTTTGATTATTTGGTGAAACAATATGTGGTTGTATCTTAGTGCACTTTCGGCGGTATTACTGGGGTTTTATGACATCTCCAGGAAGCATGCCCTTCGCGGCAACGCCGTGATTCCGGTGTTGTTCTTCGCGTCGCTAATAGAGGCGTTTTTGCTGTTGCCTATTATCGTTTTTTCACGCACTTCGCCGGATTTGCTCGCCCGTATAGGCCTGCTTATCCCTCAATTTGGCTTTATGGCCCATTTTTACTGCTTCTTAAAGGCGATAATCGTCGCCGGTCTCTGGCTGCTGGGCTATTTTTCTATGAAGCACCTGCCCATTTCAATAGTCACTCCCGTCGGCGCATCAGGTCCCGCCTGGACCCTTGTTGGCGCTATGCTGGTTTTCGGCGAACGCCTCACCGCTTTTCAATGGGTTGCCTTCGCTGTCCTCTTTGTTTCATACTATATTTTTTCTCTTGTCGGAAGTCGCGAAGGCATCGTCTTTCATACCAACAAATGGGTTATCTTTCTTTTTCTGGCGGTTATCCTTGGCGCAGGCAGCGGCCTTTTCGATAAATATCTCGTCCATACCCTCGGCCTTTCAGCCGTCGGCGTCCAGGTCTGGTTTATGATTTATGAGATTCCTGTTTTAGGTTTTACTTTGCTTGCGTTCTGGTGGCCGAGCCGCGCCAAGCATACCCCTTTCGAATGGCGATGGTCTATTGCGATGATAGGGTTTTCCCTCTCGATTGCCGATGTCGCCTACTTCAAGGCGCTTGGTTATCAGGATGCGCTGCTCTCTCTTATTGCCGCCGTCCGAAGCGGCGGCGTCGTGATTTCTTTCCTCGCCGGCGCAATTATCTTCCACGAAAACCAGATTCACCACAAGGCCCTCGCCCTCCTCGGCATCCTCGTCGGTGTCTTGATGCTCCTCTTCTCACACTAAGCCGCAGAAATTTATTTACCCAGCAGTTTTTTCGCTGCTGCCGCCACCGCGTTTGCTGTGATGCCGAATTTCTCAAAACAGACCTTGCCAGGGGCCGATGCGCCGAATGTTGACATACCGACAAAAGCGCCCTTTTCGCCCAGCCATTTGTGCCAGCCGAACTCAACGCCCGCCTCGATGCCGACCCTCGCCTTTACATCAGGTGGTATCACCGAATCGCGGTATTCTTTGCTTTGCTTTTCAAATAGCTCCCAGCAGGGCATACTCACGACTCTCGCCTTAATGCCTTCGGCTGTGAGTTTGTTGTAAGCATCCAGCGCAACTGAGACCTCCGAGCCGGTTGCCAAAAGCAAAACTTCAGGCCTGTCCGCGCCAATTAGCACATAAGCGCCTTTGACGAGATTTTCCGCTGAAGCATATTTGCTTCTGTCGATGACGGGGACATTCTGTCGCGTGAGCAATAGCGCCACCGGCCCATCGTGGTATTGCAGGATGAACTTCCAGGCCTGGACGGTCTCATTTGCGTCGGCGGGCCGGATGACTAACAGATTAGGTATCGCCCGCAGCGCAGCGAAGTGCTCGACCGGCTGGTGCGTCGGGCCGTCCTCGCCCACCCCGATACTGTCGTGAGTGAAAACAAAAATTGTCGGATAACGAGCTAACGCCGCCACCCGCACCGCCCCGCGCATATAATCGCTGAAGACCAGAAACGTCCCGCCGAACGCCCGCGTCAGCCCGTTGATGGATATGCCGTTGAGTATCGCGCCCATCCCGTGCTCACGAACCCCGAAACGGATGTATCTGCCGTCGCGGGAGTTTTTCTGAAAATCCTTCGCGTCTTTCCATCGGGTATTATTGGATGGCGTCAGGTCAGCACTGCCTCCCATTATAAACGGCAAATGCGGCATAAGCGCATCGAGCGTCTTTCCCGACGCTGCTCTGGTCGCTATCGGATTGGCCGGGTCAAATTTGGGAAGTAACTGTTCGATATCGACCGTGATTTTGCTTGCAGTGAGCGGAGTCGAACTGCCTTCTACGGCGTTGCGGAACTGTTCGGCAAGCTCTGTGTGTGCCGCCTCGTATTTTTTGAACATCCGGCTCCAGGATGCCTCTGCTCTTTTACCTTTCTCAATCACCTGGCGCGTATGTGCAAGGACTTCTTCGGGGACATTGAATGACATTTGCGGGTCCCAGCCGAATTTCTGCTTGGTCAGCTTGATTTCTTCTTCGCCCAGAGGCGCCCCGTGCGCCTCGGCCGTGTCCTGCTTTGTCGGACAGCCAAAGGCAATGTGCGTGCGGAGCTTTATCAGCGTCGGTCGATTCTTTTCTCGTTTTGCCTTTTTCAACGCCTTTTCAAACGCGACCATATCGTTGCCCTCGCCCGCCACCTCGATGACGTTCCAGCCGTATGCCTTGTATCGCTTCGCCACGTCTTCGGTGAACGAAAGTTCGGTCTGGCCGTCGATGGAAATATGGTTGTCGTCGTAAATGACAATCAGGTTATCGAGCGCTAAATGCCCCGCTAATGAACTTGCTTCGGATGATATGCCCTCTTCGAGGTCGCCGTCGCCCGCGATGACGTAAATTTTGTAATCGACAATTGGAAACCCGTCGCTATTGAAATGGCTGGCGAGATGTTTCTGGGCAATCGCCATACCAATGGCGTTCGAGATACCCTGTCCCAGCGGCCCCGTCGTGGCCTCGATACCCAGTGCAGGATTATATTCCGGATGCCCTGACGTTTTGCTTGCCCACTGACGGAAGTTTTTTATGTCGTCGAGAGTAAGTTCATAACCCGTCAGATACATCAGAGAATACAGCAGCATACACCCGTGTCCCGCCGACAGCACGAAGCGGTCGCGGTTGAACCACCTCGGATTAACGGGATTGTGCCTGAGATGCCGCGTCCACAGAACGTATCCGGCCGGGGCCAGACCCATAGGCGTTCCTGGATGACCCGACTTGGCCTTCTGAACCGCGTCTGCGGCTAAAAACCGTATCGTATCGATGCAAAGCTCGTCGAGGTCGGTCACACCCTTGATTCTTACCCCTTCACCCATCACAACTTTCCTGCAAATGGATACTTGCTCTCTGATTTCCGGCGATTAGAGTGAAGCTCCACGGCTTTAGATCTGTGGCATCTTCACTTGCTCCGGCGAAACCCGCCGAAGCATACCCTATTTCGCTAAAGCTTCATAGGGTTACCCTTTTCGCATTCATCCACGGGTTTACACCTGTGGCTTTCTGCGAAGGCGGGCAAACCGGCAAAATAACCTAACAGGGCTGTTTCTGCAAGGTTTTTGTTGGAAACCCCGGCCTGGAATTGGTATCAAACACAAAAATCGGGGCTTAGGTTTGACAAAGCAATCGGCGGCTGTGATAATAACGGCGGCTTTGCAAAATTTTGAGAGGATATGAAAATGAAGCGGATGAAACGTCGAGAGTTTCTGGTTGGCTCAATAGCCGGCGCATCGGGCCTGCTGCTCGGCTCCAAGTTGGGATTTGCTGCAGAAGCCCTGAAGCTGGACCCGAACGCTGCCCCGACCGCTCCCAAAACGTTTGACCCCTGGGAACTCGTGCCGCTTGGCAGGACAGGCCTGAAGGTGACAAGGGTCGGGTTCGGCACCGGTATGCAGGGTTCGCGCCATTCGTCTAATCAGGTTCGCCTTGGAAAAGAAAAATTCGAATCGCTGCTGCGGGAAACCTACAACCGCGGCTGTCGGCTGTTTGATTCGGCTGATATGTATGGCTCGCATCCCTACATCGCCTCAGCCCTCAAAGACATACCGCGGGAGAAATACACGATTGTTTCCAAGCTGATGATTTGGAATCCGCCCGAAGAAGAACGCGAGAAACCGCAGGTCAGCGTCGACCGCTTCCTCAAGGAGTTGAATACCGATTATATCGACCTGTTGCTGCTGCATTGTATGATGGCCCCCGACTGGAACAAAACGCTTCGACCTTATATGGACGGCCTGAGCGAGGCCAAGGCAAAAAAGAAGGTGCGTGCCCTCGGCGTTTCGTGCCATTCGCTTGTCGCCCTGCAGACCGCCGCCGAGGAACCCTGGGTCGAATCCGTTCACACCAGAATAAACGCCACCGGCGATGATATGGATGGCACCCCGGATGAGGTTGCGCCGATTCTTAAAAAGATTCACGACGCCGGCAAGGGTGTCATTGGGATGAAACTGATTGGCGCAGGCAAGTTTCGTGATGACCGCCAGATGCGCGAAAAGAGCGCCGATTTCGTGTTCAATCTCGGCTGCGTTAACGCCGTGGTCGTTGGTTTCGAATCACCAGATGAGTTGAAGGATTACGAATCCATTGTCCGCAAGACCCCGCGCAAATCCGTTGGTTAGCCCCCACCCCTGTGGTGGGGTCCATCCAAATTCTATTTAGCCCCGGCATTTATGCCGGGGTTCTTTTATCGGTGGGGCCATCCAAATAATATTTAGCCCTGGGTTTCACCCAGGGTTTATTCTGCACACCAATTGTATCTTGCAAATATCCCCACATTGCTTAAACTTATTATCTATGGCAAAAAAAACTGCATCCGATTCTAAGAAAACTCCATCATCTGGCAAACCCTCCTCATTAGTCGATACGCGGGTTATTTATTGCGGCGATAATCTCGAACAACTCAAAAAATTCCCCGCTGAATGTGTTGACCTGATTTATATCGACCCGCCTTTTAATTCAAACCGCAATTATGAGGTTTTCTGGGGCGAGACAAAAGGAAAACGCGCATTCGAGGACCATCACGCCTCGTACTACGTCAAAATTATGCTTGACCAGATTTTCGACGAACAATTTCTTGAAACGTGTTCCTGTGTAAAATAGACTGTGTCCTATTGAAACCGAAAGGAAACAAAAAATGAAACCCAATATAATTCACCAATTGAAAAAATATGCGCCGTATCTTTTGAAGGCACAGGAAGAAAATCTTACCGAAGCAGACACTGTCCAACGAATAGTTAAGGTTTTTGAGGATGTGCTTGGCTACGATGCGCTTTCAGAAATTACCCGCGAGATGGAAATTAAAAGCAAATTCGTTGATCTTACTATCAAAATTGATGGTATGATCAAATTTTTCGTCGAAGTGAAACGCGCTGGCACAAAGAAACTACGTGATCGCCATGTCGAACAAGGTGAAAGGTATGCGGCTGAAGGAAATATCCAATGGATTCTGCTGACAAACGGTGTGGAGTGGAAACTTTTCCACCTTACCTTTGACGAAGAAATTGACTATGAAATAGTCTTTTCAGCCGACCTCGCTACAGACCCTATCGAAAAGGTGGCCGACTTGTTGGGGTTGCTCCACCGCCATTCGATAAAGACGGGAGCGCATGAAGAATTTTGGAAACAACGCGCAGCGTTGAGCGCGACTTCCATCGGAAAGGCTCTCTTTAGTGAAGATGTTCTTCTCTTTGTCCGCCGAGAGATCAGACGCCACGAAGGAACATTGATCGCTGTTGAGGATTTGGCAGAAGCTATCTACTCACTGTTTACTGAAGAAGCGAAGGTTCGAATCGGGCCAGTAAAAATCCACAGCAAAAAGTCTACTAAACGTTCCAGCATGAAAAACAAGGACACTCATACGGCAACGCCGGATTCCGAGCAGCCTAAATCAGATTCACAACCCAGCGACCAACAGGGTGTTTCTCCAAGTGTTTAACTTTGCTTAAAGATTGTTCAACAGCGTTTGTCGCCGCTGGAAATCTAAACAGGCAGTGGATCGGCATTGATATTTCGCCGACTGCAATAGGAAATGGATAATCTCTGCGGTCTCTGCGTGCTCTGCGGTAAAACTCACATAAGCCCTAATCGCTCCGCCTCGGCATATAGGCCGTAGCGTTTCATTTTTTTGAAAAGCGTCGTGCGGTTTATCTGCAGTGCTTTGGCTGTCGCCTGCCGGTTCCACTGATTCGATTCGAGTGCCTTGCGTATGATGTCCTTCTCCGGCTCGACAATCGCCTTTTTTAAGCCCATCGGCTTGTATTCCGTCTGTCTGCTTACCTGGTTTTCTTTAACAGGGCCGGGCAAATCATCGACGGTTATAAAACTGCCTTTGCTCAGCAGCACTGCTCGCTCGATGACGTTCTCCAGCTCCCGCACATTGCCGGGCCATAGGTATCGTTCCAGATAACCGAGAGCGTCATCGTTGATTCCGAGTTTTTTCCTGTTGTGCTGGACACAGTATCGTTGCAGAAAGTGATTAGCCAGAAGCGGAATGTCCCCCACCCTTTCAGACAGCCCCGGCAGGTTGATGGTCACGACGTTTATTCGGTAATACAGGTCCTCGCGGAACCTGCCTTGTTTTACCTCCTCGACCAGGTTTTTATTTGTCGCGAGTATAATCCTCGCATCGACTGTGATTGTCTTGTTGCTGCCTACCGGCTCGAACTGCCTGTCTTCGAGCACCCGAAGCAATTTGACCTGCAGTGCCGGCGAGGCGTTGCCCACTTCATCTAAGAAAATTGTCCCGCCGTCGGCGGCAAGGAACTTCCCCTTCTTGTTGACCACCGCGCCGGTAAAACTTCCTTTGACGTGGCCGAACAGCTCGCTTTCCAGCAGCGTCTCCGGCAGGGCACCGCAACTGACCTCGACAAATGCCTTGTTGCGCCTGCCTGAGTGATGATGAATGGCGCGGGCGAGCATTGTCTTGCCCGTCCCCGAAGGCCCCGTCATCAAAACAGTGGTTTTGCTGTCCGACACCGCCTCGACAAGCTCGAATATCCGGGCCATTTTGTAATCGTGACTTAGTATGTTGTCCAAACTGTATCTTTGTTCGAGCTGTCGGCGCAAACTGACATTTTCGCTTATAAGCGTCTGCTGCCTGACGGCCCTGGCGACTACCAGGCGCAGCTCATCGTCGTTGATTGGTTTGGTCAGGTAGTCGTAAGCTCCCGTTTTTATCGCTCTGACCGCGCTTTCGATGGTGCCGTAGCCGGTTATCACGACGACGACGGTTTGAGGGTAATTGCGCCGTATTATATCCAGCAATGCGAAACCGTCCCCATCGGGCAAATTGATTTCGGTAATGACAAGCGAGTAATCACCGCCCTCCAGCTCAGCCGATGCCTGTTTGACGGTTTCAACGCCTCTGGTTCGGAAACCCTCGCTGGAAAGAAAATCTGTCAGACAGTCCCGGATTACCTGGTCGCCGTCAGCGATGAGAATCGCTTTTTCCGTCATTTTTACTCTGCTCCTCTGCGCGGGCGTGGGGACCTTTGAAGGAGAGATGCCTTAAAATAGGCAACCATTAACTATAATAACATCGGTGTTGCTTTTGTCAAGCATCGGCGTTGAAAAAAAGCAACGTATCGGCTTTTTAGGGGCGATAAGGGCGGTTTTACACGCTGAAATTATGGCCAAACGCCCTCAAAAACCGCAACCGCCGGCCCCGTCATATAGACGCGATTGTCTTGCGTTGACCAGTCCAGTTCCAGCTCCCCGCCGGGCAGTTGCGCCGTGCAGGAGCGAGTGCATCGGCCCGTCACGGCCGCCGCCACGCAGCACGCGCATGCGCCCGTCCCGCAGGCAAGCGTAATGCCGCTGCCACGCTCCCACGTTCGCATTTTGAATTCGCCGCGGTTTTTGACCTCGACAAAGTGCACGTTTGTCCGCCTCGGGAAAAATTCGTGGTTCTCGATCGCGGGCCCCAGCCGTTCAAGCTCGACGCCCTCGACCTCGTCGCAGAAAAATATCGCGTGCGGATTGCCCATCGATACGCACGTCACGGGCAATCTCTGTTTAAGAACGTCTATGGGGCGCTCGATTATCCTTTCGCCCGGCAGTTTCACGGGTATCTCTTTGGGCCGAAATTTCGGCTCGCCCATATTCACGCAGACCTTCTCGACTGTCTTGTTCTTAACCGAAAGCCCTAATGTCAGAACGCCTGCCCCGGTTTCAATTTTCAGTGACGCCGGGTATTTTTTGCCGTTAGCCATCGAAACAGCGGGCCCTGGCCTTGCCAGTTTGTGTTCATAGACGTATTTTGCAAGGCAGCGTATGCCGTTGCCGCACATCTCTGACTCAGTCCCGTCTGTGTTGAACATCCGCATTTTCGCGTCCGCTTTTTTGGATGGACAAATTAGAATCAGGCCGTCAGACCCGACACCGAAGTGTCTGTCGTTTATCGCCCTGGCAACTTTTGCCGGATTACTAATGTGTTCCCGAAAGCAGTCCACGAACACAAAGTCGTTGCCGGTCCCGTGCATTTTTGTAAATCTCATTTGTTGTCTCCTATGTTATGCAGCCATTATACATAATAGATATACGATAGCAAAGCGGTCTTGTTGTTCGGATCGCCGCCAATCGAACGGCTGATTGCATCCTCGCGTATTGAATGATATAAGGAACATACTGAAAGCGATAGAATATGAAGCTTAAATACGCGGGAATAGCAGGTTTAATAATTGTGGCGGCTGCCTTTGCCGCGCAGCAAGGGGATAAACAAATGCCTTACAGAGAGCTGACTCCCGAGGAAAAATATGTAATAGTAGACAAGGGGACCGAGGCCCCCTTCACCGGTGAATACCTGAATAACAAAGAGGCAGGCACATACGTTTGCAGGCGTTGCGGCGCACAACTTTACCGTAGCTCCGATAAATTTGACGGTCATTGCGGCTGGCCCTCTTTTGACGACGAAATACCCGGCGCCGTAAAACGCCTCCCTGATGCCGATGGCGTCCGCACTGAAATTATTTGCGCCAATTGCGGCGCACACCTTGGCCACGTCTTCACAGGCGAAGGTTTAACCGAGAAAAATATCAGGCATTGCGTCAATTCCATTTCGCTTGTTTTTGTCCCCGCCCCCAAAGCCGACCCAAACGACCCCAATCCCGGCGCGCCGGGAAAACCCGCCGCCCAAAAGGCCTATTTCGCGGGCGGATGCTTCTGGGGCGTTGACTACTGGTTAAAGAGCGCAGCCGGCGTCGTCTCCATCCGTTCCGGCTATATGGGCGGAATTGTCACCCATCCCACATACGAACAGGTTTGCACGGGCAAAACAGGACATGCCGAAACCGTAGAGGTTGTCTTCGACCCCAACAAAACCACTTACGAAAACCTCGCCAAACTGTTTTTCGAAATCCACGACCCCACTCAGCGTAACCGCCAGGGCCCCGACGTTGGCAATCAGTATCGCTCCGCCATTTTCTATACCGACCCGCAGCAAAAGCAAATCGCGGATAAATTAATTGAGCAGTTGCGCAAAAAGGGCCTCAACGTCGTTACTTCTGTCGAACCCGCCAAAGAGTTCTGGCCCGCCGAGGATTATCACCAGGACTATTATGGCAAAAACGGAGGCGCCCCATATTGCCACTTCCGCACAAAACGCTTTTAAACAGCGTGCAGCGGACAGTTTGTATTTCGTCGTTCGTATTTCGTATATCGTGATTTGTGGCCTTAACTTTCCTGTGGAAAGTTAAGGCGGGCGAAGTCCTTATGGTATTTACGAGCGGCCTCGTCGTAGGCGCGGGCGGCGTCGATTTCGTTGTCAAATCTGCCTAAATATATCTTCTTTCCGTCACTCTTTATTCTGACGTTCCATTTGCCGGCACTTTTATCAAGAGTAACCCCGATAAATCGCGAAGCAGTATTTTTTCTCTTTCCCCTGTTTTGCATATTTTGTGCCTTGGTCGCTAATCGCAAATTTGCCCTGCGATTGTCCAAAGAATTCAAATTTCTATGGTCAACCAAAAGCCCCTCAGGGAAGTTCATAATTTCCCTGTGCATACGCGCAGTCCTTATCTTGCCAACCGCCGGTATAAAGTTCCTGACGGCATAAATGTTTTTGCCTTTTCCGTCGAGGGTCCAGTGGAAATAATTGAGCCAATAGAAATCCCGTGGCTCAACAATCGTGAATCTGCCCTCGCCTAAATAAATCCGGCGATAGGCGTAGCCATACTTCCACAGGCGATATACCATCACCGGCCACGCAAAAATTGTGTCTAACCAATTTGGAACCTTCACTTGTATAACCGCCATAACATCCTCTCCTTGCAGCGAAGCGAAGACCCTCGAAGCGTAGCGGAGATCCCCGCATGTCGCTGGCGGGGACCCAGACCACCGGTAGGAACCGCAGCAGGGGATCCATTTTTAATCAGACCCATTCGACTCGGCCGACAACGAGTCGGCCTCGCTCAGGGTTCGCGCCATAGGAAGCAAACCTAAAGATGCCCCTCTATCCTATGGCGCGAACTTGCGCGCTTTTGACGAAAAATCGTGTTTTGGGGACAGGCCGAAATGCACTTAACTTATTGCGGGACAAGGAATAAAAAAAATTATATTTTTTTGGGTTTTGACCAAAAAGCGCTTGCGCGCTTTTGACTAATCACAGTGAAACAGTAGGATTTGCATCTCGCCCAGATTAACAGCGGACAACGGATGGTTACAGGTGGAGGGGCTGCTGAACTATCACTTTGCCGGCGCCGGCAAAATGATAAATCATTCGGAACTGTCCGCTATCCGCATTTACGATATACGAACGACGAATTGAGGTCTTGAAAACCGGGCGTTACGAGAGGGATTAAACATTTTTTTAATATATTTTATGCTGCGGTATCTTTTACTGTAACACAAAACATAAAGGATTCCCAGAAAAACATTGATAGGTGATGAAAACCTTCAAGAGGAAGGTGTGAAAAAGAGAACACCTTGGGGTAAACACCAGAAAAGGGTGATAATTGCCAAGCAAGCTTATATGGTTCAATAACCTCGGATGGATCATTGTATTGCTTCATATGGGTTATCTGCTGTTCTTCAAAATACCGTTCTGTTGCTAAAAAAAGAACTCCCCGAGCAATCTTTGCGGCAACCCTTTCCAGACGCCCTTCCTCGAGAGTAAATCGAGATAGGCCTTTGGGCAAATGTATGCCTCCTTCAGTTATAGTGGCTTCCGTTGACAAAATTTTCTGAATTATCGTATGCGTCTGTGGTTTCTGTGCTCTTCTTTGAATATCTTGAGAACAAAAGATTCCCATTTGAGGGTTGTTCTTAGCGACTATCGGATACAGGGAATGGTAAAAATATTCCTCGTCATCCTTATAATCTCCGTTGCACTTTGCGTGAGAAGGTGCTTTGACCAAGTTAAGCTTCTGCGTTTTACGGATTTGTTTTGGATAAAACTGTCGAGGGGGAACATGATCCCATGATAGTTCCATCGGATCACTTTTGGGTTTGGGTTCTATTGCCTTGCCGCAAAGATAGCAAACAGATTTAGAAGTTTTTGACATTATATCACCTAATATTATCAGTAGGTACAAACAGGAGACACGTCACATCAGAATCTCTTCCTTCAGTAACACAGAATTAAGACCACGGCTTTTTGTGCCTCAGCAATCTGAGCAGGGAACTTTTTTCAACAAGGTCTTTTTAATCTCATTATTTTATAACAGTGGGTCGTCACCATATTGGTTGGGGCCAATGGTTCCTTTCATGAAAAGAAGCACGATACCAAGGATAAGATTTAACGGTGGGAAAAACATTATAAAGGCAAAACCACCGGACTTATTAATATCATGTAGCCGCTTGATAACAGGGAAAAATACAGCGACAGGTGCTAATATAATTATTGCATTTGTGGATGAAGGCCAAAGGACAATCATAATATTGGCAACTGCTCCTATTATAAGCACAGTCCAAAAATATCTTGCTCTATTTATCCTTCCTTCGAGCGAAAAAAAATTGGGATGGACTTTGTGTTGCTTATTACCGCTCTGTACCTTCCCACAATGTATGCATTTTTCCATATCAATAGGGATTTCTTCTGCGCAGTAGATACATTTTTTTATTATTCTGTCTTTCATACAATATTATCAAAAAAGACGCCGCTACGGGATTGGTCCCACTGCCCGGTTTTTTTCCGTAGATGGCCTTTTTTTTGATTATTTTTTAAGAAACTCATTTGCCAGTTTTTGCGCCTCGGCTATCTGCGTTGCGGTCATCTTCTGTTTCAGGACATCTCTGAAATCGACAGCATATTGGTTACCTTGGGCGGCGGCAAGAATAAGCCATTTATAAGCTTCAATGTTGTCGATTCTGGGTTTGAATTCTCTGCAATCTTCTGTGACAAAGTATCTTACCCCCAAGCTGACTTGTGCACTTGCATGGCCCTGTTCGGCGGCTTTTCTGTACCATTTAATCGCCTCCTGACGATTCTTGGCAACACCAAGGCCAGTGTCATACATAAAGCCCAACCAGCATTGCGCCTCAGCCTCACCTTGTGCAGTGGCTTTTCTGAACCATTTAAGTGCCTCCGCATAATCCTGTGCGACACCTTCGCCCTTGGCGTACATCATGCCAAGGCCAGTTTGGGCTAATACATGACCCTCTTCAGCGGCCTTTCTGAACCATTTAATCGCCTCCTCATAATTCTGTGTGACACCCTGCCCCGAGGCGTACATTCCGCCCACTTTGGCCTGCGCGATTGTATTGCCTTGTTCAGCCAATTTGAGTACATCGTTGAAGTTCTCATTTCCACGCATATGCAACCCGCCTCGCAGAAATAAGTATAACCAAAACTCGTGAGAAAAGGGATAATCGCAGGGTTTGGGTTGGTTTCATATTTTTTTGCCTCCAATGTTCCGGTTTATTCTTATGTGGATTATACCATGACTATTCCGCCAAGACAAATGACAAAACAACCCCCCTAACTCTCTCGCCCTAAGTTTTTGCAAAGAATTCAGGCCAAAGCGGGCTGGCGAGGCATAAATCCTCCCGCACTTACTGTCAATTATCAATCCGAAATCCGCAATCCGGATTTATCCGCCGTAGGCGGAATCTAAAATCCGAAATAGGAAACCTTCGTGACTTTGTGGTGGGAAATGAGGTTTGCTGCTTACTTTTTATTTGGCTGCCTGTCCGCCTTTGGCGGAGTAGATTTTGAATGTATTTTTGCCGGCCTGTTTGGCGGCGTAAAGCGCCTTGTCGGACCTGCTGGTAATGTCGTCGGGCGTATCATTGGCGTCATACTGGCCAAGACCGACGCTTATGGAGAGGGGAATCTCATCCTTTTTATAAACAACCGGCGAGCCGGCAACCACAGTGACCATACGTTCAGCAGCAACGGCTGCATCGGTAAGCGACGTATTGGGAAGGATGATTGCGAACTCATCGCCGCCGTATCGCGCCGCCGTATCAATCTGCCGAATCGACTCCTGAATTCTTTTGCTGATTTCCTGTATCGCCTTATCGCCCGCACGGTGCCCGTAGCTGTCGTTTATCGTTTTGAGGTTATCAACATCAACCATAATCAGCGAAATATGCTCGCCATACCGCTTTGACCGCCACAGTTCCTTTTCCAGTACCTCATAGAACGTTCTGTGGTTGGCCAGTCCCGTCAAGCCATCGGTCCTTGCCTGGTGCTGTATCCGTTCAAACAGCGATATATTGCCGATGGACGCCCCAACTAATTGTCCCAGCAGCTCGACTAATGCCACGTCCTCACGGGTAAAGCTCTCAGCGCCGGCTTTGTCTGATAAGTTCAGCACACCCACCACCTTATCTTGGCACAGAAGGGGGGCAACGATGCAGTTTTTCGTCCTATAATTGCTGGCGTAAGGCCTTTGCGACTTTTTTATAACCGGCTCAGTGTGAGCATCGATGTCGTTTACGTAAAGGAGCTTTTTGCTTTTGGCTGCTATGGCCATCATTGTTGGCGGATTCTGATTCAGCGACACGATTTTATTGAGGAGGAAGGGGTGATTACACTGCTGCATGTGTAACATATCATTAGTGTCATCAAGCACATACAGCGACGCGAGGCGGGCGCCGACAAGCTTGGGGACCTTTTTTACACAAATGGTGGCGATACGCTGGATATCCAGACAGTTAATCTGGCGAGCCAGCGGCGTTATCTGCTCGAGCAACGAGACATCGCTGCCGGAAGTTTCCGGTGGTTCATTTGGTTTTGCGCTATTTCGTCTCATAATCGTTCGATTCCGGATTTCCCCGGCACGCATTTAACCACAAGCCGGCGTTTATCAGCCGGCAGCAACCCCGCAAAGGGGTTCTTACCATCTATCGGTATTTTAGCTGGTGTTGTTTTGTAAAACCGGCGGGTCTGCCGGGGGCATAAAGAAATTTTAAATTTTTTTTAAGAAAAGCGCTTGACGGTGTTATGAATGTATTTTACATTTTACAAAAGGTAAAATGCATTTTGCCCGCTGCGATTCGGTGAGAATAACGAACGGCGGGCAGGCAATCGCAAAAGCGAATACGAAGAGAGGAAAATACAAGGTGGATACGACTCGTTTTGGCGAAGGGCAGGCGAATATTCAAGACGCAGCTAAAGGCGTTGAATGCTGGAGGGACAAACGTTGGTGATGAGAACGAGGTCGACAGCAGCGGTGATTAAGGTCCCTGCCAAACTGTACCGGATTGGCGACATAGTTCGGTACACCCCTTTTTCAAGGCAGACCATTCACAACTATACCACGATGGGTTTGATACGCGAGGCAGAGTGGACGCAGGGGGGACATCGGCTTTACGACGAGTCGGTATTTTTGCGGCTGTCGCGGATTATGGAGCTAAAGAAGAACAAATCGTTGTTTGAGATAAGAAGGATTTTAGACAAGGAGGATAGCAAGATTCGGCCTGACAGGCATGGCCCAATCGACAATTGACCCGGTTTGCCGGGATGCGCCGCCACACCTGCCTAAAGATTGCAGGTGCAGGCAGGCGGACAAAGTAAATCAGGGACGGAACTGAAAGGAACAAGGATGAGCACCGTGTTATCGACCATAGCGACTCAATCAGGGGCTTCGACCGGACCGGGTCGAATGGCCTCGTTGAAGTCAGCCAACGGCTACGTGGTTGGTAAACGCTGCTGCCCGACGACAGGTTATGAGGAGGGACGCATATGAGTTCGCCTACGCTGGTAATAACGGATAACGTCACGGAGCTTCTGCTCAAGATAATCGAGTTTACGCAAACCAGGCAAAAAGTCCTCATTCAAAACATAAACGCGATGCAGACGAGCGGTTTTGTGCCGCAGGATTTGCCGGTGGATGAATTTTCCGGACAGATGCGCCTGGCCCTGACGGAACACGTTCTCAATCAGCGACTTGTGCTGTGTGACGGCGCCCACGTGAAGTTCGGCGCCAACGGCAGCTTCAAGGCCGCATTGATAGTTGATGAGCAGGCCAAACAACTTCTTGAGGAAAACCGGGACGAATACCTGCGGGACCAGATATCCAAATTACTGGAGAACTCGCTTAATCAAAGGATTGCGACGGAGCTGCTCAGGCAAAGACAAGCGGATAAAGAATGCCTGGGAAGGTCTCTGAATTAGATTGGAATGGTTTTAAAGTCGCCGGCGAAAAGGCCAGATAAAGAGTGGTGATATGTGCGGCTATGTCTATACGACCAGGGCCTGTTGCGGGCGAAAAGAATTAAATCGTTATAGGACTCAAAGATAACTTTTGCACGGACTGACGGTAGCATGAAATCCAAGACGACTACGGTTGGCCAAAATTCAGGGAGGAATCTCGTGAAGAGCGGTTCGCAGCTTAATTCCGCCGCGGCGGATAAAATTGAAAATGTATGGGAACACTTCCATAAAAACCACGAAGAGCAGTATCGCAATCTGTTGATGGAGCACTATCGCTACCTGGTTCGATACACGGCGGAGCGACTGCACACCAAACTGCCTGAAAAGGTGGAGGTGGACGACCTTATCAGCGCGGGGAATTTTGGCCTGATGGATGCGATTGATGCGTTCGACCCGGCCAGGGGCGTCAAATTCGAGACATACTGTTCGCCGCGTATTCGCGGCTCGATTTTAGACGAGCTGCGGAGCATGGATTGGGTGCCGCGGCTTGTGAGGGCAAGGGCGCACCAGTTGTCTCGCGCCAAGCAGTCGCTGGAGGCGCATCTCGGCCGAAAGCCACGCAAGGAAGAGCTGGCGGAAGAGCTGGATATGGGCATGGAGGAGTTTGACCGTTTGCAGCAGGACGCAGACGCCATCGGGATAGTGTCATTGAACAGCCAGTATGGCGAGGAAGAAGGCGAGAAGGACATCCGCGAGATAGATATAATCAAGGATAAAAAGAGCGAGGACCCGCTGATTGAGGCGCAGAAGCGGGATTTAAAGAGCTTACTGACAAAGGGATTGACCCGTGCGGAACGACTGATAGTGGTTTTGTATTACTACGAAGAGATGACAATGAAGGAAATCGGCGCGACGCTGGATTTGTCCGAGTCGCGGGTTTCGCAAATGCACTCATCCGTACTCGCCCGGCTAAAGGCCCAGTTCAACAGCCGAAAGCGGGAATTCTCGGCGTGACGATTTTTCGCCACTAAGACACAAAGACACAAAGGTTTTTTAGACACTGATTTACACAGATTAACACGGTTTTTTCAACCACGAAGACGCTAAGGCATTAGCGTACAGCGTTCAGCGTGCAGTTCGTATTTCGTATATCGTAATTCGGATTAAAGATTGCCGATTTTCGATTGCCGAATGGCGATTGTCGATTTTGCCGCAATAAGGCACAAAAGAGATTCACCGCAGAGTTCGCGGAAAGCGCAGAGTTTTTTTAGACACTGATTAACACAGTTTTTTCTTCGCCACAGAAAAGTTTATCTGTTTAACCAATTTAACGATATAATGCCACCTTAAGGCCGGAAGAGAATCACACCTTTGTCCGTCAACATCCGCCGTCCGACAGACGGGCTTTGTCCCAGTTTAGGTATACTGTATATTCATGGTTCGGGATTATGAATCGTAGTACACGAACAGGAGAAAGGAACACAAAATGTCAGAGAAGCTAAAGCAGAAAATCATGGAAATTGTGGCCATTGCTAAAGACTGTCCAGAAAATCTTCAGGAAAAGTGCTTTGAACTCCTTCTCGCTGATTATCTTCAACAACTTCGTCCGAAAGAACCTAGCGCAGGAGAAGAAGGCAAGCATCCAAAACTCACTGGCGATAAAGAAAAGAAGGAAGGCGAAAACACTCCAACGCCGCAACAAGAGGACATCACAGAAACTGACCTTCACGTCAAGGCTCGCCAATTCCTGAAAAAGTCCGGCTTGACAGTAAAAGATATCAACCAGCTCTTCTACAAAGAAGAAGGCAACTTTAAGCCTTTGTACGATGACCTAAAAACGACGAAAGCATCTGAGAGTCAAGTACGGATCGCTCTCCTCCATTCACTGCTTCATGGTATGCACGCAGGCGACTTCGAGTTCAACGGAGAATCAGTTAGAGCGGAAATGCAAGTAAGAAAATGCTATGACTTAACAAACTTTGCCGCGAATTTTAGGAACAGCAAAGAATTGTTTGAGGGCTTTTCCAAATACAACAAGACATGCCCAACTATTAAACTTAGCACGGAAGGGAAAGCAAAACTGGCGGAAGTCATTAAGGAGATGCAGTAATCCATGCTTGACTCGCTCCGAAATCTTAAGAAGGACGTCGCTGCATTACAGAGAGAAGTTTCTTCCGTCCAGACTGACCGCATTGCCAAAAAATCTATACGCGACAAGGCCGAAGAGATCGGTTCAAAGTGGTTTTCTGAATTCTCCGAATCGCTTGTGAACCAACATGGACTCTCTCCGGACATGATAGAGTCATACTCACAGCATTTCGGTCATCTTATCAAGGTCAGTGCGCCGAACAATCTGAAGAAGAGCTACGCCGACATACTGCGTGCAGTTCTTAAATCTTTCAGAGACGACCTCATCATCCCGTTACAGACACAGCCCAAAGGCACACTCAAGGCGTCGATGTTGTCCGGAGTCCTAGACGTCCTCCCCTCAGCAGCAGAAAACGCCTATCTTAAAGAGTCCATCGAGTGTGCTCACCACAATTTTTACAGAGCTTCAGTCATTTTAGGATGGTGCGCTGCAATCGACCGAATTCACAGAGCAATCGAGAAAGCTGGATTTCTAAAGTTCAATATCGCGTCTTCCACGATGGCTAGCCAGACCACCGGTAGATTCAAGAAGTTCAATGCGGTACAAAACGTGTCGTCGTTGAACGAGATTCGCGAAGTCTTCGACACAGTAATCTTGTGGATTATAGAGGGTATGGGACTTATCGACAGCAATCAACATACTCGTCTTCGGAGTTGCTTCGACATGCGCTGCCAGTGTGCACATCCAGGAGATGCGCCGGTTACACAATACAATCTGCTTTCGTACTTTTCCGACTTGAACGAAATCATTTTCAAGAACGATAAGTTCAAGACAGAGTAGCACCAACAATTGAATAAATCGTATTTTTATCCCAGAGATGTTAGACCCGCCACACTAATTTGGAAGACAAGCCCTGTTTTCAGCGTAAAAATCGTTGTTGGTCAAAGATGGTCATAGTTGTTCACTCGCTTTTCGGGAAACGAATTCGGTGGGCAACGATTACTAACCCACATCCGCCCGGATTTCAAGACCAAAAGAACAGAAGACTGAGGACGGAGGACGGAAGGCAGCGAAATGTTGAATCCGCAGGAGGTGGGTAAAGCAAAGCACAAAATGTCCAATATCCAACACCCAATAACCAATGTAAAAGTTAATCCGCCAAAGGCGGGGGAAGTAACCCACTCAATCCCCGAATACGGCGTTCGAGGACAGGTAAATTGAGGGGCTAAATATTATTTGGATGACCCCCACCTGAGGACAGAGAACAGAGGACAGAGGACAGAAGACGACAACCCGCCATAATCCGCCTCCCGTTCCCAAAAGGGATGCCTGACGGCAAAGGGACACCTAACGGTGTGCGGCGGATAACCCCCAGGTAAACCTGGGGGCTAAACAGAAAGCTTTAGAGTTTGACTTTGTGCCGTGTTAGTGTAATCTTGGTATGTTTTGCATAAATCGTGACCGATTGGAAAGGCGACTATTATGGATATTGGGAATATCAATGATTCTTCACAGCAGCCGGGCGGCAGGAAAGGGGCCGGCTGGAAAATCCTGTGGGCGATAATCACGGGCTTTTCGGTTTTGGCGAACGTTGCGCTTTTTCTTTTACTTATCGGGGCGGTTGTTTTGCTTGTCGCCAGCGGGCAGGGGCGTAAGTTCACCGAGGAGGTAATCGAAGAGGGCCCGCGGAACGCCAAGATAGCCATTGTCTCGATTGATGGCATAATAGATGACCAGCAGGCACAGGATGTTTACTGGCAGCTGAAGACGGCCAAAGCGGACAAAGCCGTCAAAGGGCTGATTATCCGGGTTAATTCGCCCGGCGGGACTTTATCGGGCAGCGACCAGATTCACAACGAGATATTGAATTACCGCGTCGAAGAGGAAAAGCCGGTCGTCGCTTTTATGCAGGGTGTGGCCGCTTCGGGCGGGTATTACAGTTCGGTTGCCTGCGACACGATTATAGCTGAGCCGACGACCATAACCGGTTCCATCGGCGTGATAATGGGTTATCTTGTCCTGCAGCAGCTTCTGGAGGAGAAGCTGGGCATACAGCCGATTGTGGTCAAGGCGGGCGAGAAGAAGGACTGGCCCAGTCCGTTTCAGATGCCCACCGACGAGCAGTTGCAGTATTTGCAGGAAAGGATTATAAGCCCCGCCTACAATCGTTTTGTCGATGTAGTTGTTGACGGCAGGAGGGAGTTGACCAAAGAGGACGTGCATCGTCTGGCTGACGGCAGCGTTTACTGGGCGGACCAGGCCCTTAAGGAAAAGCTGATAGACGGCATCGGCTATCTCAATAACGCAATCGACGAGGTGAAAGCGGAGGCGGGTATTGAAAAAGCGCAGGTGGTAGAGTATCGCAAGCCGTTCTCGCTTGCGGATATTTTGTCCGCCAAGACCGGGGCCGCGATACAAGTTAACCAGAAGACCCTTTATGAGCTTACTGTTCCACAGGTGTTGTATCTGTGGACGGGGTCGCGGTAAAAAAAGTCGGGGGAGGCCCGGGACAAAAAAAACCGCGCAGCCCGATTTGGTTTACCGGGCTGCGCGAATGAAATTTCGAGGTGTTATATCTTCGGTTTGAGTGTTACGCGACGGCTCTCTTCCTGTAGAACAGGAACATAATAATCCCCAGGGCAATCAGGCCAACCAGCCCATTGTCGCCGAGGGTCTTTAGTAGCGCAGTGATGTTGGCAACGACTCCGCCAAAGAACGGGACGGCATTGCCGAACAGAATCTCAACTGCAATACCCAGGGCAATCAGCAGCAGCGCAATTTCGGTGATTTCAGCAAGCCACTTCTTGATTTCCACAAAAAACTGCATCTGTATCTCCTTAAATTTAAAACCGTTACATTTAAAAACATCCTGCGAGTGTTGTCGGCTTGTGTTTCTCTGTTCCTTTAATATTTATGGACTGCCGGAAATACCCTGTTTCTACCTCATTGGCCTCGCCTGTTGCCATAAAACCGCGTTTTCACGCTATTATCAGGGATTAAAGGGGCGTCTTGGCAGAACAGTGGCCGAATAAACCCGCTTTTTAGTTAAAATAGGGCGTTTTTGCTTGACTGAGAGATGTAAAAATAGGTATAATTTCAGTATGGTCGGAAGCGTTATATTTTTTGTTCTGCGAATTTGCCTCATAGGTATGATATGGGCTTTCGTGTGGCTGCTCGTCGAGCCGAAGACAAAACCGGCGAGGGTAATCAGGGCTGCGCTATTAGTTGCCAGCTTGCTGGTAATTTTAGTGGTGATAAGGACATTCGGGGCCTGACCAGAGCCACAAAGCAGCCGTCTAAATTTCTATCAATTCCCACCTTTCTCGAATTCCCGTGTATGTTTCGGTATTGAGGTATGTACAGATTGGCCGTGTGAGGTGATGAAGTGAATGGGCGATGCAGGAATCGAACCTGCGACCCGCTGATTAAGAGTCAGCTGCTCTACCGGCTGAGCTAATCGCCCGCGAAGGACAGAGGAAGATTATACAAGAAATTGTTTTTTCATCAAGGCCAAAAGGGCCGTTTGATTATGAGGATGCAGCCCGGCCGGATGAAGGGACGGGAAGGCCAAGCTCGGCGAGGACTTTTTTCATATCCTCCCAGACCTTTCTGCGGTTGTCATCAGAGTAGTTGCGAAGCAAGTATGCGGGGTGGAAGGTAGGCATAAGCTTTATGGGTTTGTGGCCAATGCCGGGGACATATTCGTGGAACAGGCCTCGCAACTGGCCGATTGCTTTGGGCGTGTCGAGTAATGTCTTTGCGGCGTGAGCGCCGAGGGCAACGATTATTTCCGGGTTTATCAGTTCGATTTGCCTTTGCAGATACGGCAGGCAGGCGATTATTTCTTCGGGTTTTGGGTCGCGGTTATCGGGCGGGCGGCACTTGAGGATATTGCCAATCCAGACATCCTCGCGTTTCAAACCGCAGGCCTTGATGATTTTATCGAGTAATTGTCCTGCCCGGCCGACGAATGGTCTGCCTTGAGCGTCTTCGTCTGCTCCGGGGGCTTCGCCGACGAACATAATTCGAGCGGCGGTATTGCCTTCGCCGGGGACGGCGTTTGTCCGCGACGAGCCGAGCTCGCATTTTCGGCACTGACGTGTTTGCTCCGCGATATCCTCAATCTCTTTGATGGTTTCGGGTGATGCGGCGTTTCTTACCGCAGAGACCGCAGAGTTCGCAGAGATTGTTTTGGTTTGTTTTTTCTCCGCGGTCTCAGCGTTCTCGGCGGTACAACTTTTCACGGTCAGACCGCCGGAGAAAAACTCCGCCATTTCAGCGTGCTGGCGGACAACCTTGTTTATGTTTGGGTCGCTCTGCATAGGCAGGATTGTAATTGCATTTTTGGTTTGAGGCAACAAAAAGGGCGACCTTTCAGAGGTCGCCCTTTTGTTAATTTGCTGTTTGCCTGTTTTTTAGACGAGGCCCTGGGCAAGCATCGCCTTGGCGACTTTGAGGAAGCCGGCGATGTTGGCGCCAAGAATGAAGTTGTTTGGCTGGCCGTATTCGTCGGCGGCCTGCCTGGCGTTTGTGTAGATTGTGACCATAATGTTCTTTAGCTCGGCATCGGCCTTTTCGAACGTCCAGGGGATTCGCTGGCTGTTCTGCGCCATTTCGAGACCTGAGACGGCGACGCCGCCCGCGTTTGCGGCCTTGCCGGGCAGGAACAGCATCTTGTTGTGGAGGAAGACATCTGCGGCCTCGGGGGTGCAGGGCATATTTGCGCCTTCGCCGACGGCGAAGCAGCCGTTTTTGGCGAGCGTTTTTGCTCCGGCCTCGTCAAGCTCATTCTGCGTTGCGCAGGGCAGCGCTATGTCGCACTTGATGCTCCAGATGCCGGCGCAACCTTCGGTGTATTTGGCCTTTTTGTGGTAGGAGAGGTATTCCTTGATTCGCTTTCGTTCGACTTCCTTGATTCTTTTTACGGTGTCGAGGTTGATGCCGTCCGGGTCGTGGATATAGCCGTTTGAGTCGCTCATCGCGACGACTTTTCCGCCTAACTGCTGGACTTTTTCGACGGCGTAAATCGCGACGTTGCCTGAGCCGGAGACGACGGTGGTCGTACCATGGAAGGATTTACCGCTGTCCTTCAAGGCCTCAGCCATAATGTAGGTCAGACCGTAGCCGGTGGCTTCGGTTCTGACTAATGAGCCGCCCCATTCGAGGCCTTTGCCCGTCAGCACCCCGGAGAACTCGTTTCGCAGTTTCTTGTACTGGCCGAACATAAAGCCGATTTCACGACCGCCGACGCCGATATCGCCCGCGGGGACGTCGGTGTCCGGGCCGATGTGTCGGGACAGCTCAGTCATAAAACTTTGGCAGAAGCGCATCACTTCGCCGTCGGATTTGCCTTTGGGGTCGAAGTCGGAGCCGCCTTTGCCGCCGCCCATCATCAGTCCGGTTAGCGAGTTTTTAAGAATCTGCTCGAAGCCGAGGAACTTGATGATGCCGATATAGACGCTTGGGTGGAACCTGATGCCGCCCTTGTAGGGGCCCAGTGCGCTATTGAACTGAATGCGGAAGCCGCGGTTGACCTGGAATTCGCCTTTGTCGTCCTGCCAGGGGACGCGGAAGATGATTTGTCTTTCCGGCTCGACGAGGCGGTCAAGGATTTTGGCCTTGACGTATTCCGGGTGCTTATCCAAGACGGGCTGAAGACATTCGAATACTTCTTTTACGGCCTGATGGAATTCGGCTTCACCGGGGTTGCGTTTGAGGACCTGTTCATAGACGGACTGCACTATGGCGTTTGCCTTCATTTGTGTTACCTCCTTCTTTGGTCATGCAATGGGCTATTGGGTTTAGTTTCATATTATCAGTGCATTCACTGACATACGTTAAAGAGCAAGTATTTTGGCGAATGACTATACTTTAGCCATTATCCGGGAGGACAGGAAACACTAAATCTTAATAGATTTAATTAGATTGGCTAATAGATGTATAAGGTATAACGGGGCTGCGGATTTGTGGTTTTCAGGTCAAGAAGCACATTACCTGCTGGCTGATGACGTCGCCGAGGATGTGGGCGGGTTTATTAGCAAGGTCAATTGCCTTTATCACGTCGGCGTATTTGTCTTTTTCGGGCAGGAGGCGGGCGAGGTGATTCGGCTGGGAGACGAACCATTTTTCGTTGAAGCTGAAACTCTTATGCTGCGGGAAAATCGCCACGTAAAAGATGTCGGTTTCGACGAGGTCCTGGAAGAAGTGTGTGCCGAAAGACAGGTCGGGGACGAGATTGGTCCCTTCGCAGGCCAGCTCGCCGAGAACCGTTACATTGTTGATTTCGGAAAAGCTGACGGGTACGCCCAGTGACGGCGTGGTGGTGCCCCATCGTCCGGGGCCGAGAAGCAGCAGGCCTGTATCGTCCTTGTTGGTAATTTGCTTATTCAATGCCCCGATTGTGCGCGCGACATCATATTTTTGCTGGAGGGGCAGGGCTTCATACGCCTTGGGGTCAACGAAGACGACACGTTTGATGTCGGCGGAGATGGAGCCGCCCATAAAATATCCGTGGCAGAGGAACAGCAGCTTGTCCGGTTCGACGCAGGCGGGAATCGTGACGGTTGGTCGCCGGCCTTTGGTTTGCAGAGGCCTGCACTGGAGGAGGTTTATCATCAGCTCGCCTCGCTCGACGCGAGTCGAAGCGGGTTTATCTTCCTGAGTGAAATTGACCGTGAACTCGACATCGACGGGGTAATGGTAGCTGGTTTCGAGGCGTTTAAGAATTTTCCGCATATACTGGACAAAATCAGTTTCTTTAAGCAGCTTCTCGAAGGTGAGGACCCAGTACTGCTGCTGCGGCAGCCGCAGCGATTTTGCTTTCTCGGACATTTCGTGGTCTTCGACGGCCAGGAGGTTGATTTTCAGGTCAAGCTTTTTGGCGAGCAGCTCCTGAAGTGGTACCGATTTGAGGCAATTGTCCTGGATATCGAGCAGGTCAACATAATGCTGGGAAAATCTTCTGATGTCCTCCATATCGGCCAGTGGGCGCAAAAGCGGCGCATCGAGGGCAATGGTTTGCGGGTAATCGTCTTCGACTCGGCCAACGGCACGAGTACCCAGTCCGAGGACTAATCGCATCATGCCAGCTTTGGGGTCGAGGTCCGGGTTCCAGACAAAGGTGTTATAAGACAGCGCCACGCCCGCCAAATCCGGGAAAAAGTAATTGTCGCGGTATGAGCCGGAGACCCGCTGGACGAGAAGCGCCATTTGTTCGTCCTGCTGGTCGAGGCCTCTTTGGAGCCGGTAGGTCAGGGCGTCGTCGCCCATCGTGCTGGCGTAAACTTGTCGCACGGCGTCTTCAAACTGGGCGAGCCGCTGCTCGGGGCCGCCCTGGTTGGCGCAGAACAAACTGGCGTATTTGCCCGCGAAGGCGTTGCCGAATGCGTCTTCGAGCAAACTGCTTGAGCGGACGATGATGGGGGACTGTCCGAAATATTCTATCATTTCCTGGAACTGCTCACGAACCTGGTCTGGGAATTTACCTTTGAGCAGCCGGTCTCTCAATTCGGGCGCTACTTTGAAATATCCCTCTTTGGTCTTTTGCTCCATAAGGAGCTTCCAGCAGTCGTTTTCGACGATGTAGGTGTAGAACACATCGGAGCCGACGTAGAACGAGTCGTGGGTTTCGAGATGGCCTGATAATCCCAGCGAGGAATCGGATGAGACGATGCTGTTTGCGAGCAGCATGCCGACGGCTTTTCCGCCAATGAAGCCGGTGCCGATTAGACGCTCTTCGATATTAATAAGGTTGTTTAAGGAAAAGTGCTTCTGGGCGAGAGCGAGAATCCTTTTTTCTTTCCCAATCATTACCCTGCACAGGTGGTCGATGGTTTGCCGTTTGTCCTGTTGCGAGGCGTCCGGCAGCCCGGATATTTCCTTTGCGCGGATGAAAAGCCGGTCCCAGTAATCGAGCGTTCTTTCAGCGGATTCGATACCCTGTTCGGATATCCTGGAAAACAGCCGGCTGGCGTCAACGCTGCTGGTGATGGGGACAAATTTTTCTTCCTGCTGGAGATGAGGAAGAAACATCGTGGGAGAATACCGTTTCCAGACCTTCAACGGGTGGATATAAAAGCGGTCTTCGAGGTTATACAGGTCGAGGAGAAGTTGTGTTGTTTCGCGGATTCTGGCGATGGTTTTGAATGAGTGATTATTTCGTAACAGCGCAAAATACGCGATGGTGTCAAGCTCGAAAAGATAAGGGCAGGTAATCATAAAGAAGTTGCCAATCATCAGGTCAGTTGCCCAGGCGTTTAGCAGGTCGGAAAGGCAGTCAAAGACGTAATGAGCGCCGATGCCCTGTTCGGAAATGATGCTGTGCACCTGAGAGGAGAATAATTCGAAGCCGCTGTGCGCATCGAGATTGAAAATCTGAATGCCCGGCGCCGGCTTAAGAAGCGGCTCGTGGCTGGCGAACCGCATATAGATTACCTTGTGGCCATTGGCGATGGCGGTTTTCACATAGGGCTTTACGAAAGCGGCAAAGTCGTCGATGCTGTCAACCTGCCAGACGATATTGTCGCCTTTTCGCAGGTAGTTCAGGATGGCGTCGAGGCCCGTTAGCCCTGTGCTTGCCTGGTCGGTCATTGGGTTAGTTCCTGTATTATACGGCTTATTCTCTGTAATTTTCCTGTGTCAGGGTTGCCTTTTCTCAGAAAGCTGTTTAAGATAAGCAAAACTTATAAGAGCATTCAACAATAAGCTTATGGTGTAGTCAAAGATGATACTACCCAGGGCGGAACAGTGCAAGTTTGTTTGATTAATATGGTTCATCAAGGGGACTTATAATGCATATAGAAACGTTGAAGATATTTTGCGATTTGGCGGACCTTCGCAGTTTCTCAAAGACGGCGGACAAGCATTTCGTCAGCCAATCAGCGGTTTCGCAACAGGTCGCTCAGCTGGAGATTGAGCATAAATGCCAGTTGCTCAGTCGCAGCAAAAGACCCCTCGAATTGACGGCTGCCGGCGAGGTTTTTTACAAGGCCGCAAGGGATATGGTGGACAGGTATGAATTGTTAAAGAGCGAACTCAATACGCTTAAGGCGCATACGAAGTCCAGAATTAACGTTGGGGCTATTTACAGCATCGGGATGCACACGCTGCCTGAGTATCTCAAAAGGTTTATGGTCAAACGAGCCAACGTCAACGTACACGTGGAGTACTTTAGCGCAGACAGGATTTATGAAATGGTATTGGCGGGCGAGCTGGATATCGGGATTGTGGCGGTGCCGAAGAGGGACAAACGGCTGGACGTTTACGAGTTCGAGGACGAGGCGCTGGTTCTGGTGTGCGGAGCAAAACATTCGCTGGCGGGACAGTCGCAGATAGATATTCATAAGCTGCAGTTCGAGCGGTTCATCGGTTTTGAGGAAGGCACGCCGACGCGGGACTGGATAGACGGTATTTTTCAGCGATACAACCTGGTCATAAGGCCTGTGATGGAATTCGACAACGTCGAGACGGTCAAGAAGGCCGTTGAGATAAATTCGGGCGTCAGCATCCTGCCTCGCCCGGCGATATTGCAGGAGCTGACGGCCGGTATGGTAAAGGCGATTGAGTTTTCAAACGAGAGGTTTGTGCGCCCGACGGGGATTATTGTTCGCAAAGACAGGATGCTAAGCGCCGATGCGAAATACCTGATAGAGCTTTTGCGAAAGAAAACCTGAATAGTTTCGGCGGCAGGGATTGCTCGGTATGCGAGTCAAGGCGGTGATATTTGATTTGGACGGGACGATAACCGAGCCGTTTTTCGATTTTGACGCGATACGTCGGGAGATGGGACTACCGCCGGACGCGGGCCCGATTTTGGAACTGATGGAAAAGATGACGCCACAGCAGCGAGCCGATGCGGAGAGGATTTTGCTGTCTCACGAGGAAAAAGCGGTAGCGGAATCGACGTTGAATCCCGGAGCCAGAGAGACGTTGGACGCGTTGCGGCAGAGGGGTATTCGCATAGGAATACTGACCCGCAACAAACGCGACAATGTTTTTGCGGTTGCAGACAAGCACGGGCTGAAGTTTGATGCGGTTGTGGGGCGGGAGGAGGGGCCGGTCAAACCCGATGCCTTCGGCGTTGAGTATTTGTGCCGGCAGTTCGGCGTAAAGCCGCAAGAGACGCTGGTGGTCGGAGATTATCTTTTCGATTTGCTTTGCGCCAAGGCGGCGGGCGCCGTTAGCGTGCTGTTGCTCGTCTCGGCGAAGGCGCAAATAAAGCCAAAAAGGCAAACGAGACGCCGAGCCGTAGCCGGGAAAAACCAAATCAAGGCCGACGAATTCACAAAGCACGCTGATTTTGTGGTTGGAAATATCATCGAGATACTCCAGATTATTGACGGCAGGGAGTTCGTATGTTGAGAGCATTGGTTGTGTCTGTGGTTGTGATGTGGATGTGTGGCTTTGCGTCCTGTGCTGAGGTATCATCGCAAGGTGAAGCGAATGCGTTGAGCCGGAAGACGAATGAGTTGCGGTCATATCAGTGTGGCGTCGAATACCTTTTCAGCCAGCCGGTGCTTGAGTCGAAGACGCTAAAGACGGGCAGTTTATGCTACGCTCGATTCGGCGGCGGTTCAAAACTGCGAATCAATTTTGACACGCTTACACAGGACGAGGGGCCGCAGCAGAAGTATGCCGATTGCTATATTTTCGACGGCCAATGGCTGACGCATATCGACTACCAGATTAAGCAGGTGCGGAAGAAACAATTGGCCGAAGCAAATGAGCCGGTGGACGCCTTTGAACTTGCGAGGAAAAGCTTTCCCATAATAGGGTTCGGTAAGACGGAAGATTTGGAAAAGGAATTTGACGTAAACCAGATGGATGATTCGAACCAGATTGTTCATCTTCACCTGACAGTTAAGCCGGATTCACAATACAAGGATGATTACAGATCGGTCGAGGTATGGATTGATAAGGGATTGATGCTGCCTGCGAAAATCTCAGCGGTCTCAACCGAGGGTGATATTTACGAGATAAAATTTGTCTCGCCGCTGGTCAATGAGAAGATTGATGAAAAGGTCTTTGATGTTAAAATTCCCGATGGCTTTGGAAGGCCGGAGATAATTCCGTTGAAGAAGTGATGTGTAATCATATAACCACAATCGCACAGGAAAGGAGATAGCGATGGCAAAGGGGATAGTTATCTATTATTCGAGGAGCGGCAATACCAAACAAATGGCGGATATGATAACAAAGGCAATGAACGATGGCGGACTGGAAACAGAGTGCAAAGAAATCGCCAAGGTCAAAGTTGACGACCTGCTCAAATACGATGCGATAGTCATCGGCTCGCCGACTTATTACGGAGGTATGGCGGCACAGATTAAGCAGCTCATCGACGACGCGGTGGTCAAGCACGGCCAGTTGGACGGCAAGGTTGGCGCGGCCTTTACCAGCGCGGCCAATATCGGGGGCGGCAATGAGACCACGATTTTAGGCATCCTGCAGGCGATGCTGATTAGCGGCATGGTCGTACAGGGCGACCCGCAGGGCGACCACTACGGGCCGGTCTCAATAGGCAAGCCCGACCAGAGGGTGGAGAAGCTTTGTGCCCGCTGGGGCAAGAGAATCGCGGAATTGACCAAAAAACTGGCGCGTTAACCGGTTTCCGGAGACATCGGTTTTTTTGCAAAAATCAGCGTTTTTCCTTTGACAAGATGCCCTTATAGGGTTAGATTTCCGACATCTGTAGGCATAAGGATATGAACTTTAACCGCCTAACTGGAGGACTAGTTCGATGCAAGAGTACGAAAATTTGAAGGTGTTGGTTGCAGAAATTGAAGCAGACCTGAGCAAGGCCGAGGGCGGAAACAAGGCCGCAGGGACGCGGGTTCGCAAGCAGATGCAGAGTATCAAGCAGGCGGCCCAGGCAGTCCGCAGCAAGATATTAGAGATACGGTCAACCCAGTAAGGGGATATAAAACGCCTCAGGGCACTGGATATTGGCAGATTCCGACCTGTGCGGGGTTGCTTAGCGACCCCGGGTGGGTGGGAAAGCAGATGGACAGTGCGCGAAATCTCTACGTTTTTTGAGCATATAAATGCCGCCGCCGCTATTATTCGATTTATCGCAGATAGACCTGTCCGCCGAACCCGTATTCGACAGGGAGGCAATCAGCAGGGTCAATCCCCAGCAGTTCGAAATGCAGCAGCTCGATGGGGTGCTGTGGTATGACAAACCGAATATGCTTGTTCTGGGCTACAAGGACGTGACCGACAGGGAGTTCTGGATTCGCGGACACATACCGGGCAGACCTTTGATGCCGGGTGTAATAATGATAGAGTCGGCGGCCCAACTGCTCAGCTTCTTCGTCAATCATATTATGGGCGAGAAGGGTTTCATCGGCTTTGCCAGTATCGATGCCGCCAAATTCCGTTCAACCGTCCAGCCGGGCCAGCGACTGTTGCTTCTCGGTAAAATCACAAAGTTTCGCCCAGGCCGAAAATACGACGCCTACATCCAGGGCCTCGTTGACGGCAAAATAGTTTTCGATACCTCTGTCTCAGGTATGGGTGTCTAATTCGTCGCTCGTCGCCCGTGACTTGTGACCCGTAGAAAATGGAGCAGGGAATGGCGCAGGAAGAACAGGTATTGGTTGTCGAGCGGAAGGTTTTTGATGAGGCGGGGGCGTTTAACGGCCTCGCGATCGATACCCCGAAATATCTCGACAAGCTTTTTGCGCCGGGCGTTCCACGTTTCATACCAAGGCCGAAAGCCGAAAAAGACCCTTCTTACAAACAGCTCATTCCTTATGTGATTATGACCTGCAACGGCAAATACCTCAGCTATGTTCGAGGCAAACGCGCGGGTGAAACCCGACTTGTCGCAAAACGTTCCATCGGCATAGGAGGCCACATAAACCCGACCGACGATATGCCGCTTTTCGGTAATTTCTACGACACCTACCTTGCCGCCGTGCAGCGGGAGGTGGCTGAAGAAGTTTCAGTGGAAACGAAATACAAGGATAAAGTCGTCGCCTTGCTCAACGACGACTCAAACGAGGTTGGACAGGTGCATCTTGGAATTGTTCACTTGTGGACTCTCGATGAGCCGAAAGTGAATAGAAAAGAGCAAATGATAACCCAGATGGGCTTTATGAGTATCCCCGAATTACAGGATGTTCGAGATACGATGGAAACCTGGTCGCAAATCTGCTTCGATGGTTTAGCCAAAATGGCCTGAACTGCCGGATGACATCAAAGCGGCAATAAAGATAACATTTCAAGGCATTTCTTTTAGCGTTTTTTTCTCAACATCACCGCACCAAAGCCGAGCAGCAAAAGCGTGGCGGGTTCAGGGGTGGGGTACGACGGCGTGTAAAAGCCGACAAGATTGCTACCGTCGATGCCGGTTATCTCTGTTCCTTGTGCCCCCGGATAGTTGAGGGTAGTCCAAGTTGTGCCGTTATAGAGAAAACCATTTCCCGAGCCATTATCTATGTAATAACCAACAAGATTGCTGCCGTCGATGCCGCATATTACTGTAGTTGTTCCCCCCGGATACGGATAGTCGAAGGTGGTCCAGCTTGTCCCATCGTAGAGAAAACCATGATAAACCCCGCCGTTAGAGTACGCGCCGACAAGATTGCTGCCGTCGATGCCTGATATGAATGTAGATGCTCCCCCCGGATAGTTGATGGTAGTCAAGCTTTGGGTGGTGATGTTGTAAAGTTGATTGCCACCAACAACATTGCTGCCGTCGATGCCATTTACGTATCGTAAGGGGAGGGTGGTCCAGCTTGTCCCATCGTAGAGAAAACCATGATAAACAGAGCCGTCAAAGTACAAGCCAACAACATTGCTGCCGTCGATGCCGGCTATATCTGTTGTTTGTGCCCCCGGATAGTTGAGGGTAGTCCAAGTACTGCTTGTCAGATTGTAGAGAAAGCCATTATCGTTACCAGAATCGTCTTGATAGCTTCCAACAATAGTATTGCCGCTAATACCAACTGCCCATGTTGGTAGTGTACCATAGTTGAGGGTAGTCCAAGTTGTGCCGTTATAGAGAAAACCGCTTTCGCTAATACCGAAGGTGTCATCTGTGTACCCAAGACCAAGCAACATTAACACCGCACAAATTGTAATTGACCTTTTCATTTTCTTCCCCTTTCAAAAAATGGTTGATATTGACGGCACGCACTGCGCACACCGATTCCGGCTGATTGAAAATGATGAACTGAAACCCTTCTCCGGTCATTCCTACTCTCCTCATTGCCTTTTGCCCCCAGCCCAAAAGGCGATTTTAATTATACCTTTTTGCCAGTGACAGTCAAAGAAAATCGGTTCAAAATCCCTGCAGTTCGGCTTAAAATGTGGTAAAATGGCTCCTGGGTTTGAAATCATAACTGGAGAGAACTGACTGCGCACGGGAAGGCAGGGAATGAAGGGTTTATGTTATGAAAACACAGTGTCCGAGTTGCAAGTCAAAGTTCAGCGTGAATGAGACGAACATTGGCAAACAGGCAAAATGCCCCAAATGTGCCAATCTCTTTACGATTGAGCCATTTATAGAGACACCTGTGGCCGTAGAGACACCCGTAGCAGTAAAAACTCCTGAACCAGTAGAAACACCGATTAAAAAACTCACCGCAGAGCACGCCGAGACCGCGGAGGAAAAACCCAAAACAATCTCTGCGAACTCTGCGGTCTCCGCGGTGGAATCAGTATCAAAAACGACGTTATCAAAAACGGTGTTTGTGTATTGCTGGGTGGCCGTGCGGATTATTGCGGGAGTTTTGGGCGCGTTAGGTTTGATGCTGGCAATAAGAAAAGGGACTCATTCGACTTTGATTGCGACTTTCGCGACAGCGGATGTTTTCCTTGTATGCAGCGTAGCAATCGAGCTTGCGCTGTTTTACAGAATGTGGGCCGCCATTGCGGATAATCAAACGTCCATTTCTCCCGCTAAAGCGGTAGCGTTTTTATTTATTCCGGTTTTCAATATCTATTGGGCATTGTGTATGCTCACGGGGTTCACGGAGGATTACAACTCGTTTATTCACAGGCGTTCGGTAAAGACCAAAGATTTGCCGATGTTGCTGTTTTTGATTTACGCATTCGCGTTCATACTGTCCGCAACGGTCCTGACCACTCCTATGATATGTGTATTCGCGTTCGTTGGTCTCATAAGCAGGGCTTTTATCGGCTATCCGTTTGCTTCGTGGGTGCTCTTTTCTTTTGTATTCGCGGCGGGCATCGCTCATTTCATTACATATATATTGGTCGCGATAACAACCTGTAACGCGATAAACGCTTTGCCGGACGGGCAGAATCCGGCTTAGCTGTGGGATTCTACGCTCCTGTGCACTTTTTCTGTGTTTTTTTCTTGCAAAGGTGATAGATAAAGCGGGAGAGCATACCGAAACTGTTACAACTTTTACCGATGTTGCAAGCACGGTTGAAATGCTCGCGAATCAGAATACGTCTGACAAGGCCGTTGACCCCGAATTACAAGCCAATCAGCTTTTGGCGGCATTGGCTGAGAATAATCCCGTTGATGTTCGCCTTCAGGCAATTTATCTGCTTGCGGATGTCGCTCCAGACCAGGTGGAAAAGTTTCTTGATGATAAGGAGGACATAATCCGTTGTGAAGCAGAAAGGATTGTTGGCATCCTCCCCAAAGATTAAGGACGATTAGCGGCGATCATTTAATAACATTGCACATTTTTTCATTTTCCTCCCTTTCGGAAATTTGCCAAAATTTGACCTGTTTTGATTATCGGTCTGACCACCTGAAGACCAAGGGGAATCGTGGCTGATTGCAGCAATTATTGTACGCGTGCGCCGATAAGCCGGTCGATTTCCGCCAGCAGATTGTCTAAATCGTATG
>JBEKZA010000039.1:0-25493 GCA_049510335.1 Sedimentisphaerales bacterium | reverse complement strand
CACAGATTGCACAGATTACACGGATTTTTACCACGGAAGACAATGGACAGCGGACAGTTTTTCAATTCAAAAATCAATCTGCTTGCGGCGGACAAGAGTGAAAAACACAATCCGCCGGCCTTTCATCTTCGAAAATTCGTATTCTTTTCGCATATTAAGAAAAACGGCTGCCGAGCCCACGATTCCATCCCTAGTTTTGCCCATCAATTTTACCAGTAACCGCATGCTTTAACTGTTCGCTCGCTTGATTTATGAACTGCATGTGACCACCCTCAGGACATCCGCTGTTCATCCAGATTGTTTTGGCCAGTTCCTCTGCTTTCTCCCGGAATATCCTCGCCTTACGAACTTCTTTTTTCTCAAGTATTCCAATACCTGGATTAACGCTGGCCACGGACGCCAGAACATCAGAAGAAACCTTATGGTATTGGAGGTACCGATCATAGAAATTAGCAATTATCCTCCCGGCATTAAGTATGTGCAAACTACAAGCATGCAATTCAGTTAGAAACAACCATGTTAATGTTGGTCTATTATTATTCATAGAGGATAGACACTCTTGAAATTGACGGATGCGTGTGGCATCTGGTTGGTGAGCATATTGTGTGTACAAAAAGACATCGATTATCCTTTTGCGGGTAAAAGGAAATTCCCCTTGTCCAAGTAATGGAGGGTAATAGGGCTTTCTGTCTAGTTCGGCCTCGTATTCACTCTTTACCCCTTTTACCCAGTTGCCCAGAGGATATCCCCTGACTGCTTCCTCGAAGACTGCCTCGGCCTTCGGAAAATTCGCGGGTTCACTCTCCATATAGAGCCGGCGGAAAATAGTCACGAATGACCGAATCTCTTCATCATTAACCGCCGTGTAGAGATTCGGTGCCTTTCCGCCAGAACTCCTCAGCGTACCAGGTCCTTCTTTATAAAACGCCGAAATGAGCATTTCCTTCAGGTCTCTCACGAAATAACCCAGAATCTTAAGTTGGTACTGGGATAACGAAATCTGATCGATAAGGATTGGTCGTTTTTTAGTTAAGGCATAGTCAATGTCATGTTGTTTTGCTCCAGATGAAAACATGATAGCATCCGGATTACCAGTTAGAATAACAGCCATCTGTTTATTTGACAACTCCTTGCCGTTTTCGTCTTCATAATACTCATGAATAAATACGGAACCGTCATGTAGAAGATTTAATTCGTCCTTGGTAAAATTCTTTTCCTGAAAAAAATGACGGTAGCGCAGCATCTCTCGTTGGTGACTAGTATCTTTCAACTCATAAGTCAACTCAACAGCCGATTTAGTCACGTTGTCCAATGTATCGGTATCCAGCCAGAGGTCGCGGTCTTTGAACTGTTTTTCACGTGTATCTAAATACCGTATTCGCCAGAATAGAAGCATGATTACAAATCCTTTCTAACGCCAATCTTTGCCGTCGGTTACTCACCGTTTTTTTCATCCTGCCATAATTTTATTTTGTCCCGCCGATGAGGCCTTTGGCGTTTTTTTCATCCAGTTGCAGGCGTGGCTTAACGCCTTTTGTTCGCTTCTGGACAATCTTGATATGTTCGGCTGGAGGGATATTTTCGGGCAGTGTGCCGCCGATACGTTTGATGGCGTCTCGCACTTCCCGGCCGACCTTGTTGTGGGTCGCAATTGCCTGCTCCTGACCTTTGATGTTTTCCTTTTGTAATTTTTCGCGTGCCTGGGTCATTCGGAACTGATTTGCCGCCAATTCCGTAGCATTCATTCGGTCCATCAGGTTTTCGCGCCGGTCGATGCCCTTGCGTTTCTTGATATCCTCGACGCCCCTGCCGGCATAAAGCCCCTTGTAGCCGGCATCGTGAAAAACGCCGAACATTTTATTTTGAACCCCCGCGTCACGGGCAGCGCCCGACAACGCTCTGAATTCTTCCGAGGTCTGCTTTCTTAACTCAAGCCGTTCCATATCGGCCGCTAAAATATCGGAAACTTCCTGTCTGCGGGTCTGCACCGCGAAATACTTCTGGGCGTTGGCAATCTCCGGCTTGCGCGGGTCGCCGTTTTGGGCGATGAGGTAACATGCAAACCGCGAAAGATGATAATCCGGCACTTCTCGTTCGCCGCCTTTACCCAAGGTTATCATTTTGCCGGCGCCGGCAAAATGATGCCCTGGTTCATTACCTGATTGCTGACAAGACGTTATTGCCCTTTTTATAGCATCCTCGAACCTTCGCCATTGTGTATATCCCAGCAAGGGCTGCAGGTCTCTCGCCCTCCAGTATTCAGCACCATATTGATTGATTTGCTTGAGTTGTTCAAACGATTTGGGCTTTGGTATCGGCAGGTTTTTATCGTCCATAATTGTCCTCGCTCATAATCCTTGTCAGGTTATGAAACATCATCTGTTAAGTAGGTTTGGCTGTCAAGAGAAGATGAGGATAAGCGATGTTAATCCGGGCAAGATGTAAATCCTACTGTTTCGCTGTGATTAGTCAAAAGCGCGCAAGCGCTTTTTGGCAAAAACCAAAATTCTGAAAATTTTTTTTATTCCTTGTGGCGCAATTAGTTAAGTGCATTTCGCCCACCTCCAAAAACACGATTTTTCGTCAAAAGCGCGCAAGTCGGCCCAATTATAGAGGAACTATGTTCCTCGAATTGGGCCGAAGCCCTGAGCAAAGCCCCGCGTCTTGCTGTCGCAAGACAGCAGCGGGGCCGCGGTTCCCCCTAAGGGGTGCGGGGCTGAACATCAAATAAATCAAGAATAGAGGAACACGTGTTCCTCGGTTAGCCCCGGCTCCTGTGGCCGGGGTTATTGAAAAACCAAAGGAATTCTTAGTGTCTTGGTGACTTGGTGGTAAAAAAAAGGGGGGGATTATGAAACTTCGCTTCTCAATTAACGTTCCGAACTGGCTCGACTTTATTTTCACCTGTCCCCTGCTCGCCTATCGCCGTCTCCGGTATGGTTATTCATTTCGCAGGATTTTCTTGGGCGAAGGGGAATGGGCAATAGTAGATGCCGTCGATTACTATCAATTTGGCAGTTCCAACTGGCATCTTTGTGGAAACAAAAGAACCTTTTATGCTTATCGCAACGTCAAAACCGGACCGATGCAGACCAATATAATGTCTTTACACAGGGAAATTATGAAGCCGCCGGCTGAATTGGTTGTCGACCACAGAAATGGAAATGGGCTTGATAATCGAAGGGGCAATCTTGTCATAGTGACACAATCAGAGAATATGCAAAACAGAAAAAAGAAAACAAACACCTCTTCGCGATTTGTCGGAGTTTATTTTGAAAAACGCGCCCGCCGGTGGGCCGCAAGAATCCAGTGCCAGTACAAACAAATATGGTTGGGATACTTCGATAATGAAACCGTGGCGGCAAAGGCGTATGATAAGGCGGCCCAAAAATACTATGGAAAGTTTGCCCGCCTTAATTTTCCGGTTTAACCACTAAGACACTAAGACACAAAGCCATATTTTTTGATTAAGAAGGCAGTGTTAATCAGTGTAAATCCGTGTCTAAAAAAATTCTCTGTGTCCTCTGTGGCGAAATCAGTATCCGCCCGGGCTGCTCATGCCGAGGGACCGTTTGCTGCCGAGCTCCATTTCCGGCATGCCTTCAGGCCAGATGCTGAACATTACCGACTGACGGTCCAAAGACGCGTCGGTGCCGAACGTCAACGACCAGAACATGCGGTTATAACGCCTGATTATCGTTACGTAGCTTTCGATGTTCGCGTGGTATTCAAAATCGTACTGTTGTGAGAACGCAACGGTGTATCGCGAGTCAAGGGCGTAACTGGCCGCGAAGACAAAGGCGTTGGAGCCGTGCTCTTTCAGCACATTGACGTCGCGCAGATACCTGGTGCCGATATAGTAGGTAAGGTCGGGATACCGCGTCCGCGAAAACCCGACGTTCAATTGCTCGACCGTGCCGTTGTGAATGTCGTAATACGCGTCGCTCTTAAAAGCCGTCGTATCGCTTATCTGCCAGGAATAGTCGGCGTCGAAATAATCCCTATACGGTCCGTAGGTCTCGAATTTTTTCAGGTCCGTTGCGAGGTCGCCGTTGAGAATCCCCGGCGCCGCTAATGTCCGTAGCGGCGTCATCGGATTGTTCCATAAAAACCTGTAAGGCCCGGAATCGTCTGTTCGCTTATCGTTGTTGGTGAACCAGGTCCCGCCCAAATCCAGCCGCATCCAGTCAACCGTCCGCTCGTTGTCCCCCTCGCCTCGTTTTGTCTGCAACAGCTGCGAGAGCCCCAAATGTATCATATCGTGCTGTTTAACCGTGTCGTCGCTTGCACTATAAACCGCTGTTTCCAGCTCAGGCCTGACAACGTGACGCAGCCCGTCCAGGTCCCACAGCCGGGACTCGACACCCGGATACACCTTCCAGTACTGGCTCGAGGCGCGCAGGCCCGCCTCGCCTATACCGACGGTGTCATCACCGGGTGTGCCGCTGTCGGACCCATCCACCAGTGACCTGTTGAAACCGTTGCGGTCGTCATAGCCAACCGTCCCCGCGATATAGGGGACCGCGTTTAATCCGCCCGTCCGCATAGGCATATCAAGCTCGGTGCGGTGCGTCCCGAACGTAAAATAATCCTCGTTCATCACCGTCGTGTGGTTATCGCCTATCTGCTGTCTGAACCTGCCCCCCTGTGTGTCGCTGTAAAGCGTCGCCCTGTCGTCAAAAATCGACTGTCCGGTCAGGTGATACTCGGCAGTGGGTGCTTCCTCAAGCTCATCGGCGAAATTGTTAATCCTGCCCTTGCCCAGAAACGCCAGCCCCCAGTTGTCCTCGATTCGCTTGAGATGTATGTACGTCTCGCGGTCGGGACCGGTGTTGAACTCTTTGCGGTTGTAACTTTCGAGAAAATTCTCGTCTGACTCGTAATCTATGCCCATCGTCACCTGCCAGTTATAAGGCATAAACACACGATGGACCCATTCGAAGCGTCCGCGAAGCTCTCTCGGCGGTTCGAGGTCCTGCCTGCTCGGGTCCCGACCCAGCCGGTCCTCGCCCCTGTCGTTGATTATGTAACCGACGATATGGCCCAGCCGGTCCTCCTGTGCGTAATCCACGTCCATCCCGCTGCCCGTGCCTCGCTTGCTGAAATAGTCCAGGTCGAACGTCCCATTGGTCCCCTCCGGCTCCTGCAGACCCAGCAACCGCGACAAATACCACTTGCTCTCCACCGTGGTTCCCCAAATACTATCGCGGCCGACCCCCATACTCTTGAATGGAACGTCGGGCCTTTCGAGATTGCTTCGCATATAGGGCCAATAGAATATCGTCGTGTCCTCGGCTTTCAGCCGCACGTCATACATCTGCAGGTCATAGTCGCTGTCCGGGGTCTGGCCCGTCTGCTGGTCTATCGTCGTCACGTCGGTGAGCAGGATATTGGACGCCTCAACGGAAATCTGCGGGACGTAAAATTCGCTGGTGGTGACCACCACGTTATCGGCGGCGAATCTGTTTTCCGCCAGCCGGCGCAATTTAGCGGCCCGCACATAAATCGGGATTCCGCGGGTGGGGTCAAAAGTCCGCATCGTCGCGTTGACTGCTATGCCAGTTTTGCCGACGAAATCGTAATACATCTCATCGGTTCGTATCGTGCGCAGCCCCTCCATCATTACCACGTCGCCGCAGACGTAAATCGCTTCAATCGCGCCACTGGCTGCGACATCCTGTATGCCGCCCGCCTTGTCTGCGCCGCCAAGCTTATCCTGCGAGAAGAACACCACCGCCGAATCCGCCTGTATTTCCAACAGTCCCCCCTGCTCGTCCTGCCTCTGCCAGAGATAGAACCGCCCGATTATCGTCGCAATCTCTTTTCCGGCCGCTGAACGGGCCGCTTCGATGTTCGGCTCGATATCGCCAGCCGGCGCCAAGTTAACGGGGTATCTGATTTTCGCCTGCGGTTGGCCCTGCTCCTCCTTAGGTTTTTTTGAAGGCCCAAATATCTGTTCGACCACCCCAAATGCCCCGCTCGGCTGGGCCTTTTCAGTCCCTGCTCCAGCGGCAATTTTCCGCTTCGGTTCAATCGGCCTGGGTTTTCGAGATGTGACTGCCATGTTCGGCTCGACCGCTGACTCCGTCTTCACAGGCGACACCGCTCCGCAGCGGGTTGCAAATTCCTTGTCGATATCCGCAACCGCCGCAAAGGCACTGGCGTAAAACTCCCCGCTGCGCATATCCGCGGTGTCTTTGCTTTTGGCGGTCAGGAACACATCGCCGCTGGCCTCGAACCAGATAACCATCGCCCGGCCATTTTCGACCGTCTGCCAGTTAAGCCCCGGCACACGCGTCCCTTTTCCCCTGCCGGCGGAAATTTTACCCGACACATACGCCCAGATGCTCACCCTGTTCGCTGCACCTGCTGTTTCGGCGCGGTTCACCCAGACAATAGCTTTGTCGCCGACGAACGTGTCCGCACCGGCAGCAAGCGAAAATCGCTGCTCGATTAGAAGTGCATCCTGACTGGGACCGCCGTGGAAATCAGTCAGCTTATCTCCCCCGATATAAACGTCGCGTCCCGCGAAGGCCCTGGCCGCAATGTTGTCAATCGCGCCGGCCGAACCAATCATGCCTGCCGGCAGACAGGTCGGCATACACATCGCAACTGAAAGCAAAACCAGCTTAACTGTCCTTGTTCTCATTCGCTCGTCCGGCGCCAGCCATCCGGGCCGGCGTTTTTGCCAGATTATACCTGCCTGCCCCATCAAAGCCAGCAAAAACCCGACTTCGTCTTCGACTACGCCGTGGCAGACACTTCGATACTTTGGCATGCCCAGTATAACCCGGATTTCCAATATAAAAGTAACCAGCAATGCAGGTTTGCCGGCTTACAGAGAACCTGATAGCGATACCATCAGAAGCAATGTAATGCTTAAAGCTGCTGAAAAACACGACTTTTTGACGATAATAAGGATTGATGTGTGTAAAAAAATTACACTTCAACAAAAGTTTTAAGGCCAATATTGGGGACTTTGGCAGATGAAGCAGCGAAATACTCTGGACCACTGTAATCCGAGGAAGATTTTGATATTACTGCGCAAAACTGGAATGCTTGGTTTTGTAGCCGAGTGTTTAATATGACATATCCCATTACAATCAAAACAAGATAATCAGAATGGAGGCAAAAAAATGAAAAAGTTATTGGTATTGGTTTCTGTGGCGGCGATGTGCTTACCCAGCTATGGCGACATTCTCGTTTACAAAACTACGTGTAATTTCAACACGCGGATAGATTTTACTGATGCGGACAAAACTACTGCCTCTGGTGTCTCTGCAGAAAAATTGAATGGGTATATAGTGCTTGATATAGATACAGACACGGGTGAGCTCAATAGTAATCCAGCGGTGATTTTCTACGGCGGCAAGGGCACGAACATGTGGAGAGTAGAAATTCCCCCATCTGCTATCAATGTGTCCTCATACCTGTTTGACATTGGGTCCAGCGCCACATCCAACGAGGGCATATTGCTTTATATCGGGTGGGAAAATCAGGGAAATGCGGGGTCTGCTGACATTTCTTTATATGGCAAACTCGCAAACAATGTTGCCATAGGCAGAACAGATAATGCCAAAGTCACTATCTCCCAAACCCTAAAAGGAAATATTAAGACATGGGACGATATAGTCAGCTTTTACGATGCTTTTGGCAGTATAAATGTAACTCTTGATACCAAATATACTAAGAATGCGAATCAGGCCGGGGCATCTTCGGATGATACCATTACGGCAATCGCGACGGACTTAGAGCACAAAGGTTATAACCTGTAGTGGTTGATTTTTGATTGCCGGTTTGGGATTACATGTCCGGCCTGTGGCGGTGCGGAACGGCTCGGCAACCTCCGATATACGGTCTGTCTTCTCCGCCGGGGGCATTGAATTAAAACCGGAAAGAAGGAACAAGGAACCCTATGAAATCCAATAAAACTCTCATATTGGCAGCGGGCATCCTGACGATGTGGCTCTGTGCGCGTGGCAGTGCCACGGGCTTTATTCTTTGAAATCCTTTACAGGATGAGGCAGTTGATGTTGATGGCGATACCGTTAGGAACATGGCAATGCTGAAAGCCGCTGAAAAACACGTTTTTTTGACGATGAGAACGGTCGGGGTCTGTAAAAAATCATATTTCAACAGCGGCTTTAAGGCCAATATTTTGGATTTTGGCAGATGAAGCAATAAAATTCGTGAAAAATACTCTGGATTATTCTAATTGAGGAAGATTTTGATATTATTGCAGAATTGGAAAGCGTGGCAAAATGAAAACCGGTAAAGTACCTGCCATAGCGGTCTTGTTGCTGTCTTTTCTTATCCTGCCCGATTCCGCACACAAAGCCAATGCGTTCAAAAATGACTATGATACCAGTGATATTGCCGCAACGAACCTCACGACCAGCAACGCAACGACCAGTACTGCAACGCAGTACCTTTTCGATGTGCCGTTTGGAACCGTGTGCCTCAACGGCACCTTCCCTATCACGATTACGACCGCGAGCGGGTCTGTGACCGGAACGTTGGAGACGTCTATCAGTCCCAAGGGGGCAGTGAGCGGCCAGCTTCTGCTGGGATCGGAGACATTTGGTGTTACCGGCAAGCATACGGCCACAACCAAGGCGGTCGTGCTCTCGCTTTCTGCTGCCAACGGCAAAGACAAGATCAAGCTTATCGGGACATTGCAGGGAACAGAGTTCGCGGGAACCACGAAGGGGTCAGGAAGCGTTGCGCCCGGGAAGGGAACTTTCATCCTCGACGTTTCCAGTGCGTCGTCCCTTGTCGCCGACGTGAATGTGAACCTTGTTACCAGTTCGAATGGTGCATTGAGCGGCACAGGGACGGTAACGGTTTGTGGTTCGCAAACAGCAGTTACCGCCACAGGCAAATCGGGTGCGACTTTCACCTTGAGCATCAAAGGCGGGTCGTTCCGCTGGTCGGGGAAAGGGTCTAACGGTTCAGATGGTAATTTAACGGTGGCGTGGTCTGGAGCGGGTTTTGGTTGCACCATAAATGGAACGAACCTTCCTATAGTTCAGGTAGTGGAGACAACTCAGTCGCAAATTCCGGCAGCTGAAGGCGGCACCGTCAGTTTGCCAAGCGGCACCAGCATCACAATTCAACCTGGCGCATTAACGGAAGACCAGACAGTGACGCTTACTCTGGTCTCCGCATTGCCGACTCAACCGCCTGGCAAACTCATCGTTGGGGCAGGCCCTGCTTTGATAATTTCGACCGAACCTGTATCTGGCGCCCACGCTGCCAAGAACGTATCGCACAGGGTTTCGGAACAGTTGAGTGAACAAGCACCAGACAGTACTCAGCTAATCTTGAACACAGGGACGTATTCAATCACCGGTGCTGCGCAATCCGTTGCAATGACCGATGTCGTTGACCTCAGCGGAGGCGACAATTTCATCGGGATTCCCGCGCAATTGAATAACAACGTAGCGACTGCGTCGCTGCCTGCGGCTCTCTTTGAGAATTCGAAGGCAGTCAGATTCAGTTTGGCCAAGCTCAGGCCAGCGGTCGAATTGCAGCCTCTCCCCACCCCCGGTGCCACAATCTGGAACACTTCAGCTTCGAATTGGGTGGATGGAACGCCGGATTTTGACTGTTCAAAGAAAACACTCGTTGTTGTTCATGGCATGGCAAGCCAAGTCCAAGAGGCATTTCCCGGAGATACTGTGCAGAAAATCATGGCTGCCGGCGGATACCAACAAGTCGTCGGATTTAATTATAACTGGACGCAGGGGATCACCAACAGCGGTCAGCAATTGGCCGCGTTTCTCGGGTCCCTCAAAACTGCCTGCCCGGATATTCAAGTTGATATTGAAGCACACAGCGAAGGAGTCCCCGTGGCTCTTTCGGCAGCCTGTCAAACTACAAATATGCCCATTGGACACATTGTGATGCTGGGAGGTCCAATTATGGGCACGCCAGCAGCTTCACTGGGGGCATCGTTGCAGCTCCAACTGATGGGCGCAAGCGGGGCCCTGTTGTCGATTCCTATTACGGCGAATGCGTTGACAACTACCCTGTTGAACGTGCCTAATACTTACGTCCCTCCTGTCCCAACTCTGGATGAGATAGTATCGGGCCAATTTGCTGCCGACCTCCTACCAGATAGCGATGCTCTCGTACAGACTCGGGCCTGTGTATGTGCGAAAATGGCAGATACCACGTCAAACCTTGCTTCGACAAAGCTGATTGCCATGGCTGGTACCGACTACAAGAGCTGTTTTGGCATGGGTGTCTTAGGAACGCTTATTTCTCCTTTGTTCGGAAGTGATTCTTTCGATGGGATCGTAGGAGAATCCTCCGCACGTGCCGAGGGGGCATGTTTCGATGACTCCCGAATTACGAAAGAGTCGTACCCTATCTGCCACACAGCGCTCGAGTCCAACATGGACGTCATTAACGAGGTGGGTAAGCTGGTTGGTGGCGTGGGTCTCTACGCCACTCTGACGGCCGGCACCGCTGGCACAGGGAGCGGAACAGTAACAGCAACCCCGTCGGGTCCAACCTATATCATTGGAACGGTGGTTACTTTGACAGCCACGCCGGGTACCGGCTCCACATTCACCGGCTGGTCAGGCGCTGCTACAGGGGCGGGAAAGAGCATAAAAATCAAGATGGATGGGAATAAATCTGTCACAGCGACCTTCACGACCACGCCGGTATCGGGTCTTCCTGCGGGGTTCCCCACAGACCTCCCCACGGGAACCTACGTGATGACCTCGTCGGCGGATGTCAGCAGCTTCCAGTGTTGCAGCGGCTCACCACCACAATGCGCCACTTTTCCCGGGTACTCTACCCCTCTCACGACTGTCGGCACGTTCCCGATGACAAACCTGAAAACCTTCGCGAAGGTGGTGGTGCAGGCCTTCAACTCCGCGGTGGCGGCGAGCGTTAGTCCGGGCTGCTCTCAGTCCGTGAGCTACTCTCCCTTCACCGACGACGCATTCACGGTGACCTACACCGCGACCTGTTCCTCGGAGGGCTGTACCGATGGTATCACGACGTTTACCTTCACCCTGCAAAAGCAGTAGCCCCGGCGCGAATATAGTCACGGGCACATTTGACTGTTGCATAACAGAAACAGGGCCTGGCACCGGCACGCTTAATGCGTCGTTCCCGAAAGCGATTCTTGCATCCGGAACCGTGGCGATTCATACAGTGGTTCTCTGTCTCGAAGATGACTTTACCGACACCGAGTCCTGGACGGCGGTTCGGACTAACTGACTACCTGAAAAGTGAAGCATCAATGGGCCGGTGGTCGATGTGATATCTGCCCCACCTGTCTGGGCGCGGGTAGGCCGCCTCTTCAGGATATATCCGTATCGCCCCATGCTTGTCGGAGCCAAAATAGTCGTTAGTATTTCGTCTCCTGCTCAACTGCCTGCCCTGAGCAAGCGCAGCGAGTCGAAAGGTTTATCTGTCTAATCTCTCGCGAAGCGAGGCCACGCCGGCATCATAAGTGGCAACATGCCTGACGCAAATAAAACAGTAGGGTGTCCCCGGATTTCGCAGATTTCGATGAGGTTTCACATATTGAAACGTCGCCAATGAGCCGTAACAGGCCATTGGCGACGCAAGATTGCTCGAATCCCAGAAGACGTTATTTCTGAGATGGTCCGACAATCAGCAATTCAAATGAACCCGGCTCAAAGCTCCTGCGGCGGTCGCCCTGCACCTGGCCCGCAGCGGGCGCCTTGAGTTTCGCTGTCACCAGATATATCAGGTGTGTCCTTGTGTCCAGAGCCATCGTGCGTGCCAGCGGCGCCGTCGTCACGGTCTCAACAACCTTGAACTGGTCCGGCGACTCTTCCTTTATGACCGTTAACGTCCCATCCCGTCCATTGGAGCTGAATGCAAGGCCTGCCTGCGGGTCAAACGCTGCCGCATCAGGACCTTTGCCTATCTCCGGCGTCGCGACGATTTTGCCGGTTGTGTAATCACTTATTACCATTTTGCCATTCGAGCAAACGGAAAACAGCCGATTGTTCCTACGGTCAATCGCTAATCCGGTTGGCGATTCACCGGGCGATAACGACCATCGTTTTGTCACCGTCATCTTTCCCGCGTCTATCGCAGCGATTTCATTCGTGTCTTCGATATTGACAAACACCTGCCCCTTCCAGTCGGATTCCGCGAATTCCGGCTTGCCGCCCAACGCTATAGTGCCGATGACTTTGTTGCCGTTGGCATCGATAACGGTGCAATCTTTACTCCCGCCGTTAAATACGAAAACGCGTTTTGTCGCCGGGTCGAACAAAATGGCGTCGGGCCTGTTGCCGACTTGAATGCGACCTGTCTCTTTCAACGTATTCGGGTCAAAAATGGTTACCGAGTTATCGCCGCCGTTGCTTATAAAACCTTTATTTAGTCCGGGGGCAATTGCTATCCCGTGGACACTCGGCGTATTGTTAATATCGCCGATTATTTTTTCCTGCTCGGTATCAAAAACAACGACATGGGTCTGGTGCGAAATATAACACCGTTTTGCGGCGCTGTCGACGGCAAGATAATCCCATCCCCCATCTCCGCCTATAGGAACTTTCTTTATCAGCTTATACGATGACTCTTTTTCCTCACCTGCCGCGACCCCGTTAAACGCAATCGCGCAGACAGCCGCTGTTGCTAACAGCACACTAAGCAATCGCATTATTATGGCAGCCATTTGTTTTTCTCCTTATAAGATTTTTATTTTACATCGATATTTCCTATACGCATCCGTCGCTGGCGGATTAAACGCCTGACTACGCAACCAGGCCTTTCGATTCCACAATAATATCAAAATCTTACTCGAATTGCCTTTCATTTTTTTGATACTTCCTACCCGCTGCCTTAAACAGCGCCTTCGCGGTGAAAATCTGTAAAATCTGCTTATTGCAATCCTGCCGGCCAAACATTCTAATATGTTCCGCTGTTCAAAAATATATCAATAATCGGTGATGAGGCATAATGACTATAAACAAAGAAATTATCATACAGACAGTTTCGCCACTGGCGGTCTTCCTGCTTGTTATGGGGCTGGGGTTTGTGCTGAGAAGCATTCTATTCAAACGTCTGACCCGCTGGGCACAGAATACAGAATCACGCCTCGATGACGCAATAATATCCGCAACAAAAGGCCCGTTCATAATATGGTTTCTGATGCTGGGTATATATATCACGCTGCAATTCCCGGAGCTGCCGGAAAACACGGTGCGCATCGCCAGCAAGACGCTGCTTATTCTGGGTTTATTGTCAGTAACCCTGGTTCTGGCCAATATCTCGTCGAACCTGATAGGCCTGTATTCCGGGAAACTGGACGCGTCTTTGCCCGGCGTCTCCCTGACGCAAAGCGTAAGTCGCGTAATCATTCTCGGCGTCGGAATCCTGGTGATTCTGAACGCCCTGGGTATTTCCATAACGCCAATCCTCGCCACATTAGGCGTGGGCGGCCTGGCGGTGGCGCTTGCGCTTAAGGACACGCTTTCAAATCTGTTTGCCGGCTTCCACATTGTCCTGAACCGTATTGTTCGCATCGGCGACTACATAAAGCTGGACTCAGGCGAAGAGGGCCACGTCACGGATATCAGCTGGCGGACCACAAAAATCAAAACGCTCTCCGACAATATCGTCCTGATTCCTAATGCAAAATTGACCCAGACAAACGTGACGAATTATCACCTCCCGGACAAGGACATGGAAGTATCTGTCAGCGCCGGAGTGCATTACAACAGCGATTTGAAGCAGGTAGAGCGTATAACCTGCGAAGTAGCCAAGGAAGTAATGCGGGAAGTCCCCGGCGGGATTCCCGAATTCGACCCGTTTATCCGTTATCACACGTTTGGCGATTCGAGCATTCAGTTCACCGTGACACTAAGGGCGAGAGAATTCGCGGACCAGTATCTTATTAAACACGAGTTCGTAAAACGGCTTCACCAGCGATACACAAAGGAAGGCATAGTGATTCCCTACCCAATCACGGCCGTCAACTATACGCAGGAAGGAGGCAAGTGAAATGGTAAGAATCCTGCGAGGAACAAACTAATGGCCAAACGTGAATATTCGCAATATCAGAAGGGCGTCATATCGAATTACTATGACAATCTCGACGGCATAATGCTGACTAAACTAAGCGAGTTAGTCAGCGAATTATATTTGGCCGACACCGACGCAAAACGCGACCGGCTGTGGGAGCGGGCGCACAAGGCGATGGTCAACATTAAAATCCCTCCTGCAATCATCGACCACATAATGGCCAAAAAGGACGTGCAAATACTCGCCAAAAACCTCAACGACTGGATGTCAAAGACCAGATAACCGCCCCGAAACTCTGCAAGCCGGGCTTTTGGAAACCGCGAATGAAAAGAAATGAGCCGGTTATTTGTGGGCGCTGACCACGATGCTCAAATCGACGCGCACCTCGTCATTGGCGCCTTCGGGAACGGCCGGCGTTGTTTTTTCACCCGAGGTCAGGACCGGCCTGGGGATAACAGTAAGTTCAGGATAAGTGTGGTCCGCAAATGCCAGCATCTGCCTGTCAGAAGAAACCTGTCCGACGTGATTCAGCACGGCGAAATCCTTCGCCACTCTGATGCGACCATCAGACGTATCCTGATTTACGATATCGGCAATCTGTCCCGGCTGAACATGCTCCACCGTCACATATTGGCCAACATCCCCGGCGTGCACAACGAGCGTCGTGGAGTCAAATTTTGGCCACACCGCCGACAAATCAGAAACAAGAGCTGAAAGCCCGCCCTTACTGCAAAAAACCCTGTATATGCTGTGTTTCGACGACTCCTTTGTCACGCTGTATCGCAGCCAGGAGCTTTCATCCAGCAGTTTGTTTACGAACGCGTCAACGGCAACGTAATCTTCTGTCGTCAGCCGAAGCGTGTAAAAGCCGACTTCCGTCTCCTCCGCTTTGGCGACCGTCTTTGTCTCCTGCGGCGATACCTGCGGCGCTACGGCCGGTCTCGACTGCACCGCAACGGACGGCGGCGCACTAACAGGCCCAACAATCCTGTAAATCACCGCGCCCAGAAACCCGACAAATCCAAACATCACGACCGCGGCTAATACATGACGCGCAAACAAATGCCTCGTCCCATGATGTTGCCACGCGTAAGTCCGCACACCGGCGCCGCCGCTCGTTCGGCTGCCAAGCAGCTTCTTAATCCCGGCAACCACCTCAGCGGGCGGCTCCGCGGGCGGCAAAGACGACACTAACAATCGGCACCTTTCAAGCTCACGCAGCCGGCGTGCGACGTCCGCGTCCTCGCGGATAAATCGCTGCACCTGCTCCTGTTCCTGGGTTGACAACTCGCCATCCAGAAAACCGTTGAGCAATTCTTCAATCTTCGGGTCATTCTTCATCGCAAAAAGGCCTCCAAAATCTGCCTCAATGCGGCCCTGGCTCGGCTTAGCCGGCTTTTGACCGTCCCAAGCTCCATCGCCAGAACATCCGCAATTTGTGCGTAATCCATTCCTTCTATGTCCCGCAGCACAATAATCGTCCTGTGTTCATCATCGAGCTGGCCGAGGGCCTTTTGAACAAGGTCGCACAGTTCTTTGTCTTCCGCGAGCCGGGCCGGGTCAGGCGTTTTCTCGTCCTGCAAAACCGCCGCCAAGCTTTGCCGCGTCTGCTCGTCATCCGAGGCCGGCTTAACATCCAGCGACGCAAAGCCGACCGTCGCCCTCCTCTTGCGGTAATTCAGCGTCAGGTTTACCGCCACCCTGAAAGCCCAGGTGTAAAAGGCGCTGCGCTGCTCAAAACCATCAATGTTCTCTATTATTTTGACAAACGTATCCTGTGTTAGTTCCGCGGCATCGTCGGGATTCGAGCAAATTTTCAATATGACGTTGTAGATACGGCCCTGGTACTTACTAATGAGGCGTTCGACGGCCTGGGCGTCGCCAAGCCGCCATTTCTCAACCCAAACCGCATCTTCTGCGTTTATATGCTGCCCCTGTGCCACTCATTCAGCCCTTTATCGGAACTGCTTCAAACCCAAATCCCCCCGCCTGTAACACGACGACCACTTGATATATCACATATAATCACAGATTACCCCTCTGCGGTCAATCGAATTTGCGGATGCCGGCCCATAGGGACGCTATTCCGTCACCCGCAAAAATCTGCTAAAATACCACAAATTCCAAAATCGCCCGTAGCCGCAAACAAAATGAAAACCTATAGAAAGGAACTTTGGTTCAACACGCCGCACCGCAGGGACTTTATAAATATCACCCCGCAGGTTGAGCAATGCTTAGCCGAATCGGGCGTCAAAGAAGGACTTTGCCTTGTCAATGCGATGCACATTACCGCAAGCGTCTTTATAAACGATGACGAATCCGGCCTGCACGAGGATTTCGAGGTCTGGCTGGAAAAACTGGCGCCCGAAAAACCGCATTCGCAGTATCATCATAACACCGCCGAAGACAACGCTGACGCCCATCTCAAGCGAACGATAATGGGGCGCGAGGTGGTCGTCGCGGTAACGAACGGCAAATTAGATTTTGGTCCCTGGGAACAGATTTTTTACGGCGAATTCGACGGCAGACGAAAGAAACGCGTGTTAGTTAAAATCATCGGGGAATAACGGTTAGCCCGCAGGTTTATCCTGCGGGTTTATCCTAACCCCCGGCATAAAGCCGGGGGCTAACCACTTATGAAAAAGTTGCTTGGATATATGCTCACATGGACCACGTATGGCTGCTGGTTGCAGGGCGACCACCAAGGATACGTCAAGGATTCGAAAATTTTGCCTGCAAACCCTAATTTGGAATCGGCCAATAAAACGCAGCTCCAGTCGCCACAGTTTAAACTAAACAACATTGGCAAGAATATCGTGAGAAGGGCGATAACCGAGGAGGCGAAAATACTCGGGCAGGAAATTTACGCCATATCGGTATATAGTAACCACGTGCATTTGGTAGTCAACCACATCAAATTACCAATAGAAAAAGTGGTAAGTCACTATAAGAACGCTGCGCGTCTGGCGCTGCACGATGCCGGGTTTGGCGGAAAACTATGGACTCGCGGATTTGACAAACGATTCTGCTTTAGCGAAACTGAGTTGACACATAAAATTGCGTACGTGCAAAAACATAATGAACAGGACAACCCCCGGCGTAAAGCCGGGGGCCAACCACCGGCAGCTTTATGTTTTGCTGCCGGATGGGAACAATCTTTTACGGGGAATTCGACGGCAGACGAAAGAAACGAGTGTTAGTTAAAATCATCGGGGAATAATCGGATTACACAATGGCACTGGTGTTTTTTCTTGTTCAGGTTTTCATCATTTCATTTTCCGGAGCGATACAACCGGGGCCTGTGACGGCTACGGCCATCACGATGGGGGCGCGCAACCGCTGGGCGGGGGTGCTGTTGGCCATCGGGCACGGCATCATAGAATTTCCGCTGATGATTCTCATCATCCTCGGGCTGGGGGCAATTTTCCAGAAGCCGGCGGCGCAAATCATCATTGGGGCCGCAGGGGGAATGGTGCTGTTGTATATGGCATACGGTATGTTCAGGACATCCGGCAACGTATCCATCTCGCAGGCCGGCGCAAGAAAAGATAAACCCATACTGGCGGGAATCGTCCTCACCGCGAGCAATCCGTATTTTCTGATATGGTGGGCAACGGTGGGTCTTGCGCTGGCGACCGACGCGACCAAATTGGGCGTGTATGCCTTTATGCTGTTTGCGATTGTTCACTGGTTTGTTGATTTGATTTGGGTGACGGCATTGTCGCTGGCAAGTTTTCACGGCACGACGCTGTTGGGGCCAAAATCACAAACAATCACCCTGCGAATCTGCGCCGCTGCGATGCTGCTCTTCGGCCTGTTTTTTATCTACGGCGCCGTTTCTGCGCTGATATCTGCCTAATCATGTGCCTGGTCGTTGCGCAAAATCTGCTTTACGGTGTATTGCGTCAGCGCCTGTCGCTGTGCGATAATCACCTGGTGCAGGCCGGCCGACTGCTGGTCCGGCAACTGAGCAAAGCCCGCCCGCCCAATCGCGTCCGCGATTTCGGAGAGTTTCATATTCTCAGGAGATTTAGCAGGGATGAATCCGTCCTTTGGTTCGGAGGTCCGCACTAAGATACCCGTCGCAACAAGGTGTGAGAGGAGCTTTTCTGTAAACTCCGCGGGGATATCCAGCTTGCCTGATATTGCCGAGGCCTCGACCGCGCCTTTCCCCGTTTCGAAGGCGGAGGCAATTTCGCTGACAATATTCATCACCGTCGAATCATTGGCGATAAAATACTCTTCCCGCTTCTGTGCCGCCGCAATTTCGGCCTCATCGAGGGTCGTCAAATGCTGGGTCGTAAAGGTCAGCTGCAGACCAAAGAGGACAATAAACCAGCTAAGATAAATCCAGAACACACCCAGTGGTATCAGTCCCAGCGCGCCGTAAATCTGATTGTAGGGGATGAACTTCACCACATAGAGTTTGAACCCCCATTTTGCCAACGTCCACACCAAAGCCGCGACAATCGCCCCCCATATTGCCGCCCGCGCCTTTACCCTGGCGTTTGGCAAAAGAAGATAAAGCGCGAAGAACCCCGCGACCGACGCCACGTATGAAACCACCAGCGGCGCCGAATGGGAAAGCAGCGTCTTTTGGAACTCGTTTATGGCCGAATACTTGGTCGCGACGTATATGGCCCCCGATACCAACAGCGGCCCGAGGGTCAAAATGGCCCAGTAATTGACTATCCTGTGCACAATGCTCCTGCCTCTGCTGACTCCCCAGATTCGGTCGAACGCCCCTTCAATCGTCGAGAGCAGCATCAGCGCCGCCAGGATGATGATTATAGCGCCGATTATCGCAATGCTTCCCTGAGTGAATCCGGCAAAGACCTTTGCGACTATCGCGTCCAGATTGTCCGTCAGTTTTATCGAGGAACCGGGATTGGCGGTGTCGGGATACTCGATTGTCGAAAGATGCAATTGCGTGTAGACGGCATCTTTTATTTTCTGGCCAGCGTCCTTATACGTGGGAAAAAACTGGAACACCATCAGCATAACTACCGCCAGCGGGACAAGCCCGAACATCGTATAATAGGACAGCGCCGCCGCCTGCTGCTCCGCCCGGTTCTTTCCCAATAACCGGAAACAGTGAATCCACAGTTTTATCTGAAAGACCCAGAACCTTCCCACCCTGCCCAGTTGCGCACTGGGCGTAGATAAGATTTTGTCAAACATCCCGCGTCCCTTTCAATGTTGGTCACGGTTTTTGTTTATTTCTTTTTCGTTTTTTCCATAAGCAGGTCCAGGCCGGTTTGTATCGCCTGCTGCTGGACCATCTTTCCAACGTCGAGCTGCGGATGCCTGGGCGTTCCTTTCACATAAGCAGTTATCCTCTCGGCATCATGACCTTTGCCGATTTTAACTGTTTTGCCCGTCGCGGTCATCGGCAAAACAACACTGAAATTTTCGATTTTTCTGTTCGGGTCAAGCGGCACACTGCCGGCAAAGTTGACGGACACAGTGCCGATGTCCATCTGCATATTCTGGTACCTGACAAAACCGTCTTTGACAGTGAACGGCGTCGGGTGAATCATCATCTGCCCGCCGGATGCACCGGTCACCGTAAGTATCGCCCCGAGCAGTCCCGTCGGCTGCATCTGTACCTGTGTAAGGGACACCGTCCCCGCGATATCGACGTCTTCGGGCCTGCCGCCGGTCACGGGGATAACCATCTGGCTGCAGTCGAAATTCGCAACGCCGCTGGCGTTAGTGGCGCCTGTAAAAACCGGGTTTACTTTTCCCAGAAGCTTGTTCATCATTTCGTCATTAAGCTGGACGTCCTTGACAATGGCCATCGGCTTGGACGTTCTGAATAACGCCGGGGTTTTCTTGAAATCCGCCGAGCCGCCGAAATTAAACCGGCCGTTGTTCACGGTCGTTGTGAACGGCGTTATCACCAAAAGGCCCTTGTCCACTTTTATATCCACATTAGTCGCGCCGATATTCAGCCCCATATACGCCGCTTTGTCGAAACCAACTTTTGCCTGGGCGTTGAGGTTGGCGAGCATCGCATCGGTTTTGGCGGTGGGATACCGGCTTGAAAAACTTATGGTATCCTTCCTTTTGCCTTCTATATTCAGCGCGCTGGGCATAAAAGCAGACAGCATATTGCTCAGCGTCTTCCAGTCGTAATCAAGCTGGGCATTTCCCTGCACGTTGCTGGTATTGCCATCAACCGTCTGCTCGAACGTCCCTTTGACTTTTATATCGGGGCTGGTAATTTCCAGCTTGTGTACCTGCCAGCTTTGGGCCGCGGGATTTACTTCTGCATCAAGGACAAGCACGACGGGGTTCTGCATAAACGGTGCTTTGCCGGGCGATTTCACCAGCAGGTTCGCAATCTTCGTCGATTCCGTCGTGACGCGGAAGCTGCCGTTTTTGGAGCTGAACGTGACGTCCGATTCAGCCACGCCTCCCAACACCAGGTCTTTTGAAATCGCCTTTGTCATCACGAGATAGGGCTGCAGCTTAGCGAGGTCCACGCCCCGGGCCGAGGCCGTAAGCGACACCGGCGCTTTGGTGTCTTTGCCCATCGGCAGTTTGCCGTCCTTGACGGCGAGCTGTCCCAAACTCGTATCGGCTTTCAACTGTTTCACTAAAAGCACCTGTGCCGCGTTGTCAATCTCGGCTGTGACCTCAACCGAGGCGTTCGGCTCGTTTATAGTTATATCAGGCGTGGGGCTTATCTTCAGATTCACGATACTCGCTGAACCGGCAATCGTGGTTGTTTTCGTCTTTACGTTATTGCTGATTTGTCCCCTGCTTGCCACCTGCCCGGCGAGTTTGTATTTGCCGAGGTCGGCGAACTGGCCCAATTCGCCGGCCAGCCGAGCCATGTCAATCTGCGCATCGTAGCTGAACGCCTCAAAAGTACCCTCACAATTCACGTTCGCAAACGCGGACGTCACGCCCACCTTCTCAAATTTCACCTGCTCACCTTCAGAGGCAATTTTCACCTGGGCTTGAATCGGCTCTGAAAGCGCAATCGGTTTACCTTCAACCATCCCGGCAAGCCCGTCGATACTAACCTGGCCCGCCAGCTTTTTCTGTCCGCCTTCCGACAGCGTCGCAACGCTGCCGACAAGTTTGCCTGCCGTCACCATGGTCTGCTCTTTTATCCCCAAAGTTTTCGGCAGTTGCGCCGCCACTGCAGGGATGTTACATTCGAGATTGGCCTTCAGCTCATATTTCGAATCCGCCTTCATAAACTCACGCACAGACCCGGCGTTTATCGGCACAACGCCATTGGCTTCCGCCTTTAGCCAGTCCGTCTGCACGCTCAGTTTTTCGACGTTTATCAAATCCCCCTGCTGATGGACCTCGACCGCCGCGTCTAATACGCTGCTCTTTATCCTGTCTGTCTGCAATTGGGGGGCAGTTATCTCAATCGCTTTAGCCGATACGGCACCGCTGATGTTCTCGATGACTCCATTTTTGACCACGGCCTTCAGATTTGCCGAGACAACCCCCCTTGCCGACGCTTCGACGCCCGCAATCGCCAATATGGACTCCAGCGAATTGAGGTCCAGATTATTCACCTCAATCGACAAATCCCCGCTTGTTCCCTTCAAGGCCCAGCCCCTGCCGGGTGTTATCCCGCCTTTGGCATTTATCGTTGACTCCCTGCCGCCGCCGGCGATGTTGGCGCCAATTTCAAATTTCGTCTGCTCACCCGGGGAGCGTAAATCCACCGAGCTATTTATCTGCGAAATCTCCACCGCGCCATTAGCGCCTTTAATCTTCACGTCGCCATCCCTGACGACGAGGTCTATATTTTTAACCGGCAGACCGGCCCTCGACGCCTGTTTGCCCTCCGCGCTTTTGCCGGCGGCTGATTTCTGTTTAATCTTCTCAACGTCTATCTCCACCCTCGGCTCATCAATAATCGTTTGGCCGAACGACAGGTTCCCCGTCAACAGCGCCCCGTAACTGGGCCTGGTGGAAAATTCCTTCACGGCAACCGACACGGCGCTGTCTTTGAAGCTTAACCTGTCTATGCTGATACCCCTCCACCAACTCATCGACAGATTCGCAAAATCCACCGCCCCTGCGCCGGAGGCGTTGGCTTTTGCCAGTATGAATCGTTTTCCGCTGTCGCTCGACACATACGCCGGGACGGCGACTGCCACCGCCAAAATCAGAAGCAGCAACAAAAATACCACTATGCCGGCCGCTATCTTGAGCGCCTTTTTCTTCCCGGGTTTCTTCGCGGTCATCGATTTGTTATTTCCCGCAGGTTCCATAAAGCCATCCCCAAAACCTAAAGTTCAATTTAGTGCGAATAAATACAATAGAGGAAGACGCAAAAGCACAATTGAGAATTTGGAATGAAGAATTCAGAATTCAAAAAAACAAACGAGCATCACATCATTTCTCAATTCTAAATTCTCAATTCGTAATTTGCCGGCAGATATCCCGCCTACTTCTGCATTATCTCATCTGACTTGTGTTTCACCACATGGTCAACCTTGTCGGTATGCTGCCTGGTCATATCATCAAGCTGCTTTTTTCCGTTCTCAAGGTCGTCTTCGGTTACCAGCTTGTCCTTTTCCTCTTTTTCAAGCTGCTTTATCGCGTCCCGTCGGATGTTACGAACGCTCACCTTGGCCTGCTCGCCCAGTTCCTTAACCTGATGCGCCAGCTGCTTTCTGCGCTCCTCGCTCAAAGGGGGGACGTTCAGCCGGATGACCTTGCCGTCAACCATAGGCGTCAGGCCAACATCGCTGGCCAATATCGCCTTGTCTATATCCTTTATCGACCCCGGGTCGAAGGGTTTCACTAAAATCATATCCGCCTGCGGCGTTGACAGCGCGGCCAGCGCTTTAAGCGGCGTCGGGTTGCCGTAATACTCAACCTTTAAATTCTCGACCAGCCCCGTCGACGCCCTGCCCGTCCGTACACCCTTCATCTCGTCCTGCAGGACCTCAACCGCCTTGTTCATCTTATTTTCGCTGTCTGTGATTACCTGCTTGACAGGCATAGTTTGCCTCCCGGCCTAACGAATCACTGTCCCCACCGATTCACCGCAAATCGCTTTTGTGATGTTGCCTTTTTTGAAAATATTCAGCACAACTATCGGGATTTTGTTGTCCCTGCACAAGCTGATGGCCGAATGGTCCATAACTCGCAAATTCTTCTCAAGCACTTCCTGATACGACAGCCGTTCAAACAGTTTCGCTTTGGGATTTTTTTCGGGGTCGTCGCTGTAAACGCCGTCCACCTTCGTCGCCTTTATCAGCAAATCCGCCTCAAGCTCCGCCGCCCGCAGCGCCGCACAGGTATCGGTCGTGAAAAAGGGATTGCCCGTTCCGCCCGCGAGTATCACAATCCTGCCCTGCTCAAAATGCCTCATCGCCCGCCGCAGTATAAACGGCTCGCACAACGCCTCGACGTCTATCGCGCTCATCACGCGCGTCGTGACGCCTATTTTCTCAAGCGACTCCTGCAGTGCGCAGGCGTTGATTATCGTCGTAAGCATCCCCATATAATCGGCAGTGTTGCGCGGTATCTGGGTCTTTTCTGAAAATTTATTCCCCCGAATAAAGTTGCCCGCCCCCACAACAACCGCGACCTGCGGCCCAAGCTTGCTCACCTCCGCTATCCTGGCCGCTATCGACTCAAGCTGCTGGCCGTTAATTCCGAATCCCCCCTGTTCGCAGAAACTTTCCCCCGACAATTTCAACAGCACCCGTTTGTATTTACTCTGGCCCATTTGTTCCGCCTTCCATAGCCGACCGGGCCGGCAAACACCTTGTTGCTCTACCCGACGTCAAAACGGACAAATCTTTTTATCGCTGCCGAGCCGCCGGCCTGTTTGGCTGATTCTTCCAGTACCTGTGCCACTGTTTTGGTGTCGTCCTTAACGAATTTCTGCTCAAGCAGGCAGTTTTCCTCGTAGAACTTGTTCATTTTGCCTTCGACTATTTTCCCTACGATATTTGCCGGCTTGTTTTTCACCTGCTCGGCGTAAATACTTTTTTCCTGCTCAATCACTTTTGGGTCGATGCCGCTTTTGTCCAGCGCCAAAGGTTTTGTGGCCGTAATATGCATAGCAATATCGGCACCCGTTCGTTTCATTTCATCCGATGATGCCATTTTCTGGTCGCTTGTGCTGATTTCGACCATTGTGCCGACTTTGCTGTTGAAGTGGACATAGGTGCTGATGAATCCCGACCCATCGAGCCGGAACTTCGTGTAGTCGCCAATCTCGGTCTTTTCTCCGGTCTTGCTCACCACCTCGGTGACAATGTCGCTTAATTTCTTTCCGCCAATCGCCGTCGCCAGCAGGTTATCAATTCCATCATCTTTGCTGCACACCATCGCGTATTCGGCTAACTTTCCGGCAGCGGCTTTGAAATCATCGCTGTTCGCAACGAAATCCGTCTCGCAGCACAGCGACGCCAGCACGGCTGTTTTCCCGTCGGCGCTTGCTTTACTCACCACTAATCCCTGACTTGTCTCGCGCTGTGCCCGCTTGGCCAGCGTGGCAAGGCCTTTCTTGCGCAATATCGCCATTGCCTCATCTATGTTGCCGTTCGCCTCTTCGAGCGCCTTCTTGCAGTCCATCATCCCCTGGCCGCTCATCTTGCGAAGTTTCACTACCACTGAAGCCGGAATTTCCGCCATTTAAAAAGCTCCTGCTCAAAACCTTCAGTTTATCCGCCCTTCGGCGGAATTATGTTGTCTCTGGTTCCTGTGGCTTGTCGTCGGCGGGCTGAGGAACTTCCTGAGGCGTTTCCTTTGCCCCCTCAACCGCCGTTGAGGCCGGCTCTTCTTTACCACCCGCACGCGCCAAAACGGGTCTTCTTGGCCGGACGCGTTTTGGCTTCGACGTGATGTCCCTGCGGACCGTTTCCATCGTCTTGCCCGTTGCCACCGCCTCCGCAAGCTCGTTCAATATCAGGCCTATCGCCCTTATCGAATCGTCATTGGCGGCTATCACCACATCCACGGTATCCGGGTCGCAATCGGTATCGATTAACCCCACCGTTGTAATCCCCAGTTTCTTGGCCTCTCGCAGGGCCAGATACTCTTTTCTCCCATCGACCACGACGACCGCCCCCGGCAGCCGGCCCATTTTCCGGATGCCCTCCATATTGCCTTTTATCTTTCGCAGCTCGCGTTTCAGTCGAGATGCCTGCTTTTTGCTCTGGCTCTCAAGCGTCCCCGCCTGCTGCATCCCCTCAAGCTCATCGAGCCGCTGCACCCGCGACCGTATCGTTCTGAAATTCGTAAGTGTTCCCCCAAGCCACCGTTCCGAGACGTAATGCATACCGCACTTTACCGCCGACGCCTCCACCGCCTTTTGCGCCTGCCGCTTGGTCCCGACGAATACAACGTCCTTGCCGGACGCCACGGTATCAACCAGCAGCTTTTTCGCTATGACCAGACCCGCCAGCGTCTTGCGCACGTCGATAATGTGTATCTGTCCACGCTTGCCGAATATGAACGGTTTCATCTTC
>JBEKZA010000038.1:0-17637 GCA_049510335.1 Sedimentisphaerales bacterium | reverse complement strand
TATTAACAAGATGCTTATACATCACAAAATACGGGTCCGGCACAATTACCTCGTCCCCGGGATTTATAAGCGACAAAAACGCCAGCAGTATCCCTCCGCTAACCCCGCTTGTTACCAGCACCTTCGGTTTATCCCACCCGAACTCCGCTTTTACACGCTCCGCTATTTTACCGACAAGCTCCCCGTCCCCCGCTGTCTGCGAATACCTGTTTTGCCCTTTCTCTATTGCCCTTATCGCCTCTTGTTTTACCGGCTCCGGCACGTCAAAATCCGGCTGGCCTATCGAAAAATCAACCGGGTCCTTCATCGTCGCCGCCAGCGCAAATACCTTCCTTATTCCGCTCGAATCAATGTATTTTGTCCTGTCCGCAAGTATTTTCTTCATACTTTGATAATATAACCCGATATTCCCCGCAAGCCAAACGAAAACCACTGCCCCGCAGCCCAAAAAAATTTTAAAAATTTCCATTTTTCTCTTGACTTGCCCTGTGCCGCTGCTATAATTGATTTCGTCAAGTAGGATGAGCGAACTCAGAAGAGGAAGGTCAAGAGAGATAATGTGTAGATGCGGTTGTATTGTGCCCGCGCAGATGGTCTGCTTTGCACAAGACAATAGGTACTCTGTTATTCCACGGAGGTGGGAAGATGTACCAAAAAGCATCTATTCTGGCCATTTCTCTTGTTTTGGCAGTTATATCGCCTTCAATTGTTTCTGCGACGATATCTACCGACCCCAGCGCCTTACCCACCTTTCGCAACCACGTTACGTTTACCGCTGGCTCGGCACTATCTGGTTCTCTCGACTATGCCGTCTATGCACCGGGCTTCTACGACGGCTCTCTTTCCCTGCCGTCGAACGAATACGTTTACTGCTACCAGATTTTTGACAGCCCGAGTTCTACTGTCAATATCGATTACTTTTCTGTAGGCCTTTATCCGGATGTTACCGTTGACAATCTGACGTATGACCCTGCTCACCCTGTTGCCGTCTCCGGTGGCATAAACCCATTAGTTGAGTATCTGCTCTCCCAGACCGCTGCTCTCTACCTCTTTCCCGTCAGTCCTATCACGCCGAGTTCGCACTCCTCTGTCCTGCTGTTTGCCAGCAAGAATGCTCCGACAATGGCCTTTGGCGTCGTCTCTGGCGGTTACACCGGCGGTGCGGTCGTCTCGCTGCCAACCCCAATCCCCGAACCAGCCACGCTTTTGCTTCTCGGCTTGGGGGCAGTGCTTTTAAGAAAAAGACGCAGTTATTGTAGTTGAATCGCAAGGCTTGGTTGCGTAGCCGAGCGTTTAATATGGGAAATCCTACTCTTATCGTAGGAGGACTAAAAATGTCTGCAAAAAAACCAATCGGAAGGCGTAGCGATATTATTTATGCACGAATTAAAAAAGGAAATTTCTATCACTTCCTCCTGGCGGCTTTGGCTCTGCTGTGGGGTGTGGTGTCGGCAACCTCTGCTCGGGCTGATGCTCTAACGGGGTTCTATACCCAAGTCGCGGAAGGAGACACGGATTTTGATGGAGGTGCTGTTTCACGACGACCTCTGGCAGTGGGCTACACGTTAGTCCCGGGCATGATCAATAGCCAACTGGGACCCGATGGCTTGCCTGTACTCTCGACAGCCGGAATAAATGCAGGACTTGGAACCAGTTCGGACATGAACTCGACGACTCACGAACTCCTGTGGTGGAGTGCGGGCGATGATCCGTACGTTAGTCTGGACCAGAACCCTGTTCGAATCGATCCCATGCCACTGAAATCACAGACAAACTTGTACACACTCCTCGATAACCTTTATCAGAACTTGGTGAACTTCTATCCAACCGGACAAACAAGCGACTCAAGCTATTTTAGTACCGTTAACTGGCAAGGCACGTTTACTATGGCATCTGCAGGCCAAATCGAGCTCACTTTGCAAGTCGATGACGACGCGTGGATTTTTATCGACGGGATTTTGGCCGCGGAGGATCATTACGGATATATATCCGATACTAGCACGAACGTGTCTGCGGGAACGCATTCGATAGATGTATTCTATGACGATCGTTTTCAGGGGTTAGATCAAATTGTGCTTACATCTTCCGTCCCGCTATCCCCCGTCCCCGAACCTGCGACCCTGCTGCTCTTATCACTCGGTATCCCAGCCCTCGTCAAATTCCGCAGACGTGCGGTCTGAAACCACATTGCGCATCTCTGCAGCTTAAAGCAAAATTAAAAAAGGCCGACAATCGTCGGCCTTTTATCTTTCAACTGTCCACGGGCTTTGGTCTTAACTTGCCTGTATTGTTACTTTCCCTTCTTTGCTTCCTTGCCCGGTTTCTGTGCTGCTGGTGCCGCCGCTTTTGCGGTGCCGGCTGCCGGCGTCTTTCCTGGTGCCGCCGTTTTACCCGCTCCAGTCGCAGTCCCTGCTCCTGCGGGGGCTGCTGCTGTTCCTTCCACACCCGTTGCCCCTTCTGCAGTCGCCTCTTTCTTCTCCGCCTTCTTGCCCGCGTGGCTCTTTCTGTGCGCCACTTTCGGCAATCCCAGAACGGATGTTTCTTCTTCCCACCGCTCTTCGTCTTTTAATTGGTCTATCCGCTCCGCACGCGTCAAAACGTTGCGGTGTCTTATCAACGCATCCTTCAACCTCAATGACCGGTCAATTGACATCCAAATCTTCTCCTAAAGCTTATTCTTCGAATCTCATCCCGAACGCATCGTTAAATGGTTTCGGCCCAAACGTTTCATACCCTGCCGGTGCCTTGTATCCGGCCCCAAGCTCCACTATCTTCTGTTTTGCCAGGAACCCTTCTGAGCCCGCTTTGTCAATGTTGTCATACCTGTTCTTTGTCACTAAATAATACCAGCTATTCTTCTCAATTATTTCCGTCGCAACGCCTAATTTATCAAAGTACTCCTTCACTGGCTCCAAATGTGACCGAACCTGATACGTCTGTATCACTATCCGGTTCCTGCCCGTCTGGCCCGCCGGCGGTGAGCTTGCCTGCTTGCCTGCATCTGTTGCAACCGTCGTCGCTGGTGCTGCTTTGCTTACCGCCGCCTGTTTTGGTTCAGGTTTGCTCTGAGCGGACCTGTCCCGAGCAGAGTCGATGGAGTCGATGGGCTTAATGGCCTGCTTCGTTGCCGCCGGACCTGCTTGCCTTGAGCTTGCCGAAGGGCTGCCAAACCGCTCACCCAGCCGAAAAGCAATCACTATCAATAAAGCCGCACCCAGCAAAACCGCTATACTCAACTGGTACGGCATCGAAAACTCTATCCGCCCCGCGTTAAACTGTACAACGCTTGGCTTCCTTACCCAACGCACCGCACTCGGCGGCGACATTGCGTCCCCCCCCTGCTGCCCCGTCCTGGGCATAGTCGAAGGCCCTGCCGGCTCCCCCTGATGCACCTGCTCGTAGCCCGTCCTTGAACCGGCACTGCGAATCACTTCATACAGCGCCTTTTTCTTATTGTTATGCACCATCGCCCTTTGTCGCCTAATATCCACTCCCTTCTACACTATTGCCCAGCCATTTTCAATAACAAAATCCTGACGTTTTATCCGTAGTGGATTTATTTAACCCTCCCAAACCTCCCAGGCAAAGGAGGGTTATTTTTCCCATTCCGTGCCGGACTTTAATATTCGCCGTTTGCTAATCAATCATCAATGAGGTCTATCTCTGTGTCTTCGCGTCGTGGTGAAAATCAGCAATCAAAAATCAGCAATCGGCAATTCGTAAATGCCCTTGTGCCTTTGCGCCTTTATGTTAATATCAAAGGCACAATTTGTCCGCCTGAGTATTATGCGGAAATATAATACGGGTTTGCTGAATGGAGACAAAGGATATGTCGGAAAAACGTTTAGCAGTCGTCACCGGCGCTGCCCGCGGTATCGGCAGAGCAATCGTGCTTGAACTCCTGAAACAAGGACGTATCGTGGCCGGCCTTGACCTTAACGCCGAACAGCTTCGTGACCTTGAGCAGGTCTGCAAGCAGCAGGGCTTCGAGGTCATTACCAAATGCGTCGATATTACAAACACGCCGCAGCTCACCGAAACCCTCGAAGAGCTTGCCAACCAGTTTGGCGGTATCGGCATCCTCGTCAACAACGCAGGCATTACACGTGACAAACTTATGATTCAAATGGACGACGACGATTTCGACAAGGTTATCGCCGTCAACCTCCGTGCCGCCTTTGTCGCAACCCGCGTCGTTGCCCGCTCGATGATCCGCAACAAATTCGGCCGAATCATCAGCATCAGTTCCGTCGCAGGCGTTATCGGCCAGGCCGGCTCCGCCAACTACGCCGCCAGCAAGGCGGGCCTCATCGGTATGACTAAATCAATCGCACGAGAAATTGGCAAAAAGAACATTACCGCCAATTGTATCGCCCCCGGCTTTATACAGACCGATATGACCGCCGTTCTGCCCGACGCCGTCAAGGAAGCGGCGATGAATTTTATCCCCGTCAAACGATTCGGCACCGTCGAGGATGTCGCCCGCGCCGTTGCCTTCCTCGCTTCCGATGACGCCGGTTACATCACAGGACAAGTCCTCGGCGTCGACGGAGGAATGGCAATGTAATGATTTGTCTCGCTTGCCACGGCGTAGTCCCGAGGTAGTGTATCGGGACGAAGCCGGGTCGATGGCGGCATGGCGATGTAATGTTTAGCCCCCACTACCGCGTCTGAACGCTACTTCTTCTGTTCGTAACTCTTAAGGATAGCCCGATTCCTGAAATAAACTTCTGTCATATAAACGGCAACGCATCCGAGAGCAATTACCGCCATGGCATAGAGCGGTAAATAGTATTCATAAAAAATATAAGAACAATGCATCATATTCAAGGCAGACGGCAAAAAGGACAATCCTGCAACAACAGCAGCAACAAAATAGAGCGTATCGCATTGCCACCATTTCAACTTCAGAGCACGCGCAATGTGATAAAAGATTATTGCTGGCAATAATCCTGTTGAGTACATCAGCCCTTTTGTGATAAGTATCGGCTCTAAACGCAGGCCGTTTATGAATGCGGGCCCTGTTGCCGCTACGAGAATAACTATAGCAGCTATAATCCATGACCTGATAACTCCAATAAATATTGACTGCGATTGTTTGGAAATCCGCTCCGAGATATGTCTCCAATCGAGCTTCTCAAATACTTCCTTATAACCAAGTTCTCTTATGCGTTTCTGGTTTCTAAAAATAACCTCGGCAAGATAGACGGCAGCACCGGTGTATGTAAAAATATAGAACCATTGAAATAACCCATATAAAACTTCGACGTCGCACGCTTGCGGTAATATAATGAATATAAACCAAGCGATAAAAAACAGCGAAGAAAAAAGAAATCCTATAAAATAAAGTATATCACAGATATATTGTCTTAACTTCAAAACACAACCAAGGTGATAGAAAAACATTGCAGGCAAAAAAAATAGTATAGTCGAAAGGGGTGCAAAAGTATCTTCGATGTCTCCACGGTCAATCACGCTACTTGTTATGTATGCGACTAATCCGCCTACAATGGCGGATTTAACAAGCCCAATCACCATAATTGCTATCGGATGTAAAATTTTCTTAAGCATAACGACACCCTAAATTAAGGCCCGAAATACCATCTCCAGCAGTATTGTCGGCAAATCCCCAGCAATGTCAACAACGACTAATTTCGCTTACCAGACGACGATATCTTAACGAAACTGTTATATGCCGGCCGATTCTAATAGAGAAAGGAGAACGATTATGAAGCCGTCCATAATTGTCACGATAATATTGCTGCTGCTCGTTTCATTGGCGCATTTGCTTCGGCTGATTTTGCAGGTGAAAGTTACGACCAATCTTTTTGATGTGCCGATGTGGATGAGTGCCCCCGCGTGCATTGTCACTGCCGCATTGGCAATATGGCTGTGGGTAGAAAATAGAAAGTAAGCTACTCGCGAGATACGAACGACGAATTACGCCCTTCCGATTACCAGCGATGCATTGTGTCCGCCGAAGCCGAATGAATTGCTCATTGCGACGCTGACCTTCTTTTCCCGTGCCTTCAGCGGCACAAAATCTATCTTTGCGTCGCACCGCTCATCGACGTTGTCGAGATTAATCGTGGGCGGCACAATCCCTTTTCTAATCGTCTCCACACAAACTATCAGCTCAACCGCGCCGCTTGCTCCTAACAGATGCCCGTGGGTGCTTTTCGTCGAGCTGACCATCAGTTTATAGGCGTGCCCCCCGAATACCGACCTGATGGCCGATGTTTCCGCGATGTCGTTCAGCTCCGTGCCCGTCCCGTGCGCATTGATATAGTCGACTTTGTCCGCCGGCAGTTGTGCGTCCGCAAGTGCAAACTCCATCGCTTTTGCCGCCCCCGCCCCGTCCGGCAGCGGGGCCGTTATATGATTCCCGTCGTCCGTCGCCCCGTATCCAAGCATCTCCGCGTATATCGACGCCCCGCGTTTTTTCGCGTGTTCGTATTCTTCCAAAATAAGGATTCCTGCCCCTTCCGAAAGCACAAACCCGTCCCTGTCCCTGTCAAAAGGTCTCGACGCAGCAGCGGGATTATCATTCCGCGTGCTAAGCGACCTTGCCGCGCAAAAACTCGCCAGCCCGACGGGCGTTAACGCCGCCTCCGTGCCGCCCGTTACCATAATATCGCTTCGGCCCGACACGATATTGCAGAACGCCTCGCCTATCGCATGATTACTGCTTGCGCAGGCGCTGGCCACGCAGAAATTCGGACCGCGCAGACCGTACTGAATCGCAATGTTGCCCGCCGCGGCGTTCGCCATAAGACGCGGCACCGTAAATGGCGATATCCTCATCGGCGCCTTATTTAGTAGAATGATGTGCTGTTCCTCGATCTCCTTTATGCCCCCGATACCCGTTGCGACTATCGAGCCGGCACGATAGGGTTCTTCCTTGCTGAAATCCAGCCCGCTTTTATCTACTGCCTGTTTGGCCGCCGCCACCGCGAACTGGGAAAAGCGATCCATCCGTTTGCTTTCACGGAAGTCCATATATTTGGCGGGGTCGAAATGCTTTATCTCTCCGCCAAAGTGAACGGGATATGCGCTGGTATCGAAGGATTCAATCGGTGTGATTCCGCTTTTGCCCTGGCATAATGCGGTGAAAAACTCGTCAACCGATTCCCCCAAGGATGTCACGCAACCCAGGCCCGTGATTACTACTCGTCGTTTGCTCATCTCAATTCAATAGCTATTTTTTCTTCGCTGCCCGTGTCGCGTTGACAATGTAATCTATTGCCGCCCCAACGGTTTGTATCTTCTCCGCCTCCTCGTCCGGGATGCTCATCCCGAATTCGTCCTCGAACTCCATAACAAGTTCGACCGTATCAAGCGAGTCAGCATTAAGGTCGTTTATGAAGGAAGTTTCGCGGCTAATCTCCGCTTTATCAACGCCCATTTGTTCGCTAATTATGTCTATTACTTTTTGCTCAATTGCCTGGACATCTTCAGCACTCACTTGCCATACCTCCAAAAACACTGTGTATTTAGGTAATTGTCCGGCAGCGGACATATGGTCATACGCTGCGCCATCCTTCAAATAGTCGGCAGGTATATTACCCGCAACCGGCGTTGTCAACAACGTTTTTTTTGAAATTTTTCGCAAATAAATCGACAGGCCTAATATCGGACGTTGACCCGCCGGCGGGGTATTGACAAAGACAGAAAGGGCAATTTTAGATTGCGGATTGCGGGTTGCGGATTTAAGATTCCACCTCCGGCGGACGGGCCGGATTGGTAAAAAACTTCATACGAACGACGAGAGACGAAGAATAATGAAAACGGCATATTTATTTCCGGGACAAGGGGCGCAATTTGTTGGAATGGGTAAAGATATAGCGGAGCAATTTCCGCAGGCCGGTGTGATATTTGAAAAGGCCGGCAAAATCGCCGGGTTTGATTTGGCGAAAATCTGCTTCGATGGGCCTGCGGAAAAACTCAATACGACAACGATATCACAGCCGGCGATATTCACTGTGTCGGCGGCAATACTGGAAGTCCTGCGGACTAACCCCCCTGCTGCTGCCGCATTGAAGCCCGGCGTGACGGCAGGGTTGAGTATGGGTGAATACACGGCACTATACGCGGCGGGGCTGATTAGTTTTGAGGATGCCTTGCTATTGGTGAAAAAACGAGGCGAGGCAATGCAGGCGGCGGCGGATGCGACTAACGGCGGGATGGTCGCCATAATCGGGCTTGACGAAGAGAAAACCAGGTCGCTTTGCGCGGAAGCCGGCCAGGGTGAGCTTTTGGAGCCGGTCAACTTCAACTGTCCGGGACAAATTGCGATAAGTGGGACAAAGTCCGCCTGCCGGCGTGCGGAACAGTTGGCTGGGAAATACGGGGCGATGAAAGCGATACGGCTGGAGGTCGCGGGGGCGTTTCATACGTCGATGATGTCGCTGGCAGCGAAGGCACTGGGCGAGGCGCTTGCGGCAACAAAAATCGCCGAGCCGTCCGATATCAAAGTTATCGCCAATATCAACGCTGAATATTATGCGTCAGCGGCGCAGATTCGTGAGGGATTGACGAAGCAATTGGTGCAGCCGATATACTGGCAAAAGTGCGTCGAGCGGTTGTTCGCCGACGGCGTCGATACGTTTTACGAAATCGGTCCCGGCAAGGTCCTCACGGGCCTGATGAGACGAATCAATCGCAGGGCAAACATCACAAACGTCAGCACTGCTGATTCGTTGAAGACGCTGGCGGGATAACCGTGATAAAGAAAGTTTTTACTTAGAGGCCGGTGAATTTGAGCCACTGCTGCGCTATCCAGCAATGTGCCCAAACTTCGGGATGTACCATATCCTGCGACCATTTTTGGGGCGGCACTTCTTTTATACGCGCATCGATTGACTCTTGCAGCGGCACTAAGACGGCGTCGAAATCAACAGCGATACGGCGAACCGTTTCAATATAACGGCGAAACTCGCTGAACATCGGGTCATTAAAATCATCGCAGAACATAAACGGCTCACACATTACAAATCGGCTGTGACATTTTTGTTTTACCTGCGCAAGTAACATTCGAAACGTCGATTCGTATTCATCGAGCGGCACGGCATAAGGCAATTCTTCTTCGCCGGCGAACCTCCGCCAGACGTCATTGACGCCGATGAGAATGCTGAGGATATCGGGTTTATGGCCTATGCAATCCTTTTGCCAGCGGCTCTTGAGGTCGCGGATGGTGTTGCCGCTGATACCCGTGTTGATGATTTTCAGGTTGCAGGTTGGATACTTGGCTAAAAGTGTATTTGCGACGAAGTGGACGTAGCCAAAGCCGAAGGGTTTGTAGGCGTGGTGGTCCCTGTCGGTGTCGGTAATACTATCGCCGATGAAGAGAATCGTCTGGTCGGGCTTTAATTCGAGCTTATTCGGCATAAGGCAAAGATTTTACCACGAAGACACCAGGACACGAAGGGATTTATGATTTGGGATGCGGATTTGGCCGGAGGTGGGTAATATAGTAGAATTGCCGATTGATTCAGCAGGCATAATTTATAGAAAGGTAAACCAATTATGGCAGAAAACCATCAAAGGGTGTGTCCGGTCGGATTAACATGGGTTCTCGACAATATTTTCAGGAGGTGGATTCATAATCCGAGGAAAATTTCTAATGGCCTTGTTAAAGAAGGAGATACCGTCTTAGATGTCGGCTGCGGGCCGGGATTATTCTCAGTCGCAATGGCGGATATGGTAGGCAAAAGCGGTAAAGTCATCGCGGCGGATTTACAGGACGGGATGCTCGAAAAAGTTAAGAGCAAACTCAACGAGAGCAACAAGGCGATAATAAAACTGCATAAGTGCCAGGAGGACAGGATTGGAGTTACTGAAAAGGTCGATTTTGTTTTGGCGTTTTATGTTCTCCACGAGGTTCCCAGCCAGGAAGGGTTTTTGCGGGAGATTAAAACGATTCTGAAGCCGGGCGGTAGGGTCTTAATCATAGAGCCGAATTTCCACGTAACGAAAAACCATTCGGCCTGGTCTTTCCTGAAGAACTTAATCATAGAGCCGAATTTCCATGTAACGAAAAAGGCATTCGAACAAAGCATCAGCACGGCAATATCAGTGGGATTCCAATGCGAAAAAGGGCCGAAGGTCTTTGGGAGCAGAACGGTTATTTTAAAAGTTTGAGTTCTTAGTGTTTAGTGTTGAGTTACGGAGATTGCTTCGCCCCGAAACAACCGGGGCTCGCAATGACGTTTCGACATATGGGAAAATTGAAAACAATACGCGAGCAGATACAGAGCTTCCCGACGGGGCCGGGGTTGTATTTTATGAAAGGGGCCAAAGATGAGGTCCTGTATATCGGCAAGGCCAAAAACCTGCGGTCACGGGTGGCGAGTTATTTTCCGAAACGGGCCCTGCCCCGGCAAGCCGGGGCTGCGTGTCAGCCGGCCAGCGACATATTGGAATCGCGCGGGCCAAAGATAGCGGAAATGCTCAATAAGGTCGAGACCGTCGATTATATCGAGACCGATACCGAAGTTGACGCGATGCTGAAAGAGGCCCGGCTGATAAAGGATATACGCCCCCCTTACAATACAGACCTTGTTGATGACAAGACGTTTCCATATCTGGAGATTACGACCTCGGATGATTTCCCAGGCATTTATATTACCCGCAAGCCGAGGGCAAAGGGCAATCGCCTGTTTGGGCCATTCGCAAACGCGAAGGAACTGCGGGCGGTATTCGTCGAGCTGCAAAAGATATTCAAATTCAGAAGCTGCAAATTAGAGATAAGCAAAAACGATGACAAACGCAGATTCTTTCGCCCCTGTATCCTCTACAACATAAAACAATGTACGGCGCCTTGTGCGGCCAAAATCGGAAAGCCGGAATACAAAACAATCATCAAAGACCTGATTAAGTTTTTGCAATCGAAACGTTCGACGGTTTTGCGACAACTGCGAAAACAAATGGATGAGACAGCCGCGGCGAGGGAATATGAGAAGGCGGCAATGCTTCGTGACCGGATTCGACTGATTGAGCGATTGGAGAAGCGAGGTGAGCCCGATGAGGACGTTCAGCCGGAGGTTTTTGCGGCGGAGCCAACCGAGGCGCTGGTTAAACTGCAAAAAATTTTGAATACGCCTAATTCCATAAGAATCATCGAGGGAATCGATATCGCCAACATCGCGGGCAAAGAAGCGGTCGGGTCATTGGTCAAGTTTATCGACGGAAGACCCTTCAAGGCGGGTTATCGGCGATTCAGAATCAAGACGGTCGAGGGCGCCGATGATTATGCGATGATTGCGGAGGTGGTCAAACGCAGATACAAATACGCGTTGCGAGGCGAGGAGCTTTGGCCTGATTTGATTTTAATTGACGGCGGGCTTGGCCAACTGCACGCCGCGGAAAACGCTTTGAAACAACTTCTAACCGCGGGGAACGCAGAGGCCGCAGAGAAATTAGACATAAAACTGGCAGGGATTGCGAAACGAGAGGAGGAGATTTATTTGCAGGGAAGCACCAGGCCGATGAGATTGCCGAGGCATTCGCCGGCCTTGAAATTACTGCAATACGTCCGCGACGAGGCGCACCGCTTCGCCCAGCATTATTTCCATATCCTGCAGCGAAAACGATTATTGAAATGATTTAATCGTTCACACAAACCGGGAAGCGAGCTGTAAGAGGAAGCGTTTCAAAAAGGGTTTGGTGTATGATGTGGCGATGAGGGTTTGCCTGATGGCGTCTGCTACGCCGTCGCCGGAGGAAGCAGGGAGCATCGTGTTGGCGATGTTGGCGGTTTCGTTGATTTCGTATTCGCAGCCTCGGATTACGGCAACGGGGATGCCTGCGCCGGTTTGACCAAAGACAAGAGCGGAAGCGGAGCACAGCTCGTGAGCGGTCAGGTCTATGCCGCCGAATTTGGGTTTGCCGAAAATATCCTTGTGGCCGAACTGTTTTGAGACGGGGTCGATGCCGGACGAGCCGACCGCGAAGTCCATTGTGCCGAAGGGAATCATTTCGGTATCAGCCAAAATAACAGCCAGTTTCCTGCCGGTTATTTTCTGCAATTCCACCCGAATGTCTTTTGCCGCCTGGTCCGGGTCTTCGGGCAATAAGCTGACGATGCCCTTTTCGTGGTTGGAGCCGTCGATGCCGGCGTCGCAGGTGTGGAGGCGACCGTCCTTGCCCAGCGTGATACAAAGTGCCTGCTCGTGCTCGACCAGCTCGGTCGTCACAGATGAGTCGTCGGAGGCGCCGAAGATGTGCCTTTCGATTACGCCCTTCAAGGGCACAATTGCCAGGATTTCGTCGCCCTGGTCGAAAATCATTTGCAGCCATACCGGGTCTTTGCCGGTTTTTTGGGATATGAACAGCGCCTTTTCGCCCGGGACGACGTCGGCCATTCTCAGCATCCTGCCCTGCGCCTTTGAGACAATTTTGCTGGTTAGCACGACGATATCTTTTTTTTGCAGTCCGCCTATCTCCTGTTCGGCGGCACTGGCGACTATTTCAGCGATGGAGTCGCCCTGTTTGATTTTCGGGATTGTCTGCAGACCAAACACTTCGATTTTTTTCATAGTCTGTCCTCTGGTATCGCTGCTGCTTTCATTCCATTTTCCGTCAGGCCGTTTATACGAACGTCACCTCTTATGTATTTTATATCTGCGCGGCACAATTTAAGATACTTATTTGTCGTCTCCGCCATATCCGCGGTGCCTTTCGCGTCTAAGATTTTCGGCGCGATATACACCATAATCTCATCAGCGAGGTTCTCTTTCAAGAATGAGCTGATAACGGCTGGGCCGCCCTCGACGAGCAGATGCTGAATACCCCATTTACTCAACTGCCCAAGCAGGAATCGCAGGTTCGACCGGGATGCGGGACAGCCAAGCAATTCAGCACCCCTGCTGACGATTTGCTTTGCCTTTTTTGTTCGCAGAACTCCATCGGCCGATACGATGAGGACGGGGACATCTTTGGCTGTCGTAAGCAATCGACAATTGAGAGGAATTCGCAGCCGAGTGTCGAGGACGATTCGCATCGGCTTTTTGCCTCGGCCCGGTCTTGGCGTCAGAAGCGGGTTGTCCTTTAATACGGTATTAATGCCGACCAGAATTGCGCCGACGCGTCGCCGCAGATTGTGGGCGTCTTTTCTGCTTTCTTCGCAGCTTATCCACTTACGCCGGTTACCGATATTTGCCCAGGCGAGTTTGCCGTCGATTGTCTGCGCCCACTTGAGCGTCACCCATGTTTTGTCCGTCGCGGCGAATTTCATAAACGGTGCGTTGAGTATCCTTGCCTCGCTTTCGCATAAACCAACATCGACTTTAATGCCGGCTTTTCGAAGCAGCCGGACGCCTTTGCCGTTTGCGTGACTTGACGGGTCAATCGTCGCGACAACGACTCTTTTCAATTTCGCCGCGATGAGAGCATCTGTGCATGGGCCTGTCTTGCCATAGTGACAGCAGGGTTCAAGCGTCACATACATTGTCGCACCTTTGGGGTTGTTGCCGTGTTTGCGACAATCCGCAAGTGCGTTAATTTCGGCGTGGGGGCCGCCGAATTTTCTGTGCCGGCCCCTGCCGATAATTCGACCATTCCTGACAATGACCGCTCCAACAGCGGGATTCGGCTCAACTTCGCCGAGACCCCGCCGGGCAAGCGAAACGGCCATTTTCATATACTTTGCATCACTTACTGCCATCTTCGGTATTATACAACTCCACGACTGACTTCATTACCGTCGCAAAAACCTCACACATATCCTCATATATCGCAGGGGCAGGAACGCTCGCGTCCCTGCCCGCTGACTAACTTATAAACAGTTTTACATTAACTTAGATAACTATTTGAGTTTGCCCAATACAAGCGCCAAAACAATCAGTACCACACAGGCAGGAACAAGCAGCTTCAAACTCTTTTGAATAGACGAGCCCTTTGAAAGATTCCCGATTGCTTTTGGTATTATTACGGCGCCGAGCAATCCCACAGCGAAAATAATTCCAAAAATGCTGCCGTAGATTTCGGGTTTGAATTTTGCAAAGGTAACTCCCACAGTTGTCGGGAAACACGGCGCAAAGGCAAGGCCGGCCAGAATCGCCAATATCTGTGACTGGAGGACACTCTTACTGACAGTCATCGCTATAATAACCACGGCGGCGACCAGGGCACAACCGGCAATAAACCAGCTTCCATAAGCGGTGATAGCCGATATCTGACTGGCAATCAATCGGCCGGCCATCATCGCCACGGCAAACATAGAAAGCAGCCGCTGTGCGGAGGCATCGACGGCATCGGCGGCCTCGCCGGGCCTGGCGGCACTTATGACCTCTTTACCGTAAGCAGGCAGCCAGTTGCAGAAAGATGACTCCAAGCTGATATAACAAAACAGTACGAGCGCAGCGACCAGAACGGCTGGGTTGGCCAGCAATGCAAGGGCATCGGTGATTGCAAAGCCCGCCTGGCTTGCGGGGTACTTTGCCGGAATTGCGAGAATCAGGGGTATCAGCGCAATTGCGCCTATTACAGAAACTGCGTTTTCATAGGAAGTTTTACGGAAAAGGAAGCTTACAATCAAAGGGGTCAGAAATAGCCCTAGCCCGAAGAAAACGTTGCCCATATTGCTGGCGGCAGCCGGATTCTTCCCGCCGAACAGCACTACCGGAATCATAGTATTGCCCGCTGTGTTCAGCGCCATTGCACCGAAGCCAAGCAGCAGACAAGAAACAAGCACTGCCCCGAAGGTCTTGCCGCGAGCGAACATAAAAATGCAAAGTCCGGTTATGGCAAAACCCGCGATTGCCACCGGCTTGTAGCCAATTTTATCGATGACAATACCTATAATCAACGATGCAACCAGACATGTGAACATAAACGATGAAATGAGCGTGCCGAATCTGCCCTGGTCGATATTCAGCCGGGGCATCAGCTTTATACTGATAGAGCCGAGCAGCGAAAAGCACATACCCAGGCCGAACACACACAACAGGGCCACAAGAATTACAATACTCTCCATTTTTGCACTCCTTTCACTTTCGCTATTTTCAGAAACTTAAAACGTCCCTATTAAAGCTGGCCCGGCTCACCGGCCGGGGACATTCACATTCGCGCACACACAAAGTGCGGCACCGAAGCGGCATCACCTAGCTGATGTCCTGTTCATCTCGGTCAGCGCCGCAAGATACAGATAGACGATTGCGAATAATGACAGGAGCAACGTGCAGTAACGGTGCAATTGCAGGAGCAATTCCTGACCATCCGTGCCGAAGAGCTTAAACATACCCAGGACGGCAGTGAGAATTACCGGCAGCGACAGGGATAGAACAATCCAGAAACATATTCTGAGCTTAAGCTCGTGCTTTTCCGGCAAAGCAACGCTCTTCGGCTGACGGTGCAGGATATGGTTAAGCCAGGGCCAGTAGTTTTTATCCAGCCGGTTTCTGTCTGCCCACAGCACCGCAAGAACGGCCATACAAGCCGCAAACACCGGCGCAGCCGTAGCGTGAATCATCAGCCACCAGCCGGTTATCGATTTACCGAGGAAAATCATCGGGACAAAACCGGTGACCACCAGCACGGCAAAGCAAAGCATCGCAACAAGGAACACTAATTTTCTAATCGCCCCGACCAAACTCCACTTTTGCTCGACGAACAGAAGTGTTACGAAGAAAATCAAAAGCCGAAGCGGGTCGAGGATTCGCATCGAGCGGTCTTTGCCGAAGACGTCATCGAATTTCGGCTTCGATGCGACAAAATGCAGCACAATCGCCGCAATCGCCGCTACAGAACCCGTTATTGCCACCGTGCGAAACATATATTCCTCGAATTACGAATCGTTCCCGACGACAACCTTGGCTACGAACCCGAGCGCCTTCAGAGCATAAAGCAATGATACCCCGGCAATGACCAGCGATGACAAAATCGCCACCACTTTCAGCCAGGGTCTGAACACAAACGAAAACGCAAACGCCTTCGTGTATGAACGCGGCAGGTTTTCGAATTTAACCATTTCTGCGCTGGTCGCGGCGACGGACTTCAAAGGCGAATCAATAGAAACAAGCCCGAACAAAAACGGCGAATCGGTCGCGTGGCAATCCTCGCACCGGCGAACGCCGAGCGACTGGGCCGCTGGCCTGATGTCGTGAGCGATGGGCCACATATATGGAGCCGCCATTTTGTGCTCCGACGAGACAAGTTTGCCCGAATTATCCAGCGAATATAATTTGCCGCCCGTGATATAAACCGGCTTTGCGCCTGCGGGCACTTTTTCGCCAAGCGAAGACAGGATTTTGGCGATGTTTTCTTCCGTTAAGCTGGGCCAGTCCCCGACTTTGGACAAGGCGTCTTTGGCGATGACCTTTGTGGCTGCCGGCCGGACGGTATCTAAATCCAGAGGCGTGATAGCATCATTGGCCTCCGCTGCCCAATAGGCGGGCCAGAAAAGTTTGAACACGCCTATCTTGCCGTCCTGTCCCTTTGCGAATACCGGATACGTCAGGTGCGGCAGAATGTCGCCTGATTTGCTTGCCCCCGCCACACCCAGTGCGTGCGCCCGCGATGTCTTGACGCGAACGGTCTGGGCCGAGGGCCACGGTCCTGAATGGCAGGCCGTGCAGGTTAACTTGTCAAAATGACTCGGCGGAATACCCGTGTGCTTCGGAGTCGGCGCCGCAAAACGTCCCGCCACTGGCGTTACCGCGCCTTTGCCGAGATGGCAGCCCTCGCACGACGATTTCGCCGCCAGTGGATTGGTTGAATCGCACGGTTCGGTTGCGTATCCGCGTGTGATATTGTGCTGTAGGCCGTGGCTGTGGCAATCAACGCACGATAGTCCGGCGGCTATATGAACGTCCTCATCCGCCTTCCACGGCTCCGTTTTGCCGTCGCGGACATCGACGTTGGAATGGCAAAAATAGCATCGCTGCTTCGGAATATCTCTGGAAACATCGAACCTGACTCGGTCATTGTGGCCAAAGGCCTCTTTGCGGTATTCGACGGCCGGCGGCTTTACTTTTGAATCGCCGGACACAAAAGGTGCCCTGAAATCATAATCGGGCGTCAATCCTTTTGTCGAGCCGGTGACATAAGCGAACCCGCAGGAAGCGGTGGCCGCCCAGCGGTAATTGCCCCGGAGGATAACCTGTATGGCCCAGCCCGCCGCGCTGCCCATATCCTGACCTGGATTTATATTATGGCACGCCAGACAATTTATCTCTAATTGTCCCGTCACGCCGGCACGAAGCACCTCGTCGGGATTGTCGGTTTTATCGACCATTTCGCCGACGCCCCCGCCGGGCATTTGCCTGCCGAAAAGCTGGAGAAACCCCGCGGGCGTTATGCCGAGTTGCTGGGGCCTGAACGTCCCCGGCCAGGCCCTATATGACAACGGGATTTGCGTGGCGCTCGCCGGGTCAGCGAGTATCCACGCCTGTCCGTTGCGGCCAGGTGCAACGTTGGTGTCGATTGCGTTAAAATGCCAGCCGGTGCTGATTATATCGTAACTGTGACAGGCGCCGCAGGTTGCTTTGGTCGAAAACGGCAGGACGGGCGTATTCTCAGGGTGAATCTGGTCCGGCTCTTTTCCGGGCACCGGCTCAGCGAGCAGTGGTATAAGATGCATCGGCACAGCCCGGCTGCCGTCAGTGACGTCGCCGAGATTCTCCGTAACCGCGGCCCGTC
>JBEKZA010000037.1:0-22218 GCA_049510335.1 Sedimentisphaerales bacterium | reverse complement strand
TCACCGAGCCGCTGACTGAACCGACCAAAGCAGCCCAAGCCCCCCCACCTGCTGAACAGCCGAAAGTCGCGAAGGTAAGACCCAAACCCGAACCAAAGCCGATTGTACCGGCCGGACCGATGCTTGAAAAACCCGCCCCGGCGAAACTTACAGGTCCCCAGGTCGTGCGAATCGAAGCGCCCGAGCCATTGCCAGCCCAGCGGCGGCCAAAACCAAGACCAAGGCACGTTATGCCGGTCACAGAACCGTTGATGGGCTTCGACAAGGAGGAAGAGGAGATTGGCACCGTCGCGGGCAAGGGCGGCCAGGGCCCGGCAAAGCACTCCAAGGAGCGAACACACGGACGCAGGCGAACCGGATACGATACCGAAACCGCCAAGAAAACACAGTTGCTGACTCAACGGCGAGAGCGGGATTTGGAGGAAAGAAGAGCACGATTAGACGCCGCCAGCAGCGAAGGTCTGCGACTGCGGCCATCGCGAAAAATCGCCGCAAAAACGCGGCTGGATGCTACGCCAGCCGTTATCAAACCTGTCAAAGCCACGGTCACCGAACCGATAACCATCAAAAACCTCGCGGCGGCACTGGCCGTCAAGGTCTCCGACGTAATTGCCAAGCTGATGAAACAGAATGTAATCGCTACCGCGAATCAAATCATAGGTCAGGACGCAGCCGAGATTGTCGCAATAGAATTCGGCACGGAACTGCACGTCGAGCACAAAATATCGCTTGAAGACCAGATACGTGCCGAGTTTGAAAACAGACCTCGAAATAATGTCAAAAAACGTCCCGTGGTAGCCACTATGCTCGGCCACGTTGACCACGGAAAAACAAGCTTGCTCGACAAAATACGCTCCACAAACGTCACCGCCAGCGAGGCGGGCGGAATTACCCAGCACGTCGGTGCATACCAGGTTAACGTCGGCCAGGGTAAAGTGACATTCCTCGATACGCCGGGACACGAGGCATTCACGGCTATGCGGGCAAGAGGCGCCAATATGACTGACGTCGTGGTGCTCGTCGTCGCCGCCGACGACGGCGTAATGCCGCAGACCATCGAAGCCATACATCACGCCAAGGCAGCCAACGTCCCAGTTATCGTGGCGCTCAACAAGATTGACTTGCCCGGCCGTGACATCAATCGCATTTACGCCCAGCTGGCGGAACACGAATTAGCGCCGGTCGAATGGAGCGGACAAACCGAAGTCGTCAAAACCAGCGCTACCACCGGACAGGGCGTCACCGACCTGCTTGAACACCTCGATTACGTGGCTGAACTACTGGATTTGAAGGCCGACGACACAATCCCGGCTACCGGCTGGGTCGTCGAAGCAAAACTCTCGCCTACACGCGGGCCCGGTGCAACGCTCCTTATAAAAGAGGGACGCATAGAAAAGGGCGATATAGTCCTCGCCGGCTGCGCCTACGGCAGAGTCAAAACACTCAAAGACGGCTTCGGCAAGAGCGTTAAAATCGCGACCAGCTCCACCCCGGTTGAGATAACCGGGCTGCAATCCGTCCCCAACGCCGGCGACAGATTCTACATCCTCGACGACATCAACAAAGCCAAAGCGGCCGCTGAAGAAAATCAAATGCGCCAAAGAGAAGGCGCTCTTGCCAAAAGAACCCAAATCACACTGGAGAACCTCTTCACCCATATAAAGGCCGGCACCATCAAGGAGCTCAACCTCATCCTGCGTGCAGACGTGCAGGGTTCGGTTGACGTCCTGACAAAGTATCTCTCTGAAATGAGTACCGCCGAGGTCAAGCTCAAGATTTTGCACGCAGCCACCGGCGGCATTACCGAGGGTGACGTCGTCCTGGCCGAGGCGTCAAACGCCATCATCATCGGCTTTAACGTCGTGGCCGACGAATATGTGGCAAAACTGGCCGATAAAAAAGGTGTCGATATAAGATTCTACAACATCATTTATCGTATAACCGAAGATTTGCAAAAATCGATGGTCGGGCTGCTCGAACCCGAAGAGCAGGAAAAAACTATTGGAAGAGCCGTTGTCAGAACAACATTCAAGGTCTCGAAGGTCGGCACCATAGCCGGCTGCTATGTCAACGACGGCCTGGTGAAAAAGAACGCCAGGATACGCCTGATACGCGACAACATCGTCATCCGGGACAATATGAGTATCGAGTCGCTCAAGCATTTCAAGGACGATGTCAGCGAGGTAAAGGCCGGCATGGAATGCGGCATAAAAACCGCCCACTTCGACGACGTGAAAACCGACGACGTTTTCGAAATCTACGAAATTCTCAAGGTGGCCAGAACCCTTCAATAGGTTCTGCCTGGTATTTAATAGCTATGCCTTCAAGAAGACAGGAGAAAATCGCACGTATCGTCAGAGAAGCGGTCAGTGACGCGATTGCAAATCACCTCAGCGACCCGCGAATAGAATCGTTTGTCAGTGTCACCAGGGCCGATATCTCGGCAGACCTGCGAATCGCCAACGTTTATCTGAGCATATTCGGTGGTACGGAAACCGCTCAAAGCAAGACCTTCGCTGCCATAACACACGCCAGAAAACGCATCCAGATGCTGCTGGCTGAGCGGCTGCAGACCAGGTTCTGCCCGGTTTTGAACCTCCGCCTGGACGACAAATTCAAAAAAACGATGGAAACTCTAAAGCTTATTGACGAGCTGGCCAGTAAATCGACCGGCAAAGATTCCGTTGACCAGGAGCACGATTGACTGTTATATTCGCCTGTTATAGCGGGCCGCTGAAACCGGGTTTTCCGGCGGCTGAAAGACGACCATGAAAAATTGCAGAGAATACTCAAAAAAGATTCAAAAATTATATCGCACGCTGAAACGGCCTTCCGCCAGGCGCGCCGACACTGAATTTGATGAGCCAGTGGATGCGCTCGTCCACGCCGCCGTAGGCGAAAATGTAACCGAGTCACAAGCGCAAGCCATAATAAAAAAATTAAAGGACTACTTTGTTGACTGGAATGATTTACGAGTCGCCACGGTCGATGAAATAGTAGATGTCATGGGGAAGGACATCCCCGCGGCACACAGCATAGCAACGACGCTGGTCAATCTGCTTATGGCGGTATTTGTAAAATACAATATGCTCAGCTTGCAGGCCATCAGAAAATTAGGCAAACGACCGGCAAAACAGGTGCTTGAAAAACTCAACAGCGCCACACCCTTCGTAGTCGATTACTGTATGCTCACCTCGCTGAAGGGCCACGCGATACCGCTTACGCCGAAAATGATAGAGTTCCTAAAAACCAACGGGCTTGCCCACACGGAAGCCACCTACGAGGAAATAGAGGGTTTCCTGGCCCGGCAGATACCGTCCAAAAAAGCACACGAGTTTTATCTCGCTTTACGGCACGAAAGCGAATCACCCAGGACGCAGACGCGAAAAACAAAATCGACGAAGAAAAAATAAAAGATAACACGATTTTCGGAGTAACCTAACTTGGCAGAAAAACTGATAAAATTAGGTATCCCCGCGGGCAGTTTGAAGGATGCAACGATTGAACTTTTCCGCAAGGCCGGTTTCAGTATCTCCGGCTCCGACAGAAGCTTCCTGCCGGCAATCGACGACGAACAAATCCAACTGACTATGCTGCGAGCGCAGGAGATGAGCCGATACGTCGCCGACGGCGTTCTGGACGCCGGCATAACCGGCTACGACTGGATAATGGAAAACGCCTCCGACGTCGTGGAGGTCTGTGAACTGGCTTACAGCAAGGCAACAAGCAAGCCCGCCCGCTGGGTGCTGGCTGTCCCTGATGAATCAAAGGTAAAAAAGACAAGTGACCTCAAAGGCGGAATTGTTGCCACGGAGCTAGTCAACGTCACTAGAAAGTTTTTCGCCGACAAAAACATCGACGTCAAGGTCGAATTTAGCTGGGGCGCAACCGAGGTCAAAGCCCGGCTCATCGACGCAATCGTCGAGCTTACCGAAACGGGGACGTCACTGGTGGCAAACAACCTGCGGATAATCGACACCGTCATCACCTCCACAACCCGGTTCATCGCGAATAAGCAAAGCTGGAAGGACAAATTCAAACAGGAAAAAATTGAAAATATAACAATGCTGCTCAGGGCCGCGATTGATGCCCGCAGCAGAGTCGGCCTTAAAATGAACGTCAAAAAGGCCGATCTCGACAAGATACTAAAAGTTCTGCCCGCGGAAAAAAGCCCGACGATTTCAAACCTGGCCGACCCGAACTACATCGCCGTAGAAGTGATAATTGAGGACAAAATCGAAAGGACCCTCGTCCCCGCACTCAAACGCGCCGGCGCATCAGGAATAATCACCTACCCCCTCAACAAAGTGATTCATTAAGCCGCGTCGCACGACCGGACGCCCTGATTGAATGGGTTATTTGTTGACCCGGCCGGTATATGCGCCATCGTCGGTGTTGATTCGCACGATATCGCCGACGACAATAAACGGCGGCACGCGTATAGTCAGGCCCGTTTCCAAAATCGCGTCCTTCATTTGATTGGTTACGGTCGCACCTCTCGGCACCGGCGTCGTTTCAATCACCGTCAATTCCACCGACTTGGGCAACTCAATGGTAACGACATTGCCGTTGTGCAACAATGTCGTCACCATCGTATTGGGCTTAAAGTACTTTATCAGCTCGCCAATCAGCGCATCCGGCGCGGTTATCTGGTCGAATGTCAGAGAGTCCATAAGGATATGGCCGTTGTTGTCGGAATACAGGTATTCCATCTGGCGCTTGTCTAAATACGCCTCTTCCACCTCTTCGGTGGCTCGCAAACGCTTCTCGGCTGTAATGCCGTCTGATATCCTTTTGAGCTTGGCCTGCACAAATGCCCGCAGGTTGCCGGGCGTGACGTGAGCCGACTTGGTGCAGATATACAAATCACCATCCATCATCAAAGCCATTCCGGGCCGCATCTCACTTGCTTTCACGGGACTCTCCTAATATGCAATTTCACTCAGTAATTAATAAAGAGGTGATTTTAGCGTCCCGGCTGCCGATTAGTCAATAGTTTTAGTCAAAACTAATGAAATAGCGGAACATAAAGGGCCGGTCACCCGCTATCCGGATATGAATTCTGTTGCAAATCATCGTCCATTGTTGACAATTATAAATCCAAATGGTTTTCACATTACACAGGTATATATTCCGTGAGGTATTGAAAGTTTTCTGCCTCGCAACCGTGGCTCTTACGCTGATGATGAGCTTAGGCAGCATTCTGCGCCCTGTACAGGAATATGGCGTAGGCCCCAGGCAGGTCATCGACCTTATGGGCTACTTTCTGCCGATTACGCTGACGTTTGTGCTGCCGATGGCAGCGCTGTTCGCGACGACGCTGGTTTACGGCCGGCTGGCAAATGACAACGAGTTAGACGCCTGCAGAGCAAGCGGCATATCGCTGCTGCCGCTGGTTTACCCCGGCCTGCTGCTGGCGCTAATAGTAGCAACAGCCAATCTGCTGCTTAGTTTTTATGTGATGCCGGCGTTTGTGCACCGCGCGGAAAAATCGCTCAAGGCCGACGCAAGACAGATATTGTTCCGCAATGTCCAGCGAAGGGGTTTTTACGCTCTCCCGCCTGACGGTCGATACCGGCTGTATGCCGACAATGCCGACATCAGGAGCAATACACTGTCAGGCGTTGTCACCGCGGAAGTCGGAGATGACGGCGGCATAAAAAAAATCATCACCGCCGAAACAGCAAAGGTCGCCTTCAACCCCCACGACAAATTCAACGAGGTCCGCATTATCGCTCATAATACACACCAAATAAGCCCCAACGAAGACGCGGGGTTCGCAGCTGAATGGCTCTCGCTGACCACGGAGTTCGGCTCACTGCTGGGCGACAACATCGGATTCAAAAAGATAGATGAAATGAAAAAAATACGTCTCGACCCAATGCTTTTTGACCCAGTCGCCAAACTCGCACGTCGTGTATATGCGCAATTCATCATGGAACTGCTGGCTCAGCAGGCAAATGCGGCATTCGATTCCAAATCAAACCGGATATTTCAGCTGCACAGCGACCGCCAGGTTGTGGAGCTGACCGCCGGTGCCTGCACGGTCCACGATGAAAAACAGCTTGAACTTGCCGACAACGTCGTGATTACAGAACGCCAGTTGCAAGATAATCGCCCGAACCGGACTCTGCGCTGCCAGAAAGCATTTCTTGACCTCGAGGGAGACGAACTAGCGCCAACCCTGACGCTGGACATCCGGAATGCAAAATGGACTTCGGCAATCCCTCTCGAATCCCAGGCAAACGAGGAACAGGAAAATCTCCAGACCCGATACGTCATCAGGGGTCTTATCCTGCCCACGGCGGTCACCGACCATTTCAAAACTGACAACATCTTAAACGAGGTGGCCCCTAAGACAATATCGGCCGCTCTGCACGCTGGACCAAGCGATAATCTGAGCAAACTGCAAAAGCAATTGCAAAGAAAAATTGCCCTGACGCTGGCCGCAATAAAGGCCGAAACACATTCCCGGCTGGTGTTCGGCATCGGTTGTATAACACTGATTATGATAGGCATCGGATTGGGAATCATCCTCAAGGGCGGACATTTGCTTACGGCGTTTGCCGCAAGCGCAATTCCCGCCCTGGTGCTGGTGACCTGTATAATGATGGGAAAAAATATCACGGAGAACCCCAACACGACCGCACTGTCCGGAATAGGATTGATGTGGACCGGCCTGATTGTGCTTTCGGCGATGGTCCTGCCGATGTATCGATGGCTCCTGCGGCACTGAACAACGACGATGATTTGAAAAACTGAACAACCTGAATCGCCATGAAGATACTCGATAAATATATCGCAAAGAACTTTCTGGTGGGTTACGCCATCGCACTGAGCGTATTGATCGGCCTGCGAATGGTTATCGACCTGTTCGTCAATCTCGACGAATTCACAGAGCACGCCAACATCGGCGCGATGTCCATAATCGCAAATATCTTCACTTATTATGCGCTGAATAGCACGTTGTACTTCCGTGATTTTGCCGGAATGATTACAGTTGTCGCCGCGGCGTTTTCGCTCGGCAAAATGGTGCGATACAACGAGCTTATCGCTATGATGGCCTCGGGCGTAAGTCTCAAACGTATCATCGCCCCAATAGTGCTTCTTGCCCTGGTGCTGACGGCACCTTTGATAATCGACCAGGAACTGATAATCCCTTCCATCAGCAATAAATTGGTTCGCGGACAAGACGCCCTGCCGGGTCAGGAGTCCTACAACGTATGGTTTATCAACGATGCCAACGGGGCGTTAATCTGCGCAAGACGATTCGATGTCAAATCTTCAACGCTTTACAAACTCGTAATTATAACCCGGAATAAAAAACCCAATTCTTTCGCCTGGGAACCGACCGGATGGATAGAAGCCGAAAAGGCAACTTATGATTTTAAAAGTTGCTGCTGGCTCCTGACCAACGGCATATTCACCCCAATTCCCAAACCGGCAACGCAGCAGAACGCACTTATTGCTCGAGCGCCTCTCCAGGCATACCGTACCGACATAACGCCAAAGGATATCCCCGTAAGACGAAGGGCCGAATACAAAACTCTTCTCAGCTCGCTACAATTGTCCCAACTGGCTGCCAGAGGAACAAATCTAAAGGACCTCGCCTTTTTATACAGCCAGAAGCATTTCAGGATTACCGACCCTATTATGAATCTTGTTATGCTCCTTGTATGCCTGCCTGTGCTTGTATGCAGGGACCCGAAAGCTATGAAATCAGCCATCACTATCAGCTTCGCAATTACTACTGCATCTCTTGTAGTAAACTTTGTCTGTAAGATGTTTGCTACTGAGGAGGTGTTTGGAATAGTCGTCCCTGAACTGTGGGCGTGGCTGCCCGTTTTTATCTTCGCCCCTATCGCTTTTATCGAGCTTGACTCGATGAAAACCTGACCCTGCCGGCTAAAATTCAAACTTCAGACCCGTCCCGAGCACCCAGGCAAACCCAGCTGAGCAAAACATTGATTGCCACAACGCACAGGATTCCGTTCCTTCCCCTCATTATTGACCTCCCTGAGTAAAATTTTAACGAGTCACCGCCTTCATCTTTTCGCGGATTTCCTTGTTTATCCTTGCGCTGCACCACTGCCGGCCACACATCGAACAGTAATCGGTGCTCCCCTGCTCGTTCTCCGCAATGCCCTCGCGCGCCTCTTCGTGCATCCGTCTGGCCGTCTGAGGGTCGAGCGACCGGGCAAGATGCGCGTCCCAGTCAAGGTCCGCTCTGGCAGTGCTCAGGCGATTGTCTGCTACAGCCGCGCCTGCAAGACCGCGAGCAACATCGCCCGCATGGGCTGCAATCCGAGCCGCAATAACTCCCGCCCGCACGTCTTCGGCATTCGGAAGCCCAAGGTGCTCTCTCGGCGTGACATAGCACAAAAACGACGCGCCATAATACGTCGCCGCTGTCCCGCCGATAGCTGACGTAATGTGGTCGTACCCCGGAGCAATATCAGTCACCACCGGCCCAAGAACGTAAAACGGGGCGCCATGGCAAATCTCCTTCTGAATTTCCATATTGTATTTTATCTGGTCGAACGGTATATGCCCCGGCCCCTCGACCATAACCTGACAACCCGCCTCTTGTGCCCGCTGTGTTAATTCGCCTAACGTTCGCAGCTCCGCAATCTGCGCATCATCCGTCGCGTCCGCCAAAGAGCCGGGCCGCAAACCGTCTCCGAGCGAAAAGCAGACGTCATACTCCCGCATTATGGCACACAACTCGTCGAACATCTCATACAGCGGATTCTGCCTGCCGTGATACAGCATCCATTCGGCCAACAATGCGCCGCCCCTGCTCACAATCCCCATCACGCGTTTCCCAACCAGCGGCAAATGCTCCCTCAGCACGCCCGCGTGTATGGTGAAAAAGTCCACCCCCTGCTTTGCCTGCCTCTCAATCACCTCAAGAATTATCTTCTCGCTGACATCCTCAACGGTTCTGTCCGAAACCATCTGGTAAATCGGCACCGTCCCGAACGGCACTGGACATTCAGCCAGCAGCTTTTCCCTTATCGCGTCCAGGTCCCCTCCGGTGCTCAAATCCATAATCGCGTCCGTCCCGGCAGCAATCGCAACCCCCATTTTCTCAAGCTCCTCGTTAACCGTGCTGCGGACGCTGCTCACCCCGATATTGGCGTTGACCTTTGTCCTGAGCAGCCGGCCTATGCCCGCCGGTCTTAAATTACCCTTCAGGTGAATCCTGTTGGCAGGTATCACCAGCCGACCAGCCGCAACTTCGTCTCGAATGCTCTCTGCCTTGACCCCATCCGCCTGCGCAACAAACCTTACTTCTTCGCTCACTCTCCCCGACCGGGCAATATCTAATTGTGTAGCCATTTCAACTCCCGCTAAAAACAAAAAATCGCTTCCGCAAGGAAGCGATTTCAACCTCAAACTGTCGCACTTAACTATCACTTCCCTACGCAGGCATCACCACTAATCCCGATTCAATCGGGACGGTCGTCCTGTTCAGGTTCAAAGGGTCTGCTCTCAGGTCCACTTTTCAAGTGAACCACCCCCAGTGAACATCTTATTGTATCCTGCCGTCGTAATCCATCAACTCCGCCGACTCACTGCGAAATCGACCACGCAACAACGGTCAATACCATATCGTGATTACAATGTTCGGCTCGGTCTTCTTGGCAACGATGTCTCCCGTCACGACGTTCGTCCGTTTTATATGAACCCCGGGATTGTCCGCCAGCCATTTGCAAATCTGCTCATCGAGAAACTCTATCGCCCCGGGATGCAGTTTCGTATAGAAGGTCTTGACGCCTGTAATCCGGTCAGGCCAGCTTACCCGTTTGCCGACCTCGCTGACCACGGGCTGTGGCGTATCAGAATCAGCCGTATCCTTTGCCCCCCCGCCGCCCAGATTCAAAGGCGAATGAGACACTGCCATCCCGTCATCGAAAGGAATCGTTTTTTCGGCATCCTGACCTCCCGGCTTGTCCATTTGAAAATCAGCCATCAGATAATCCTCCACAGAGTCATAGAGCACATCGATATCAAAAATCCCTTACGTTCGGTTTAGTATAACGGCCCCCAGACAATCGTCAAACGTTTTATTAAAAATCGTCGCCGTCAAAACATTAGACCTTCCCGTGATTTTCTGATAACTTTATCCGCCAGACGAAAGGCGGATTTATCGGCCGATGACCACAAAAAACAGCAAAAAAATAACCGTTGGATTTGTCGCCCTTGGCTGTCCCAAAAATATGGTCGACAGCGAACGAATGCTGGCGCTAATCACGCAGGCCGGTTTCGTCATTACCCAGAATGCCGACAACGCGGACGTCGTCGTTATAAATACCTGCGGCTTCATCGCACCCGCCAAAGCCGAAGCAATTGAAGCAATACGTCGCGCCGTCGGGCGAAAACGAAAAGGTAAGGTGCGGAAGGTCATCGTCGCCGGCTGCCTCCCGCAGCGACTCGGTAAAGAACTGCTGAAAGAAACGGGCGAAATCGACGCTGTCATTGGCCTCCAGCAACGCGACAATATCGCAGACATAATCCAAACAACCCTCACCGCCGATAAAATCATAACCTCGGTGACCCAAAATCCACATATCCCCTGTGACGACCGCACTCGCCTGCGCATCACCCCTCGCCATTGGGCATATCTCCGAATCAGCGATGGCTGCAACAAAAAATGCTCTTTCTGCACCATTCCCGCCATCAGGGGCAAGACCCGCAGCAAACCAAAACATCTCGTTCTCGCCGAGGCCTCGGAACTTGTCTCCTCCGGCGCAGTCGAACTGAACATCATCGCTCAGGACATCACCGCTTACGGACAAGACCTCAAAACCAAGGACACCCTGCCCAAACTGCTCATTGAGCTTTCCAAAATCTCCCGCCTTCGCTGGATTCGCCTGCTTTATCTATACCCTACCGGAATCACCGACCGGCTGATTGAAACGATTGCCGACTGCGGCAAAATCGTCCATTATCTCGATATACCCCTGCAGCACATAAACCCCCAAATCCTCAGGGCAATGCGCAGGCCCCACTCTAAAGACAGGATTTATCGCCTTATTGAAAACTTGAGAACCCGCCTGCCTGACTGCGTCCTTCGCACAACCCTGATTGTCGGCTTCCCCGGCGAAACAGACGCCCGATTTAACGAGTTGCTTGAATTCGTCAAATGGGCACGCTTCGACAACCTCGGCTGCTTTACCTTCTACCCCGAAGAGGGAACACCCGCCGCCAAATTCCCTCACCAGGTCCCGGACCGCATCAAAAAACATCGCCTTGAACAGATTATGCTTACCCAACAGCAAATCGCCTTTGACAAAAACAAAAAAAGAATCGGCGATACGCTGACCTGCCTCGTTGACAGCATCGGCAAAGGCCGCACCGCAAAGGGGCGTTTCTTTGGCCAGGCACCGGAAATAGACCCGCTCTGCATAATCAGAAACTGCTCAGCAAAACCCGGAACCTTCATACAAACTAAAATTACCGGCACAAAAAATTATGACCTGCTCTGTAAACAAATTCATTGAATTACAAAAACAGGAAAGTAAACTTTCGGCTATGCTAAAACAGGTTCCAAACATTCTGACCTTCGGCCGGCTCATCCTGACGATTCTGTTCCTCGTTATGCTCCTCTATTCACCCTGTGTAAACCACAGGACGTCGTTCATAGACACCGCCTTTGCGATTTTTGTAATCGCCGGGCTGACGGACATAGTTGACGGCCCAATCGCAAGAAAACTCAATGTCACCAGCAAATTCGGACGAATGCTCGACCCTCTCGCCGACAAAGTCCTCGTCTGCGGCGCGTTTGTGTGCTTTGCGATAATCGGCGAACCGGTCCTTTTCAACCTGCCCGCAACAACCCTGCATGTAATTCACTGGTCGGTCGCCGCCGTTTTGATTAGCAGAGAGGGCTACGTCACCATTTTACGACACACCGCCGAAGCAAAAGGTATAGATTTCAGGGCCGTCACATCAGGAAAAATCAAGATGCTGATTCAAAGTTTTGCCGTCGGCACCGTCCTCATCAAAGCAGCTCACGTCCGCACCGCCACCTGGGGATACTGGTTTACCACGATAACTTTCGTCGTCATGCTGACGGTCACCATCATATCGGGGCTGGAAGCAAACCGACGCACTCTTCAAAAACCACTCGCCTGAAATGGTTCGTCCCCCTCTTTGGGACCTTGTGCTAAATCAATTACGCCTCACCGTCGATAGAACATCCCACTCCTTTATCCCCTCCGCCTCCACAAATTTATCTATCACTCGCCGAATCTCCACCCCGCTTTTCCCATGCATCATCGCAAAAATCCGGTATGGCCAGCCCTCAAATGGCTCGCCGTGAGCTTGTCGAATCGGTTTTCTTTCGTAACAATGACTCACGTTCTGCAAACTCGCAAGTGCCTTTCCGATTTCGACCAGACGCGCCGGCTTTGCCCCGCACACAAACATCGCGTTGGCCACAAACCCCAGCTTATGATGATTTACCACCGCCCCGACTCGATAAATAACCCATCTGTCAATCATCTTATCGATTCGCGCCAAAACCTCGTCGATTTTTAATTCCCCCTCGCACAAAAAATCATATGGCCTCGCCGCTACTTCCAAGCCCTTCTGTAATCCCCCTAATATCCTTTCATTAACCTCGTCCAGCTTCTGCCTGCCTCGGCGAAGCCGAAGCCGGGCCGCCAGCAACCGCCGCCCGCCGCTCTCCGCGTCAAACCGAACATCTAATTTGAAAACCCGTTTCACGGGCAAACTGTGAAATGCAATCCTGAACCGCCGCGACAAATCCCCCAGAATCGCTTCGAGTTGCTTATTTGATTCCGCTCTGATAGTGAACCACAGATTATAATAATGTTTTCTGATGTAATTGTGCGAAACCCCATCCAGTCCGTTCACCGCCGCAATGACCTTTTTCAATTTCCCCTCCGGCACACAGGCCGCGACTAACGTGCTCGCCTTGCCCGCCGCCCGCCAGTTCACAACCGCGCCTATCCGCCTGATTACCCTCCTTGCGACAAGTTTCCGCGTCTGCCTCAGCACCACTTCTTCCTTGCAGCCGAGCAACCTGCCAATCTCTGCGTAAGGTCTTTCGCTTATAGGTAAGCCGTTCTGAAGCGCGTTGCACAGTCGCTTCTCAAACGCGGATAATTCCTTCCCGCTCACCGTTTCTTCCCCGGCACATACCCGCACACCGGGTCTCCTCGCAGATAATCCCCCAGCATCGCCATCGCCCTAGCTCTGCAGCCCCCGCACAACCCCGCGTATTCACATTCGCCGCAATTGTCCTTCATCGCTGAAACATCCCGAATTTCATTGAGGAATTTCGACTCCAGCCATATTTTTTTGAAGTTGAATCCGTTGGCGACCAGGTTCCCCGCCGAGATGTCCAAAAACCCGCACGTCTGCACGTCCCCTTTATAGCTGATAAATCCGAACCCCCTGCCCCCTATACAGCCGCTTCCTTCCGCCGTCAATCCTCTTGCCCTTGCCTGCTCGCAAATCCTCGCAAAAGACGGCCCACAGGTAACCCTGACGTTTACATCCCCGCGGAGTTTGATACGCAGCAGTTCGCCTAATATGTATTCGTATTGCACGGGGTCCAAAACGGCATCGTCGATTTCTTTTGCCCGCCCCATCGGCACCATCATAAAGGGATTGAAACATGAGGCGCCGAGCCGTTTGGCAAGCTCGGCTATACCCAGAATCTCGCCGGCGTTGATTTTGCTTATGGTCGTATTTATCTGGAAAGGCACCTTTGCCTTACGGGCAACCGCCGCGGCCTTCATCACCGCGTCAAAAGAGCCGTCGCTTTGCCTGAACCTGTCGTGCGTATCCGCAGCGGACCCGTCGATTGAGAATGCCAAAGCCGACACGCCCGCCTTTTTCAGTTTGGCCATCGACTCATCGTCTAACAGATACCCGCAGGTCGCCATTACTACCCGCAGACCCTTCTCCTTCGCGTATTTGATAATCTCATACAGGTCAGGCCTTTCCATCGGCTCGCCGCCCGTCAATATCAGCACCGGCTTCGCAAACTTCGCCATCGCAGCTATTATCTTTTTGCACTGCTGCGTGGTCAGCTCCGAGTCCCTGTCCGGCCCCGCGTTCGCCCGGCAATGTTTACACTCATACCGGCAACGCCTCGTCAGCTCAAAAGCAATCAATCTCGGCTTTAGTTCGCCTTTCGCTCCTCGCCTGCCCTGCGCAGCTTTAGCACGGGGTTTTGCGTCTTTTGTGGAAAACCTTTTTGAATTTTGCTTTGTCATTTTGACTTTTGCATTTTCAATGCTGTTTCTTTCGCAAAATACGTAATGATTATGTCCGCCCCCGCCCGTTTAATAGCGGTCAATACCTCCATCATCGCGGCTTCCTTATCAATATGCCCGGCGTTGGCGGAGTCCTGAATCATCATATATTCGCCGCTGACGTGGTAGCCGGCTATCGGACAGTCGAAACGTTCGCGGGCTTTGGCGATTATGTCGAGATAGCAAAGTGCGGGTTTGACCATAACAATATCAGCGCCTTCCTCGATATCCAGTGCGATTTCTGCCATCGCCTGCCTCGCGTTGGCGGGATCCATCTGATAGGTCTTCCTGTCGGCAACGCCGGTTGAGGCGTCGGGCGATGATTCCGCCGCGTCCCTGAACGGCCCGTAAAATGCCGAGGCGAACTTCGCAGCGTATGACATAATCGCAACATCAGGAAAACCGTTTTTCTCAAGACACTCTCTAATCGCTTTGACCCGCCCATCCATCATATCCGACGGCGCCACAATATCCGCCCCCGCCTGTGCGTGTGACAACGCAACCTTTGCCAGCAACTCTATTGTTGCGTCATTGTCGACCCTGCCATCTTTTATAAGGCCACAATGGCCCGTGCTTGTATATGCACACAGGCAAACATCGGTAATAATAACCAGTTCAGGCACGGCGTCTTTGATTTGCTTAACGGCGGCTTGCACCGCCCCGTCTTCAGCCCACGCCTCGCTGCCGGCCTTGTCTTTTTTATCAGGAAGACCAAAAAGCAAAACTGCCGGGATACCCAACTTTGCGACTTCCCGCACCTCCTTGACTATTTCCTCCGGCGAGAAGTGAAAACACCCGACCATCGACGCAATCGGCTCTTTGAGCCCCTTGCCCCTGCGGACAAACAAAGGATAGACCAGATTATCGACCGTGACGGCCGTCTCGCGGACGAGACGACGCATTGAATCGCTCTTTCTCAGCCGACGCATCCTTATATTTGGAAAACTCATACACATCCTCAATTGATTACTGATTATTGATTATTTACCTTCAGCAATCAAGTATTGACTCATTCAAAAACCAGCCATACAATAACTGCTTACGGCGAAAATCGAAAGGTCTTTTGAATGTCCTCAAGCCGATGGAGGCAAATATGTTTGAAGAACAGCCCCAACAGCAGATAACCACGCTAAGAATAACCGTGGCCATTATCCTTTTTGCTATTGCCGCACCGCTCGGCATCTGGGTCCTGACAACCGTCAATTCGATAATCAATGACACAAAAAGACCCGCGATATTGCAGCAAATCTATTCCGAAGACACCAAATCCTTCGATATCAACACCCCCACCGGCAAAATCGAGATTCCAAAATCATTCTTCAATGCTATGCCCTATTTTATCCTTTACCTCTATCTGATAATACCGATGACAATCGCCATCGCATTGCTCAAAGGCGGCGTATCATTGCTCAATCCAGACCTCACAAAACAACTGCGCCACTTCGTCGATTCTATACGAAAAACCGTCCCCCCGAAGCTGTGACGCCCATGCAGGGAAACCTATGGCCGAAAACAAATCACCTAAACCCGTCGAAACCCCGCCGCATATCGATGCGATTTTGAGAGAATGACCCGCGCTGGCTGAGGCGGCTCTGAATACGATGAACCAATCGCAGACGTGGTGTATAGACGGACTTGGCCGATTGAGGGAGGCGGGTGAGACAATCACGGACGTCAGCAATCAGGCCATAGACCACTATTATATGTTCCACTATGATAAGCGTTCGGAATTGACGTATGCCTGCATTGACAGCTATTATGAGCTGGAGATGATTTATGACAAGGCGGGCAACATGACACAGTATTACACCGATTACAATGGCGGCTGGCATCAGCTTATATACGAGAACGGCGACATGACCGAGGTTGACGGCGAGGGCAGACACATCTTATGGAACGAGAACGGCAATGTGTACGCAATCGGCTATGATACGAATTTTGTGTATAACTGGGACAATAAGTTAAGGCACGCAGAAGCACAATACAATACCATAGACCTCAAATACGACCCGATGGGCAATCGGGTTATAAGGGACTCGAGCGTCACAGGCCCGCGAAAGTATATTGTTGACATCGCGGGCGACCTGCCGACGATACTGTTAGAGGTAAATTCGGTCGATGGCTCGATAATGAAAAGTTACGTTTATGCCAATGCTGAAGTCCTCGCACAGCACGATGGCAACGCCTCCGCTGCCCGGTATTTCTATCTGCACGACCGGTTAGGCAGCGTCCGCGAAGTAATCGACACGAATGGTAGTGTGGTGAATCACTATACGTATGACCCATTCGGCCAGACAGTCGAAGAGTCGAGTACCGAGCCACCAGCAACGAGCAACTGTTTCATGTTCACGGGACAATGGTTTGACTCCGAAATCGGCCAGTATTACCTTTGTGCCAGACAGTACGACCCCATTTTGATGCGGTTCACCGGAAGAGACCCGGAAAGAGGAGAACTTCGGGAACCGATAACTCTCCACAAGTATCTCTATTGCGGCAATGACCCAATTAACAGAATTGATTCAAGTGGGAGATTTTGGGCAGAGGCCGAAGATGCAATCGCTAGCGTTGGCGCTTTGGTTCGTGTCAGAGAAGTAATTTATTCTGGCGCGACTTGGGCTAATGCAATTTTTTCTGGAACGATGAATATGTGGTTTGGTAATAATTCCCTGTCTGATTCTGCGAATTTTGCGATAGGATTTGCTTCAGGTGCGGTTGAGATGCAAGTGGGATTAAGAGTAAATGCTAGAGCAGGAGCTTTAGCGGGTTCGATTATCAAAAATACTGCCACTGAATTGCTTGCTAAAGACAAATCTCTTGGTTGGTCTGCTATAGATATTGCCGTGAGCACAGCATTGGGAGGAGTTGTAGATTGGGGAGGAAAGGTTAAACCTATTGAAATGTTTATGTTAGGCATAGATAGTCAATTAATCCTATGGGATCTTCAGGGGGGAATGTCTCAGAAGAAACTAAACGAACTTTTAGAATCGAGAGAGGAAAAGAAAAAGAAATGATTATAGAAATCAATAAATCCAGAATCTTTTTGTCTTTAGTAATTGACCTCGCCATATTTTTAGGTGCTGCAATAGCGGTGGTGATTCCTGTTTTCTTAAAAGTCGTTGAAGGAGTGAATAATCATGGCTTGGGTACGGGGCTATTGGTTTCAAGTGGATATATTGTCTTATGCGTCTTGTGGTTTATGTTGTTGTCTTTATTAATTCAAAATCTCAAATTTGAAATTAAGATGCTGCATCTTTCTATGGTCACAGAGAACAATGATATAGTAATAAGCTGTGGAAATTTTGAGTATCGCATTCCTCAAAATAGTTTGAGATATGTTCTCGATGGCAATAAGGGTGTGATGCTGATTTGGAATAGCGAAAATGGGGTAAAAACTTTCCTTGTCAGAAAATTCTTTTTTGACAAGGATACTTATGGTAAATTCGTCGGCGAATTGATGAAATTTAGTGGATATTGTAAGGATTCGGGTAAAAAAAAGGAAATTATAAAGGAACATAAGTTGGATCATATATTCCGGAAAAACAAACTCGAATCAGCGATGTAAGGTTGTATTTGGTTCAGCAGTTTTGCTGGCTCTTTGAAAAGTTGACGGCGAGGGCAGAAGAATCCGCGATAACGTAAGATATCTTTCGCACGTAATTATTGAACACGCAAACTTGTCCTTGCGAAATCGTGGAAAAGTCCCCAATCTGGTCGACAAAGAAGGTTCCCTTTTCGTAAGAAATCCGAACCGGCAAATAATCTATCCGATTTCTTCATCGGTCAGGTAGCAGGCGGGTTCAAGAAGCCAGTTATTCTCATCCGGGTCGGAACCTAAAAACCGGAAATTACCTTTGCACAAATCGAACCACCGGCACATAGAACATCTCTTGTCCGCGAACTTCGATTTATCGCGCAACCTTTTCAGCACCGGCTCATCCTTGTTGGCCCAGATTTGTTTGAAGCTTTTCTCTTTGACATTGCCTAATGAATAAGCCCGCCAGAACTGGTCGGGATGAACGTCGCCGCGCCAGTCAACGCAGGCGATTTTTTCGCCGATGCGGTTGCCGCCGTTGGCGAGTAGGAGCCGTCGTGCGTCCTTCGTCCTGCGTTCTGCGTCTTTTGATGCGATGTCTTGTTGTAATTTGACCAGCAGATAAGGACCGTCGGCGTGATTGCCCACCGTGAGGACCTCGTCAACAAGACCCCTGCGGACAAATTCATCGGTCTTTTGGATAATGGTATCAACCACGCTGCGGGTCTGTGCCGGCGTAAGAATTTCGCCTCCGATTTCAGCGGCCCTGCCTGACCTTATGAGATGATAAAAACATAGACGCCTTATGCCGTTTTTTTCGCAGATGTCGAAAACCTCAGGCACTTGATTCCTGTTGGCCCCGGTCACGGTGAACCGCAGGCCCGTGCGCAGACCCGCCTTTCGACAGTTATCAAAGCCGGTCATCGCAGCACTGAAACAGCCGCTCGTCTGCCTGAATCGGTTGTGAAATTCCTCCGGGCCGTCAATTGATATCCCCACGTAACCGACCGCTGAATCAGCAAGTTTGCTCGCCGTGTCCTCATCGATGAGCGTTCCGTTGGTCGAAAGCACCGTGCGCAGGCCAAGTCGCTTCGCCTCCGCCAAAAGTTCAAACAGGTCGCCGCGCAAAATCGGCTCGCCACCGCTGAACAGCACAACGGGACAGTTGATTTCGACCAGTCCCGCTAACAGTTTCCTGGCATCCGCTGTGGTCATCTCGATATCCCTGCTGGTTGCCCCTGAGCTGCTGTAACAGTGAAGACATCGCAGGTTGCACCGGGCAGTGCAGTTATAAACAACGACCGGGCCGAGGGAGGCGTCCATGTTGTAACGCAAATGGTCGGACTGTCCCGCCAGGCCGCAGTAAAGTTTAGATATGTTTATCATCTGCAGGATGCCTCAATTGCGGCAAGCAGGCCGTCGATTGTGTGCTCGCCCGCCTCGATATCGACCACGACGCCGAGCTTTAGAAGCTGTTCGGAAGTAACCGGGCCTATGGAAGCAACCCTCGCGCCGCTGGATTTCACAAGGCCGGATGGTATTTGCTCAAAGAAGCATCTTGTCGAAAACGGGCTGGCGAACGTGATAAAGCTGACTTTTTTTGCGGCGAATAATTCGGACACGGGTTTCAAATCGCAGAGGTTTTTTTCGTGGGTATAGATGGGAACATTATCAACTACCCCACCCGCGGCCTCAAGCTGCCCAGCCAGTTCTTCGCTGGCAAGCTGTGAGCGAAGAAGCAGAATTTTGCGACTCCGCAGGCCGACGGATTCGATAAGCCCCCTGCCAAGCTCCCTGCTTGTGAATTCAGCGGGAACAAAATCCGCCCTGATACCAAAGCAGGCCAGTTTCCCGGTGGTGCGAGAACCAATTGCCGCAATTTTCGCAGAGCCAAAAACACGGGCGTCTTTATTCAGCTTTGCCAGTGCGGCGAAAAACGTCTCGACCCCGTTGACGCTCGTAAAAACCACCCAGTCATAAGCGTTAACCTGGGCGAGCGTCTTTATAAATACGGTCGAGTCGGTAAGCGTTTTAATTCTGGTAACGGACAGTTCGATTGGCGAAGCCATTTTTGCGGTGATTTTGTCGGCAAACTCCGCGTTGCCCGCCGCGTCACGGGTAACGACAATGGTCTTGCCGAATAGCGGCATTTTTGAAAGCCAGTCGAGACGGGTATCACCTTTTGCGGTTGGGCCGATGAATACAAGCGCCGGCGCACCAAGTTGCTGTTTGGCGCAGCAGTCGGTGATTGTGGCTAATGTCGCCTTGGCGATTCTCTGCGTCGGCAACGTAGCGTCGGCGACGACGGCAGCGGCGGTGTCGGACGACATACCGTTCTCGATGAGCCGACCTGCTATGGAATCGAGATTGCCCATCGCCATATAGAAAACGATTGTGCCCTGAAAACGGGCGAGCAGCGCCCAGTCGATATTGCTCTGCTGTTTGCCTTCGGCCTCGTGGCCCGTGACAAAAATTACCTCGGATGCAAGCGTCCTGTCGGTTATCGCAATACCCGCGTAACAGCTCGCCGCTAATGCCGCCGTGACACCGGGGACTACTTCGAAATCGATACCGGCTTCTGCGAGAACAGTCGCCTCTTCACTGCCCCGGCCGAAGATATAAGGGTCGCCCCCCTTGAGACGGACAACCGTTTTTCCCTGTGTCGCTTTTTCGACGAGCAGATTATTGATTTGCTGCTGGGTGAATGAATCCGGCCCCACTCGTTTCGGCGCGGCGATTAGTTCTGCATCAGGCCTCGCGTGATTAAGTATCGCCGGGTTTGCCAGTTTGTCGTAAATGACACAATCAGCGGTCTTGAGCAGTTCGATACCCCGAAGGGTAATCAAATCAGCCCGGCCTGGCCCCGCCCCAACTAAGTAAACCCTGCCTTTTTTGTCAGTCACACTCATAGCTTCCACATAAAAAAACAAGCTCAAAACGGCCATTATAACGACTTTACCGGCAAAAAATACCCCCCGATTATCCCCGGTAAATTTCGTTGCAAAGTCACTACAGACAGGTTAGCTTTATCCCCTGTTTTGGCCGGCACCCGGACTGTGGTGCAGCCAGCCAATATGAGTATAGATTAAGGAATCACTTATGCAGTTTCACGGTTTGGACATTCGGTATAATCGTCGCGTATATCGTCATCATTATGTCCTCGGCGTCGCTAATGCCTCCCTATAGGAGATGACCTATGCTCAAAATCAGCGGAATTGACATCGCCATCATTCTCGTCTATTTCTTCACCGTGATTCTGGCGGGTCTGTGGGTTTCAAGGCGAGGAGCAAAGAATCTCGAATCCTATTTCCTCGGCGGCAAGTCGCTGCCGTGGTATATCCTCGGCATTTCCGATGCCTCGGGTATGTTCGACATAAGCGGCACGATGGTGCTCGTCACCTGGCTGTTTATGTATGGTCTCAAGAGTATCTGGCTGCCCTGGGTATGGCCGACGTTCAATCAAATCTTCCTGATGATGTTCCTGAGCGGCTGGCTGCGGCGGTCGAACGTCCTGACTGGCGCTGAATGGATTAAGACGCGGTTCGGCAAGGACAAAGGAGCGAATCTCGCTCACATCAGCGTGGTGACCTTCGCGCTGGTGGCCGTCGTGGGGATGCTGGCCTACGCCTTCAAGGGCATCGGCAAGTTTGCCGTCGAGATGCTCCCCTGGCGTTTTACGAATACCAGCGAGGGTATTTTTTGCGACGCGAACATCTACGCACTGATACTTATGGGGCTGACCGCACTCTACACCATCAAGGGGGGAATGATAAGCGTCGTCATCACCGAGGTTATGCAGTTTACCATTCTGACTGTCACCGCCCTTGTAATCGGTGGAATCGCCATCTACTCGGTCAGTCCGGCTGAGATACAGCATTTGATACCGGCGGGCTGGACCAGCCCGTTCTTCGGATACCATCTCGGTCTGGACTGGACGGGCGTCTTTGACAAGGTGAATCAGGCCATCCAGGCCGAAGGCAACGAGCTTTTCGGTATCATTTTCGGCCTGATGTTGTGCAAAGGCCTCCTGGCGAGTTTGGCCGGGCCGATGCCCAATTACGATATGCAGAGAATCCTCGCCACACGCAACCCTCGCGAGGCCTGTATGATGAACGGCTGGGTAACGACGGTCCTGATGTTTCCCCGCTATATGATGGTCGCAGGCCTGACAGTTATGGCGTTAAAGTTTTGCTCGCCGCAGCTCAAGGCAATGGATAAGCCGGACCTCGAGATGCTCCTGCCGGTTGTCTTGTTCAACTATATGCCCCACGGCGTCGTCGGCTTCCTGCTCGCGGGCCTGCTCGCGGCTTTTATGTCCAATTTCGCCGCCACCGTCAACGCTGCCCCGGCGTATATCGTCAACGACATCTATAAGCGATACATCAATCCCAA
>JBEKZA010000036.1:0-23212 GCA_049510335.1 Sedimentisphaerales bacterium | reverse complement strand
AAGCGTCGGGTTGGCCGGTCGGTGAACGTGCGAAAAACCATGAAGTAAAGCTTACGCGGGAATGACCCTCCTTCGCCAAGGGCTTCGGAGGGCAGGCAACCCCCACCGCAGGAGTGGGGGCTAAACAGCGAAAAGAAAAGGAGAATGACAAAATGGCGTTAAAGATATTTTATGAGAAGGATGCACCGCTTAAGCCGTTGAAGGGCAAAAAGGTCGCGACAATAGGTTACGGCAGTCAGGGACACGCACACAGCTTGAATTTGCGAGACAGCGGGATAGAGGTGGCGGTTGCGGAATTGCCCGGGACGGCGAATTATAAGATAGCGATGGGGCACGGGTTTAAGCCAAGAGATATAAAGACGGCGATGAAAGGCGCGTCTCTTATCATAATCACGCTGCCGGACGTTGTGCAGGGGAAGATTTACGAAGGGCATATAAAGCCGAATCTTGTGCCGGGTCAGACGCTTGGGTTCTGTCACGGGTTCAATATTCATTTCAAATATATCGTGTCGCCGAAGGGCAACAACGTTGTGATGATTGCGCCGAAGGGGCCGGGACATTTGGTCCGGAGCGAGTTCCAGAAGGGCGGCGGCGTGCCTTGTTTGGTGGCGGTTGCTAAGGACGCGACGGGTAATGCGCTGAAAACCGCGCTTGCGTGGGGCAACGGCATAGGCGGGGCGAGAGCGGGGATTATAAAAACGACATTCAAAGAAGAGACAGAGACGGACCTTTTCGGCGAGCAGTGCGTATTATGCGGAGGGTTATCATCGCTGATAAAGGCGGGTTTTGAGACGCTGGTGGAGGCGGGTTATCAGCCGGAGATTGCGTATTTTGAATGTATGCACGAAGTAAAGCTCATCGTTGACCTGATGTATCAGGGCGGGCTGAGTTATATGAGATATAGTATTTCGGATACGGCTGAGTACGGCGACCTGACTCGCGGTCCGAGGATTATCCCGGCCAGAACAAGGGCCGAGATGAAGAAGATTCTCAAGGAAATCACTTCCGGCAAATTCGCCAAAGAATGGATGACGGAACACAGGACGGGGCTGAAAAAGTTCAATAAGCTGTATGAGAAGGACTATAACTGCCAGCTCGAAAAGGTCGGGCGCAAGCTGCGGAAGATGATGAAGTGGATTGACGTCAAGGAAGCGTAAAGACGAATTTCAGGGAATCAGGGAATCAGGAAATCGGGTTATCGGGGAATCAGGATGTTAACGAAAGCGATAAGAGCGATAAGATTGGTGGTTTTGGCGGCGTGCGGGTTGCTTGCCGGGTGCGAAGTGGGGGAGTTTCTTAAGCCGGAAGGTCCGCCTTCGAATGCGCAGATTTACGCCATTTATCGACAAACGGAGCTGAAACAAAGCACCAGCACCAATGTGCTGGAGTCATTTGCGCAGATCGAGCATGCGTTGTTGAGCCGGAGCAAAAGTGTGATTGCCCTGACGGACAAAAAGAAGGAGGGCTATAAGACGTGGTTTGATATGGTTGCGTTCGACGAGAGCGAGCTGATAGCAAAGCGCAAATATGTGTTTATTTGCGATGAGCGGCCAAAACAACTGTTTATTGAACCATGGGAGGGCGTGGACTTCGATTGTAAGATGGTGCTGCCTCGCAAGGTTCTGGATGAGCCGTACGCCAATGAAAACGCCAGGCGTGTCGCCATACTGAAGCAGGTCGGAACAGACATGCGCAAGGATACAGGCGAGGTGGGGGCGGACAACAAGGCCTTTCAGATAAACGGTATGATTATCGGCATGGCGATAGATACAGTGTTGGTGGAGCTGGATAGTTCGCCGGCGCTTGCCGCCCGGTTCACTGAGGCCGATGGGCTGAAATTCGAGCACGTCAATTTTGACAAGGGATTGATGTGGATGACCGTGGAAGATGACGTGGTGACCGTCAGAATGCGTCTCGGGTCGTTTGCGAAAAAAGATACTAAAATCGGTTTAGAAGGGGAAGTCAGGGCTGAGTAGGCGGATTGTTCGCGGTCAGCGATTGCTCGTTTCAAAATAGAATCGAAAGAGTGGGTCTGTAAGCCGAGTTTTGTCGTGGGCAGCCATTTATCTAGGCCGGCTGTTGCCAGCCGGCTCAAGCAACCTACCCGCCGGTATGACCCGGGCCAGGCACCGGCATATTTGGTCTTGCAGGCGGTGGGGTTTGCATTGCCGGGATTGTCACCAGTCCCGCGGTGCGCTCTTGCCGCACCATTTCACCTTTGCCTGTGAACCCCGACAAGTCGGGGAACCATCGGCTGTGTATTTTCTGTTGCACTATCCCTCGGGTTACCCCGGGTGGCCGTTAGCCATCACCGTGCCCTGTCCTGCTCGGACTTTCCTCCCCGCACCAATAGATACGGGGCGACCGCCCGACCCACTCTTTCGATTTTTATCCGCCCTACGTTTGGCGAATTCAATTTGCTACTGACGGTTGATTATTTTGTTCAGCAAGTCCTATGCCATTATACCAGAATGGCGATTATCCTTCGTGTTTAATCCCGGTATGTTTTCTAAAAATTTCGTCGTTGGTATCCGGGTAGTCACTACGGAAGTGAACACCGCGACTTTCCTTTCGGGCCAGGGCGGATTGTGCGATGAGCAGGCAAACGGTGAGCATATTCTGAAGCTCCCAGCCCTGCGGGTTGTCGAATTGCTTATCCATTACATACCGCTGCCAGAAGCGTATCTGTTCGATGGCTTGTTTTAGGTCGTGTGCTTTTCTGGTGATACCGACGTTTCGCCACATCAGGGCACGGAGTGAATTTCGTACGTCGGCGGTGTCGAGACGGCTGCGTTCGGAATGGGGGATTTGGTATTTTATTGGCGGCTGGCCCGGGCGGGTTGGTTTTTTGTCGACGGGAACCTGGCCCGCAATTCTGCCGAAGACAAGGCCTTCGAGAAGGGAGTTGCTGCCTAATCGATTGGCGCCGTGGAGGCCTGTCGATGAAACCTCGCCGCAGGCGTAGAGATTTTCGATACTGGTTTTTGCGCCGATGTCTGTCCGGACGCCGCCGACCATATAGTGTGCGCTTGGCCGGACGGGGATGAGGTCTTTGCTGGTATCGATGTCGAAGCTCTCGCACAATTCGCTGATGACGGGAAATCTTTTGGCGAAGTGCTGCTTATCGAAGTGGCGGATATCGAGGTAAACGTGGGTGGATTTGGTTTTTAGCATTTGTTCGAGGATGGCGCGGCTGACGATATCACGCGGGGCCAGCTCGGCGGCGGGGTTGTAATCCTTCATAAATGCCCGGCCTTTGGAGTCCAGCAGGACGGCTCCTTCGCCGCGGAGCGTCTCGGTAATCAGCGCGCGGGAGGCGCCGGCGATATAAAGCGTCGTGGGGTGGAACTGGACGAATTCGAGGTCTTGGAGTGCGGCGCCCGCACGATAGGCGATTGCGAGGCCGTCGGCGGTGGCGCAGGATGGATTTGTGGTTTCGCGATAAAGCTGCCCCGCGCCGCCCGTTGCGAGAATTATGTTTGCGGCCCAGATAATCTGCGGGCCTTTTTCCTTATGCCAGCCGATAACGCCGAGGCATTTATTGTTTGCCGTTAACAGGTCAAGAGTGAAGAAGTTTTCGATTATTTTGACGTTTCGCTGCTGTCGGGTTTTTGCGATGAGGGTTTGCGCGATGATTTTTCCCGTTTCGTCGCCGTGGGCGTGCGCGATTCGCGGGTGGCTGTGGCCTCCTTCGAGGGTGGTGGCGATATGGTCGTCGGTCAGGTCGAAGGCGACGCCCCAGTTGAGCAGTTGGCGGATGAGCTGCGGACCCTGTCGGACGACGAGGTCAACGGTTTTCTCATCCGACAGGCCGCCGCCTGTGCGGAGGGTGTCTGCGATGTGGGATTCAAACGAGTCGGCCTTGTCGAGAACGGAGGCGATACCTCCCTGCGCGTGCCAGGTGTTGCTGTCCTCGACGGTTCCTTTTGTCACGACGGTGACGGAGCCATTTTGTGCGGCCTCGATGGCTGCGCGAAGCCCGGCTATCCCGGCTCCCAGCACCAGATAATCAGTCGATTGCTGGGGCGTCGAGACGGAGTCAATATCGACAAGGTAGCGTCTGAATTCAGGCGATTCGGTCATTTAGTCGGCGCCTTTGGCTGAATGGCCGTTTTGTTGACATCTTTGGCGGTATTGCCCTGGGCCGGCCCGGATGTTTTGCGGGTCAATATGCTCTCGTTGGCAAATAGTCGCTTGTCGTTGGCATATTTGAGCACGAACGACTGAAGCTGTTGTGTCGAGGCAGTCAAAACCGGGTTGTCCTCGACCACCTCGTGTTTGACCGCATCGGGGTTTTCTTTGAGCAGTTCCTTCATTTCGACGACATCAGTCAGCCAGAGTTTCACCTGCGGCTCCGCGATTTCTACTTTTGCGAACACGTGAGCGGAAAGCATGAAGAATGTATTGTAGGGCCACTTTGTCCGCGCAAGACCTTCGTCATCCGCCCAGGGAAGTTCTTTGGGATAGATATCCATAAAGAGCCGGCCATCAAGTTTCACCAGGTGCACGGTGAACAGGCCTTTTAATACTTTCTGGTCTTTTTCCGATACGGCAGAGTAGGTCAATTGATACGCATTGGGTTCATCTGAGCGAGCGAACTCCCAGGTGACGTTGTTTGGTTCTGTAAAGGTGCCGAGCAGTTTTTCATTGAAAGTGAGATTCTGATTGTCGAACAAAGGGTGCAGTGACAGGACGGGGACGCAGCCGGCGAGAATGCCGGCCAACAAGTAAAAAAGCGCCTTTTTGATTTTCATAATTGAACTCCTTAAAGTTAGTTCGAGATTATGGTATTGTAGCGATTCTGTAAGCAGTAGCAAGAACGATGACGGCAAATTGATTTGCAAAGCTGCGGTTTCGAGAGGATTATTACGGATATGATAGCTGGCCCGGAAAATGACAGATTTGCCCGCGAGCGGCAGCGAATGGTGGAAAACGACCTGAAGGGCCGGAATATTACCGACCCAGCGGTGCTTTCGGTGATGGGGCTCCTGTCGCGTGAGGAGTTTGTACCGGAATCGTATCATTCACAGGCGTATGCTGATTGTCCGCTGCCGATTGGGATGGGGCAGACGATTTCGCAGCCGTATATCGTTGCACTTATGACGCAGGAGCTTCGGCTCAATCATTTTTGCGAAGTTCTTGAGGTTGGCACGGGCAGCGGGTATCAGACGGCGATTTTGGCCGGGCTTGCCAGGAAGGTTTACACCATTGAGCGTTTTTCGGAGTTGTCGGCCTCTGCGCAGGCGGTACTCGGCCGGCTGGGGATAACCAACGTCGAGTTTTGTATCGGCGACGGCAGCGCCGGCTGGCCCTTCTTCGCTTCCTCCTTCGCTAAAGCTACGGAGGACAGGGACGCTACGAAGGGCAGGCCCGAAAAGAGACAATTCGACAGGATTATCGTTACGGCAGCCGTGCCGGAGATACCGCAGACGCTGATAGACCAGCTCGGCGAGGGCGGCCTGATTGTCGCTCCCGTCGGCGGAATCGGCGTGCAGGAGCTTGTCGTGGGAATAAAGAAGGAAGGTAAACTTATTGAGCGGGTGGTCTGCGATGTCCGATTCGTTAAGCTCGTCGGCCAACACGCATTCGAAGAGTAGTTCTTTGTCATACCTGCGAAAGCAGGTATCCAGAAAACGAGAAGAGGAAAATGGATTCCCGCTTTCGCGGGAATGACAAAGCAGAAAGAAATAATATGACGCGAGCAGAGATTGAGCAGAAGAAAGGGGAAAAGCAGTGAAACGCAAAGAAATCGCAGTATATAGGCAACGTCTTCGTGAAATCTTAAATATAGAAGACGAAGCCAAGCGGCTTGGGGAGTTGAAACGGTTGGCAAAGGAAGTCGGGGCAGGTTACGAACATACAGAGATTGCTGCCGTCACAACAACCCCCGTAACAACAAAAACAAAGACAGGGGTCGCAACGACGCTCAATACGTCGGCTTATCAAAAAACTATTTCAGAATCAGAACTTGTTCTAAATATCAACAACGCTTTGCAAACAGAGACAATGATTGTTATGTGCAAAACAGCTTCGAGGAATTTTTGGATTGCTCTGGTGTCTGTGATAATTGCTCTGTTGGCAATGGTTGCGGCGTGGGCAGCGGTGCTTGTGAATTTCATAGGGTGTAGTGAGTAGTGTCATTCCTGCGAAAGCAGGAATCCAGAAATTATGGGAGAATACTTTGTTTATATATTGGCAAGCAAAAGGAATGGGACACTCTACATAGGTGTTACAAATAATCTGCTTAAAAGAGTTGATGAACACAAAAACAACCTAATTCCCGGATTCACAAACAAATATGGCGTCCATAATCTTGTGTATTACGAGAGGTATAATGACATCTACGATGCAATTGCACGAGAGAAGAGAATGAAAAAATGGAAACGCGAGTGGAAGATGGAGTTGATTGAAAAGTCGAATCCTGAATGGCGGGATTTGTATGATAGCCCGACTTTATGACTGAAATGACAAAAAGGAACAATACTGGATTCCCGCTTTCGCGGGAATGACAAATGAGTGAGTTAGTTTCAAAACCGGCCGGCGATATAAAACTGCTGACGCCGGTGCAGTACCTCAAGGGTGTTGGGCCGGCCAGGGCGGAGGCGTTTGCCCGGCTGGGGGTGCAAACCGTCGGGGATTTGCTGGAATATTATCCGCGTGACTGGGTCTTTGCGCCGGAACCGACGAAGATAGGTTCGTTGGAGGCAGGTGCGACGGCGACGATTGTCGGGTTGATTGAGTCAACGGATTATCAGCCGTATCGCAGGCAGCCGGTTTTTGAGGCGACAGTCAGCGACGATACGGGTCTTTGCCGGTTTGTGTGGTTTCACGGCGGGTATCTGCGGGACAAGTTTCAGCCGGGGCAGGTAGTGATGGCGTGGGGAAAGGTGAACGAATACAGGCATCAGTTGCAATTGGCGAATCCGAAGTTCGCGATAGTCGAGCAGGGGATGGAAAAACCCTGGGAATATTTCAGCGGCGGGGTGTATGCGGCTGGCGGGGGGTTAAGCAGCGGGCAGATAAAAAAGGTAATCCGGCCCGTGCTGGATGACGTCGAGCGCCTGGTCGGCGAGTTTTATGACGATGAATTCCGTAAACATGCGGAGTTGATAAAACGCAAAGATGCTTTGCACTGGATACATTTGCCTCCTGACGAGGACAAATTAGGCAAGGCGAAGCGCCGGCTGAAATTCGATGAATTGTTCCTGATGCAGTTGGGTCTTGCGCTTCGGCGGCACAGGCACAGCAGGTTCGCCTCGGCGGTCGCGATGAAATCCTCCGATGAAATAGACAGGCGTATCCGAAAGCGATTCCCGTTTCTGCTCACCGATGACCAGGATAAGACGATAGCTGAAATTACCGCTGATATGCAAAAGCCCGTGCCGATGAATCGGCTTTTACAGGGCGACGTTGGCTGCGGCAAGACGGTGGTTGCGCTTTACGCGACGCTGTTGGCGGTGGCGAACAAGACGCAGGCGGCGATTATGGCACCCACCGAAATTTTGGCCAATCAGCATTTCATAAGCATCGAACGGTATCTGCGGAACAGTGACGTAAGGAGAGTTCTGATAACCGGCGGGTTAACGGGGACAAAAAGAACGGAGCTTCTGCGGCAGATAAAGAACGGCGAAATCGATATTGTTGTCGGCACGGTTGCGCTTTTGGAGAAGGATATCGAGTTTAAGAAGCTGGGGCTGGCTGTGATTGATGAGCAGCACAAATTCGGCGTTCATCAGCGGGCAGAATTGCGAAAAGAAGGGACGCCGCACTGCCTTGTAATGACGGCCACGCCGATTCCACGGACGCTGGCGATGACGGTATTCGGCGACCTTGATGTATCTATAATTAAACATTGTCCGCCCGGCAGGGGGGCCGTCGTCACGCGATGGGTCGCGCCGGAGGACAGAATTAAGGCATACGAATTTATAAGGGAGCGATTACGTGCGGGCAAACAGGCGTATTTCGTATATCCGCGGATAACCGGCGTCGAGGAGGAAGGGGACATCAAGGCGGCGACGGACGGCTGGCGTGAGTTGTCGAAGGTGTTTGGCGAGTTTAAGGTCGAGCTTTTGCACGGGCGGATGAGCTCGGAGAAAAAGCAGCAGATAATGACGGAGTTTCGCAAGGGTAAAATAAAAGCGATGGTAGCGACGGTTGTGATAGAAGTTGGCGTGGATATTCCCAACGCGACGATAATGGTTGTCGAGGGTGCGGACAGGTTCGGTTTGGCGCAACTGCACCAGTTGCGGGGACGAATAGGCAGGGGCGCAGATAAGTCATTTTGTTTTTTGTTTGCTGACACTGTTCGAGCTGATTCGTCGAAGTCCGATACCGACAACGAGACAGCGAAAAGCCGGCTTGAAATGATGGAACGAAGCAATGACGGTTTTGAAATCGCCGAACACGATTTGAAACTGCGCGGGCCGGGAGAGCTTTTCAGCACGCGACAGCACGGTCTGCCTGATTTGAAAATCGCTAATATCATTGACGATTACGACCTGTTGGTTATGGCTCGGCGCGGCGCATTTGAACTTGTTACTCAGGATGCCTTGTTGACGGGGCCGACGCACAAAAATATCCGACATGCCCTGATAACCAAGTTCGGCGACTCACTTGGATTGGCGGATGTTGCATAGCTCGAAGATTTCATTTGATGTGCTCCTACGGGCAAGGTAGGATATTCGCTAAAATGTGATATAATTTAACTTGTTGTCAATTTGCTTCGGAGTATTATGCGGAAAGACGACCAGAAGGCGATCTTATCAAGAAACTATATAATCCATAGTTGGTCAGAATATCGATAATGGAGATAATACATGACTTTGGACGAGCATAAATCCCCAAAAGGTTCCGGTGTTATCGTTGATGATTTCTCTTCCTTCTGCGAAGGAGATATAGAACCTACCCTCAACAAGAAAATTCATAATCTCATTGATTCCACAGATGATTATATTGTCTATGTGGATGATAGCTTCTTTGTACAATGGTCATGGACGGAAAAATACGACGATAAGACGCTACCAGGTTTCGCGTCCATTGCCAATAAATTGAGACGACTCGAAACGCTCTCAAGGACGTCATTACGTAAATCTCAAATTGAGGTGTTTGCTGGACTCCTTGCTGAAGGCATGGCACGCATTGTAGGCGACAAAGATGAGACAAATGCTCACCGAGTTCTCGACACGGCTGAATCCTATCTTCTCGCGAGGTCAACGGAGAACGCACGACGTTGGTATGTATGTGGAGCGATACTCGCTGCGTTGCCATCTCTTTTGATTGTGGTTACTCTATGGCTATTAAGATCATATGCAGTTTCTTTTTTGGGCGGCAATACATTCGAAGTAATTCTTGGTGCCTTACTCGGCGGAATTGGCGCGATGTTTTCCGTGCTCAGTCGTACCGAAAAAATACAAATGGATCCCACTGCGGGACCTTTCATTCATTATATTGAAAGTGCTTCACGGGTTTTGGTCGGAAACATAGGAGGCCTTCTGGTCGCTTTAGCGATAAAAGCAAACATCATACTTGGTTTTAGCCAAACGACCGAGTATTCATTTGCCTCATTGCTTGTGCTCTGCATTTGTGCCGGGGCGAGCGAAAGGCTCGTGTCGGGATTCATAAAGCGAATTGAAACTTCAGTCATCTCAGATACCAAGGATGGATAAAATAGTGCCCAACAAAAAAAGCCAGCGGACAACTAATAGCCGCCTATACTTTGTGCGTTTTATACAACGTTAGTCCGTTTCCATCCTGTGACCGAATCTTTGCTCCAGATTGTGCGGGAATGACAGGAGGAAGGTTACTTTTTTCTGTATTTTCTCAGCATATCGAGGAGATTTTGCATATCGTCGGGGAGGGGGGCTTCAAAGCGAACAAATTTTTTCGTGGTGGGGTGAGTAAAGGCAATCGTCGAGGCGTGAAGGGCGCAGCGGGCGATAACGGGAGCTTCGAGGGCGGGTTCGGCGTTTTTAAGCTGCCAGGGATAGACGGGTTTTCCGCCATACATATCGTCGGCGACGATAGGGTGCTTGATATGCGCCAGATGGACGCGAATCTGATGGGTTCGGCCTGTTTTGGGGGTGAGTTTTAAGAGTGAGAAGCCGCGGAAGGTTTCGAGGACCTCGTAGAAGGTGATTGCCTCTTTGCCGGTTTCGGACCGGACTGCGTATTTGTATCTGAATTTGGGATGTATGCCTAAGGGGGCGTTGATGCGGTCGCGTGTGAGGTCGGGGATACCGTGGACGATGGCGAGGTAACTTTTTTCGACTTGGCGGTCGTGGAACTGCCTCGCGATTTTCCACTGGGCGATTCCATTTTTGGCGAGAATCATCACGCCTGTGGTGTTTCTGTCGAGACGATGGACGATGCCCGGGCGAAATTCGCCCAGGGCGATGGGAAGTTTTTCGGACTCGTCCTCTTCATCTTCGTTTTCTTCGGTTTCCGCGGAAGCGAGATGGAAAGCGAGTGCGTTTGCGATTGTTCCGTGGGTGTTGCCGCGGGCTGGGTGGACGATTGTATCGGCCTGCTTATTGATGACGATGATGTCGTTGTCTTCGTGGATTATATCGAGTGGTATATCTTCGGGCGAGATGTCTCTTCTGGGCAGTTCGGGCAGGTTTATCTCCACGAGGTCGCCTGGCGAGAGCTTGAAGCTGGATTTGGCCGGCTTACCGTTGACCTTTACGCCGCCTGCCTTGATGACTTCCTGCAGCATTACCCGGCTGTAGTTGCTGAACCGCCCGTGCAGATATTTATCGAGGCGACGTTCCTGCAAAGAACTGCCGACCCGAAGCGTCAACTGATTTTCGATTTCCGATTTCTGATTTTCGATTTTAGATTTGAAAAATTAAAAATATTAAATACTAACTTAAAAACCTCACGGCATTTGGTTCGGAGACGCCGGAATCGTTGGCTGTTCGGCGAGCGGAGCCAGCGGGGCGGGCGTCGCAGCGGGCACGGGCTTCGGTGCGGATTTCAGTGCCAGTGGTTTGGTGAATGAGTCCATAACGGCCAGCCGTTGTTTAGCGGCTGCCGCCGAGGTGGTGGGTGCGAAGGCGGGGTTGGTCGCCACTTCTTTGTATATATTCTTCGCCTGGTCGAAGTTGCCAAGCTCCTCCTCGCATAGTCCCAGACCGAATCTGGCAAGGGCCTCGAGCGAGATGTTGGGACTTCTCTTCAGGTAAGGGTCCAGCGCCTTGTTGTATTTGTCTTTGGCCCTGTTTATCTGGTTCGTTGCGTCCTCGCGGGTGATGGTCCCGAGCCGGAACTGTATTTCCGTTCGGAGAACCTCGCCCTCCTTGATAAGCGACAATGCCGCCACAGCGTCTTCTTTGGTGCGGTTCGCAATGGTATCCAGCTCATCAGCCATCTGTAAAAGTGTATAGGACCTGTCTATTCCCTTGGCCTGGTCCCGTGCGATACCCGCTTTCAGGTAGGGTACCTGCGACAGGAGAACCGTAGTGGCGTTCTGGTCCCGGCTGGCCACCACTGTTTTTTGATAGTGGTGATAGAGGTATGAAGCGGCAACAAGGACAAGGACCACCGCGACGTAGATTATTGTTCTGAGGTGTTGCTTGGTCCATACAGGCAGATTGTTGAGCCATACGGCCAGCTCGTTGGTTTTGAGATCGTGGCGGTGTTCGGCCTTCATTAATATTCTCCGTTCAAGTTATTTTTTAAAAACCCCCAACCTTGTGTGTGGGGTCCTGACCGGGTTATTCTAACAGAGGTCGTTTTATGTTGCAACGCTGTAGATGGGACTGTAGGATAAAAGTTTCGATTTTGTGAAACTTCAAAGGATATAGATGGCTCAGGGTTTGGCGAAATTCAGGGCGTGTGTTTTGGGTTGCCTGTTGTTGGGCGTCGGTCTCTGCGAGGCCGCCGAACAGCCGAAGGAGGGTATTCCAAAGGGTTTGGACGGTGTCTGGGACCCGGCCAGGTATATTGGCATCGATGAAATTCGGCCCGGGATGGAGGCGTATTGTCTGACCGTTTATAAGGGGACCGAGGTCGAAAAGTTTGGCCTGGAGGTCTTGAGTGTCATTCGGAATTTTATGCCGGGCAGGGACGTCATACTTGTTCGGGGCACCGACGAGCGGTTTATTCATAGCGGTCCCGTTGCCGGCTGCAGCGGTTCACCGGTGTATATCGACGGCCGACTGGCCGGAGCATATGCATACGGCTGGATATTCAGCAAGGACCCGATTATTGGCGTTACACCTATTGCGGAGATGCTTGTTGCGGGCGGGCCTGACTCTCAGCAGGGGGGTGGTGTTCCCCCGGCTGGCGGGGTGGGGTTGTCGTTTGATTTTTCCAGACCGCTCGATTTTTCACAGGTGGAGAAAAAATTTTCAGCAGCGTTATCTTCTTCGCGGGGGGATTTTGCCGGCGCCACTGTTTTGCCCAGCCCGCTGATTGTCTCCGGTGTGCCGGAGGCGGTAAGGGCGGATTTGGATGGCTTGCTGGGGCCTTTGGGTTTTATGGTTGTTTCGGGCGGCGGTGGCGGAAGTGCTGCCGGCGGGGATGTCTGTGACGTTAAGCTGGCTCCGGGGGCTTGTCTCATGGTGCCGTTAGTCACGGGCGATATAACCTTCAATGTTGTCGGCACGGTAACCGAGGTAAGAGGCGACGAAATTTACGGTTTCGGACACGCCTTTCTTGGTTATGGCGCGGTGGATTTGCCGATGGCGACCGGGCAGGTGCATACTGTGATGTCGAGTGTTATGCGCTCGTTTAAGATAGCAACCTCTGGCAGTATTGTGGGCGCTTTGACAATGGACAACTCGACAGCGGTTCGCGGCAAAGTCGGTCGCCAGGCGAGAATGATACCCCTTACGATAAAGGTGAGCCGGTATAATGACAGCCAGCCGAGGCGATACAATTGTCAGGTTGTTGATAACCGGACATTGACGCCTATGTTGCTTAAGGAGGTGGTCGGCGGCGCAGTTCTTATGCGGGGGGATTTATCGCCGGACAATACTCTGCGGTACAAGGCCACTATCGAGCTGGAAGGTGCAAAACCCGTGACTTTTGAGAATATTTCCACGGGAATGGACCTGGCGGAAATGATGCGCGACAGCGTCAGCCCCGCGGCGCTTCTGATGAATAATCCCTACAGGCCGGTGAGTATCAAGTCGCTGGATTTTGATGTGACCGTGAGCGAGAAAAACGTCACTTCGGCTATATGGTCCGTGGGGTTGTCCAGCGGGCGGGTCAAAAGAGGCGAAGAAGTTGCAGTGGAAGTCGTCACCGAATCGTTCCAGTCGGAGAAGCGTAAATATCAGTTTAATTTCGTTGTGCCCGAAAACACGCCGGCCGGAACGTACCAGTTGATGGTCTGCGGCGGGTATGACTACGAGGAATTCCTGAGAAAAGCCGTGCCGCACAGATTTGTACCCGAAAATCTGGATACGCTGGTCGGTGCGATAAATGATATTCTTGCCATAGGCAGGGACGAGCTGCACTGTATTTTGGTGCTGCCGACGGGAGGGGTGGCGATGGAAAACGCCGAGCTGCCTGAGCTGCCGGCGACCAAGGCGATGGTGCTCGGTGACGCCAAGAGGGCAATTACGATGCAGGCGTTTCCCGGCTGGATAGACAAAAGCGTCCGGACCGGTGCGGTGATAATCGACAAAAAAATTATGAACATTACGGTGGAATAGTTTGCGTGAGGCCCGGTTACCAATGACAAAATCGAAATTAACGTGCGTTTTCGTGTCACTGTTTTTGGTTTGCTTTTCGGCTTCCTTTTGCCCGGCGGTGACAAGCAAGGTGACTCGTCACCGCAGCAGCCAGGATTTTCTCAAGGGCGACACCAATGATGCTGTGATTGGCTCTCGCGGCACCATTCAATTAGGTCGGTCCGCCGAGGTGCTTGTAAAACAATTTGAAGACGTCTGGTCTATCAACAGCATCGTCGCAAACGGCGACAAGGTGTATGTCGGCACCAGCCCCAATGGCGGCGTTTACGCGTTTGGCGCGGGCGGACTGCAAAAGATTTATGCTGCCCCGCTGGCGAGTAAACCCCTCGGTGCCACTCGCGGCAAGCCGCAACATCGAGACAGCAACACCCCCGCTATGGATGCCAACGAGCCAAACGACTCAAACGTCGTCGAATCTGAAAAGCATCTTGCAAATGAGCATATTTTTGCGATGGCGACGGACGTGGCGGGTCGTCTTTTGGTGGGTATAAGCGGACGAAGATGCGCATTGTGTCGGCTCGAAGGCGGCGAGATGAAGACCATTTTTGAGCCCAACGACGCCAATTACATATTCGCAATCACGGTTGACAAGGCGGGCGATATTTACCTCGGGACGGGGCCGCACGGAAAAGTGTACCGTCTCGACTCTTTAGGCAAAAAGGCGGAGGTTATTTATACCAGTCCTGACAAAAACATACTTTCGCTGGCACAGGGTCCCGACGGCCTCATTTACGCCGGCAGCGACACCCGCGGGCTTATCTACAGGATAAATCCGCGGACCGGGGAGGCCACCGTGTTGTATGACAGCGAGCAGCAGGAAATCACGGCGTTGTTGTTTTTGGGCGAGGACCTGTATGCCGCCGCGACGTCGGCGGGAGTAATTCAGGCCGAGACGAGATTCGCCGAGCAGCCGCCGCAGAAAGGCAGACCCGAATCGCGGCCCGCTGACGAACCGCCAGGGGGCGGCGATGAGGACAGCAGCGGCGGGACGAAGCTTCAGATTGCCAATACTAAGGAGCCGCGGCCGGAGCAGCCGGCCGAACATAAAGTGGCTCTTCCCAGGCCGCCGCGACCGCCTCGGACCAGCTTCATTTACAAGGTGACTAAGGACGGTTTTGTGACCGATGTATTCAATGAGACCGCAGTTTTATTCTGTCTGGCGGAGAGTCACAAGGAGCTTCTGGTCGGAACAGGCGACTCCGGTAAAATCAGTGCTCGGCTTTTTGAGGTTGAGCCGGCTTCGGAGGAAAATACGATTGTTTATGGAGACGGGCAGGCGTCTCAGATTACCGCTGTTGTTGCCTCTGGCGACGATGTGTATGTGGGGACGGCCAACCCCGCCAAACTGATAAAGCTGGCCAGGATATTCGCACGCGAAGGCACCTACACCTCGGACCTTGTTGACGCCGGACAGCCCGCCAAGTGGGGCAAACTTCAGATTGAAGCCGACGTGCCTGCGGACTGCAACGTCCTGGTCGCTTGTCGCAGCAGCAACGTCAGGGACATCAACGACCCGAGTTTTTCCAAATGGACTGCCCTTCAGGATGTTACCGGCCCGGTGCAGCTCGATTGCCCAGCTGGACGGTTCTGCCAGTATAAATTCGTGCTCCGCAGCAGCGACGGCCGCGCCAGCCCGATTATTCGGGAAGTTGCCGTCGCAGACACCGTGCCGAACCTGGCGCCGAAAGTGGAGTCAGTAAATGTGTCAAGGATGGACGCACCGGCCAAGGCCGGCGTGTTCAAAATCACCTGTGAGGCCAAAGACGATAACGGCGACAAGCTGATTTATAAAATAGATTTCAGAAAGGTCGGAAGGACCGGCTGGATAGAGGCGGCTCACGACCTTGAATCGAACAGCTTTGAATGGGACGGCAAAACCGTCGAGGACGGCAGATACGAAATCAGGGTGACGGCAAGCGACGAGAGAAGCAACACGCCCGAAACCAAGCTGACCGGCAGCCGAGTGAGCGATGCGGTCGTGGTCGATAACACACCGCCGGTCATCAAGAGCTATACCGTCAAAAAAGCTGGCGGAACAGTCACGCTCAAAATGAACGTCACCGATGAGCTTAGCGCAATCGGCAAAGTCGAATACACCGTCGATAGCGACGCCAACTGGATGGGGACTGTGCCGGACGACCTTGTCTATGACACCACAAGCGAGGACTTCACTATCGTTGTGGAGAAACTTTCGGTCGGCCAGCACGTTGTCGCCGTAAAACTCGCCGACGACGTGGGTAATACGGCGTATAAAACCTTTGATGTAAATATCGAGGGAAAGTAGGACTCGGACAGGTGCGGCGAATTGAGTTTTCAAAGATTGTTGAGACGGTCGAATCGCTTTGCGTAAAGGCCGCGTATGAACTGCCCGCAGATGTTCTGTCGGCCCTGCAAAAAGCTGCAAAGCATGAATCAAATCCGCTGGCGGCCAGGATTCTTGAGCAGCTTGTCGAAAATGCGCATCTGGCGACAGCGGAGCAGATACCGCTTTGCCAGGATACGGGCCTTGCTGTTGTTTTTGTTGAGCAGGGCTGTGATATGGTTATCGACTGTCCTGCGGGAAAGACGCCCGCGGACGCAATCAATGCCGGCGTAGCGGCTGGCTATGAAAAGGGTCACCTTCGCAAAAGCGTCGTTGCTGAACCCCTTAAAGAGCGCAAAAATACCGGCTCTAATACCCCGGCTGTTATTCACTGGTCGGTTGCCTCCGGCGACAAGCTGAAAATCAGCATTATGGCCAAAGGCGGGGGCTGCGAAAACAAAAGCGTATTTCGAATGTTCAGACCAACCGCGGAAGCCGGCGAGATAATCGACTGGGTTCTGGACGTCGTCAAAAACGCCGGCGCAGATGCCTGTCCACCTTTTATTGTCGGTGTTGGAATCGGGGGTAATTTTGAAAGCAGTTGTCTGCTTGCCAAAAAGGCGTTGTTTCGCGGCATCGCTGAGCCGAACGCCGATTCATTTTACGCCCGTCTCGAAACTGATTTGTTGTCTCGAATCAATAGGCTTGGCATCGGCCCTCAGGGGCTTGGCGGCGACACGACGGCCTTGGCCGTTTTGATTGAAACCTCACCCTGTCATATCGCGTCGCTGCCCGTGGCCGTGAATATCGAGTGCCACAGCCATCGCCATCAAACCGCAATTATTTAGCCCGGAGGTCGTCGAAGCGTTCTCTGCGGCGAATCGTTTTTGTGCCTTAAAACACTTGCAAAAGCGCATTTAGGGGGTAAACTATTGGGCCTTAAGTTTTGCGCGGACGTAAGGGTTTATTACTTGGCAATTTTAAGGAGAAAACAGTGGAAAAGCGGTTCGGAAGTGGTGTTTTGACGCCAATGAGGGCGGTTTTCGCAGCGTCGGTCGCCTTGTTGTGCGGCGTGCCGTCGGTAACTTTCAGTAAGCTTCGCTCTAAGGCAAATCAGTTGGATTCAGCCGCCATAAGAGCGGATATTATAAGAGCCAGAGCAATTCAGGCGAAGCGTTTTGGTGACGGTAAGATATTGACCAACGCCCGAATGACTCACAAGCAGGTTCGAAAATTCTGTGAGCTTGATTCAGCCTGTGAGATGCTTCTCAAACAGGCGATGACCGAGTTTGGATTGAGCGCCCGCGCCCACGATAAAATCTGCAAGGTCGCAAGAACAATCGCGGATTTGGATAAAAAGGAAAACATAAATGCAGAACATATCGCAGAGGCCGTCAGCTATCGCAAGTTGGACAGAAGCTTGTAATTTTTTTTAAAAATGTTTGCTTTTGTTTTTTGTCGTAATTAAACTATTAGCATAATTATTATAAAGAACAAGATATACTGGCGACAGCGGATGAAACAAACCAACAAAAATCGAATCGGTGTGAAAAACAGCCAAACCGTTTACATTGCGACGCTGCTTCTGATCGTCCACTTTTGTAACTCTCCGGCACAAGCTCAGGACTTGCAGAACCTCCATCGTATCACCGCCAGTGTCTTCCGCTCGCATGTGGAATATCACCAGATCGACATTCCCAAAGGCAGGGAGGTGACGCTGGCCGACCTGACTGGGCCGGGCAAGGTGACCTACTGGTATATCACCGATAATGAAGGAGGAAAGTGGTATCCCGGTCTGGTGTTGAAGGTATTCTGGGACGACGAACCCGAGCCCAGCATCTTGGTGCCTCTTTCGGATTTCTTCGGTGCCATGGGCGGCAGGACGATCGACTTTCAATCCGCTCTGATACAGATCAACCACCTCTGTTACATGTGTTACCTGCCGATGCCGTTTTCCAAACGCGCACGTTTTGTGCTCGCCAATGATGGGGACTGCAACTTCTCACAGAGCGTGGCTTACGGAATTGATTACGAGAAGGGCCAGGAATATGCGGAAGAGCAAAGCCGGCTGCACTGCGTTTGGTGCCGTAGCAATCCCACGAAAGGCGCACTGCACACGCTGCTTGAGGTGCGCGGTCACGGTCATTACATCGGCAACTTTCTACAGGTCCACAGCAACTACAGCGGCTGGTGGGGCGAGGGCGACACCATCTTCGATGTCGATGGCACAACCATGACCCATACACCGGGGACAGAAGACGAGTACGGCGCATGCTGGGGTTTCGGCCACCTCTACTCTTATCTCTACAGCGGCTATCTCCTGGACGATAAAGGAGACCACCGCATGTATCGCTGGTATTTGGCCAACCCGGTGCGCTTTGAAAAATCACTGCGGGTCGAGATTCGAAATCAGCACTGGGACAACGGCCGGACACCTGGACGGGACGACTATACTAGCGTCGCATTCTGGTACCAGGCCGAACCGCACGCGGCTATCACACTGCCACCTTTCGCTGAACGCACAGCACCCACTCGAGCGACCGAATACAGGCATTAAGCAGGACAGCCACAAGCAAGTGCAGCACCGCAAAGACGAAATCAGGGATTTCCCGGGCTCTGCTTGAAACCGTCCACCCACCACTGGGTGAGGTAGTAGTTTCTGGGCTTGGCCGGGTCTTGCCACTGGCTCAAGCCATGAGTTAACTTATCCAGAATTGATTCATAGGAATCTTTAGACAGGTCATACTGCAACTCGCCGTAGTAGTTGAAGCCGGCCCAGCCGCCATAGTTGACCGCTTTATACGTCCAGATGGTCCAATTCCAGCCTTCTTTGTTCATCGTCTCCGCCATCCAGCGTGCGCTTTCGACAGTGTCTTCCCCGGCCTTCATCTCGCCGAGGAATATGGGCACTCGAACTTCGGGATGAGCTCGCAGGGCCTTGAGATATTTCTCCAGACTCACCTTGTCCTTGAAAGCATAGTGGTCGGAGTAAACCGTGTTCTTCGGGAATTCTTTTGGCATATTCTCATAACCCGTCGTCTCCACAATGATCATGCGCTCCGGGTCTTGTGCTCGTATTGCATCGGAGAAGGCGTGTTGCGGGGCGTTCCACGGCGAACCTTCCGGTTCGTTGATGATATCGAAGGCCGCGACGGCGGCGTTGCCCTTGAAGTGTTTGGCGACTTCTCCCCACAACTTTGCCATTTTGGCACGGACGACTTTGCCCTCCTCCGACCAGCGCGAGGGCAATCCGTAATTATCTTTTTCCTCTTGTCTCGGCCAGACATGCAGGTCGAAGATCACGTAGATGCCGCGTCGGGCGGCCTCTCTGACGACCCAGTCCATGCGCGCGAAGTCGATGTTGCCTCCGGCATCTCGCTTCCAGTTGCCGGCGGCATCCTGCAAGTTGCGGTAGCCGAAGGGCACGCGGATGACGTTAAAGCCCCAGCTCTGGATGAGGTCGAGGTCGTTGGTGGTAAACCAATTATCGTACCAGGCGTTCATCAGCCTGGCAGCCTTGTCCGGGCCGAATCGCTTCTCCAACTGTTCCAAGGCGCCGCGAGTTCTATCATCGCTTTGGCCGCACATCCATCCTTCCGTGACCAGCCAGCCGCCGATGTTCACACCGCGCAGCCTGACGACCTTGCCGGTGCGATCCACAATGCGATTACCCAGCGTGTGGAGGTAACTGGCGGGCCCAAGCGAATTTGTTACCGGAGGTTTGGCTTCCTGTGCCATAGCATTTTGGCCCCACAAGGTGAGCGTTAGGGCCAGAGCAGCCCAAAGTATGTGTGGCACATGAAAACATCCGAGACTTAACAAGCGGTGAGGTTTTAGCACATTGTTTCTCCAAGCCCAAGCCGAGATTTCCCATTTACGCCGCTCGGATACGCTCCTAGCGGCAACTACCCCATGTTATAACCAATATCAGCGGGAAAGAAACTAAAATGAAAACTACCCTTCGAGTCATTTGTTTTACTTTGCTGTTAGTGACAATTCCCTCTCGCGCTTGGGCGGCGGATTTCTGTGGGTAAAGCTGGGTCTGCTGATTCGAATAGAGATGGCTGAGGGCTTTTGCCTGAGTAGATGATGATGGTGCGGCTGCTGTGGGGGCCTGGGATTGTCTGGAGCCGGACAGGCGGAACTTGACCGTCGTCCACGGCGCGGCGACAAAATCGTCCTGGTCACTGCCCATCATATTCGCGCCCTTGGCGCTGAGAACCCCGATCACCTTCAACGCCACATTTCTGACGCGAATCTCTTTGCCGATGGGGCTTTCGCCTTTGAAAAGCTCCCTGACAATCGTCTGTCCGACCAAACATACCCTCGCTCCGCTTACCACGTCGTGCTCTGTAAACATCTCTCCTTCGGCCAGGTTCGTCCAGTTGCGCACCACAAAGTAATCAGGCGATGTCCCCAGTATCCTCATCGGCGACCAGTTGCGATTGCCGTAAACAATCTGCACTCTGCAATCGACACTCGGTGCGCCATACCGGACCGCAAAGCACTCGCGAAGTATCGCGTCGCAGTCATCGGGGCTTAGCGTCACCTTGCCCCCGCTGCCAGTGCTCACGCCGGCTACGACGATCTGGCTCGGGTCTATCTGTATGACGTTGGCGCCAATTGCCGCGATTGTCTGCTGTATCGAGTAGCTCGTCCCTTGTCCGATTTCTATTATAGCAATGACGGAGGCGACGCCGATGACGATTCCCAGACAGGTCAGTGCAGACCGCATTATGTGACGCCGTAGCGCCCGTATCGACGTTCGCAACGTACGATAAAACGAGTGCATCATCGGCTCATCTCCGTATCAATTTTGTAAACCACCAGCCCTAATCCTTCGGCTATTGTCTTCAACACAGCGCCTTACACACCACGCAAAGACGTATTATACCAAAAATCTTGCCCTTTAACGACACCAGACCGCAGCGAAAATCCTGCGCCAGTGGTTAGAAGCCCTTTTTATTGCTTGCAAAAACACATTTAGGGGGTAAGCTATTGGGCTTTAAGTTTTGCGCGGACGTAAGGGTTTATTACTTGGCAATTTTAAGGAGAAAACAGTGGAAAAGCGGTTCGGAAGTGGTGTTTTGACGCCAATGCGGACGGTTTTGGCTGGGGCGGCAGCGATGCTGTTTAGTGCGCCAATGGCGCTTGCCAGCGAGGCGGATTTGATTCTGCCCGACCTCAAATCAGTCAAGTTCTTCGGCGACAAGATTGACGGTGCATCCCTGCTGATGTGGGGACTGGTGATATGTGCCTTCGGTGTCGTCTTCGGAATGGTGCAGTACTCCCGTATTAAAAATATGAAGGTGCACAAGTCGATGCTTGATATCTCCGAGCTTATCTACGGCACCTGTAAAACGTATCTCTTCACCCAGGGCAAGTTCATAATTGTTCTGTGGGCCCTCGTCGCAGCAATTATATGGGTCTATTTCCACCTGCTGCGTGAAATGCCGAATGCCACGGTTGCTATAATCCTCGCGTGCAGTTTAGTTGGCATCGCGGGCAGCTACACCGTCGCGTGGTTCGGCATGAGAATTAATACCTTTGCCAATTCACGCTCGGCCTTCGCAAGCTTAAAAGGCAAACCATTCCCGGTTTACGAAATACCGCTCAAATCAGGTATGAGCATCGGTATGCTCCTGATTAGTATCGAACTGTTCGTAATGCTGTGCATATTGCTTTTCATCGACCCAAAATACGCCGGCTCCTGCTTTATCGGGTTTGCAATCGGCGAATCACTGGGCGCATCCGTGCTGAGAATCGCAGGCGGTGTTTTCACCAAAATCGCCGACATTGGCTCAGACCTGATGAAGATTGTGTTCAATATCAAGGAAGACGACGCACGCAACCCAGGCGTCATAGCCGACTGCGCGGGCGACAACGCGGGCGACTCAGTCGGCCCGACCGCCGACGGCTTCGAAACCTACGGCGTTACAGGCGTCGCGCTGATTTCGTTCATACTGCTCGCCGTCAAAGAGCCGGCCATCCAGGTCCAGCTCCTTGTCTGGATTTTCGTTATGCGGCTTGTAATGATTTTCACAAGCAGCGTTTCCTACTGGATCAATGCTGCCATAGCAAAAGCCCGATTCGAAAACGTTGACAAAATGGATTTCGAGAAGCCGCTGCTGTCGCTTGTATGGCTGACCTCGTTCGTTTCAATAGGCCTGACCTACTTAGTTTCGTATTTAGTCATACCAAACCTCGGTGACGGAACTATGTGGTGGAAATTCGCCTCGATTATCACCTGCGGCACAATCGCCGGCGCATTGATTCCTGAATTAGTCAATATGTTCACAGCCGTAAAATCGGCATACGTTCAGAACATAGTAAACGCATCACGCAAGGGCGGGGCGCCGCTGACAATTCTCGCGGGCTTCTGCACGGGCAATTTCAGCGCATACTGGATGGGCCTGTGTATCATGGGCTTGATGGCAATCGCCTATGGTGTCAGCACGACCGGCTTAGACGTGATGATGATTGCCCCGTCGGTCTTTGCGTTTGGTCTTGTGGCGTTCGGCTTTTTGAGTATGGGGCCTGTAACAATCGCCGTTGACTCATTTGGACCTGTGGCAGATAACGCACAATCCGTCTATGAACTCTCGCTGATTGAGAATGTTCCGAACATCAGGGCGGAAATCAAAAAGGAATTCGGATTCGAGCCGAATTTCGACAAGGCCAAAAGGTTTCTCGAAGAGGCGGACGGCGCGGGCAATACCTTCAAAGCAACCGCCAAGCCCGTTCTCATCGGCACTGCAGTCGTTGGTGCGACTACGATGATTTTCTCAATCATCATAATTCTAACTCAGGGCCTCAAGCCCGAGCTTCTGGCAAACCTGTCGATTCTACACCCCCCGTTCCTGCTCGGCCTGATGGCCGGCGGCGCGGTCATCTACTGGTTCACGGCCGCATCAACTCAGGCCGTATCGACCGGCGCATATCACGCCGTGAAGTTCATCAAAGACAATATCAAGCTCGAAGGTTCGGAAAAGGCATCCAGCGAGGACAGCAACAAGGTCGTCGAGATTTGCACCAAGTTCGCCCAGAAGGGTATGATAAACCTGTTCCTGGTCATATTCTTCAGCACGCTTGCCTTCGCCTGCCTTGACCCGTATTTCTTCATCGGCTACCTGATTTCAATCGCCTTGTTCGGCCTGTATCAGGCAATCTTTATGGCAAACGCCGGCGGCGCATGGGACAACGCCAAGAA
>JBEKZA010000035.1:0-25578 GCA_049510335.1 Sedimentisphaerales bacterium | reverse complement strand
CGAGCAGAACACCTTTTCTATGCCGAGGGCATCGAACCCGATAGCCGCTGAGACGATATCGACAATCGAATCCAGCGCGCCGACCTCGTGAAAATGTATGTCGTTGGGTTCTTTGCCGTGGACTGTCGCCTCCGCCTTTGCCAATCGCTCGAATATCTTAATGGCCGTGTGCTTTGGCTTTTCGCCTATTTTGCCCGCCTGTATGATTTTCGTGATATCGCTGAGATTGCGATGTTGGTGTTCTTCGGCGATGACGGGGACAAACTGAACCGCGCGCAATCCGGCGCGTTTGGTTTCGTTAACCTTCAGGTCAAGGTCCTTGAGGCCCAGTGTCGCAATCTGGTTTTTGAGGAACTCGAAATCCAGCCCCGCGGCGAGCATCGAGCCGACAATCATGTCGCCGGCGGCGCCGGAGAAACAATCGAAATAGGCTATTCGCATAACGAACCTTTCGGAAAAGGTGATGATTTGTGAGCCATTATGCGGCAGGGGCGGTTTTTTTCAAGCAGTTTCCCTGTGGGCGATTTAGCGGTCCGAGGCATAAACGCGAAGGGAGGCGAGGGCTATTTGTTCGCGGTTATCTTCATAAGGTAGTCAACCTCGAGGTGCGTCAGCGGTCTGAATTTGCCGATGCCGAGGCCACGGTCGGTGATTTTGCCGATGCGGGTGCGTTTGAGAGATATGACGGGCAGTCCGACACGGGCGAGAATTCTGCGGACCTGGTGGTTGAGGCGTTCGGCAATTGTCACAGCAACCAGCGAGCGTTGAGGTCCGCGGTTTAGTATTTTCACGGCGGCCCGGGAGGTTTTTCTTTCGGCCACCCAGATACCTTTATTGAGTTTCTGGATGTGTTCGCTGTCGATGCGGCCCTTGACGTCGGCGATATAGGTTTTGGTCAGGCCATATCGCGGGTGGGTGAGGCGGTTGGCAAGAGCGGTATCGTTGGTGAGGATAATCAGGCCGGTGGTGTCGATGTCCAGTCGGCCGACGCAGAAGATACGCTGCCGGGCGGGGACGAGGTCGATTGCCCTGGTTCTATTTTGCGGGTCGAAGTTGGTGCAGATGACGCCTTTTGGCTTATTGAGCAGGAAGTAAACCTTTGGCTGGCGCTGGATGCGTTTGTTGGCGACGGTGATTACGTCTTTGTCAGCGTCAGCGAAGGCGGGTAGTGTCCCAAGCGTTTTGCCGTTGACACGGACCAGGCCTTCAAGGATGAGTTCCTCGCATTTTCGCCGTGAGGCGATGCCCGCAGCCGCCAATATTTTTTGTAATCGTTCTTTTGCCATAGCACTATCCTCATTTGCAGGACCTATAATTATGCCCAAATTGACTCACTGCGGGCGGCGAGCCGGTTTTTAGTTGACTTTGGGCAACTTTCGGACGATAATATACCAACTCTAAGACCCGAAAACCAAAGGTTTTTACTGTTTCTGAGGAGTTGTTGGTATGCCAATCGGCAAGAAATCTGCTGGAGACAACACCCTTTATGCTCTCATAGCTTTTGTGGCGTTATTCATTATAACGACCACGTTAGCGGTTATCTGCTACCTTAAGTTCGAGGAGCAGCGAGGGCTGGCCGATGCGGCCCAAAAGAAGCTTAACGACATCGCGAGCGCCGCTGAGGTCCAAAAGGTAGGAACGCTGGTTGGCGCTGAGCAGCCCAGTAAAAGCCGGCTAAAAGTTATGCTCGATTATCTTGACCGGGCGGTAAGCTTAATCGTGCCCGGGGAGCCCGGTGATACGTCGGCCGAGGTAAAGATTAACGGAGCCGCCGCGAAGGTGAAGGAGGCGGTTGCCGCCATTGGCGAACGAAATCCCGAATTGAACGATTTAGACCCGAATGCCGCCTTATTGCAGATAACGGATAAACTGAGCACTACCCTGCAGAATACCCGGAGCGCCGAAGAGGCCTCGAAGGAGCAGCTTGCGACATTGCAAAACAGGTTTGATGATGCGACGAAGGCCGGTTTGGAAAAGGAGCAGACGCTGCTGGCCGAGAAGGACAAGTTCCAGCAGCAGTTCGAGAAGGCGCGAGGCGACTATGACGAGCTGAAAACGCTGTTAGAGAAAAAGACCGAGGAGCAGGTCAAAGACCTTTATGAAAAGCTCGACCAGGAAAAGGCCACCCGTGATGAAATCAACAAGCAGCTGCTGAAGAGCCGTGCGGAACTGCAGGCGGCCCATGACCGGATTCAGCGTATTCTTAAGGAAGGCGTTCTGCCGCCGCCCGATGCAGAGGCGAAGGTTTTTGAACCTGACGGAAAGGTGCTTTTAATTGATGACCAGGCCAAGATAGTCCATATCAACCTTGGCAGCGACGACCACGTCTATGTAGGTCTGACGTTTTCAGTTTATGACAAGAGTCAGCCAATACCGAGGAGCGGCAAGGGAAAGGCGGAAATAGAAGTTTATAAGGTTGATAAGAATATCTCTGTGGCGAGAATTATCCGCGCTGAGTCGAAGAACCCGATTGGGGTTGACGATGTAGTGGCAAATCTTGTCTGGGACGCGAATAAGACGAACGTGTTTGTGGTAACGGGCGACTTTGACCTCAATGGGGACGGTGTCATTGACGCTGATGGCGTCGAGAAGATACGCAAGCTTATTGAGAAGTGGGGCGGAAAGGTTGACGACACAGTGACCGTAAATACTGATTTTGTGGTTCTCGGCACACCGCCGGAGGTGCCGCAAAAACCGACTCTCGCAGAGACCGAAGTTTCCCCGAATGCGATGGAAAGATATGACCGTGCCGTGGAGCGGCTGGCAAATTACAAGCAGGTTCAGAGTCGGGCAGAGGCACTGTCAATACCGATACTCAACGCAGACCGGTTCCTTTACTTTATCGGTTACAAGACCCAGGCCGGCAAGCCCGGAGCGTTTTAGGGTAGGGGGCTAAACGTATTTTGGCTCGATGCCTATTGAGGCAACGTAAACCTCGCCGGTGTGCGCCCGTGTGTTTTCGAGGACGAATCCTTTCTTGACAGCAACGAAGGTGACGGTCCAGTTGGCCTTTATCGCTGCACCGAGCGGGTTTCCCGTGTCGCAATCCAGCCCCGAGGGTATATCAACCGCAAGAATGGGACGCCCCAGCGCATTTATGGTTTCTATCAGCCGTTTGTATCCGTTGCGTAATTCTCCCATCAGGCCTGTTCCGAAGACGGCATCGACAATCATATCGGCGTCCCGGGCGAGTGCCGCAACGCGGTCCTTGATATCATCAATGCCATCCACGTCCAATTGCTCAACAGGTGCGTCAAGTCCTTTGAGTATGTCGAGGTTGACTTTCGCGTCGCCCTTTATTTTGTCGCGGCGGCCGCAGATGATAACGACAACGGCAAAACCCGCGTTAAGCAGGTGTCTTGCTATAACGAAGCCGTCGCCGCCATTATTGCCTGTTCCACAGAATATGCAGACCCGCGGCGTATCTGTTTGCGACAGCTTTTCCTTAATGAATTCCGCACAACTGCGTCCGGCGTTTTCCATCAATACCACGCCCGGGACGCCGAGTTCGTTTATCGCCCAGGCGTCAAACGCCCGCACCTGGTCTCTGCTCATCACCGGGCAGGTTTCGCCCTGCTGATACTTTTTCATAATGGTTATTGATAATCAATAATCAGTTATCATTAAAGAGTTTTATGACTTTAACAAACTGCCTTGATTTCTTACAAGCCCGTTTATAAGCTTTCTCAGCTTCTTCTACCGTTTTGTTATAGTTCTTTCGGTAGGTCTTTATTTAACAAGGGTTTACAAAGGGTTTGACGGTGTTTGAGATTTCAGAGGGTAGCCCTTGTGTGAGGATAAAAATAGTATAGGGCAAAAATATAATCTGAATATTATATTAAGGGGACTTTACTGAGTTCTTCATTTGATAACTTTAAGCCGGTTTTTTGTGAAACCAATTTTGCCAAATAGAAATTTAGAAGACCCCAATACAGTGATTCTTTTGAAAAATCAATTGAATAGCTTCTCCAATCGTTTCCGTGAACGATATTATGCCTTGCTGTATTGAATTCGTCAAATTTTCTCCTTTCATAATTTATATCTCGATTCATTTTGGTATTAGTTGGCTTAGTAATTTCGTGTATCTTGTCTAACTTGAACATCAAAGAATTCTTTTCTACTACGTTTTCCAGATATTCAGCGATTTTCTCTCTGTATAATTGGTCGTATGTTTTGGATTTAAGTTCTATCAATGGTATTTGTTTTTTCTCAATACAATTTGAAAAGGATTCGGGTGAAGCAAGAGATAAAATTTCAAGGTACTTATAAGCACATTCATCAAGTATTCCGTGAGCATATACTATCGCTACGGCGTCAAGCGTATTTTTTGTATCTTTTTTTTGCTTCTCATGAACTTCTTCTATCTTTTCTTCGCAATCAGAATAAAAATCATCTACTTTACTTGGGTCATTAAGGAAAGTAGCTAATGTTCCGTCTTCATATAAGTCATCCCAAGTTTCTTCAAATTGTTCCATAGCTAAGTGAACACCACGAGGCAATCCTCTCAACATATTTGAGTAAAAGGATGACAAGTTTCCTAATAGTTGAAAAGTTGTCCAAAAAACATAATTAAATTCACTTTCTCCTGTTGGCATTTTCCATCCTTTCCCCTAAAAACAATAACCGATGACTGGCCACAGGCTCGTCATCAATCATCCTTGTGCATATTGTCCTCGTATCCTTCTCGGTTATCGGGGTCGAGATTATCCCAGCTATTTTCTTCTTGATGCTCGGCATAACTCTCACGCGCGTCCTTGTTCTGTGGGTCTTCCTCGTTCTCCTCGCACCAATCTCTGAACCTAACTTCAGCTTCGTAGGCATCATCGTTAGGCCCGACTGGACAATAAGCTTTGAACTCTTCAGGTGACATCTCACGGAAGTTTGGCTTTTTCATTCCGGATTTCCCATATAACATTGTATATCCTTGCTCAACTACGCCGCTGAGCCTCATTTTTAATAGAATACCAAACCTGTATTGAAAAATCAAAAATTTAGCGCTTCCTTCTCAACATCGCCGCACCGAGGCCGAGCAGTAAAAGCGTGGCGGGCTCGGGGATAAGAACGATAGATGCAGTATTGCCGATTTGAAAATAGTTGTTAATTATGTCGCCGTTCGCAAGTGTGCCGGTAAGCCTACGGACTGTCTCATTCTCATAATTACCACCAAGTATACTTGTGATTTTGCCAAAACTCAAAGGGGTTCCATCAATAGCAAAATTTGAACCATCAATTATCAAAGTTGCGGAATCACCTACTTCTAAAAAACCGGCTACCATCCCACCAGACATTTCTGCCTGGCAGTTTTGATAAACAAACAGATAACCATTTTCCACTATACCACCGGAAAATGTCAACTGACTATTACCGTAGGCATATAAACTTTTAACCACCGTACCTCCCGACATTGTTATATGGCTACTGTTCTCAGCAACGAAATAATCTACTGTCCCACCGAACATTGTTGCCTGACAGTCGTCGTCAGCATATATACTATAACCTGCTGTTCCGCCAAATATGTTTATTCTGCTATCGTTGAATCCTTCGAAGCTATTAATGTTTCCCCCATTAAGCAGATTAACTGTGGTTTGCATGCCCGGTGCTTGATAATCCACCCACACCGCATCATTAATCGTAGAACTGATGTTGTGCGTTCCTCCATCCTTGAACTCTGTCACCCCAAACCCCTGACTGGTTGCCATAACCAGAACCGCTGCTATTAAACAAATTGTCATTCTCACATTTTTCATTTTCCTTCTCCTTCTAAAAGAATTAGTAATGGTTTTAGCGCATTTTGTGCGCACAGATTTTCATTTATGTGAATTGCACGGAACGGATGTGTTACTTCTCTCATACCCTTCTCCTTCATTGCCTTTTGCCCCCCCAGCCAAAGGCAATTTTCATTATATGCTTTACAGCATATGCTTTACAGCCAGACAGTCAAGGTAAAATAGGGGAAGTGTAGAATTTCATATCCGATAAGGTTTAATAGTAAACCTTGACAATCGGAGATATAGTTGGTAGCTATTTTGTAGGGCTTATTGGCCCTGAAAGGAATTATTATGGCAAGTAAAGAAGCAGTCAGGCCAATTTATTCTGAATTGCAGGGTTATCTCGCACAAGCTCCCAAAATAAGTAATAGCGAAAAAAGCACTATCTCCAACGAGGACTTTTGGGAACAATACAATAGAACAATCCAAGAACTTAACGGAGTAACAGGTAAAAATTATAGTAGATATGAGTTAATGCCACTTAGAGGACAACTCGGCCTTTTTATATATAATGTTACCTACTGCCAGAAACTTGGAGGTCTCATTGCTAAGTTATACGGTGAATACTTTTCGGATGAAGTTGCACCATTTGCAGAAATGCCTTCGACAATAATCACACAAAGCCAAAATCAAAATCAATCGCTCCAAGTTCAATTGCTGTTGGAAGTCAACGACCTCATTAACAAAAAATTAAGCAGTGCTAAAGACGGGAGCAATGAGAAAACATTTTTGGAAAAGATAAAAGCATCTTTGTCATCTGTAAAAGACGTTAGCCAATTGGTTTCACTGTTGATAATAACTGCACACGAGTTGAACATAACAATCGAACAATTAAAAACTTTATTCAGTTGATATCAAGGTCTGCTCTGACGGGACAGACCACTTTTGTTCCTCTTACGTCATTTTTGTTTGTTTTTCTTCGAGCTACCTTTAGAATTAGCGTTGTTTGGAATGGGATAGGTGTTTTAAGACCTTTTAAGGGTGAGCAATCATCAATAATCAACAAGAATATGAACATACTTTTAACAAATGACGACGGAATCTTTGCGCCGGGCTTGTCTGCCGTTTACAAGGAGCTTGTCAAAATCGGCGAAGTGACGGTTGTCGCGCCGGCGGGCAGCAAGTCGGGTGCGAGTCACAGCGTGACGTTCAATAGGCCTTTAGTGTGCGAGCGGGTCGAGGTGAACGGGCTTTTCAGCGGCTACAGCATCGAAGGTTCTCCCGCGGACTGCGTGAAACTTGCGGTTATGCAGTTGTGCGAGCATACAATCGATTTGCTGGTGGCGGGCATCAACAACGGCGCGAACGCCGGCATCAACGTTTATTACTCGGGGACGGTAGCGGCGGCGATGGAAGGGGTGCTTTTAGGGATTCCTTCCGTGGCGATGAGCGTCGCAGCCGAGGAGCGGATGGATTATGCTTCCGCGGCGGGTTATTGTATGCAGGTTATGAAGGAGCTTATGCCCATAGAAAAGGGCGCGGTGATGAACATAAATGTTCCGCGGCTTTCGCGGGGCAGGCCTAAGGGCATCAAGGTCGTGCCGCAATCGAACAAGGCATTCGACGAGTACTACATACCGAAAACGGACGAGAAGGGCAGGACGGTGTTTCAATTAGCGGGCGAACCGCATCCATTAGAGGACCCGCAGGCCGATATTGTTGCCCTGATGGAGGGTTATGTAAGCGTTACGGCGCTGGCGCCGGATATGACCGATTACAAGAAGACCAAACACATCCGCAAACGGCTTGCCGGGCTGGAGTTGTCGTCCTGAAAACAGAGTTGGCGGGAGCGGTTTTTCAGAGGGGTTGATGACAAACATATTCGAGCAGCCATGGCTATTGCTGATTGTCGCGGGAGTTGTCCTGCTGGCGGTGCTTATTTTTCGCAGTGGCTGGCCTGAGAGGCACAGGTGGTGGTTTTGGCTGCTGCCCGTGGTTATAGCGGTGTTGGCTTTCGCAATTGATTTTTTTGTTCAGACCGACAAGGAAAAAGTCGAGGAGGCACTCGCCCAACTTGTCAGAGCGGTCGAGAAAGAGGACGTGGGGGCGATTGAGGCGCTTATTTCCGACGATTACAGTGATTCTTTCCACACGTCGAAGAAGGTCTTTTTGACTCACTGCAGGGCGCGGCTGTCGGAACCCGTCATTGAGAAAAACGTGCACAGAATTGTTTCGATAGACGTCAAGCCGCCGAATGCCACGGTTGTTTTTACAGTCAGGGTTGTTTTCGACCCGCGGGGGCCCATTTACGAATACAGAAAAATGATGTTCTTCAAACTCCAGGCCGAACTCCGCAAAGAGGGCGAAGGATGGCTGTTCACGCGAATTGATGTTCTCGAAATCGACATGCAGCCGGCCGACTGGCAGCACATACAGGGCATCGGCGGTGAAATGGCGGGATGAAGCCGAGCGTGAATCCATAAAATCGCGGCCTGACCGGTCCTATAATCCGAGCATCGAGCAGCTAAAGTGCATGTCTGTTTTGGCCGATACCACGTTGGCGCAATGAGTTTAGATGATGAGGATTTGAGGATGTTCGGAACGACAAAGACGGCCAAATTGACTTTTAAACCCCAGCTTTTTACAATCCGCTGGTATCCGAGCAGCCGGAGTTTCGGCGGCGGCAGACCACATAAATTCGGGTCGAACCTTATGCCGCCTCTTATGGTCCGCAAGCCCGAGTGGCGCCGCTAATCACGCGTTTACCCCCGCACGTCTGACATTTCCAGTTTCGGCAGTTTCATAAGCCATTATTTTGACAAAGTTGCTGTTGACGAGGTTTTGTCTCGGTTTATAATGGGTGATGCGCAACGCGGGATGTCAGTGGTTATAAAGCCGGAATTTTTGAAAGAGGGCAAAATGATGGCTAATCGCAAAATCTCAAGCCAATTCAGAGAATTATTGAAACAGGAACTGCAAATCTGGCAGACGGACGGCATTATTTCGGCCGAGCAGTCCGCCACGCTGTCGCAGCGATACCGTCTCGACCAGATGGCCAAAGAATCCACAAACCGACTGCTGTTTGCCATATACATAATCGGAGCTGTTCTCATAGGCGCCGGCGTTATCAGCTTTATCGCCGCTAATTGGGAGGAAATCACTCCATCTGTCAAGGTCGGGCTGATAGTTGCCTGTATGTTGGCGGCTCACGTCGCGGGGTTCTACCTTTGGAAAATATCCGGCAAAAGCCCACTGCTGGGCCATGCCCTTATAGTTCTTGGCACCCTGGTCTTCGGCGCAAACATCGGCCTGATAGCGCAGATATTTCACATCAGGTCGGATTTCTACAACGGTATGTTCGCCTGGGCCGTCGGTGCGGTCATAATGGCCTACGCCCTCGAAAGTGTCCCCAACGCGGTTGTCGCTGTGCTGGTCTCGTTCATAGGTTTTTGTGGCTGGGCCGATGATAACCATCTATCCTTCTGCTATTACCCGTTTGTCGCCGCGGCGGTCTTTCTGCCTTTTGCATATTTATGTCGCTCGGCGCTGGCGTTCTCACTGTCGTTGCTTGCCGTCGGTCTGTCGGTAGTCGTATACGTTGGCTTTGACTCCAGGGAGCTTATCTCTTTTGGACTGGCGGCGCCGGGCGCGGCCCTGTTGTTCTTTGCCTATGGATTGCTCTTGCATCGCACGGCTAACTTCAAGGTCTTTGCCTATCCGGCTATGGTGGCGGCAATCGCCTTTATCGCATTCGGCGCCTATTTGTCGTCGTTCCACTCTTACGGGATGCGGTTTCCGGATTTATTGGAGCACCGTATGTGGTTAGTGCCGACAATCTGTCTTTATGTGCCGGCTGTCGTGATGTGGGGCCTTGTATTCACAGAAACCCTTGCCGACGGGGAAATCCGCTGGGTCGCCCTCGGCGTGCTTGTCTCCTGTGTGCTGGTCGCGGCACCAATTGTGCTCGCGCCGATATTGATGAGCGTTCCGGATTTCTTCTGGAGCACAGTGCTCTCAAACGTAGCGTGTCTTGTCCTTTCAGCCGGGCTTATCGCAAACAGTTTCCGCGCCGAGGACAGGCGGTTTTTTTGGGCCGGCGTGCTCTTTGTTGCTCTGGTTATCGCCAGTCGCTTCTTCGAGTACGAAACCGGCCTGCTTATAAAGGCGGTCGTCTTTATTACCTGCGGTATCGCCCTGATTCTCGCAGGCGTCGGATTTGAGAATTACCTCAAGAAAAGGAGAATCGCAAATGAATAGGCGTCTGGTCTGGTTTGTCGTGGCAGTGGCGGCGCAATTGTTCATTCTCGCGGCTGTCCCCGCCCAGAAGATTCACGCGATAACGATGGGCAAAACTATCCTGCTTAAAACGGCCCCGGTGGACCCATGCTCCGTAATGCGCGACTACTACGTCAGATTGGGTTATGAAATATCAAACCCGAAAGTGTCAGACGAGTGGAAGAAATGGCCCGAGGGAAAGGCCGTATGGGTTATACTGAAGGCGGACCCCAATGGCGTCTGGGACGCCGTGTCGGTGCACGACAAGCGGCCGACTGTTCCGAGCGACAGTGTTGTCATCCGGGGCAAAAACTGCCATAGGAGAATTGAGTATGGCATAGAAGCGTATTTCATCCCCGAAGAAGCCAAAGACAAAGTTACGCAGGACCTTCGCAGAAATTTCAAAGAGGCGAAAGCAGAGGTCAAGGTCGATTCCTCCGGCAACGCGGCCATAACAAAACTCATCATACAAGACAGGGTCTACGAATATTAACGCCCGGTAAGCAGTGTGCCAGTGACTTTCCCACGGCTGCGGCGTTAAATATCATAGTGGTCCTCAAGCCGAATCCGCACGTTTTTTCGATATTCTTCGTTGTCAGTTTCGTGGTTGATAGAGCGTCTGTTTGCCCAGAAAATCTTTATGGCGGTAACGCAGGTGCCGGCGCCGGTAATGAAGAAAATCATCGCGGCCAGCGTTGCGAAGAACCGGGGCAGCAGATAAATCAGCAGGCCAAAGCTAATAAGGGCAAGGCCCGCGGCGAATATACCGCCTGCGAGCCGGCGAGACGCCTGCGAGATAATGTTGCTGTAAAAGCGAAACGACATTTGAAAGTCCTTTTCAGTAAATTAGAAGGGCGGGTTTTCAGGCCCGCCCTTGTTAGTTTTTGTTAGTACATTCCGCCGCCGGGGGGGCCGGGAGGCGTTTCTTTTTTCTCCGGTATTTCACTTACTATCGCGTCGGTTGTCAGAAGCAGCGAGGCGATTGAGGCGCCGTTTTGCAGCGCGATGCGTTCGACTTTGGTTGGGACGATGACGCCGAAATCAATCATATCGCCGTATTCTTTCCGCAGGGCATCGTAGCCGAAGTTTTTGTCGGTAGATTCCATCACCTTTTGGGCGACGATTGAGCCGTCGAGACCGGCGTTTACGGCGATTTGCTTAATGGGTGCGACGATTGCCCGGCGGACGATATCGACGCCGACCTTTTCGTCGCCCTGTGCCTTTATTTTATCCAGGGCTGGAATCGCACGCAGCATAGCGACGCCGCCGCCGGGGAGGATGCCTTCCTCGACCGCGGCCCTGCAGGCGTGCAGTGCGTCCTCGACGCGGGCCTTCTTTTCCTTCATTTCGGCCTCGGTTGCGGCGCCTACTTTTATCTGGGCGACGCCGCCCGACAGTTTGGCTAAGCGTTCCTGAAGTTTTTCGATGTCGTAATCGCTGGTGGATTTTTCTATTTCGGCCTTTATCTGCTCGATTCTGCCCTTGATTTCTTCCGTTTTGCCCGCGCCTTCGATAATCGTGGTGGTGTCCTTGTCGATGGTGACCTGCTTTGCCCTGCCGAGCATATCAAGCTCGAGGTTTTCGATGTCGAGGCCGAGGTCTTCGAAAATGGCTTGTCCGCCGGTAAGCACGGCGATGTCGCTCAGCAGCGCCTTTCGTCTGTCGCCAAAACCGGGCGCCTTGACGGCTGCGCACTGCAGCACGCCGCGGAGCTTGTTGACGACCAGTGTCGCCAGCGCCTCGCCTTCAATGTCTTCGGCGATGACCAGCAGGGGCTTGCCCTGCCTGGCGACCTTTTCGAGCAGCGGCACAAGCGATTTGACCGAGCTTATCTTTTTTTCGTGGATGAGAATATATGGCTTGTCGAGGGAGACGGTCATACTTTCGAGGTTGTTGATGAAATGGGGGCTTAAGTAGCCCTTGTCGAACTGCATACCTTCGACCAATTCGACGACGGTTTCGAGGGACTGTCCTTCCTCGACGGTGATGACGCCGTCTTTGCCGACCTTGTTCATCGCCTCAGCTAATTTTTTGCCGATTTCGGCGTCCTGGTTGGCAGAGCAGGTGGCGACCTGTTCGATTTGTTTACCGGAGGCGACGGGGGTGCTCATTTTCTGCAGCTCTTTGACGATAGTATCGACCGCCATATCGATGCCGCGTTTGACTTGCAGGGGGTTGGCGCCGGCGGTGATGTTTTTGAGTCCTTCGTCGAAGATGGATTCCGCCAGAATAGTCGCGGTGGTAGTTCCGTCGCCCGCGACGGTGGACGTCTTGGATGCGACCTCCTTGACCATTTGCGCGCCCATATTCTCGTATGGGTCTTCAAGCTCGATTTCCTTGGCCACGCTGACGCCGTCCTTTGTGACGGTGGGTGAGCCGAAGGATTTTTCGAGGATGACGACTCTGCCGCAGGGGCCTAATGTTATTTTGACGGCGGCGGCGAGCTTCTTGACGCCTTCTCTAATCGCCGCTCGCGCTTCGGTTCCGAACGCTATCATTTTTGCTGCCATTTTTTTACTTCTCCTTCTATTAAATAGGATATTCGACAATTGTGACCCGTGCCTCGTGACTCGTTGTTATTATCGAGCGACGGGTCACGAGCGACGTGCGACGTTATTCTTCAATGACCGCCATAATATCAGCTTCAGTCATAATCAGATACTCTTTGCCGTCGATTTTTATTTCGCTGCCGGCGTAACTGGTGAACAGGACCATATCTCCTTTTTTCACCTGTGGTTTCTGGCGTGAGCCGTCGTCGAGGACTTTGCCGTCTCCCACGGAGACGATTTTGCCTTTCTGTGGTTTTTCCTTTGCGCTGTCGGGCAGGACGATACCGCCTGCTGTTTTGTTCTCGGCTTCCACTCGCTGAACGAGCACCTTATCAGCCAAGGGTCGTATCTTCATCTTCTCACTGCTCCTTTCAGAAACTTCTAATTTTATGGTTTATGCCGAAAAAATATGGCTGCCGTAATTTTTGATGAACAGCCGATTCAACTGGTCTTTAAGTATGTTCATATCGACCGGTTTGTCAATCACGCTGAATACGTCGAGCTGCAGGGCCTCTTCGAGCATCACCCCGGTCGCCTCGCTTGTCAGTAATATGCAGGGCATCAGCGGCTGCTCTGTTCGGATAATCTTTAATATCCACAGGCCTCCCTGCTCAGGGTCGGTGTCAACGAGTGTTGTTCGAATCCGCCGATGCCGCAACACATTAACTATATCATTGGCGTTCTCGGCCACAAGCAGATTCACGCCTCTGGGGCGAAATATATCGCGCACGGCCAATGGCCAGTCCCAGTTCGCCTGACTGGCCAATACGTTTATCTCTTGCGGTGAGCTTGTCGAATCCGCATCAGATTGCAGCAAGTCCGCTACCATAATCGCTTTAAGAGTTGCAAACCCTGTGCCAATATAGTGATGTTGGTGTTTATTTACGTAAGTGCTTGTTTGGCAGGATGTTGCAGAAACTGTTCTTGTGAGTGTTTAACTGCCAAAAATTGTCTGGGAGGCGTGGGTTCTGCCACGCTGACAGATATTGTGTGCTATCGCACATATTAGTGAAAAACCGCCCTTATTCTTAATATAGGTGGATTTCGACGCCGTCTATCGTCTTAGAGTCCGTCGATTTGCCAAGGTTTTTTAGCGAAGTAGTGGTGCCATCTGTCTTTTTGATGGTCAGCTTCTTAATATTATCAGCAGATAAGCCGAACGGCACACCGCCGTTGTAGCTCTGTGGATAAGCAATGGATGTGCTTAGAATATTCGTTGCGGCGATATTGCTGTTGATATAATACGGCGACGGCTCTGTCTTGATGCCTTTAATCGCGACACTCTTGATTGTAGCCGTTTCAGAAAAACTGGCTGTCTCGGCATCGGGCAAACCAGAAACCCCTTCTGCAACACCCGCAAAGCAGGTCGAATTTATCATTGCTCCGGCAGTGACCGTGCCGATGTTTCCTGTCGATAGTATTCGACTTGAATCTATCCAGCCCTTAGCGATTAAACTGCCGAGAGCAAGCATCTTTGCATCCGGCTGTTGATTTAAGGTCAGATTGGTTTCGATAACATCCATAGCAGAGATATTCTTAACAGAATTGCATGTCCAATTGCCTGATAATGTGCCGGCAGCTTTGATGCTCTGGATAGTTCCGCTTGTCACATCAACATCCAAATCGCCTGTTATACTTCGTTTCTTATCGCCCTTAGTCGTGATACTGCCGATGGATGGAGCATCAATTGAGCCGCCGAGCCAATCTGTTGCCGTGAGCGATTTTATTGGCGTTTGGCTATTTATAGTGAGGTCGGAAACCTGGTCAAAGACAATCGTTACGGCTGCCTTTGGATTCAATGAAGAGCCGATTGTTATCGTATGACTATCAGCTACATTATTGAGAGTCAACGTCCCAAGCGAACCCGTTACTGTGATATCGCCCCGCAGGTTTACGTTCTTGGCCGAAATCGCCTTAAGCGAGCTGTTTACGATGATGTCACCTACGCTTGTCCCTACATTACTCTTGGTTGTGATTGAAAAAACCGTCTTTTCGGTTGTGTCATAGAGTGTAATATTCGAGAAATTGCAATCCTCACAGTCAATCTCACCATAGCCATACCCTGTAAGAATGAACGTCACATCATTATTGCTGCAATCTTTCAGCGTCAACTCCACATTCTTCTGACCATCAAAACTGCCGAACTTACAAGGAAGTTTGATACTGGTAAAGTGCGCCGTAACACTATTATTGTCATTCATCTGTGTTGCGATCGGATTAGTATCTCCTGACAGGTCCCCCGACCAATGAGAGAATTGCCATTCACTATCTGCAACAGCCTCGAGCGTAACAATCGTGCCTGGTGTAAATGAGCCTGACCACGGCAGGGGACAGAAAGCATCATTTACTTTTACCATTCCATCACCTGTCTTATATAAATTCATTGTGTAGGTCACCGGATCTGACACGTAGTTTGCTGTAATGGTTTTAGTGTCGTCCATGGTGAATGTAATTGACAGATCGCTGCGTGTTACTGACCCACTCCAGCCAGTGAAACTCATCCGTGATGCCCCCGCCCCGACATATTGAGGCACTTGGAGATTGACAGAAGTTCCTGCTAATACCGTTTTGTTATACGGTGTTATGCCATCATGTTCTGTACTGCTTGCGATACTTACACTCGATGCACCAGATGAATCCACCGTTAAAGTATAGTTGACTGATGGCGTGTAAGTTACCATCAGACTGCACGATTTGTCCGCGTACAGGCTGTTGGCTCCGGTGCAACGGATTGTGAAGCTGTATGTGTTGGCCGTCGTTGGCGTGCCGCTGAGCACACCACCGCTGGTCAGGCTCAGCCCCGGCGGGAGAATGCCGCTGCTGAACGACCAAGTGTAGGGCGTTGTCCCGCTCGTAGCTACCAACGTCAGGCTGTAGGCCGTCCCCACCGTCCCGCTCAGCAACGGGCAACTCGTCGCGATCGTCGGCGGCGTCGTGTCTGATGAACTCCATAGGGCGGTCGGACGGCCGCCAAACGTCGAGCCCCAGCCCGTGGTCCCAGCCAGGTAATAGACGGTCGCATTGTCGGCACCGTAGAACACATCCCCATCAATGCTGGGGGCGTTACCCTTGAAATAAACTCCTGTCAGGCTGGTGCAGTAAGCGAACGCATTGTCCCCGATGCTAGTGACGCTGTTGCCTATCATGACGCTGGTCAGGCTGGAGCAGGCATAGAACGCCGAGTTCCCGATGCTGATGACGCTGTTGGGGATTGTGACGTTGGTCAGGCTGCAGCCAAAGAACGCATAGTTCCCGATGCTGGTGACGCTGTTGCCTATCGTGACGTTGGTCAGGCTGGTGCATTGATAAAACGCATAGTTCCCGATGCTGGTGACGCCATTGCCTATCGTGACGCTGGTCAGGCTGTAGCAGCGATAGAACGCGTCGCCCCCGATGCTGGTGACGCTGTCGGGAATCGTGACGCTGGTCAGGCCGCAGCCCAAAAACGCATTGTCCCCGATGCTGGTGACGCTGTTGGGGATCGTGACGCTGGTCAGGCCGTAGCATAAACCGAATGCTTGGTTCCCGATGCTGGTGACGCCGTTGCCTATCGTGACGCTGGTCAGGCTGTAGCAGTTACCGAATGCTTGGTTCCCGATGCTGGTGACGCCATTGCCTATCGTGACGCTGGTCAGGTTGCTGTGATTGAACGCATCGCTCCCGATGCTGATGACGCTGTCGGGAATCGTGACGCTGGTCAGGCCGCAGCCATAGAATGCCCAGTCCCCGATGCTGGTGACGCTGTCGGGAATCGTGACGCTGGTCAGGCTGTAGCAGTCATAGAATACCCAGTCCCCGATGCTGGTGACGCTGTTGGGGATCGTGATGCTGGTCAGGTTGTAGCAGCCCAAAAAGGCATAGTTCCCGATGCTGGTGACGCTGTTGGGGATCGTGACACTGATTAGGCTGGAGCAGTTATAAAACGCAGCGAATCCGATGCTGGTGACACTGTCGGGAACTGTGTAGCTTCCGGCTTTGCCCTCCGGACATAGGATGAGCGTCGTCTGGCTCTTGTTGAACAAGACCCCATCCACACTGCTATAGACGGAGTTGAGTGCGCCCACCGCGATCGCGGTCAGGTTGTAGCAACCCTCGAACGCATTGTCCCCGATGTTGGTAACACTGTTGCCTATCGTCACGTTAGTCAGGCCGGTGCAACCCTCGAACGCATCGACCCCGATGCTGGTAACGGTCTTGCCATTTATGGTGGACGGGATAACAACCGCACCGCCGGAACCGGTGTATTTAATGATGGTGGCATTGGTGCCATCAGTCGAGTAAGTGAAATCGCCGTATTGATCGGCTTTTACCGCCGACGCTGACAACAACAGCAGCAGCAGCCTCGCGGCGCAGGCGGTTCTGAAACGCCCGACCACCGTGTTCGGGCAGGTTGTTCTCGCAATGGCGGTTTCTGTTTTAATAATTTTCCTTTCCAGGTTTTTAACCGCGGATTTGTGGTGGCTGCCTGCACCGCGAGAAGAAATGAAATGAATGAGGTGCGTTTTAGGCATTTTTCATCCTCTCCAAATACGGCCTGATGTTTCTCCTCTTACTGGGGTGTTTCTCCTGCCGCTTTAATCAGTTTATGCAAACCACCCCTAAATTGTCAAGAAAATTTCGGGGATTTTGGGGATAGAAAGGGGACGTCACATTACCCTGTTAGCCCAAAAACGGCCTTTTTGAACTCAGAATACTATCGCGGCGTAGCCGACGGATTCGCGGCTGGTTGAGCCCATCTTATGGAGCATTACATCGTTGCTGTTGGTGTGCGCAAGGAGAACACCTTTTGTTTTGCCGAGCGCCTTCGCGGCGGCGACGGTCGCTGCGGCGGCGCCCGGCCCGCAGGCATTGTAATTCTCGGCAGCACTTTCGAGCATTTTCTGTGGCTGCATTTTTGTCGCGTAGTCAATGAATTGTTTGTCATTGACCTGCGTTGCCCATTTCAACGCATCTTTGCCTGTGCCCATCGGCGTAAAGCCATAGCGTGGGCCATAGTGGGTGAGGTCGGTTGAGCCGATGCAGACGATTTTTCTTTCTTCGTCGCTGATGATTAAGCTGGCGACGATTTCGCCGAGGCGAATCGCCTGTTCGGATGGCGGCGTGAGAATCGGCAGGATTTTTGCGCCGGGGAAGAGGTATTGAATGAAGGGGACCTGGACCTCCATACTGTGCTCGCTGTTGTGGGCATCGCGGTCGCTTACGGCGGTCTTGCTTTCGATTACGGCGTTGGCAAGCTCCTCGTCAATGGGGATTTCTCCAAGAGGGGTGGACCAGGCGCCTTTGTCGTAAACGGCCGGGGGTTGGCCCATGTAGCCATGAGCTGCGCCAAAAATGACAAAGGTGTGAACTTTCGGGTGCTGCTGCCTGATTGCGGAAAAGACAATCGCGGCGGTCGGACCGCTGAATGCCCAGCCGGCGTGCGGAACGATACCTGCGACAATCGTATCAGGAAGGGGCATATTCAAAGGTGCCTCTTCGATGCACTGGTTTATCTCATCGACGCACTGGTCGTGCTGGGCGGGGTAGAATTGGCCGGCCACAATGGATTTTCTGTTTTGCATATTGTGCACCTGTCCGGCTACGGCTCGGTTCTCCCGGCAACTGGTTTCGCCTATAGTTTTTTGCCTTTGCCGAGACGAGTCAGTTGCGTTCGCGACTCCCGGTCGGTATGATTATACCATTATCCGCAAGCCAATATACTGTAAATTACGAAATACGGAGAAGACAAATGGCATCTAAAAAGGCAGGCAAGCCCGCTGTAGCAGTGGTGATGGGGTCGGACAGCGACATGGGCGTTATGCAGACGTGTATCGATACGCTGAGGGATTTTGGCGTACGGCCGGTTGTGAGGATAATATCGGCGCACCGGACGCCTAAGGTTGCCGCGCAGTTTGCTCAGAAGGCAGCCAAAAATGGGATAAAGGTGATAGTTGCCGCTGCGGGTATGGCGGCCCATCTGGCGGGCGCGATTGCGGCACAGACGGTACTGCCCGTTATCGGGGTGCCGCTTGCCGCAAAGGAGGGTTTGGCGGGGCTGGACGCCCTGTTAAGCACGGTTCAGATGCCAGGGGGAGTTCCGGTGGCGACGGTTGCCATCGGCAAGGCGGGCGCGAAGAACGCGGCCATCCTCGCGGTTCAAATCCTTGCGTTGTCGGACAAGTCGCTGGCGGGCAAAATCGCCCGGCTTAAGGCGGCACAATCGAGAGAGGTTGCTCGGAAAGATTCAGCCATTAAATAGGGATGTTCCGCAGGGTCAGGAAGCCCGGTGGCTGTTCATCAGTTGATATTGGATGTTTGTAATATGAGCAAAGGGATGCTTTGTGTGTTGACAGCGGTTTTGCTGCTGGCGGGTTGCGAGGACAAGCCCAAATATACGACTGAGCAGCTTGCTACGATGCCGTTTGCCAAACGGGACGGTCTTTCTGAGCCGAGCGGGGGTATGGTGCTGGTGGTGGGCGAGCAAACGGTGACGGAGGATGAAGTAATCGGACCGGTATTTGAAAAGCTGGCGCGGGTGGCGCAAAAGGGTGATTTTGAGCAATTCAGGGGTGTCGCTGAGCCGGTCATCGAACAGCAGCTTGTGGCGAGAATTTCGGATGCGCTGCTTTACAGCAGAGCCAAAAAAGAGGCAGGTGATATAAACGATGAGCTTGACAGGGCGGTGACCGCGGAAGTCAGGAAATTTGTGATGGACTTCGGCGGGGACTACGCCAAGGCGGAGCAGGCGCTGAAGCAGATGGGAATGGACTGGGGCGAGTTCGACCGTTATCAGAGGCGAAGAGTTTTGAGCCAGAGTTATATCTCGCAGTTGATACCGAAGGACCAGCCGATTGCATACAGCGATATTATTGCGGCGTATGATGAAACAAAAGAGCGGTTGTACACGACGCCGGCAGCAGTACAGTTTCGACTCATCGACATAGAGCCGGCAAAGTTGCGGGGCATCGACTCCGGCAAACCCCGTATAGAGCAGGCAAGAGAGCTTGCCAAACAGTTAGTCGGACGTATAAAGCAGGGGGAGAGTTTCGAGCAGTTAGCTACGGATTACTCACATGGGAGCAGCGCGTCGGTGGGGGGGTTGTGGCGAAAGCTCGACCCCGAGTCGCTTGCAGCGCCTTATGATGTTCTGGCCAAAGAGGCGGCTAAAATGAAGCCGGGAGAGGTCGCGGGGCCTATCGAGTCGCAAGAGCACGTTTTTATAATGCAGCTTGTGGAGTACCAGCCGAAAGGCGTCGAGCCGTTTGAAAAGGTGCAAAATCAGGTTAAGGCCAGATTATCGGTCGAGCGGCTGCGACAGGCGATTGACAAGTTCAACGCGGAGCTTCTGGAACAGGCCTCGGCGGCGGACAGGAAAAGGTTTGTGGATTTTTGTGTGCGTGAAATTTACCTAATGGCCACCAAGTTAAGGCCGGCGGGGTTAAAGGACGGGAATCATCGGATGAAAATTGTCGCACACGGCATAGACCTGGTTGATTTTCCTCGAATAGAGGAAATGGTCGCCCGGCATGACAAGCGATTTTTGGATAAGGTCTTTACCGCTGCTGAGCAGGCATACGCTGAAGCGAACAGAAACGGCGTTGAGAAGTTGGCGGGGCGATTTGCCGCCAAAGAAGCGGTGCTGAAACTTGTGGGCACGGGCTGGCGGGGCAAAATCGCTTGGACGGATATCGAGGTGGTAAATACCGCGACGGGCCAGCCCCAGGTGAGATTGTCCGGCGAGGTAAAGAAAATCGCCGACAAATTAGGCATCACGCAAATAAGCGTCAGCATTACCCATACCGCCAATTTTGCCATCGCCTCGGCGGTCGCGTTAGCCAAGTAAAATGAGAGCAAGTAATTTCGATTGTGTAGTCAACAGATCAGACTGGATTGTATTCTATTTATATCTTCAAAAGCACACAGCAGAGTAAGTGCGCCTTCTGGTTTGATTGTTCCCGCCACTTCATCTTCTGCTTATTGCTTCATTCTAGCGGTGCGATCAACAATTATACCCTACCTCTAATCTATTTCAGTACCCCCACTAACTGGTCGTTTCAAGTTGGTGTATATTTTAATGATCACTCGGGAATTAAATTCGACCATTCAGGTAAGAACGCCAATAAGGCGGCAAAAATCTCCTGCAACATTGCTACTATCTATAAGAGAGTAATTATCACCAAAAGGATGGCCGTTAGCGTCGTTGAAGTAAATGCTGTTGATTCGTAAGAGTTGGTAAAAGGCTGTAGTTGATGGCGAAGGCGGGCAAACTCCCATCCGGTTGGTAATAGAACCGTCCGTTTCCCGAAAGACTAAGTCTTTATAGCGTCTGATGAGCTTCCTATCCCCTTCTGCTATGAAATCCCAGATCTCTTCACGCTTATCTACCATGCTAAAAGGATCGTCTCTAAGACTCTGTACTTGTTCCCCGGTCAAAAGTAGTCCTTTGATATGATTGTACCCGGTACAGGTTAAGTACATAAGCGATTCATCATTCTCGCTTCTGCCGATAAATTCCTTTAGTAACTTCTTGGCAACAGGATCGCTAAAGAGAGCGATTCGTACTTCACCAGACAAGTTGGGATTCACTACAAAACATGCTGACGTGTCGACATAAAGTTGACTAAGAATTCTCCCATCGATTGTCCCGGGAGCTAGGGGGTGTTCTTTGGGTGGGTTCTCCATAAGTAGTCTGCCGTTAAGAAGTTGGCTGGGGGTCATAGGCTCCCTTGGACCAGACAGAAGCGATGGCATCTCATCCCAAGGACTGCCGTAGTATTCTTCGTACACAGGTCTGCATTTAGGATCCATGCCAGGGAAAGAATTCTCAACTTTACCCATGTCGGTCTCCCGTGCCAAGTTTATATTGTGAAACGGGGCCATGTATCGGAACCAAAGTTATGCCTTGTACGTTGTAACTGGTTGTGCCATCGGTTTCTTTCATTCTAGTCCAGTCAGGCGATTGATTATACAGTCTTCCGCTGCATTCTGATATCATTATTAGATAAATGACATCGGTTGTCAAGGTTGATTAAAGATCTCAAAAAGTTATACTGGCCAAGTGTGACTGACAGAACTAAAACAAACGAGGTTGATTGCATAGTTATAGGCGGAGGGCACGCGGGGATTGAGGCGGCGCACGCGGCTGCGAGAATCGGCGCAAAGACCGCTTTAATCACAATCGACAAAAGTAAAATCGGAGCGATGAGCTGCAACCCCGCGATTGGGGGGCTTGCAAAAGGGCAGATTGTCCGCGAGGTCGATGCGCTTGGCGGGTTGATGGGATTAGCGACCGACGCGACGGGGATTCAATTCAGAATGCTCAATCGGTCAAAAGGCCAGGCCGTGCAATCGCCCCGCGCACAGGCCGACAAATACAAGTATCAGCAATTTATGATAAGCGCCCTCGAACAAACACCCAACCTGACTATCGTCGAGCAAATGGCTACCGCTATTATTGTGGGAAACGGTCGTGTGGCAGGCGTGAAATGCAAAGATGGCTGGGTATGCAGCACAAAAACGGTAATCGTCGCGACGGGGACGTTCCTTCGCGGGCTTATGCACATAGGGCCGGAGAGTTTCGAGGGGGGCAGGCGGGGTGAGCCGGCGTCTGATGAGCTTTCGGCGTGCTTAGAGCGTCTTGGGTTAGTCGTCAAAAGATTGAAGACGGGGACGCCTGCTCGATTGGATGCCCAGACGATTGATTATGAAAAGTTAGAAGTGCAGCAGGGCGATAAAGAGCCGGCGCCTTTTTCGTTTATGAACGATAGCATCAACCGGCCTCAAATACCGTGCTGGATTACCTATACCAATGAGAAGATTCATAAGATAATCCGTGACAATCTCGACCGGGCGCCGCTTTATACGGGCCAGATAAAATCAACCGGGCCGCGATATTGCCCCAGCATCGAAACGAAGATAATCCGCTTTGCGGACAGGACGCGGCATCAGATATTTTTAGAGCCGGAGGAGCGGGAGCAAAAAGTCATTTACTGCAACGGGATAAGCACGTCGCTGCCTAAGGACGTTCAGGATGAAATGATAAAAAATCTGCCTGGCTGCGAGAAAGCGAAGATTGTGCACTACGGCTATGCGATTGAGTACGATTACTGTCCGCCGGTTCAGTTGAAAAGCAATTTGGAGACAAAGAAGGTCGCGGGGCTTTTTTTGGCGGGCCAAATCAACGGCACGAGCGGCTACGAGGAGGCGGCGGGGCAGGGGATAATGGCCGGCATCAACGCGGCGCGTCTCGTGCGGGGCGATGAGCCGATTGTGCTTAGCCGGGACCAGGCATATATCGGCGTTATGATTGATGATTTACTCACCAAAGGATTGGGCGTGGAAGGGGCGGGGATTGCCGATGAGCCGTACAGGATGTTCACCTCGCGGGCCGAATTCCGGCTGAGCTTGCGGTCGGACAACGCAGACAGACGCCTGACAGCAATCGGCAAATCGGTCGGTCTGGTTGACGGCAAAAGATGGGACAGGTTCCGCAATAAACTAAGCGGTATCGAACAACTGAAGGAATATCTGAAAGCAAGCAGCGGCGATGGCGCCACCTTGTGGGAATTGCTTCGCCGGCCCGGAAATACCGTTTCGCAGACATTACCTGATGACGTTTTTGTAAAGAAATGCGGCTTCAGTAAAGAAGTTATCGAGGCGGTGATAGTGGACGCCAAATATGAGGGGTATTTAGCCAAGCAGGAGCGTCTGGCGGCGGGGCTGCAGGGGCTGGACGAAAAGCAAATCCCGGCGGATTTGGACTACGGCAGAATCACGCATTTGCGGCCTGAGGCGAAGGAGAAGTTGTCATTATTCAGGCCACAGACACTTGGTCAGGCCAGTCGAATATCAGGCATCACGCCTGCTGACGTCACCGTCATTCAGGTGCACTTGAAAAAATATTATGAATCCGCAAAACGCTTATAACCAGAATGCTCGCCCGGATGAGCCGAAGTTCAAAGTTTGGCGCAGTGCCGGATTGCTGCTGACGTATAAATGCAGCGCGAGTTGTGAGTTTTGTTATTACAACTGTTCGCCGGGGCAGGGTGGGCTTATGCCGGTTGAAATGGCCGTAAATACCTGGCGGTCGCTGAAAGAGCTGGCGGGCGATAATGCAAAAGTTCATATCACAGGGGGCGAGCCGTTTTTGTATTGGGACCGGCTTGTGGAGATTCTGCAGGAAGCAGGAAAAAGCAACCTCGGCCCCGTTGATATGATTGAGACCAATGGCTTTTGGGCGCTCGACGAAAAGATTATTGCTGAACGACTGCGGATTCTCGACGGACTGGGGATGCGTCGGCTCAAAATAAGTTGCGACCCGTTTCATCAGGAATACGTTGATATCGAGCCGGTCAGACGATTGGCCCAAATCGCCAAAGAATCGCTTGGGACTGACCGTGTTTTGGTGCGATGGGAAAAATACCTTGAGAGTCCGCTGGAAATTAAGAATACAAACGCAGCCGAGCGCGATAAACGATATATTGAAACGTTGAAGGATTATCCCTGCCGATTTACAGGCAGAGCGGCGGGACACATCGCATCGCTTCTTGTGAAAGACACTGTTGAGCAAATCTCAAAATCAAATTGCCGTGACGCTTTTCTCGGCGCAAAAGGAGTTCATATAGACCCATACGGCAACATTTTTTCAGGCACCTGTAGCGGCATAATCATTGACAACGTCGGCAATCCCGGCGCGCCGGGGCTCGCTGAAATCTGGCGAAACTGGCGGCCGGGGAATGACAAGGTGATTGAAACGCTGTTTAATTCAGGCCCCGCGGGATTATTGAATAAGGCGGTGAAAAGGGATTATAAGCCGGCCGGACAATACGCCGGCAAATGTCACCTTTGCACGTCAATCCGCCAGTTTCTTTTCGATAAGGGCCTTTATAAATCCGCAATAGGCCCCGCCGGGTGCTATCTGTAAAGTTGTGTTAGCGGGGCGGCGGGCCGCCTCGCGGGCCCATCATCGGGCCTTGTATTCCGCGTTCCTGCATACGGTTAAACAGGTCTTGGCGAAATTGTATCATCTTCACTCTCGTATCAGCGCTAATCCTTTCCGACCTTGCCCTCATTCTTTCAGGATTTATCCGAGGGCGCTGTCCGGCATTTGCGCCACGTTGGCCGAATCTTCTAAAGCCATTGGCGTCCGGTGGACCGAATCTCCGCGGGCCGTTTGCGTCAGGCGGGCCATTGCTGTCCCGGCCCGCTAAAAACTCCGCTCTTCTGGCCTGCATATCGTCGATTACCTTGTCCAAATACTCTGTGCGCTTGTCTCCCTCGGGTAGTGCGAAATACTCATTTACCTGGGCAGTCATCCTTGTCTGCATTGCCTCGCCAATCTGTTCACGCATCTGGCGCCTGGTATCTTCATTGGCATCCCGGAACTGGTTGGAATCAAAGTACTCTCGAATCTGGCGAGGATCCATCTTTGAGAAATCGGGTTTACTGAAATGCCGGACGGCAATCGGAACTGCAATGGCCATACCGGCAGCCAGAACAACTGTTACTATCAGAATTGTCTTGTTTTTCTTTGTCATATTTTTAATCCTGGTTTGTATAATCGCCGACGTGCCAGTCGGCATAGAGATAGTTTTTCCTGCCAACCCTGGTAGTCCATGTACCACTCATCCCACTGTGAATCGCGTCAAAATCGCTCATAACATCTATATTTTTCGCCTTGATACCTTCTTTTGCCTGGACTGAAGTGCTTATTGCCAGCCCACCCAGCCCAAGCGGCCCATCTCCGTTGTAATAATAACTTGTGCCGCCGTCGCCCATCAGGTAGTACTTTTTGGCGGTGTCCGACCGGCATATAAAGACCTTCGGCACCTTCAATAGCGGGCCTAAAAATTTTGTGATAGGGGGCTTGTAGCCCGGGTTGGTGGTGTCTGTAATCAGCCAGGGGTAACCGCAGGCGGGCGGCATAATATCGCGGTTATCGTCGAGATATGCCCTGAAGGCGACGCCTATCTGCCGTAAATTAGACGCGCAATACGTCCGCGAGGCCGCGGCCTTGGCTTTGCCAAGCGCGGGCAGCAGTATTCCCATCAGCAGCGAAATCACGCTGA
>JBEKZA010000034.1:0-26064 GCA_049510335.1 Sedimentisphaerales bacterium | reverse complement strand
AAAATGGCTTTCGGCTGGCGCGCCAGACCGCAAGACGTGGGAAACGATTAAGGGGCAACAATGAACCAGGGGACAAACCAACAGCAAATTGACGAACGGCTATTTTCAAGAGCGGCTGAGGTCGCTGTTATCGGGTCGATGATTATTGACCCCGAATGTATCGACAAAGTGTCGGTCATTGTCGGGCCGGACAGTTTCGCTTTTCCTGAAAACAGAATTATCTATCAGACGATTTTAGATTTACGGGAAGGCGGCAAACCGATAGACGGGGTTTTGGTGCGAGAAGCCCTGCAAGAGAACTGCCAGCTTGAAAAGGTTGGCGGCGTCGAATATCTGCAAAAGATTCTTGATAGTGTCCCGTCTTCTGCCAATGCCGAATACTACGCCGGAATTGCCAAAGAGAAGTCGCAGCGTCGTCGGCTTGTGAATGCCGTTGAAAATATGCGCAAGATTTTGGAATCGGACAGGCCGGTTGGCGAGAGCGTTTCACAGATTCAACAAATAGCGTCGGGGCTGGACGGTGCGGTTGAGCTATACAATTCAATGCCAGTTATCAGGAATCTTGACGGTGTTGAAGTAAAGCCGATAACTTGGCTTTGGTATAACAAAATCCCCTGCGGTATGTTCACGCTGGTTTTCGGGAATCCTGGGCTTGGAAAATCTTTCGAGGTTTTGGACTGGGCTGCAAGAATATCAGTTGGGAGCTTATGGCCGGATGGTGGACAATCGCCTTTGGGAACGGTAGTTTTGTTGACTGCCGAAGACCCGTTGGAGCAAGTTGTCAAACCCCGTCTTGTGTCTTTGGGGGCAGACCCTAAAAAAATAGATGCCCTTGAGGCGGTGCGGATTAGGGACGAGGAAGGACACCAGCGGCAGGAATTTTTCAGTTTGCAAGATGATTTACCGGCACTACGGCAAGCGATAAAACCAGACACAAAGCTAATCATCATTGACCCCATAAGCGCATACTACGGACGTGGGTTTGATTCACACCGAGACAGCGATATTCGGGGGATTCTTGCGCCGTTGTGTGAACTGGCAGAGCAAACCGGCGTTGCTATTGTCGGAGTAACACACTTAAACAAAAACGCCACAGGCAAGGCCGTCTATCGCGCGCTTGGCTCGATAGGTCTAATAGCGGCGGCCCGAACGGCTTGGCTGGTGTCGGAAGACCCTGAGCAGCCGGAAAGTAAACGCCGTCTGCTAATACCCGCGAAGCAAAACATTCTTATCAATCCGACCGGACTGGCCTTTGAAATCGTTGACGGGAAGATTATTTACGAAAGCGAGCCGGTAAACACTACTGCCGACGAGGCACTTGGACAAGGTTCGACCGTCGAAGCCCCAGCACTAAATCAAGCAAAGCAATGGCTTATTGAACAATTACCGGCAGGCAAAGCAATAGCGTCAATCGAATTATCAAAACTGGCACGGGAAAACGGTATTTCCGAATCGACCTTGCGACGTGCGAAACGTGAATTAAAGGTTGTGTCTTATCCCCTTCAAGACGGGGGTAAGAGAGTTTGGTTCGTAAGGATACCCGAAGATGCTCTTAACAAAGATGATAAACAACAATAGACAAGTATGGACAACATTGAGCAAGTTGAAAGTGAAGTTGTTCATTGTTGCTTATGGTTGTCTATGGTTTTATGGGTGAGCAAGTTGTTTTCGAGGATAAGCAATGATTGGTGTTAATTCTGCGAATACAGCGGCTAAAATTGAGCCGGAAACGCCCTGTTTGGCACTAAGGCCCCGTGAGGCGGCAAAGGCCCTGGGTATCAGTGAGCGTCTGCTTTGGGAATGGACAGATAGGGGGATAGTGCCGTGTGTTAGGATGGGTAAAGCTATCCTCTATCCTGTTGATTCATTGCGGGACTGGCTCAAACGAGAGGCACAGCAAGGCACGTTAGCAAATTCAGAAAAATAATTTTGTTTTATGCTTGACAAAATAGCAAGTATATGTATGATTGAGATATGATTATGGAGCGTATAGCAAAAGCCATTGAGAAGTCAGGCAAGACCCGATACCAAATTGCACAAGAAACGGGTATTGACCAGGCAGTGCTTTGCAGGGTTGTTTCTGGTGGCAGTTGCAGCACAAAAACTGCTGACCTTCTCTGCAAGTATTTGAAGCTTGAGCTTACGTCAAAAAAGCGAAATAGAAAGGCAAGGTGAACGAATGGCAAGCGTAATTAGTGACCCTAATGGCCGAAAGCGGATTCAATTTGTGGCCGGTGACGGAAGCCGAAGGACAATCCGGCTGGGCAAAGCAACGATGCGGCAAGCCGAAGGCGTCAAAGTTAAAATCGAGCAACTGGTCTTGGCTGCTACTGGCGTCACCGGCGTCATTGACGATGAGACGGCCAACTGGCTGACCGGCCTTGATGATTCTATGTATGACAAGATGGCAAGCGTAGGGCTGGTAGGAAGGCGTGAGAGTGTAAAACTGCGTGCGTTTCTCGATGCGTATATCGCAGAACGAAGCGACGTGAAGCCGGGCACAAGTATCACTTATAAGCGGGTTCGGCGAAACTTGACTGACTTTTTCGGCAACGATAAGCCCTTGCGGGAAATTACGCCCGGCGAAGCCGACCAGTGGCGGCTATACCTTGTCAAGCAGGGGATGGCCGATGATACAATCCGACGGCGTTGCGGCACTGCCAAGCAATTCTTCCGCGTGGCAGTGAGGCGAAAAATGGTATCGTCTAATCCCTTTGAAGACCTTAAATCAGCAACACAGGGGAATCCGCAGCGATACTACTTTATCACACAAGCAGAGGCACAGAAGGTTCTGGATGCCTGCCCGGATGCCCAGTGGCGATTGTTATTTGCCCTGAGCCGGTATGGCGGTCTGCGATGCCCTTCGGAACACCTTGCGCTTAAGTGGGGAGACGTTGATTGGGATAAAGGGCGGATGATTGTCCGAAGCCCAAAGACCGCGCACCACATCGGCCACGATTCACGGCTCGTCCCGTTGTTTCCTGAGCTACTGCCTTATCTGCGTGAGGTGTTTGAACAGGCGGAGCCGGGGACTGAGTATGCTATCACGCGCTATCGCCAAGCTAATTGCAACCTACGAACCCAACTTGACCGCATTATTACCAAAGCAGGACTCAAACGCTGGCCAAAACTCTTTCAGAACCTTCGCAGCACACGTGAAACGGAATTGGCGGAGCGTTGGCCTGAGCACGTTGTTTGTGCGTGGATTGGCAATTCAAAGGCAGTGGCGAGGAAACACTACCTTCAAGTGACAGAGGAACATTTTGAGCGGGCTGCGGGGGTTTCTATCGGCAACGGAGAGACGGCGCAAAATGCGGCGCAGCAAAATGCTGAACCGTGTTGCACAGCGTCGCATACAGTTGGTGAACCCGCTAAATTCAACACAGAACAAGACCTTGCGACACAATGCGAGAGGGGACTGGGCCCGCAAGGATTCGAACCTTGGACCAATGGATTATGAGTCCACTGCTCTACCGCTGAGCTACGAGCCCCGGCTGTTTATATGCCTTTATATACGTTTGGAGGGCTTGTTTTGCAAGACAAATCGATGGTTTACACGGCGAGAAACGTTGAATGATTTGCCCGGCGGGTTTGTTGTCCGGGTTATTCGGCGGCTATGTCAACCATATCCGCCAGGAGATTGTCTTCGGCAATACCGTCTTTCATCGCGCCCACGGATTTGAGGTGTGATGCGCCGGCCAGTTTCCTCGTCTCAATCAGCCGGGCACCTTTTGCCGCTATCTTGCGAAGAGAATGCCTGGCTTTTTGTTTGTCCCGCGCACCAATCGCGTCCACCACGACGCTCACTTTTTTGCCTCGCTGCAGCAGTCCCAGTGCGGTTGCCTCAATCGCTCCCTCGGCGCAGGCACCTATCAGCACAAACTCATTGGCTCGGACTTCGCTCAGCAGTCGGTCTATCCTCGGTTCGTCGAACGGGTCCACGCAGCGTTTGTGCAAAATAATCTGTCGATATCTCCGCAGCAGGTCCACCGGCAAATCCGTGTTGTTGTCCGCCGCAAAACTCGCACGATTGCCCATCAGGGTATAGTTAATTTTTTGAGCTCCGTCGGTTCCGTCTACGCAGTAGCCGCCGTTGTTTTCCGGGTGGACTTCCGATATGGATATCACCGATATTTTCCTGACGCGGGCAAACGCCATAATCCGCCTGATGTGACTTAGAATTCTCCTGCGGTTGCCGACACGCACCATGCCGTCATCGAGGAAAAAGTCCTTTTGTGTGTTGATGTCTATGATGACCTGCTTGCGACGAGTTTTTATTAATTGCCGAATCATTTTGGCAACCTTTCTGCTATTGCGTCGCTACAAGACGCCTCCGTCCCAGGCCTTCGGGCCTTACTAACTTTATACGTCCGCCGAAAGTGGCGGGTGCGAAAATTCGCCTGGTAAAATTGTATTCCCTCTCTTAATACCATCATCTTGCCTCACTTATGTCTATCGATTAGCCACGGGCCCGACTTTAAGCCCCTTTCTGGTGTGGTATTTTGACCCGCGGGAGCCGATGTTTGCCAAAATCACCGGCTTTCCCGTATAATAAGTCCTCTTGTTGACCAAAATGTTACAAAAGCGGGCTTTATATCGGGTGATTTGAAAAATGTCAAGAGTGTTGAAAAATTTTCCTTTTGCTGTTCTTGAGCCCCAAAACCTTGTTGGCGGGGCAAATTTCGGCGATATTTTCGGACGTTTAGCCCCTGTCCATATCGAAATCGGGTCGGGCAAGGGGACATTTTTGGTAAACCAGGCAAAATCCCAGCCAGACGTAAATTTTATCGGGATTGAATGGGCCAACAGATTTTACCGTTTCGCAGTGGACCGGATTGGCCGATGGAATCTGGCCAACGTCCGGATAATCCGCACCGATGCCGTTCGGTTTATCACTGAAAATGTCCCCGACTCAACGGTCGATTGCTTCCACGTTTACTTCCCCGACCCCTGGCCGAAAAAACGCCATCACAAGAGAAGATTTTTCAATCCTGTCAACACTGACCAGCTCATTCGGTGTTTGAAGCCAGCCGGCGAGATTCGTGTTGCAACTGACTTTGAGGAATATTTCGAGCAGATAAAAGACGTCCTCTTGGCCAGGGCCGACAGATTGCAGCAGATAGATTTTTTGCCGACGGCCGGTGCCGGAATCGGCGAATGGGTCGGCACTAATTTCGAGCGGAAGTACATGAAAGAAAACAGGCCGATATTCACTATAGCCGTGAAGAAAGTATGATGGCGGAACCGCCTGCGCCGTGGCTGACTCGTCGTCATTTTCTCTTTACTCCGGCTAAAGGCGGTAGTATTGTTGGGCGTCAATTCTTTCTGAAAGGGTGATATTATGAAGGTAGTTTCCGTAATAGCAGTTGGTCTGATTGTGTCATTTTATCTGGCTGCTGCCGGGGCCGGCGTGGTTGCACCGGGTGCGAAGGTTGAAAAGCTGGCGAGTGTTTTTGCCTTCACCGAAGGCCCGGCCGCGGACCCGAAAGGCAACGTGTATTTTACCGACCAGCCAAACGACAAAATCTACATCTGGTCAACAGAGGGAAAGCTGTCGGTCTTTTTGGCCGGCTGCGAACGCTCAAACGGGATGTACTTCGATGCCGACGGCTCGCTTCTGGCCTGCGCCGACCTGCACAACCGGCTCGTCTCCTTTGACCGCGACGGCAAAATGACGGTGCTGGTCGAAAACTACAATGGCAAGAAGCTCAACGGGCCAAACGACCTCTGGCGGGACCCCAAAGGCGGCATATATTTCACCGACCCTTATTACAGAAGACCTTATTGGACTAATCTCACGCAGGAGCAGGATTGTGAATGTGTTTATTATCTTGCGCCGGACCGAAAGACGCTGACCCGCGTCGCAAACGACCTTGTCAAGCCCAACGGCATAAGAGGCACAGCCGACGGTAAATTGCTTTACATCGCCGATATCGGTGACAACAAGACATACGTTTACACAATCAATCCCGACGGCACGCTTTCAAACAAGAAGTTGTTTTGTAAGCTTGGCTCCGATGGAATGACCATCGACGACGAAGGCAATGTATATCTTACCGGCAAGGGCGTTACCGTTTTCAATTCGGCGGGTGAAAAAATCGACCATATCGACATCAACGAACCCTGGACCGCCAACCTCTGTTTCGGCGGCAAGGACCAGGATACGCTTTTCATCACCGCCTCAAAATCGCTTTACGCGGTCAAGATGCGCACCAAAGGTATCACTTGGCCTGCCTCGGCGAAGCGCAGCGAAGACAGGCCCGCAGCGGAGGAGAAGTCCGTTGTTGCACCAGGCGCAAAAATCGAAAAACTGGCAGGCAATTTCAAATTTACTGAAGGCCCGATAGCCGACGCGGAAGGAAACGTGTATTTCGTCGACGTCTCCGACAATCGAATCCACAAATGGTCGGTCGATGGCAAACTGACCACGTTCCACGAAGATTCAGGCGGGGCCTGCGGCCTTGATATCGATGACAAAGGCAACCTCTATGTCTGCGAAGGCCGCAATCGCCGAATCACCCGCATCACCCCGGATGGCAGCGTCACAGTCCTCTGCGATAACTACAAAGGCAAAAAGCTCAACAGCCCCAATGACCTCTGGCGGGACAAAAAGGGCGGCATATACTTCAGCGACCCAATCTGGGCATATAAAAAAGAGGATATGGAATTGCCAGGTCAATACGTTTTTTATCTGCCGGCGGATTCCCACGAGCCAATTCTTGTTATTGATGATATGAGCAGCCCCAACGGTGTCGTCGGTACAAAAGACGGCAAACTGCTTTACGTCGCCGACTATTCAGGGCGCAAAACCTGGGTATATCAAATCAAGGACGACGGCACATTGTCCGACAAAAAGTTGTTTGTCCCGATTGGCGCCGACGGTATGGAACTCGATGAGCAGGGCAATTTATACCTGACCGACCTGACCGGCAAAGGCGTTAATATCATCAGCCCGGAAGGCAAAAAAATTGGTTACATCAGTGTTCCTAATTCGACTTCAAATCTCTGTTTCGGCGGCAAAGACGGAAAAACACTTTTCATTACCGCCCGCGATTCGTTTTACTCAATACAAATGAACGTCAAGGGACAGTAAAAATGTGATTATGTCCGGCTCACCGAGGAAGCCACGCGGGCAAGAGAAGAATATATGACGGGTCGGCAGCGGGTTTTTGCGATGTTTGGCGGCAGGCAGGTTGACCATTTGCCTTGTATGCCGATTACTATGCAATTTGCGGCTGACCGGATCGGCAGGAGATACCATGATTACGCGACGGACTACCGGGTATTAGTGGAAGGGCAGTTGCGTGTGGCGGAGGAGTTTGGTTTTGACCATGTCGGATGCATATCTGACCCGACGCGAGAGGCGACGGACTGCGGGGCGGCGATTGTGTTTCACGACGATGCGCCGCCTTGTATCGACGAAAGGAACTCGCTGCTTGCGGACAAAGGGAGATTAGCAAAACTGAAGATGCCGGATGTGCTGGGGGGCGGGCGGATGCACGACAGGGTGAAGGCGGCGGCGATGTTCAAAGAGAAGGCGAGAAAAGACAAAATTATCGAAGGATGGATTGAAGGGCCTTGCGCGGAGGGGGCGGATTTGCGGGGCATTAGCACGATAATGACGGATTTTTATGAGGATGCGGGGTTTGTGAATGGGCTGTTTGAGTTTGTTACGGAACTGGGATTGAAATTTGCGAAGTCACAGATAGAAGCGGGCGTGGATTTGATGGGGATAGGGGATGCTGCGGCGTCTTTGGTGGGGCCGAAGATATACGAGGAGTTTGTGTGGCCTTATGAGAAGCGACTGGTGGATGGTATTCACAAACTCGGCGCGGCTGTCCGGCTGCATATTTGCGGGAACACAAGGGGGATTTTGGAAGGGATGGGGCGGCTTGGGGCGGAAATGATTGACTTGGATTATCCCTGCCCGATATCGCTGGCCAGAGAAAAGATGGGACAAAAGCAGGTCATCTGCGGGAATATCAACCCGGTGTCTGTGCTGCGAGACGGCTCGCCTCAGGATATTTACAGAGCGGTTGAGGCCTGTCACAAAGAGGCGGGCGTGAATTTCGTGGTCGGGGCGGGCTGTGAAATCACGCGAGATACGCCGATAGATAATGTCAAGATGCTTGGACATTACGCATCTTCTCATTAAACTTTTTTAAAGAAGAGGTGGTATATGAAACATTCAAAGGCAATTATTAGTTTTGTTATTTTGATGTTGCCGGCATCAACGTGGCTTGCGAAAGGCGCCGAATCAAGTCCCGGCTGGTTTGATACGGGGCTGGGAAATCTCGCGCTTTTATCTAACGCAAAGACGCGGTCGATAGGACCGGAGAATCCGACGGGCGAAAAAGGCAAAGGCGGAACGGCAAAATTAGGAGAGGGGTCGGCGTCTCATGCCGCCAGCGACCTGGGACAGGGCTGGAAGGTAAATCCGTATGTCAATATCAAGTCGGGCCAGACGTTTGTGCTGGCGGACATAAACGGCAGCGGCTCAATCCGGCATATCTGGATGACGCCCGCCGGCAACGACCGCCTGAATATATTGCGAATCTACTGGGACGGCGAAGAGACCCCTTCTGTGGAGTGTCCCCTTGGAGATTTTTTTGCCTGCGGGATGGGCGAGTATGCACAGGTTACTTCGCTGGCTGTCTGCGTCAATCCAAAGAGCGGCTTTAACTGCTATTGGCCTATGCCTTTCAGAAAAAGCTGCAAAATGACAGTAACCAACCTGGATAAAAATCAGATGACGTTATATTACGAGATTAATTATTGCCTTGCCGACGTTGGCGAAACGGCTGGGTATTTCCACGCACAGTTTCGCAGGGTCAATCCCGTGCCCTTCAAAGAAGTTTACGCAATCGTTGACGGCATCGTCGGGAAAGGGCATTACGTGGGCACATATATGACCTGGGGAGCGAACAGCCCCGGCTGGTGGGGAGAAGGCGAGATAAAATTCTATATGGATGGCGACACGGAATTTCCGACAATATGCGGGACCGGGACAGAAGATTATTTCTGCGGCTCATACGGATTCGATAATCCAAAGGGAGGCGGGTATCAGATGTTCAGCGGCCCATACGCGGGTATGCCTCAGATAATCAATCCGAAGGGCAAGCCGGTAAGAAAGACAAAAGTTTACGAAAACGGCAAATTTGTCGAAGAGAGAACGGTTTTAAATCCAAAGGACCAGCCGAGATTTGCGCTGTATCGCTGGCACATTATGGACCCGATAAGGTTCGAGCAAAATCTGAAAGTGACTATGCAGGTGCTGGGCTGGCAGGACGGCGGAAAGTATCTGCCTCTGCAGGACGACATCTCATCGGTCGCATTTTGGTATCAGACCGAGCCGCACGGGCCATTTCCGAAACTTCCAGACAGGGAACAGTTGAGGATTGTAAAGTAACCTATTTCAATATACCCGCAGCGTGCTTCGCGGATTCGACAGTGTTGTAGAGGAGCATTGTAATAGTCATCGGGCCGACACCGCCGGGCACAGGGGTTATAAGCGAGGCCTTTTTCTTTACGTTCTCGAAATCGACGTCTCCGACGAGCCGGTAGCCGGCTTTTTTCGAGGGGTCGTCAACGCGATTCATACCGACGTCGATGACCACCGCGCCGGTTTTTATCATATCGGCGGTGATTGTATTGGGGCAGCCGGCGGCAGCAATGACTATATCCGCTCTTTTGGTATACTCGGCAAGATTCCTGGTTTTGGTATGGCAGACGGTTACGGTTGCGTTGCCGGTGGCGCTTTTTTGGATGAGCATATTCGCCAGGGGTTTGCCGACTATGTTGCTTCGGCCGACGATGACGACGTTGGCGCCCTCGATTTTTACGCCGCTTTTAATCAAAAGCTGGATGACGCCGTGGGGCGTGCAGGGCAGGTACGCCTTTTGGCCCGTCACCATTTTGCCTACGTTTATCGGATGAAACCCGTCCACGTCCTTGGCCGGGTCGATTGCGAGAAGCACTTCGGATTCATTTATTTGTTTGGGCAAAGGCAGCTGGACAAGGATGCCGTGTATCTTGGGATTTTTGTTCATTTTGCCAATAAGAGAGAGAAGCTCTTTTTGCGAGGTCGTTTCCGGCAGTCGGTTATCGTCGGAGTAGATGCCGATTTCCGAGCAGTCCTTTTCCTTGCCTGTTACGTATGATTTCGAGGCGGGGTTGTTGCCGACGAGTATCACGCCAACTCCAGGGACGATGCCTTTTTTGGCAAGCTCGGCGACCTCAGCTTTTAATTCGGCCCGCATGTCCGCCGCGATTTGTTTGCCGTCGATTATCTTCGCTGTCATTTTTCTACCTCAGAATAACCCCTGAACCTTTCCGGTATTTACATCGACGTCGATACGTCTAAAGGCCGGGTCGGAGCCGGTGCCGGGCATCAGCTTGACCTCGCCGGCAAGCGGCACGACGAATTCAGCGCCTTTGTAAACCAGCACGTCCCTGATAGGCAGTTCCCAGCCGATGGGTCGGCCCTTGAATTCGGGGTCGTAGGACAAGCTCAGGTGCGTTTTTGCCATACAGGTGCCGAACCTCTGCGTTGTCGGGTTTGCCTCCAATGCCCTTAGCTTCTCAAGTGCGACCTCTGAATACGAGACGCCGTTGGCCCCGTAAACCTCACTGGCGATTAGTTCTATCCGTTTCCTGATTGGCATATCGAGGTTGTAAAGGAATTTAAAGTCATTTTTCTTCCTGCAGGTGTCGATGACGGCCTGAGCAAGCTCGATAGCGCCCTCGCCGCCTTTTAGCCAGTGCTCGGACGCTACTGCGACGACGCCGTGTTGTTCGGCGACCTTTTTAATCAGGTTGTGCTCCGCTTTTGTGTCGGCGCAGAAACTATTTATGCACACAATCGGCCGGACGCCGCTTTTCTTGACAATCTCTATGTGAGCGACGAGATTTTCGCAGCCCTTCTCCAGCAGTTCGATATGTTCTTTTGTGTATTCCTCGCTGAGCGGCACGCCGGGTCTGACCGCGGGGCCTCCACCGTGCATCTTCAACGCGCGAACGGTCGCGACTATGACCACGGCGTCGGGACGCAGGCCCGAAATTCTGCACTTGAGGTTCCAGAATTTCTCATAGCCGATGTCGGAACCGAAGCCGCTTTCGGTGACGTGGTAGTCGCCGAGCTTGGTTGCGAGCAGGTCGGCAATAATCGAGCTTTGGCCTATGGCTATATTGGCAAAAGGGCCGGCGTGGACAAAAACGGGCTGGCCTTCCATTGTCTGGAGCAGGTTGGGATTGAGGGCTTCGACCATCCAGGCGGTCATTGCGCCGTCAACTTCGAGGTCCGCGGTTGTGACGTCGTTGCCCTTTCGGTCTTTGGCCACCACCATTTTTGCGATTCGGCCGCGAAAGTCCCTGAGGTTTTTCGCAATCGACAGGATGGCCATAACCTCGCTCGAGACGGTGGCCTGGAAGCCGGAATCCATTTCGAAGCCGTCGTTCTTGCCGCCCATACCGATTCTTATGTTGCGAAGCGACTGGGCGCAAAGGTCAATCGCCCAGTCCATTTGCACGGAGTCCGGGTCGATGTCCAATCGGCGTAGTTTTCTTTTTGCCAGCCGTTCGTCGTCGTAGTTTCTCTCGTGCTGCATTCGTGCGGTCAGGGCGACCATACAAAGATTATGGGCATTGGTGACGGAATCGACGTCGCCCGTCAGCCGGATTGAAAACGGAATCAGCGGGACGCACTGCGCAAGGCCGCCGCCGGCCGCCCCGCCCTTGATATTAAAGGTCGGGCCTGCGCTGGGCTGGCGAATGGCCCCCGTGGGTCGCTTTCCGCACTTGCCAAGCCCCTGAATCAGACCGATTGTCGTGGTTGTCTTGCCTTCCCCGAAAGGTGTGGGTGTTATTGCGGTGACGTCGATATATTTTGCCGTCGGGGTGTCTTTCAGCCGGTCGAGCACCTTCGTAAAATCAACCTTGCCCAGAGTGTGGCCGGCAGGCAGCAGCTCGTCTTTTTGCAGGCCGATTTCGTCGGCCAACTGGAAGATTGGTTTGATATTTTTCTCTGCCGCCTCAGCTATTTCCCAGTTCTTCATCCTCGTCGGGTCGAGTCCCATTGAAATTTCCTTTCGGCGTCTACATATTCGGGTTCGTTCATTTTCCAACATGCCGCTATCCCAGTCGCACTTCTACATTAACAACGCTGCCCTGCTTGAATACCCCGACGATGTTGCCCGGCTGTTCTTTGCCGTTGACGAGCATTTTCTTTACGCCGTGCATCACGCCGTCAGGGTTCAAAACCTTTATGTTGTAGGTCGCTCCTCTGAATTTGCGGGTAATGGCGAATTTTTTCCACTCCGGCGGGATACAGGGGTCTATACGGAGTCCGTCTAATTCCGCTCTCACGCCAAGGATGTATTGGGTCAGAGCCACAAAGCTCCAGGAAGCGGTCCCGGTAAGCCAGGAGTTTTTGGCTTCGCCGGGCAGCGGGCTGTCGTGGCCCGATATGGTCTGTGCGAAGCAATACGGCTCGCACTTGTAAACGTCGGATTTGTCTTCTTTGGTGCTCGGGCAGATTCGCGTGTAAAGCTCCCAGGCCTTGTCTCCCCGGCCGGCGAGCGTCTCGGCGATAATGACCCAGGTGTTGTTGTGGCAGAATATGCTGGCGTTTTCCTTGTAGCCCGGCGGGTAGGAGGTGATTTCGCCAAGGCGATCCTGGTATTTCGTGTAGGCCGGCTGGTTGAGCACCATTCCGTTATCATCGGCCAAGTATTGCCACGCGCTGTCGAGGGCCGAGACGGCCTTGCCGTCATCGAGGCTGATGCCCGCCATCACGCCCCAGCCCTGCGTCTCGATGAATATCTTGCCTTCATCGCATACCTTGGAGCCAACCGGCTGCTCAAAATGGTCATAAGCGCGGATGAACCATTTGCCGTCCCAGCCGTGTTTGATAACCACTTTTTTCATACCTTCGGCCTTGCGGGCATACTCGGCGGCCTTGTCTTTTTGGCCAAGATGCTCCAACAGTTGAACCATCTGGCCGGCGGCAAAAACGAAAAGCTGGGCGACCATCACGGACTCCGCCTTGCCGCCCTCGATGTCGCCTGAGGTCTGGAAGCTCTCGCCGGGGTTGTTGCTGAAGCAGTTGAGATTGAGGCAATCGTTCCAGTCAGCGTGTTGAATCAGGGGAAGACCGTGCGAGCCGCGAAGGTCGAGGACGTGTTTCATTGAAAGATGCAAATGGTCCATAAGCATCGTTTTTGTGGCGCTGTCGGGAACGTCCTGATAGCCGGCGGGAGCGTCAAGAATCGTCCAGTCGCCGGTCTCCTTGATATAGGCGGTGGTCGAGACAATGAGCCAGAGGGGGTCGTCGCTGAAACCCGTCCCTACCGCGGTGTTGCCTTTTTTGGTCAACGGCTGATACTGATGATAGCACGAGCCGTCGTGATTTTGTGTGGACGCCAAATCGATTATTCGCTGACGAGCGCGTTCGGGAACAATATGGACAAAGCCCAGTATATCCTGGTTGGAGTCCCTGAAACCAAGCCCCCTGCTGACGCCCGTCTCGAATGAGCTGGCTGCGCGTGACAGGTTGAATGTCACCATGCACTGATACTGGTTCCAGATATTTGCCATTCTCTCGGCGTGCTCATTGTCAATTTTGACCTGATAACCTGACAGGGCGTCGGCCCAGAACGTCTTGAGTGTTTTGAATTGCGAATCAATCTGGCCGGCCGTTTTAAGGTTGGCGATGGTCTTGTTGAATTCCGCTTTGTTGATGATGCCGGGCGACGCGAATTTTTCCTCCTTTGGGTTCTCGATATAGCCAAGCACGAAATGAAGGCGTTTTGTCTGGCCGGGTTTCAAAGACAGCTTAATGTGATGCGAGCCAACCGGCTGCCAGCTATGCGCGACGCTGTTGGTTGCAGCCCGGCGTTTTACGACGTCCGGAGAGCCATAGTCGTTCATTTTTCCTAAAAAAGCGTCCCGGCTGGTGTCAAAACCGACGATTTTTTCGCTGCACCAGAAAAACGTGTAGTGATTCCGGCGTTCACGATATTCGGTCTTGTGAAATATCGCGCTACCCTCGATTTCCATCTCCGCGATGTTCCAGTTGCGCTGAAAGTTGGTCGCATCATCGAGGGCGTCGTAAAGACAAAATTCGACGTAGCTGAACAGGTCGATATTTTTGGCCTTGCGGCTTTCATTTTTGACCACAACCGACCATATCTCAGCGTTCGTATCGATTGGGACGAAATACGTCGTCGATACCCTCAGGCCGTCGAGGGCGCCTTCGATGGCCGTATAGCCAAGCCCATGGCGACATTTATAGTCGTCCAGTTTCGTTTTTGCCGGTTTGAAGCCCGGGTTCCAGGTTTTTTTGCCGTCACAGACATAAATGTATCTGCCCGGGTTGTCCTTGGGGATGGCGTTGTAATGATAGCGGGTGAGGCGCCGCAGACGGGCATCACGATAAAAGCTGTATCCGCCCGCGGTGTTTGAGATTAATCCGAGGTAGTCCTGGCAACCCAGGTAATTTATCCACGGTATAGGCGTATCCGGCCTGGTTATCACGAACTCTCTTGCCTTGTTATCGAAGCAGCCGTAACACGATTTTTTATTCATAAGTCATTGTCTCTCTCGCATTCAAAGGTTTCTCGAACTCCAGTTAAGTGGTTTTGGCGGCGTCTATTGCCTGCGAAAGTGTCATCGAGCCCTCGTATAAGGCGCGGCCCACAATCGCGCCGGCAGCGCCGATGGACGCGAGCTTTTTGATGTCATCGACGGTCGTGACGCCGCCCGAGGCGACGACGGGCACCGGTATTGTTCGGATAAGGACCTGCGTCCTCTCGAAGTTAGGCCCGGCAAGCATCCCGTCCCTGGTGACGTCGGTGTAAATTATGGCGGCTATTGGCAGCCGTGCCGCCTCGCGGGCAAGCTCCAATAGCGTCTTGGGATGCTCGTTGCACCAGCCGCTTGTGACCACGTGCGAACCTCTCGCGTCAAGCCCCAGCGCTATTCTGTCCGCAAACCGCGTGGCACAATCGGCGAACCATTCAAAATCATTCACCGCCTGTGTGCCGATTATCACCCGCTCTATGCCCAAATCGAGCAGCTGCTTTATGTCCTGGTCGGTTCGGATGCCGCCTCCGACCTCTATTTTCAGCTTTCCCAGTGCCGCGATGGCCGATATGGTTGCGGTATTGACCGGCCTTCCCACCTTTGCGCCGTCGAGGTCGATGATATGCACCCACTCAGCCCCCTGGGCTACGAACTCCTCCGCCTGCTTGACGGGATTGTCCTGGTAGTTAATCTGACGATGGTAATCGCCCTGTATCAGGCGAACGCATTTGCCGCCCCGAAGGTCAATAGCCGGTATTATATACATTTTTCGCCTTTCCAAGACCCACAGCCAATATGCCTGAATTGTAGAGAATCGCCGGCTTGCTTTCAATAATCCCTTGACCGGAATAATCAATTGTAAATAATCAATGACTAATGACGCCGGAGAGGTGTCGGAGCGGCTGATCGAGCCGGTTTCGAAAACCGGTGTGCTCTTTATTGAGTACCGCGGGTTCGAATCCCGCCCTCTCCGTTGGCCTTTGGCCAACAGAGCAGTTGAACAGTAGAGCAGGTGAAATTGTGTTACTGCGGTCAACTGTTCCACTGCTCAGCTATCATTCGGGACGCCCCAATGCTTTTGACTAACGGTTTTTGGGGAGAGTTGTAATGCGCATTGGACTGGGACAATTCGATGCTGTAGTGGGAGACCTTGAGGGAAATGCCAAGAGGATGCGGGAGATTTACAGCCGGGCGGTAAAGCAGGGGGTTGAACTGCTTTTGTTCCCGGAGCTTGCGGTATGCGGCTATCCGCCCGAAGACCTGCTTTTTAAGAAACATTTTATTGAAGACAATCATTCAACCATTGAAAAGCTGGCGGCTGATTGCCCGGACGCGACCATAGTGGTCGGTCTGGCGGACCTGTATCGCGGCAATACCTACAACTGTGCAGCCGTCCTGGGCGGCGGGCGCATAAACGCCGTTTACAGAAAATGCCTGCTTCCAAACTCCGACGTCTTCGATGAGCAGAGGTACTTTCAGCAGGGCAACAAACCCCTGATTATTAACCTCGCCGGCCTGAATATCGCCGTGACGGTCTGTATGGATATATGGGACATCGAATGGCTTGCCAAATTTTTCCGGAAGGCGGGCCGGATTGATGTAATGCTGAATATCTCCGCCTCGCCGTTCTATCTCGACAAAATCAAAACAAGAAAGGACGTCCTCGGTCAGTGCGCCAGAAAATTTAACTGCGTGGCTTGCTACTGCAACTTGTTGGGTGGACAGGACGACCTGATTTTCGACGGACGCAGTATGATAGCCGAGCCGTCGGGCAAAATCGTCGCTATGGCCAAAGCATTTGAGGAGGACCTGCTTATTGCTGATATAACAATGCCGGACGGCGTTGTGCGTGTTGAGCCGCAAACCCGGCACGATGAAACCGGCCTCGATATACTCGACGAAATGTATCGGGCGCTTGTGCTGGGCACAAAGGATTACGTTCAGAAGAACGGCTTCAGCAAGGTCTTAGTAGGTCTCAGCGGCGGAATTGACTCCTCCGTTACGGCAGCCGTTGCGGTCGCCGCTCTGGGCGCGGAAAACGTAATTGGAATCACGATGCCCTCAAAATTCAACAGCGCCGAGACGGTCAGCGACGCCGAAAAATGCGCTAAAAATCTGGGTATCGAGTTTATGACAATGCCAATCGGGCCGGTTCTTGAGCAATTCAATGACTCCCTTGGGAAGGTGCCCGGCTGGAACAACGAGGGCCTCGCTTATGAAAACCTGCAGGCCAGAATCAGAGGGACAATCCTGATGTCGCTCTCCAACCAGTGGAACGCCCTGGTCCTCACCACGGGCAACAAAAGCGAAATCGCCGTCGGCTATACGACGCTCTATGGGGACACGGCCGGCGGCTTTGCCGTCATAAAAGACGTCTTCAAGACAATGGTGTTCAAACTCGCACGTTATATTAATGAGATAAACGGGCGGGAAATCATACCTGCCAGCGTTATAGACAGGGTGCCAAGCGCGGAGCTTCGCCCCAACCAGAAAGATACCGACTCCCTGCCCGATTACGACCTGCTGGACAAAATCCTCAAGGGTTACGTGGAGGAGGACAAATCCGCCCAGCAGCTAATCGACGAGGGCCTGCCCGGGGATGCCGTCAACAGGGTCATACGGATGGTTGACCGCAATGAGTACAAAAGAAGGCAGTCACCGCCGGGGGTTAAAATCACGCCAAAGGCATTCGGCAGAGACAGGCGTCTGCCAATCACGAACCGTTATAACGAGGGAAACGGTTCAAAATAAACGCGTTGCCGGTTGTGGTCAGAGGGCTTTGCCCGGTTTTGTCTGTTTTTCCTGAAGGGCGCGGACGATTGCTTGTGCGAATGGCACGGCCACCGAGGGGTCGCTGGCGGTTATTATCATGCCGTCCCGTTCGACGCTGGCGCCGGTGTATATCGCCTGGCCTCTTTGCATTATCTCACGCTGGGTAATCAGTCCGGTTGCCCGCACGCCTCGCAGCACGCCCGCAGTGGCCAGAATGGTCGGGGCAGTGGATATTGCCGCGATGACCTTGCGTTTGATAGCCGCTTCTCGCGAGATGCCTAACGCGGCGGGATTAATGTAATACTCCGCAGCACCAGGCCCGCCTACAAAGACAACCGCATCGAAATCCTCGACGCGCACCTTATCGAGCGCCATCTCAGAGGCGGCAAGCCCGCCAAGCACCCCCTGCACCGGCCCAACCTTTGAACTTGCAATTACGGTCTCGATACCCGCCTCATTCAGAACACGCTGGGTCTCGAAAAGCTCTTCGTCTCTGAAATTGGCACTCGGGACGACCAGAACGGCCCTCTTTTTTTCGCCGGATGTTTTTTCGCCCTGTGACTGCGCAAGCGGATAACCAACGCAGACAATCAGGAGCGGTTCCAAATCACCCGTTAATCCGCAGGCCCTGGAGACATTCTTTGCCTCGAAATCGCCGACAGGCACCGATGCAAGACCGAGCGCAACGGCCTGCAACTGGATGTTTTCGGCAACGTGGCCGGCCTCGAGCAGCATAAATCTTGATGCTTTGTTGCCACCCTTGGGCATCAGTTTCTTGGCGGACCCGGCGATGACGATATCGCACGCTGCCTCCGCGGGCGTCCCTTGTCCCACGGCTGCGGACAATTGGCTCCGCAGGTCGGATGCCGTCATTTGTTCCAGCGAATGGTTTTCGGGGCGATAAACAAACTGCCCTGCCGGCGCGATAAAGTGGAGTTCTATGGGGTACAAGGCCCACGCCGACGGCGCGGCGCGATGACCGGACTGCTTGTCGGTTATGCCCTGCCCGGCCCAGGCAAGCTGTCCCATCTGGATAAAGTCAAGCGGCTTGTCTGCGAACCGCCGAACGCTTCGCCGCGTGTTTATTGCCTGCTCCAAACTTACGGAGCCGGACAGATTCGGCGCCGGCAGCTGAACAGTTTTTAGACCACCTGCCCGCGGCCGCTTCTGAATCTCGCAGAACACCGGGGCGTCGAGAACAAATAAACCTGCCAGACAACATATTGCCGAAAGCACGACCTTGTGAATTACGGAAATTCTGAACCGTTTCATTTTTCCAGCCCTTAAAAATACGCCTCAGACAAATCAGCCAGCGTTCCAAAAAACAATACCGTGAATTGCTAATCTTCCGCACTTGCGGCCGGGGCCGTCGCGGGCGTCTTGGCGTGCTTGTAAATCAAATGCAGATTTCGCACGTAAATCAGAGTGTTGAGCGAAAGCCCAAGCATAAAAATAAGGTCCCTGCGATGTATGGCGTAACTCAGGAGAATCAAACTGCCGACCACCGATATGTACCAGAATGCGACCGGGACGTGAGAACGTTTTTTGTATTCGCTGACTATCCACTGCAGGATGAATCTGCCGCCGAATACCACCTGGCCCATGAAACCCACTGTGAACCAGAATGGGTTGCCGGCCACCTGCTCCGTTATTGTGCTTTTGAAAAACTCTATTATCGAATGCAGCATAAATTTGCTCCTATCCGGCTATGGCCTGGCTTTCTCGGTCAGCTTCAGGGGCCTTCCCTGGTCTTCGCCGAGACGAGTTTTGCCAAATACACGATTACATAATAAACCAGAATTTGTTAAAATTGAAGCCTCGATACAGGGATTACTTATGAAATTGACACTTAGACAGAAAATAGCAATCGCGGCTTTGGCGGCTTACTGGATTACGCTGTTTATCCTCACACACATGCCGATCCCGAAAATCGTTTACCAGGCGCGGGTGTCGGACAAGTGGCTTCATTTTCTGGCGTATATGAACCTTGTTTTTCTGCTGTGGTTTTCCATCAGCCCCGAGAGGAAGGCGAGTTGGCGCAGGATGGTGGTATGGCTGATTCTTTTTGTGGCCGTCGCCTATGGAGGAATCGATGAATTGACACAGCCCTATACGGGAAGAACATGTGATATATGGGATTTCGTAAGCGATGCGAATGGAGTATTGGCGGGGCTGGCTATAGTCACTTTTCTGGCGTTCTGGCAGGCGTTGCTGGCGGTCTTGGCGATAACAATCTTCGGGCTTACAAATCTCGAAAAAGCCAACCTGTCACAACTGGTGCCGATTACGGACGCCGTTTTTCATATCTTCGCTTACGGCGGTTTCACGCTGGTCTGGGTTTGGTCAATAAACCTTTATCTGTTGCGCAAAACCGCCGGCATTCGGCTGCTGTCTGTCATCAGCGTTCCAATTGGTCTTTTGCTTGTCGTGAAGGCGGGGTCGTTGCTGCTGGGCAGGCACTTTGCGATGACCGACCTGCTCTTTGCGGTTCTGGGGATTATAATCGTGGCATTGGCAGCATACCTGACCGGCTTTAGTTCTCGAACTGTTACTGACCGGCCGCCTGTTTCCTGAAAGGCGTATAAAGCGGGTCGCCTATCAGAACCATCTGCCATGAACAACAGGGCTGTGTGTGCCAAAACGCCTCAACCAGGCATTTGCCGTCTATCAGTTCGAGAAAGAATTCCTTGGGATTCGGAAACGCGTGCAAATACGGCTCATTCACGGGGCCGAGTGTTGCGGTGACGCCGTGAACCAGCATTGACGGGCACCACTCGGTGCTGTTGGCGTCACGAAGGTCCACTGCCTCAAAACTGGCGACGTGAAATCCTATCGCGCCGTCAACGAAATCGAAGGAATCAACGTATTTCTTTAAGCTGTGCCAGCCGCAGTAAATCGCCGTTTGCGGGCACTCGCCAGGCCCAAAAAGTTTTTCGGTTCGCTCCTCTTTGATTTTGAACGTTGTGCGAAACCGCAACAGGACCGCGAGGTCCCGCAGCGTCTGGTCGAAACTACCCATGGAATACAGCTGTTTATCATCCGGTATCCCGCGGGAATCTATGTAAGCGACGCCGTGCAGTCCCGTTTTTTCCGTCTTTATTGCCTTATCAACGAGTCCGCGGGCTATCTTCGGCGTGGGGCCATCCAGTCGGCAAACCATAACCGTTAAAAACAAATCCGGGTGGTATTCGTTGTTTATGTAAAACTGGTTTGGCCGCCAGCGGTACAGCTCATAGGGCTCAAACCGCACCATCGACAGCTCACTGTCCACACTGGCGTCTGTATCCTTGCCCAGAATCCGGTCTATTTCGTCGCGCATCGCTGTAAGCTTCAGCTTGATTCCGGCCTGCTCGTTCTCTTCTCGTGCCGCCTCGTTTGCCGCCCCCTGTTTTAAGCTCGCAAGCTTCTTTTCATATTGTTCCGCGGACATCTGGAGCTGTTTGAGCCTCTCCTCCTGGTCTTTCAGGGCGCCGCGAGGCCCAACTTTGTAGGGCACCCCGTATGTCGTCAGCAGGCATTTGATGCCCCAGCCGGACGTCCCGGCCAATCTCTTGCGAACCGGCTCAGCGATACGTTTGTCGTACGCGTCCCTGGTTATCGTATTTTCGAGCGTTTTGCCTAGGGACAGGGCCATTATATTCTCTTCGGGGACGTTTCGCTGCCGGCAATAGTATCGCCCCAGTTCCACCGATTGCTCGATGTCCTTGTTGACAATCACGAGAATTTCGTTCGGCTCTATCGCCGCAACGGTTACGCAGAGCAGTAATACCAGCAATGTCGCTGTATTTCTTATGGCCGCAGTCACCGCTAACCTCTCAAAAAGACAAAGATGCAATTCGTAATGAATCAGTGAATGATTACTATTCGCCTAAAACGGCTCGAACAGCCCAGTGGCGCTATTTGATGCTGTGGATAAATTTGAGCTTTTTCCGGATGGCGGTGATAATCTCGTCTTGTTTTGACAAATGAATTCCCACCCGGACAGGAACTGATGTCTGAGCGGAGATTTTCACCATAGACGAAGGTGTTTTGATAAGATGCGTGACCTTTAAGGGTTTTTCTCTTTGCGAAGGTCGGTGATGGCTTTGGTGCTATCAGCGGTCGGCGAGATGATTTCGTCCTGTTTGAACATATAAACGCCCCCGGGGTAGCCGCCGATTTTCGGCTCAAGCGTTTGACCTTTACAGAGGGCCAGCAGCTTGGCTGGGAAATCCGCGCCGCATAAATGGGAACATGGATATCCGCCTCCGAAGCGAGGATTGATTTCCAGCAGCATTGGTCCGTCCTTCCCGGTTTTGACGTCAGCATCTGCCGGCCCGAATATCTTGAACGCCTGGGCTATTTTCAACCCCAACTCTATAAGGTTCTTGTCATCTGTGCTGACGGCCTTGTCGGTTTCGCCGGCTCGCATAGCCAATTTGCGTTTACAAAAAACGCTTATGGGCCTGAATTTCCTGTCGCAGAACAGGTCATACCCATATTCCTCGCCGGGCAAAAACTGCTGTATCATCGGCTCCGGGCAATTCAGGAAGGCCATCCTTAGCTCTCCTTCGCTGTTGCAACGGGTGATATGTGCGGAGGCGCTGCCTTTTCTCGGCTTGACCATAACCGGCCAGGTTATTTTTCTCGCCGAAATGAGATTGAGAGCATCCTCTATCGACGTAACCGTCTCAGGTACGGCAATACCGGCCTGCTTTGCGTGGAGATAGGTCGCATACTTGTCTAAGGTAATTTCAATGGTTTTATAAGGCGAAACTACCGTCATGATGCCGTTGTCGCTAAACTTTTCGTAACAGGCCGCAAGAACCTCCAGCTCCGGGTCAATCAGTGGCACCACCATATCGATATGGTTTTCCCTGCATAGAGTAAGGAGCTTCTCGCTATAACGCGGGTCGTTTACCCGGGGCAGCAGTACAACCCGGTCACAATACTGAAATGAGGATACATAGGGGTTGCTGTCTACACCCCATACTTCGCCCTTGTTCCCCACGGCCTGCTTGAAATACTTTACGAGGTAACCTCGTCTTCCAACACTGGAGAGTATTACACGCATCTACGATTTGGTTCCTCTCTTACACATGAACTTATGTATCAGACGCATCGGGTCAGCTGTTTATTGCGGCTTCCCGCTGATTCTGAAACCATTTATAGATTATATGCCAAAATCACATAATATCCAGAGGATTTTCTGGACGTGCCCCTGTGAAATTGGTAAAATAATACCGCCATAAGGAAGACGGTTGTCGTGCTGTAACAGTTTTCGGTGCAAAGAATATGTTGAATGACTTACTGGGACCCAAAAGGCCTCTTTTTTGGTGTGTTCAGTTTTGGCCGGTGCTGGTGATATCTTTTGCCTGCGCGCTGGCCGCGACTCGGCTGTGCAAGAGTATTGCTCTGCGGTTTAACATAGTCGATAAACCCGATAACCGTGTCAAAACGCACAAGACACCGGTCGCTTATCTGGGCGGCATTGGTGTGTTGGTCGGGTTCTCCGTCGGAATGTTGTGCGGTGTTTATCTCCTTCGCGGCCGTCAAATCCTGCCTGACGTGATGCGATGGCTTTTTGGCATACTCGCCGGCGCCACTATATCCTGTTTAGTTGGCGTCCTGGATGATATTTTTGATATCAGTCCTGCAAAGAAGCTGTTCGGTCAGGTCTTAGCCGCGACAACCCTTCTGCTGGCAGGCATCTGGCCGGACCTGAGTGAAATTGTCTTGCGTTTTGGCTGGCAGATGTCGGACGGCACCGAGATAGCCCTTGGCATCCCGATAGTTATCTTCTTTGTTCTCGGCGCCAGCAACTCGCTGAATCTGCTCGACGGAGTCGACGGTTTGTGTGGTGGTGTCACAGCAATAATCACCATCGGTATGCTGCTGCTTGCAATCCATCGTTCCACTTACGCTTTCAGCGAGCAGGGCGATATGGTCAGAGTTATCGTTTGCCTTGCCCTTGTGGGCGGCGTATGTGGATTTCTCCCGTTCAATCGCCATCCAGCCAAAATCTTTATGGGCGATGCCGGCTCTATGATGCTCGGTTTTGTCGTTGCATCGCTTATGATGCTGCTTGCCCGCGTAGCCCCGCGATGGTGGATAGCATCTGTAATCGTATTCGGACTTCCGATAGTGGACACAGGCACCGCCGTATTGAGACGGCTGCTGAGTAAGAAACCCTTGTTCCTCTCCGACCGCGGTCATATATACGACCAGATGATTGACACGGGCATATCGCTCAATCGCACCGTTACCGTATGTTATCTGCTCGCTGGCCTGTACGTATTAATTGGTCTTCTGATGTGCCTGATTCCGGCGACATATTCCATCATACTGTTCGCTGTGGTTTTTGCTATATCATTCCTTGTTGTCTGGAAACTTGGCTTCCTTAAAGTGGGAGGTCTTGGGGGGGCACGACGAAAAAGTATCAGTGACGCTCAAAGTGGTCAGTCCGAGCCACATACACGTTGCTAAGCACGCCATGATTGGCAATCTGGCCCACGCATTCGAAACCAAGCTTTTCATAGAGCTTGTTACTGGGCTTGAGGTCTAGCGCGGACATAATCTTCAATTTTTGAATCCCCCTCCTTGCCGCCTCGGTAAAACCCATTTTAATAAGCGTCGTAGCCAACCCTTTGTTCCTGGCCTGCTCGGCAATCACTATCGACAGGAGTTCCGCCGACGGCAGTTCCATACGTTTTATCCTCGCCGGGTAAAACAGTGTTTCGAGCGCCTTCCTGACTGCATCGGGCGACAGCATCTTGCGCGCCAGGGGAAAGATGAACCGAAGACCATTCTTGAGAATTACGGATTTATACAAGCCGCCGAGGTCTGTGGCGAACGCCGCAAAACCTACTACTTTGCCGGCCCTGACCGCCACGAATCCATAGCCGTATGTGCTTTTGGCTATGGCTTCGTAGAGAGCGGTTACAAATTCCGTGCCTAACGAACTGATGAACCCGGTCTTTATGCCGGATATATGCAGTTCGGCCACAGCCCTGGCATGCTCGGGCAACAGCACCGTAATCCTGACGTCATCACTGCCCGGTATGAGGTCAGCCATTGGCCCCTACGATGAAACAGACGTTTGTCGTGGCGCTGCCGCCTATGTTGAGCGTCGCAGCTTTCCTGGCGCCGGGCACCTGGTAATCGCCGGCGGTACCCGTAACCTGCTTATATGCATCGAGCAGTTGCCTTGTACCAGTGGCACCAACGGGATGACCACAGCCGATTAGACCTCCAGAAGGATTTATCGGCAGTTTGCCGCCCATTGCAATGACGCCCTCTTCGATTGCCTTCCACGACTCGCCGGGCTTAGTCAGACCAAAGTGGTCTATCGCCATATATTCCGATGTCGTGAAGCAGTCATGGGTCTCAATTACATTCAGTTCCCAGCAATCTTTCAGGCCTGCTCGCTGATATGCGTCTGTTATCGCCCTGCGAGTCATCGGGAGCACATACTCTTTATCTTTGGAATCCGCAATCTTCCTGTCAAACTCCATCGCAGCGGTGGTGTGTCCCCAGCCAAGGATTTGCGGAATTTTTTCAAGCTTTAAGCCGTTTTGCCTGGCGTATTTGGCCGCGTACGCTTCAGAGGCAAGATACAGACACGCTGCGCCATCTGTTATCTGGGAACAGTCGGCAACCTTGATTCTCCCGCAGACAGGTGCGTTATATTTGCTGATTCCACAGGCATGTTCAAAGCTCATAAACCAGTCACGGGTCTGAGCGTTGGGATTGTTCTTGGCGTTGGAATAGTTTGTCTCGGCGATTCTGGCAAGATATTTGTCATCAAGTCCGTATCGCTCGTCATACACGTCACCGAGTTTGCCGAACAGTTTTGGGAAGGGGAATTCCACTCCGACGCACTCCTTTTCATACCATGCCGCGGTACCGAGGTAATCGCCTCCTTTGGCTGGATCGACTGTTTTCATCTGTTCGACGCCGACTACGCATATCAGGTCGTAAATGCCCGCCTGAATATGCGCCAGCGCGGATAATATCGCGATGGAGCCGGAAGCACACGCGGCTTCAAATCGCATAGTCGGCATCCCCGCAAAACGGGGGTCGAAATCGACAAAAAACCCTCCCAAATGGCCCTGCATGCAATACAGTTCGCCGGCGAAGTTGCCGATAAATGCCGCCTTAATGTCGCCCGGCTCTATGCCGGCGGCTTCGATGCTGCCGCGGTATGCCTCTCGCATCATTGCGGCTATGTGTTTGTTTTCTCTCGCCCAGTTGCGGGCAAAATCCGTTTGGTAACCACCCAGAATGTAAACAGCCTCGTTTTTCATCTCTAATCTACCCGTTAATTTATAAGTTTATTTGGCTACAGAATACTTCCCGGAGTTGATGATGCTGAAGCGGGATTTAAGTCCCGCATTAATTGCCTCAGGGATAACCATCCCCTTTTTGTCGAGCAACTCTGTTACGGCACCCTCGCCGCCCAGCATTTCCATTATCAGGCTCGGCGCCGCCCAGTTAAACCCATAAGACATCACATTATCGATTCCTTCGATGCCCATCCGACTGTCAGTCACCTCCCCTACAAGTGAATACGAATAAGCAACGTACGCGCACAGGATGTCTTTAACAACATCTGCCTCCCTGCCATGGGCAGACAATATCGTCTCAAAGGTCTCTTTATACATCCCCATACGAGTGAAATGTTTTGCTTTTTCAACGAACGCTATGTGTGGCTCTATAGCCGGTATGTAGTCG
>JBEKZA010000033.1:0-26171 GCA_049510335.1 Sedimentisphaerales bacterium | reverse complement strand
GTTTGAAGAAAAATGGGACACCTGCGGTGGAACACTGGTCGCGAATATCGATAACCCACTTCGGGTCCATCGGTCTTGCGCCAGGGCCTGATTCACCGCCTGCGATGACCCAGTCGATTCCTTCGAGGTTTATATCGGGAATGGGGCCTAAAAGCGGTTCGAGCGATAAGAATTTCACAGCCGCAGGAGTTTGCCTTAAATGGTCGATTCGCTCCAGATAATCAGCAGTTTCTACAGTAACACCGGCCCACAGATTTTGCGGCCAGGGCAGGTCGCAAGCCATCTGCTGAAGGCGCGATGACCGTTTGGTAAGCAACTGGAACTGATGTTGTGCTGCTTTTGCCATCACGCCAAAGCACTTGACCACAAAGTCATTTTGGACGAGCCGATGAAACATATCGCCCATTGAATTGACAAAAATTTTCCTCGGGCTGCGCCATTTAATGGGCAAATCAAGCATGTGTTGATGAATAGTAACGTTGAAACCATTACGGTAGTTGAGTTGCCCCATAGCTTGTAATCGCAATGCCATTCTCTCGGCATAGCAATGTTTACAGCCGGGGCTTATTTTTGAGCAGCCGGTGACCGGATTCCATGTACATTCAGTCCATTCTATTTTGGAGTTTTGAGCCATCGCGTCACCCAGTTATTATATCGGAGATGACATTGTTTTTGGATGAAAAAGTTTAACGGTTTAGAAGATATATTGAGGCATTAAGCACGGTCGCGGAGCGAATTGACGTTGAAGCTCGCCACAATCATCAGCGTTTACCTTCGTACATTGTCAGCAGACCAAGCAGAAAACTCAGTGTGCTTTCGGCGCCCTCGTTTAAGTTCACGCCTTCGGCGCCGAGGCCGTCGCCGCAGCCCTTGCTTTTAGAATCGTAAAGCGGAATCCCCAAATCGTTCTCGCCCATAAACCAGGCGAATGCTTTTTGTCGCAGCGTCAAATACTTTTTGTCTTTCGTCGCCTTATACGCGGCGTCTAACATCAGGATTGTCCCCGCCGCTTCGATGGGCTGCTGGTCGAATTGCGCTTTGGGGCCTCCTCGCGGGAACCAGCCCTGACAGCCGATGAAACTGAAGTGGTCGCCGGTGAAGGTATTAGCCAGGAGAAAATCACAGGTTATCTGTGCGACTTTGAGATATTTTTTTTCGTTTAACGTTGTTGCGGCAGTGAAAAGCGCACAGGGCAGCATCGCGTTGTCGTATGTAAGTATGTCCTCGAACCACGGCCAATCTTCCGGAGGACGGATGGCAGAAGACAGAGGACAGGCAATTGCGTCAGCGGCTTTCTTGGTATACTCGCGAATATCGTCCGCATCGGGGCACTGTTTGAGATAGCCGGCCAGACCCAGAATCGAATAAGACATACCTCTTACGGATTGTTTCCTGATAAGCGGTGCGGAGATATCAAAATGTTCTCTGGCTACGGGTATGTAAGTCGGCGAGGGCGGTTGCGCCAGCAGCGAGCCGAAAGCCCAGAGCACCCGGCCGAGGGCATCGTGAGTGGGCTCGTTGGGCGTCCACGACCTGTCGAAGTTCATAAAATTCCTGACTGTGCCATCGCTGTTTTGCGAGTGGAGGACAAAGGCGAAATATCTGTCCAGGAGTCGCAATGTCTCGGGGTCGCGGTATATCGCATAGTATTTGGTTGCGACGATTAAAGCCCTTGTGTTATCGTCGGTCGTGTAGCCCTCGCTGCGAAGAGGCGTAGTAAACTTGGCGTGCTGAAATAGCCCTGTGTCATCGGTCAGCCGATGAAGATGCTCCAGCGACGGTTTGGGCAGAGATTGTTTTGCCATACGCGAATCTTATTGTTAAGCCGAAGCTGCGTCAAGTTTATCGCTCAGCCCGCTGAGATAAATCCGCCGTATTCTACGACTCCTGGAACAGCCAGGTGGATAGGTATCGCTCGCCGGTGTCAGGCAGCACAACCACGATTAATTTGCCGGCGTTTTCCGGGCGTTTTGCCACTTCCAGGGCCGCCCACAAAGCGGCGCCGCACGAGATGCCGACGAGTATGCCTTCGAGCCGCGCCAGTTGCCTCGCGGCGTTGCCTGCATCGGCTTCTTTTACGCGAATAATCTCGTCTACTACCGCCCTGTTAAGAACCTGGGGGACGAAGCCGGCGCCTATGCCCTGTATTTTGTGGGGCCCCGGTTTTCCACCGGACAGCACCGGCGATGATTCCGGCTCAACCGCGATTGCCTTGAATGTTTTTTTCCGCTGCTTGATTACTTCAGCAACGCCGGTGATAGTGCCGCCCGTCCCGACGCCGGCCACTAATATGTCCACTTTGCCGTCGGTATCGTTCCATATCTCTTCAGCAGTTGTCCTGCGATGTATTTCAGGATTGGCGGGGTTGTTGAACTGCTGCAGAATGATGCTGTTTGGAATTGTTTTGGCAAGCTCGTCTGCTTTTTCAATGGCCCCTTTCATTCCTTTCGGGCCTTCCGTGAGCACTAATTCCGCGCCGAAGATTTTAAGCAACTGCCTCCTTTCGATGCTCATTGTCTCGGGCATAGTCAGTATCAGGCGGTATCCTTTGGCCGCGGCGACGAACGCAAGGGCGATACCGGTATTGCCGCTGGTCGGCTCGATAATCACCGAGTCCCTGCCAAGCAACCCCTTTCTTTCAGCGTCTTCAATCATCGCTATTCCTATGCGGTCCTTAACGCTTGAAAGGGGATTGAACGACTCCAGCTTGGCCAATACCGTGGCGTTCAAACCTTCCGTAATTCTGTTCAGTTGGACCAAAGGCGTATTGCCGATGGTCTTGGTAATGTCTTTGAATATTTTGCTCATTTTCATTTCTCCTGGATTGTTAAACTTTTTTCAAGGCCTGTTCAATGTCGGCGATAATGTCGTCGATGTGCTCGATGCCGATTGACAATCGCACAAAATCGGGCGTCACGCCGGTAGCTAACTGCTCGGCGGGCGATAACTGCTGGTGCGTGGTGGTCGCCGGATGAATGGCGAGGGTCTTCGCGTCGCCAACGTTGGCGAGGTGCGAAATCAATTCCAGCGAATCGATAAACTTCCGTCCCGCCTCGAGGCCGCCTTTAACGCCGAATCCCAGAATTGCGCCGGCTCCTCTGGGCAGATATTTTTTCACTCTCTCTTTTTCAGGACTTGAATCGAGTCCGGGATAGGTGACCCAGGAAACCTTGTGTTGCTTGGTAAGGTATCTTGCCACAGCAAGGGCATTTTCAGAATGTCTGGGCATTCTCAGGTGCAGTGTTTCCAGTCCCTGAAGGAATAAAAACGCGTTGAAGGGCGACAGGGCCGTTCCGAGGTCTCGTAAAAGGGTAACGCGGGCCTTGATGATATAGGCGATATTGCCCAATGGCTTCAGTGCCTCGACGAAGTTGAGGCCGTGATAGCTCGGGTCCGCCTCGGCTATCAGCGGGAATTTTCCGTTTGTCCAGTCGAACTTTCCGGAATCAACAATCAGCCCGCCGATGGACGTTCCGTGCCCGCCGATAAACTTCGTTGCCGAATACACAATGATGTCAACTCCGAAATCAAACGGCCGAAGCAGGTATGGCGAAACGGTGTTGTCCAGAATAAAAGGAATACCGTTTTTGTGGGCTACTCTGGAGATGCCCTCCAAATCTGCCACGTCCAATTTCGGGTTGCCTATCGATTCGGCGTAGATCGCCTTTGTGTGCGGGGTAATGGCCTTTTGAAACGCGGCCAAGTCGTTCGATTTTACGAATTTGACGTTTACCCCGAATTTCGGCAGTGTGTAGTGAAACAGGTTGTAAGTCCCGCCGTAAAGGTTATCGGCAGATACGATTTCATCGCCGGCCTGCGCGATGTTCAGAATCGCCAGGGTGGTGGCTGCCTGGCCGCTGGAAACCGCCAGCGCACCAACTCCGCCATCGAGCAGGGCTATACGCTTCTCAAGTACGTCATTGGTAGGATTCATAATCCTGGTGTAGATATTGCCGAACTCTCTAAGCCCGAACAGGTTGGCCGCGTGTTCAGTGTTTTTGAACTGGTACGAGGTCGTCTGGTAAATTGGCACGGCGCGGGAGCCCGTTGTCGGGTCGGGCTCCTGTCCTCCGTGAAGCAGTATCGATTCCGATTTCAGTTTCTGGTCAATTTTGCTCATTTAATACACTCCTTTCGTTACAATATGAGTTTTTTTATTTAGAACTGGTACTGAACGCTGAATACGACGCCGTCGCCGAGACCGACTTTGGAAGTCGAGTCGTGGTCACCTGCGTTCACATACGCTCCAACCAGAGTCAGGCTTTTGTTCACAAACCACGCGACGTGGGCGTCCCAGTAGCTCGCGTCCTTCCAGTCGTCATAATGTGCTCCCTGTCTGTATTCGAAGCCCGCAGCGATGTTTTCCAGCGGAATAACGTCAATGTTCCCGAAGAGCACCTCTTTTCTGTCATCATCAAACCCGAGGACGCCGGTGGTCCGGCTCTTGGTGGAGAGTACGCCTCCTGATAACAAGACCGGCTTGGGCAGCTGCTTAATGAGCTTGGTCGCGACAAGATAAAAGTCGGCGCCCGATTTATCCAGCCCAGGTACGTCGAAAGTGGTTTGTTTAAAAATCGTTCCAAAGGAAAGAGCGGGAAGAATATCGCCTTCCTGAAGCAGAAGCAGTTTAAGGCCCAAGTTGTTTTTGTATATGGTGTCGTGCTGTGACCACCCGATGGTTTCGTGGCCGTATGAAAGCTCTAAGCGATTAAAAAATGTTTCCGCCACGCCTATTGTTGACCAGTCAATTTTCGTATCTCCAAGATGGACGTACCAGGCGCCGAGCTGGGGCTTGCTGAGGATGCCGGCAAGGGGAGAATCGTTCTGTTCAAAACTTGTTCCCGCCGGATACGCCAGTGGGTTAAATGCAACACCGCCCACTCCTTCAAGATTGTTCAGTGGGACACCAGCGTAAACGCCCGTATTCACAAAAACGATTGATAGAACAACCAAACTGCTTACAATCAACTTCTTCATCTGAAAATCTCCTTTTATCGGGCAGGATTTTTCCAGATGTCTGGTTGTTCCCGCAGTGTGATAAGTTTTTTTATCCAAATCGCTACGCTAAGTCAACCGGTGCGGAGTGACCGCTTGGCCGGAAACACTGCCTGTGCTAAATTCCACCTCCTTTCTCAACCAATCCGCCATCATCAAAGCGTTTCTTTTGGGTTATCTCGATTTGCACGATTTTGGCGTTATGCACCTTAATCGTGACGGTTCCGTAGTCGAGGTCGGCAATCGCGTTTCGGATGTCTCTGACGATAGCGTCGTTTGCCACCTGATTATTACCGCTCTTTCTTTCACTCATAATAGTTTCTTTTCTATCAGCACGTTAGTAAGGTATATCCTACTATTCCTATTACTATAATGGGATTTTATCATACTCAAAAACAGATGTCAACCGCTTTTTTCAAGAATTTTTAAAATTTTTTTAATGCCAAGGCCTATAATTCTCGTATAATATACTACTAAGGTAGTAGGAATAACGGAGAATTGATTATGAAGTTATCAACCCGAACAAGGTATGCGGTGCGGGCAATACTGGATTTGGCGGATAATTACGGCAAAGGGCCGCTTCAGACGAGGGTGATTGCCCAGCGGCAGGATATTTCGGCAAAGTATCTCGAGCAATTGATGGCGGCGATGAAATCGGCAGGGCTTATCAGGAGCCAGCGCGGCGTCAAGGGCGGATACGTGCTGACACGTCCGCCGGATAAGGTTAAGCTTAGTGAAGTGTTCGATATCTTTGAAGGGCCTGTGGCGACCGTTGAATGTGTGACAAATGAGAAGTATTGCTCACGGGCCGGGGACTGTATAGCCAGACAGGTGTGGAGTGAGGTGCATCAGGCGATAAGGAAGGTTCTGAAATCAACGACGTTGCAGGATGCGATTGACGATGCTAAAAAGGACCGAACGGATTATCAGATATAGGATTGGGGCTTACTATGAGTGCGATATTTGATGACATCACGGCTGCGATTGGTTTTACGCCGCTTATTCGGATTAACAAGCTTGGTTCCAACAAGGCGACGATTCTTGCCAAGCTGGAATCACGGAATCCCTGCGGCAGCGTGAAGGACAGGATTGCGTTAGCGATGATAGATGACGCAGAAGAGAGGGGCCTGATTAAGCCCGGAACGGTCATCATTGAGCCGACCAGCGGCAACACGGGTATCGGCCTTGCTTTTGTATGCGCGGCGAAGGGATATCAGTTGATATTGACGATGCCGGAGTCGATGAGCATAGAGAGACGCAGGATACTCACGATGTTTGGAGCCAAGCTCGTTTTGACGTCTGCTGCCGAGGGGATGAGCGGGGCGGTGAAGATGGCCGAAAAACTTCTTGCTGATACGCCGGGCGCCTTTATGCCGCAACAGTTCAAAAACCCCGCCAATCCCGCGGTTCACCGTGAGACGACGGCGAGGGAGATTTGGGTGGATACCGACGGCAAGATAGATATTTTCGTTGCGGGTGTGGGGACAGGCGGGACAATAACCGGCTGCGGCGAGGTGCTCAAGAAACATAATAAAAATATAAGGGTGGTGGCGGTTGAGCCGAAGGATTCGCCGGTGCTTTCGGGCGGCAAAGCGGGGCCGCACAAAATTCAGGGAATCGGCCCGGGGTTCGTGCCGGACGTGCTGAACCGGGGTATAATCGACGAGATAATTCAGGTCTCGAATAAGGACGCAATGGAGACAGCCCGGCAATTAGCGTCCAGGGAGGGGATACTGGCCGGGATAAGCTCCGGTGCGGCGACGTGGGCGGCGATACAGGTTTCGCAACGCCCTGAAAACGGAGGTAAAACTATAGTTGTGATTCTGCCCGACACAGGCGAAAGATATATCTCAACCGAACTGTTCGAGACAACCGTGTAGGAGAATACTGTAATGGCCAAAGGAGAATTGACGGACAAACGGCTCGAGGGGCTGGTTGCTGAAATTATCGCCACCTATCAGGGCGATTTGGGGATAAATTTCATCGACGCGACCAACCTGCCGGTGCGGGACAAGATATTGGAAATTCTGGACCTGCTTTTTGAGGTGCTTTTCCCCGGCTACACCGGCAAAAGGGCGATTACGAAGGCCAATATAAATTTTGTGGTCATAGACATCCTATGCCACATTTATACGGAGCTGTCCACCCAGATAGAGCGGGCGATGAAATACCGCTGCAGAATGGAGAGTTGCAGCACGGGCGGCTGTCGCAAAATGGCGGAAGACGCGACCGTTCATCTTTTGACTCAACTGCCGAGGATTCGGGAAATGCTCAAGGGTGACGTTAAGGCCGCATTCGACGGCGACCCGGCGGCAAAATCTCCGGAAGAGATTGTCATAAGCTATCCCTGCATAATAGCGATTGCGACATATCGTATTGCCCACGAACTTTATCTCAAAGAGGTGCCGCTGATACCCCGAATTATGGCGGAATGTGCGCACGCCAGGACCGGAATCGACATCCATCCCGGCGCCAGAATCGGCAGAAACTTTTTCATCGACCACGGCACAGGCGTAGTGATAGGCGAGACGAGCATCATAGGCGACAACGTGAAAATCTATCAGGGGACAACGCTGGGGGCGCTTAGTTTTCGAAAGGACGAGCGTGGCAGGATTATAAAGGGCGGCAAGCGCCACCCGACGATTGAGGACAACGTCACGATTTACGCCGAGGCGACGATACTGGGCGACGTGACAATCGGCAAGGGGGCGGTCATAGGGGGCAATGTCTGGATTAAGGAATCCGTGCCGCCGGGCGTTACCGTTGCGACGCCGAATGCCGAGCTTGTATATAAAAGTCACCAGCCAGGGAAAAAAGTGAGCGGCAAATGAGCACGCAGTTGACGGATAAAATCAGACAACTCAAAGCCGAGCGAAACGCCGTCATCCTCGCGCATAATTATCAGTCCGGCGAGGTGCAGGACATCGCTGATTTCACGGGTGATTCTCTGGCGTTAAGCGTAAAGGCGGCGGGGACGGACGCGGACGTGATAGTTTTCTGCGGCGTCAGGTTTATGGCGGAAACGGCCGCGATTTTGTCGCCTGGGAAAACCGTGCTTTTGCCGGATAAACACGCGGGCTGTCCGCTCGCGGATATGATAACAGCCGAGCAGGTGATAGAGCTGAAGCGCAAGCACCCCCGCGCCTTGGTGGTCTGCTATGTGAACAGCTCCGCCGCGGTGAAGGCGGAGAGCGATTATTGCTGCACGAGCGCCAACGCGGTTGAGATTGTCGGAAGTTTGCCGAAGGGCAAAGAGATTATTTTTGTTCCCGACCAGCATTTGGGGCGGTTCGTCAGCGAGAAGACGGGGCGAGAAATGATTTTGTGGCCCGGTTACTGCGTAACGCACGCGGCGATTACCGAGGATGACATAACCAAAGCGAAGTCGGCTTACCCGGATGCGGTTGTGATGGCGCATCCGGAATGCACCGAGCCGGTGAAGGCGCTCAGCGACCGGGTACTCAGCACGGGACAAATGCTCAAGTTCGCTAAACAAAGCGAAGCCCGGAAATTTATTATTGCCACGGAGACGGGAATAATTCATACGCTGAAAAAAGAAAATCCCGGCAAAGAGTTTTACCCGGCCAGCGAAAGGGCGGTTTGCCCGAATATGAAGCGAATTACGCTGGAGAAGGTGCTGTGGTCGCTTGAGGATATGCAATACGAGGTAACTGTGCCGGATGAGATAAGGACGCGGGCGAAAAACGCGCTCGACAGGATGGTGGCGGTTTTGCCCGCGAAATAAAAAGGGCTTGAAAATATGAATAATGAAAAAAGGTATCATTTGGAGACATTGGCGCTGCACGCGGGCCAGCAGGTGGATTCGGACACTCGCAGCAGGGCGGTGCCGATTTACCAGACGTCAAGTTACGTCTTCAAGGACAGCTCCCACGCGGCGGACCTGTTTGCGCTGAAAGAATTCGGCAACATCTATACCCGGCTGATGAATCCGACGACCGACGTGCTGGAGAAACGTTTGGCCGCGATGGAAGGGGGTGTGGGCGGGCTGGCGCTGAGTTCCGGGCAATCGGCAATTTACGTAAGCATCTTCAACATCTGCGGCGCGGGAGGCCATATCGTATCGTCGAACTCTCTGTATGGCGGAACGGTCACGCTGTTTGGCCAGACGTTTCGCAAATTAGGTATCGAGGTGACTTTTGTTGACCCCCGGAAGCCCGACAATTTCGCCAAAGCGATTAAGAAAAACACCCGGCTGGTTTACATCGAAAGCGTAGGCAATCCGAAGAACGACATTTTAGATTATGAGAAGATAGCCGACGTTGCTCACAAACACGATATGCCGGTGATATGCGACAATACCGTTATGACGCCTATATTGTTCAGACCGATAGAACACGGTATCGATATTGTTGTTCACAGCTGCACCAAGTTCATCGGCGGTCACGGCACCAGCATCGGCGGGGCGATTGTCGATTCGGGTAAGTTTGACTGGACAAATGGAAGATACCCTGAGCTTACCGAGCCGGACCCGAGCTATCACGGCGTCAAATACGTCGAAAACTTCGGCAATCTGGCGTATATCCTCAAGGCGAGGGTGCAGTTCCTGAGGGATATGGGGTCGTGTATGTCGCCGTTCAACGCGTTTCTGTTTCTGCAGGGAATCGAGACGCTGCATTTGCGTATGCCGAGACACAGTGAAAACGCCCTCAAGCTTGCGCAATGGCTCGAAGCGCACAAAGCGGTAAGCTGGGTGAACTATCCCGGTTTGCCGTCTCATCCGGATTATAAGCTGGCGAAGAAATATATGCCGGCAGGACAGGGGGCTATTCTGGGCTTCGGCATCAAGGGCGGCAAGGAGGCGGGTATCAAGTTCATCAACAGTGTCGAGCTGGCCAGTCACCTTGCCAATATCGGCGACAGCAAGACACTCGTGATACATCCCGCCAGCACCACGCATCAGCAGTTGAACGAACAAGAACAGCTTGCGGCGGGCGTAACGCCGGATTACATTCGCGTTTCGGTTGGCACGGAACATATTGATGATATAATTGCTGACTTTGAGCAGGCGCTCAAGGCAAGTTAAAGGTAGGAATTATGTGGGAGTACACAGATAAAGTTAGAGACCACTTTTTCAATCCTCGCAACGTCGGAGAGATTGAAGACGCCGACGGCGTAGGTGAGGTCGGGTCATTAGCGTGCGGTGATGCGCTCAAGCTGACGTTCAAGCTCGATGACAAAGGCAGAATCAAGGAAGCCAAATTCAAGACCTTCGGCTGCGCAAGCGCGATAGCCACCTCCTCGGTCCTGACTGAGATGATTAAAGGATTGACGTTGGCGGAGGCGGCGAAGGTGACGAACAAGGATATCGCTGATTACCTCGGCGGTTTGCCTGAGCAGAAAATGCACTGCTCGGTTATGGGCAGAGAGGCGCTTGAGGCGGCGATAGATAACTACCGCACCGGCGGCAGAAATAAACACGAGCTTGAAGGCAGGGTGGTGTGCACGTGCTTCGGTGTTACCGAAAAGGAAATCGAAAGGGTCATACGGGAAAACGACCTCACCACGGTTGAGCGGGTGACCAATTACTGCAAGGCGGGCGGCGGCTGCGGCGGCTGCAAAGGCGAAATTGAGAAAATCATCGAACGCGTCCAGGGTGAAAAGGCAAAGGTGATGACTATGGCTCCACCGCAAAAAGGGCAAAAGCTGACCAATATCCAGAAGATTCAGCTTATTCAGCAGACAATCAATGAGCAGATTCGCCCCGCCCTGCGGGCAGACGGCGGCAATATCGAGCTGATTGACGTTGACGGTGACAAAGTCATTGTAGCGCTGCGCGGGATGTGCGCGCAGTGCGCGCTGGCGAATATCACAATGAAAGACCTCGTCGAGGCGAAACTCAGAGAGTTCGTCAGCGACACGCTCTGCGTCGAGGAGGCAAAAGAGGCAACCGACGAGCAGGGGAGATAAGCGATGAGAACGGTGTATTTCGACAACAACGCTACCACCAAAGTTGCTGAAGAGGTCTTCGAGGAAATCAAGCCGTATTTTTGCGAGCTTTACGGCAATCCTTCGAGTATGCACACCTTCGGCGGGCAGGTGGGCATTAAAATCCGCGAGGCGCGCGAAAAAACTGCCTCGCTTCTCGGCTGCGACCCGTCTGAAATCATATTCACCGGCTGCGGCACCGAAAGCGATAACACCGCCATAAAGGGGACGCTGGCCGCTTACCCCAACAAACGCAAGGTCATAACCACACGTGTCGAACACCCCGCTGTGCTAAGCGTCTGTCGTGACCTCGACAGCCATGGATTTACCGTCGCGGAGATACCGGTTGACAGGAAAGGCCGGCTCGATATCGCGCAGTTGGAATCGCTTCTCGACGACAATACCGCTCTTGTCACGATAATGTTCGCCAACAACGAGACAGGCGTGGTATTCCCCGTTGAACAAATCGCCGAGATGGTGACGGCCAAAGGAATTGTCTTTCATACCGACGCCGTTCAGGCCGTCGGGAAAATTCCAATCAACCTTTCGAAAAGCAGTATCGACCTTTTGAGTTTGTCAGGCCATAAGCTGCATGCGCCCAAGGGAGTGGGAGTGCTCTATGTAAAGAAGGGGACCCGGCTCGCGCCATTTATGCTGGGCGGGCATCAGGAAGGCGGCCGAAGGGCCGGTACCGAAAATGTCCCCGGCATTATCGGCCTCGGAAAGGCCTGTGAGCTGGCGGCGAAAAATATGAAAGAGGAAAATAGCAGGGTCAAATACCTTCGCGACAAGCTCGAAAAGTCGATTCTCAAAAAGTGCCCCAACTGTATGGTTAACGGCGACACCGAGAATCGTCTGACCAATACCAGCAATATCAGCTTCGAATTCATAGAGGGCGAGGCGATTCTGCTTATGCTCGATAAATTCGGCATCTGCGCCAGCAGCGGTTCGGCCTGCACGTCCGGCTCGCTCGAACCCAGTCACGTCCTCCGCGCTATGGGTGTCCCCTTTACCGCCGCTCACGGCTCAATTCGTTTCAGCTTAAGCCGATACAACACCGAAGAGGAAGTTGATTATACAATCGAAAAAATCCCGCCCATTATCGCCCGCCTCCGCGAACTCTCGCCGTTTGTTGCCAAGTGAAGGGGGTGTTGGTAATCGCGTCGCGCTTTTGACATTGCGCCGGGCTACGGCACCCGCAGCAGCACGGGGATAAGGCCCATCTTTTGCAGCATCTCGATGAAGTCAAAAAGGATGTATACCCAGACGAACCACATTCCCCCGGCGAGACCTCGAACGAAGGTGTCCGCGTTGATTTGATACGGTCCAGGTTTTTTGTACAGGGAAAATTTAGGCAGGAATCGCGGGGTGCGTTTTGCATAGTCAATGTATGTCTGTCCGAACATCTCTGTGAGTTTATGTTCCTCGGCAAGAATTGTGAAAGGATAGTAGAACAAATAAAAAATAAGTAATATTGCCATTATCAGCACGTTTTCCGAAGCCATGCCAATTCCGATGGCGCCTAGAAAGCTGAATAAATACAGCGGATGGCGTACTATCGAATAAGGGCCGTCTGTGATAATCTCTCGCGATTTGTATCCGCTGATGTAAACAAGCGCCCACAGCCGCCCCATACTGCAGACGGTGAGCAAAAACAGGCCAAATGCCTTTAAGAACATATTGATGAAAGTATCTTCGCCGAAGGAATGCGACGCGAAAAGTGCCAGTAATACTATAAGAGCGCCCATAACTCTCGACGCGGCCACACGCGAATTGGCAATCCTGGTTATAAACGGTTTCCTCATATGTATGCCTTGGCTACTATGTTTGCGCGGTTTTTATTTGATAAGGCGGATTTTGACAAGGTTTCGTTATTCCAAGCTTCTTGAGAGTTAGGGACACCACAAAAACCAGCAAACCTATGCAAAATATAACGACCCACAACCAGTCAAGTTCCCACTCGGCGTCACGAAACCAGTCGATGAGCGCATCGATGAGGGCAAATGAAGCCGTGATGGCGAAGAATCCCGGATATTCACGTTCAAGGACCGCCTGCCACGAAAAAGACCGGGCCGGCCTGATCCATAGCTTGATTTTTGGAATCATAACCGGCACCTTTTCGGCCCATTGTGCAAAAGCCAATCCGAATTTTTCCGAAAGGAATGCTTCCTCCGCGACAATTATCCTTTCGTAATAGAGACAAAATGCGAGAACACAGGCCACCATCAGCAATGTGGAACGAGGAAGCACAGCGATTCCGGCCCATATTACGCAGTTGCCGAGATAAAGAGGGTGTCTGACGATGGAATACATCCCCGTCGTATTCAGTTCCTCGGCCTTGGGGTTGCTTGTTGTTCTTCCTGATGTTCCCGCGGGCACATATCCGACGGTGTATATTCTTATCGCAAGGCCGGCCAGTGAGATTGTGAAGCAGGAAAGCTCCCACAGCCGATCCAGCAAAATGCTGCCCATAAAGTAAGTGGAATGCCGCAGACCTATGGGGAAAAGCAGCATGATTATCAGCGGGAGAAAACTTCTCCACCTGAAAAGCCAGTTCCCCTGCTTTTTCATTTCATCAATATATGCCATATTCGCCCTTAATCTCGCTGTAGCTCACGGAGCCGGCTGGCGACGGCAATCACCAGCACAACAGGCGCATAAAACTCCAGCAGTATAATCAGCTTATCAAGGCCTTGTAGTCGCCATATTAATATAAGAACAATGATGGCCCCTATGAAAGAAAGCATCCTCTCCCGTCCCTTGAAAATGTTTTCGATTCCAGGGTATCGGTTTCTTATACTGATTGCCAACCACCCGGATAAAATTCCGGTCGCTGCCCCTCCCAGCGCGTCTGAAGGATAGTGCGCGAGCACCACGACTCGCAAAATAGCGACTCCGCTGCAGCAGACGGCAAAAAGAATTGCAACAGGCCATCTCACCGCAAACGCCAGAACCGCTCCTGCCGCGAATACGCTCGCTATGTCACCGGATGGAAACGACCAGCTTTTAAAAATATCTTTCTTGTCCCCGATTTTTGTTTCCGCGGTTATAACGTCCCTTGGCCTGGGTCTCCTGACCGTCTCTTTTATTACTGTTACCGCGGCTAATGTTATCAATAGCGACAGCAGGCACACAATTACCGTCTTGTGCTTTCCCGTAAGCCACACCCACACCAGCAGAAGCCAGATTAAGGGGTAACCCCTACCTAACTGTTTTAACGCCTGAGCCCAGAGGGCCCTGTCCCACTTCTGTGGATTTTCTCGCAGATATGAGAACACTCGCTCATCCACAACAAAAAAGCAAACTGCTGCCGCGGCCAGCAGAAGGCCTGTAAGCAAAAGTAGTACAACCGTTCCCCGGTTTGTTTTTCCGGTTTCAGCGGTTACCGCTTGTTTTGTGTCTTGACTAATAATGCAACAACCTCGATTTCCCTGCCCTTGGAATAGTTTATCCCTTCTTTTGACGCTATCTCTTCGAAGTCAACATTGCCTGATTTTTGCCTGATAACCTCGAAATCATTTCTCGGAATAATCAGCACCCGCTCCACTGAATTGTTAAGCCACTCAACAACCTCGTCTTCTTTGCGTAAATGCGTAATCTTTCTTCCGATATAAAAATTCAGCGTCGGCTCGGCGTATTTATACATTGCCACCGGTATGTCTTTGTTCGTTTTCTCTCTTACTGTTTTTGCAAGAGCAGGACTTATTTTAATCTGCTCAATCGCAGGCAGCAATCCAAATAATAATGGTATAAGAAGGATAATGATTCCCGCCAGGATAACCTTTGCGCTGCTGACAAACCTTTCTCGAATCTGCAATCTGACGCTCATTGCCAACATTGCCAGTATTACCAAACCACAAAGCAATCCCGGCAATTTAAGCGAGTTCATCTTTAACGCATAACCCGATGCAATCAGCCCGGATGCAAGGCCCAATCCGACCGGAATCAAAAACCACACTCCGCCGCGAAGCCAAATTCTATCCCGCTTGTTCAAAGAATTTTTTCCTGCGGCAGCGATTGTCCCTCCGGTCATTACCGCCATCGCGGGCCAGGCAAAAAGTATATAGTGTGGCAGTTTCGTCGCGGCCAGTGTCATCAGGATAACCGTTACACCGACCCAGCTTAGCAGTGTATTCCGTGCCTTTGTCGCACCGATTCTTTTTCCGACGATTGCTGAAAATGCGCCGGGGAGAAATACCACCCACGGGAAAAAACCTGCGATTATTATTGCGGGATAGTAGGGTAAATATAAAAGGAAATGCCCGCCGTGGCCCTCCATCGGCGAAAACGCCCGCGCAAAAACGTGATGTCCTAAAAATGTCCGCAATAATTCTCCGTTCGTTGCTTTGTCGGCTGGAATCGCCCAGACGAGAAAAATCACGATGGCCATAATTACAGCCAGTACGACCCACGCAAGATTGCGAATCAGTTCAGCGCGGTTGCTGCGAGCGAACCAGAGCATAACCACAATCACCGGCGCCGGCAGCAGCCCTATCGGTCCTTTTGCCAGCATCCCAAGCCCCATCAATGCCCCACAAGCTATGATTTCAATAATTTTAACTGGGCTGCCGGCCCGACTGACAAAGATTGCCATTGCGCCCACAATAAACGGCATTGCCACCCCATCCACTATCGCGGAACTACCCACAAACATCATAAGCAGTGTCGTAGCTAAAATCGCCTCCGCCCATAGTCCTGCCTTTGCGTCGAACAGTTTCTTGCCTATGAAAAATGTCAGGAGGACAGTGACTGCCGTCCCTGCTACTCCGAAGAATCGACAGGCAACTTCACTTGGCCCAAACAGCCGCACAGGAACCGACATTAACCAATAAAGCAGAATCGGTTTATCAAACCAGACCTCGCCGTTGAAAGTCGGCACAAGATAATTGCCTGACTCTATCATCTCAACCGTGGCTCTGGCGTATCTCGGCTCATCACGGTCCCATAGCGTGCTGCTGCCGGCAATCAGCAGGTACATTGCTGCAAATCCGGCGCAAATCAAAATTGCTTTTACCCACGGACTTGGTGAAAATTGTATTTTACCTGGCTGTTTCATTAAAACGGACGAAATTGAAAAAGCTCCATAGAGATACGAGCGACGAGTAACGAACAATGCCGAAGGAGGGAGTCGAACCCTCACCTTGTTGCCAAGACAGGATTTTGAATCCTGCGCGTCTGCCAGTTCCGCCACTTCGGCCAGCGAGATTGATTATTGATTATTTGGCGATGTCTGTCAATTGCCGGCTTCAGCAGGAATTGCCCGTGCATAGAAACAGGATTTTCAGTTTTGGTTTTCGACCCGGCATAGCTTGCCTTTTAATTGATTGAGGCATACTTTTACAAGCAGAAGCATAACCGGAACCTCGATGAGCGGCCCAATGACAGCCGCGAAGGCCTGACCAGAATTAATGCCAAATACCGTTACTGTCACGGCGATAGCCAGCTCGAAATTATTACTGGCGGCCGTAAAAGACAAAGTGGCTGACTGGGCATAATTGGCGCCGGCTTTGGCGCTGATGAAAAAGGTAATAAAAAACATCGCCACAAAATAAATCAGCAGCGGCACGGCGATGCGAAGCACATCCATCGGCAGCGAAACTATAAACTGCCCCTTCAAGCTGAACATCACCACAATCGTAAAAAGAAGAGCAATCAATGTGATGGGGCTGATTCTGGGAATGAATTTGTTTTGATACCAGTCCCTGCTTTTAACCTTTATTAAACTAAACCTCGTAACAATGCCGGCTATGAATGGTATTCCCAGATAAACGAAAACACTTTTGGCAATCTGGGAAATAGACACGTTGACAGTGCTGCCGGTCAATCCGAAGACCGGCGGCAGAACGGTTACGAATATGTACGCGTAAACGGAAAAGAACAATACCTGGAAAATGGAATTAAACGCCACAAGTCCGGCAACATACTCCGTATCACCTTTGGCGAGGTCGTTCCAGACGATGACCATTGCGATACATCTGGCAAGCCCGATGATAATCAAGCCGACCATATATTCCGGATAGCCCCTCAAAAACACTATCGCAAGAATAAACATCAAAATCGGACCTATTACCCAGTTTTGAATCAGCGACAGACCCAATATCTTATAATTGCGAAAGACCCCGCCCAGTTCCTCATATTTCACCTTCGCCAAAGGCGGGTACATCATCAGAATCAAACCTATGGCAATGGGGACATTAGTTGTGCCGTATTGAAAAGCGTTCCAGAAATTCACTATCGAAGGATAAAAATAGCCCGATGCGACGCCGATGCCCATCGCCATAAAAATCCACAGGGTCAAATACCTGTCCAAAAAAGATAATTGCTTTGCAATGCCGCTTTTCATCCATGCTTCCTTAATATCTACTTCGCTGTATAAATCAGGTAAAGTCCTCCAAAAATAACGAGGACTCCGCATATTCTTCTTAAAATAATCGCACCCCTTGAACGCTCATTCCAGTTCATATACTGCTGGACTACCTCCGTAAATGTCCCTGCGAATACAATCACGGAGCAATGGCCTAACCCATAAATAATCAATAGCGCCGCCCCGTACATCAAATTCGTTTGTGCCACTTTGAATGCCACCCCAAGTATCGGCGCCATATACGCAAACGTGCACGGCCCAACTGCTATGCCGAATATAAGCCCAAGAATCAACGCCGCCCACACTCCTCTTTTTTGGATGCTTATCTGTCCGGGAGCTGACCACGGCATTGAGATTACTTCCATCAGATACAAACCGACCACAAAAAATATCCCGGCCACAAAGTAGTTTCCATAAGGCCCAACATCACCCAAAATTTTGCCTGCTGTTGCCGTCAGAAGCCCGATAAGGGATATGGTCGCTAGGATACCGGCTGCAAATACCGTCGAAATCGCAAACGCCCTTTTTGTGCTGATTTGGCCCTGCCTGTCAACAAACCCCACAATCAGCGGAATGCTCGCCAGATGACAGGGACTAAGCAGTATGCTCAATATTCCCCAGACGAATGACGCTGCGACCGCTATTACTGTCGTGCCCTCAACCGCCTGTGTCAAACTTGTAAAAATCCGCTCAATCATTTTGGGCTGCTCAGGTCAACTCCTAATTCTTTCCATTTACCAAGGATGTCTTCTTTTGAGAAGAATCCTTCGTGACGATAAAGTTCTTTGCCTGAAGCGTCATAAAAAAGCTGTGTCGGTATTACTCGAATTGCGGATTTTTTTGCCTCATCCGGATTTTCCCAGACATCGACAAAAACCACTTCGAGCCGACCTTTATATTCCTTTTTTAAACCCTCAAGTATCGGAGCCATCATCTTGCATGGAATGCATTTAGTCGCCCCTAAATCCACAAGCCGGGGCAACTTGGCAGTTGTAGTATTTTCAAGATTCTGTGGTTTGCTTTCCGTAGTCGTTGCCGGGTCTGAACTTGCCGCTGCAACAGGTTCAGAAGCTGAACCTCTGTTTTTTTGTTTTAAAGCGAAAACTGTGCCCACAAGCGCAACCAGAGCAACAACAATTACAATTTTCATTGCCTTATTCATAAATGAAACTCCTTTAGATTTTATTAACGCCTTTAGCCAGTTAAACAAAAGCCATGTCCCTGCAAACATCGCAAGCAGCACCAACGGATTAGAGGGGCCATCGCCGCTACAAGGGCACAACATTAAAATTTTAATTTGCAAGCTGCTCATTCGGAAACTGCTTTACCTCATCCGACAATCATTTCCCTGCCTTTGGCAACAACTTTGCGGCTTTATTCATAGTTTCAGCATCTCCTTAATCTCCTGTATGTTCAGCAGTTTGCCCGCCGTTTTGACCTGTCCGTTTATTACCAGTGCAGGTGTTGCCATAACTCCGAATTTCATAATCTCTTTTATATCCGTCACTTTTTCCAGTGTGTATTCCAAACCAAGTTCCTTAGCGGCTGCCTCAGCGTTTTGCGCCATTGCCTTGCACTTTGGACAGCCGGTCCCAAGAATCTGTATTTTTTTCATCCCTCAAATCCTTACAGCACGATATTAAAAAGATAACCGATAATGATAATCCCCGCGGCGACTATGCCGAAAAATGCAAAGACAAGTTTCGGCTTCAATATATTCCGCAGGATAATCGCCTCCGGCAGCGACAACCCAATTACCGCCATCATAAACGCCAGAACCGTCCCCAGAGCGGCACCTTTCTCAAGCAGCGCCTTTACAATGGGTATTATCCCCGCCGCATTAGAATACATCGGAACACCCAAAAGCACCGCGGCCGGCACGGACCACCACGCCCCTTTACCCATAAATGACGCAAGAAAATCCTGTGGCACGTATCCGTGAATGCCCGCCCCAACTGCTATTCCCAGGATTACATAAATCCACACCTTTGAAACAATGTCCCTGACTGCGTTTAAGCCATAGCGAATTCTCCCCTCCCAGTTCATCGCGTTCTCCGGAACAACATCGCCCATTTTGGCCTGAAAAACCCATGGTTCTATATGTTTTTCCATTCGCAACCTGCCGAGAATCCACCCCGCGATTATGGCGATTAACAAACCAACCCCCATATAAAGCCCCGCGACTTTCCAGCCGAACATCCCGAAAAGCAGCACCAGCGCAATCTCGTTTATCATCGGCGCTGAAATCAAAAACGAAAACGTCACACCAATAGGCACACCCGCCGTCACAAACCCCACGAACAACGGCACAGCCGAACACGAACAAAAAGGTGTAACTACCCCAAGAAGCGCAGCCAATATATTCCCTACTGTTTCGCTTTTCCCGCTCAGAATTTTTCTTGTCTTTTCAGGCGTGAAAAACGACCTGATAATCCCTATCCCGAATACAATAAGCACCAGCAGCATCAATACTTTTGGCGTCTCGAAAACAAAAAATTCAATCGATGAACTTAAATGCCCGCCTTCCGGCATTTTCAAAAGCGAAAACGTAAACCATTGCCCGAAAGCCGACAGGTTCCAGTAAATCAGTCCCCACAACAGCAGCGCAGCTGTCAGAAGAAATGTCCATTTCAGAATCCTCATTGCCCCTATGCCCTAAAGAACTTCCAATATCTCTTTGTCATCCTTAACCCGTTGTTTGAGCACGCCCGTCATACAGGAAAAGAAATCGAGGATGCAGGGACATTTAAGCCGATAGATGACCTTCAAACCTTCCTTGCGGTGTTCCAGCACACCAGCTGCAACCATTACCGACAAGTGCCGCGATACATTTGAACGCTCCGCGCCAATTTGCTCGGCAATATCGCAGACGCATTGCTCTCCGTTTTTCAGGAAGTCAATGATTTCAAGGCGTAAAGGATGCCCGATTGCCTGTGCAATCTGGGCCTGTTTTTGAAACAGCAGTCGTCTTCTTGAATCCGGCATATCTATTCTCCAGATAAGTTACTATGTGATTATATACTCACATAGCATACAAAACGTTCAGACCGGTTAAAAGCTTTTTTTTAGTATTTTTTGCGCAGGCGGGCGGGTGGGATTTTGAGAAGCCCCCGGTATTTTGCGATTGTTCGCCGGGCAAGGCCCGTGATGCCCGCCTCGGTCAGTTTGGCTTTAATCTGGTCGTCGCTGAGGGGTTTCGATTTGTCCTCCGCGTCGATTATTTTCTGCAGTTTGGCCCTGATTGCCTCCCAGCTTTTCTCGTTGCCCTGCGTGTCCTCGATGCCGCCGCTGAAAAACTTCCTCAAAGGCAAAATACCCCATTCGCACTGCACGTATTTGCCTGCGACCGCGCGCGAGACGGTGGCAAGGTGCACACTGACGTCCTCGGCGACCTTCGACATCGGCAATGGTTTCAAATAGAGCTGACCCTTGTCGAAAAATTCCCTCTGCCGGCTGACAATCGAGCGGGTCACCTTGAGCAGCGTGTTTTTCCGCTGCTGTATCGCGTCGATTATCCACTGTGCCGAGCGGATATTGTTCTGCAGGAACTGTTTCGCCTTGTCTGCGACCTTGTTGCCGCCGGCCATTTTGAGGTAGTAATCGTTTACCCGCAGCCGGGGCAGGCCGTCTTCTGCCAGCCGAACCGTGTAATCGTTCGTCTCTTCCGAGTACTCTACTATGACGTCAGCGGTAATCGGATGATTATGGTTTCTGCCGACCTGCAGGCCGGGCGAGGTGTCAAACTTGCTCAGCCGAGCAATCGCGTGGTTAATGTCCTCAATGGAACAATTCATTTTCTTTGCAATCTCTGGCAGGCGGTTCTCGAGCAGCTCCTGAAGATGGTTGGCGACAAGCGCCTTCTCAAAGCTCATATCTTCGCCGCTTTGACCAAGCTGAATCAGCAGACACTCCTTCGGGTCGCGGGCGCCGACGCCGGGCGGGTCAAGTTTCTGGATAAGCTCAATTGCCTTGTGTAAATCTTCCAGCGAAAAATCGGTCCGGTCACTGCTGTGCAGCTGCTCCAGCCGAACCGGCAAATACCCTTTGTCGTCGATGTAGTCGATAATTGTGCTGCCGGCTTTCTTTACGGTCTCCTCCGCTTCGACTAATCCCCACTGGTCTTCCAGATAATCGTGCAGCGACGGAGGCGCCGCGGCCGTGTTCTTGATGGCCTCGAGTTTCGGGTCGGGTTCGTCCGGCTGGGGCCTCGGAAAATCGTCACGCTGCTCAATATAATCCCGCACTTCTTCATCTAACCTGTCATCGCCCTTGTAGTCCTCCGTTGCCTGATTCTTGGGTTCGACCGGTTCCTGTGGTTCCGCAGATGTATCACCGGGGGCTTCCGCTGTGTCCTCAGGCGCGGGCGACTCATCCGCCTCCAAAACAGGATTGCTGTTTAGCTCCTGCTCAATTCTTTCCTGCAGCGCGAGCAGCGGCAGTTGCAGTATCTCCATCGACTGAATCATATGCGGAGCCAGCTTCATCTGCTGCTCCAGCCGCATTTGTCCTCGCATCTCTAACTTCATCGCTTCGCTCGATAATGTTCCTGATAGTTTTCCACACCCGGCTGCTTCAGATATTATACCAAAGATTTACGAAAAATGATTCGACAATCTACACTGGTTGTCATATAACCCCGCTTTGGGCAAAATGGCTTGACAGAAGGCGTCCTATAACGTATATTATTATAATAACCGTTTACTATGCGGCAGCAGGCCGCGTCGTTATTTTCCCGTTATGATTCGGGATATTAATGGGGTGTTCAATGAGGGCGACAAGCCAAAAACGTGGTTTTACCATTGTTGAACTGCTCACCGTGATGAGCATTATCATTATCCTGATGGGCGTCCTTGTGCCGGCGGTGAACAAGACGCGGATATTCGCAAAGACCGTCACGCAAAGGGCCCAGTTCCACGAAATCAGCAGGGGGCTTGAATTGTTCCGCAACGACCACGAGGAAGCGTACCCCGATTCGAGTGCCGTGGACTCCAACGCCAGCCCCGCCGGTTACTGCGGCGCAATGAGGTTATGTGAGGCATTGATTGGACAGGACGGTATGGGTTTTCATCCTTCTTCCTCTAACTTCCAGGCCAAGCAAACAGACGCCTATCCTTTTGACCTCTGTAAGCAAAAAACGGCCGATGACGTAGCGGGCAATACGACCCTCGCTGCAAGTTTACGTGAAAGAATCAAGTATACGGAGGCCGAGAGCGTCAGTGCCGTCCGGCTCCAGGATATCTACAACTGGGACATTACTTCTGGTACTAGCTATTATGCTGGAATAGCGTTTAAAAATGGGGATGGATACCCCAATGCTGTTATTTTTGACGTTTTCCGGCGAGCCACCATACAATCGACGCGGTGTCCGGATAGAGGAAGTCAGAAGGTGGGTATGCCTGTGCTTTATTATAAGGCCGACTCATCCAAACTGGCCCACGATGCTACGACCGCGCCAGACCCTTCTAAATCCAACACAAACATTTACAACTTCGATGATAACTATGCAATCACGGCCCTTGGTTGCCCGTGGGAAACCAGCCCTCCACCGCCCAGCGGTACTGGAACTCCCCATCCAATGCAAACAGACCCCAGAGTGTTTCTCAATGCGATAACCAATTCGAAAGCGACCGCCACACCAAGGCCGCACAACGAAGGCACTTATATTCTTCTTTCGGCCGGCTATGACGGCTTATACGGAACAACGGACGACGTCTATAACTTCATCGATTAAACATCTTTCGTAGAAAATTGGAAGGTTTTGACTGCCGCTGGGTAGAAGGGCCCCGCGGCAGTTTTGTTTTTCGGATAGCCGCCAAAAGACACAAAAATAAAACTTTGTGCCTTGCCTGCCCCTGTAAGTTGTGAACAGGGGGTGGCTTTGTGGTGAGACACCGCACAAATTTGCTTGCAAAGCAGTTCTTTTTTGCTAAATTCGTTGGCAGGAAAATACCGGGTAGGTAGCTCAGGTGGTAGAGCAGTGGACTGAAAATCCACGTGTCGCCGGTTCAACTCCGGCCCTGCCCATTCGTATAGTTGCCGATAGGTGCGTAATTCCTGCTTTGCAACCTCCCTTTTTGGATAACTCGCCGGTTATTTGCTTTTGCCCGCCCGCTTTGCTACAATAACAAGTTTGGATTATCAATGAATTTCGGAGTGTATGATATAGAGGAGAATTATATGAATCGCAGGATGTTTTTGAAGGCAGTGCCCGCAATAGGCGTGCTGGGCGTTACAAAGTTGAGTTTTTCCGGGGAGGCCGGTACGGTAGCCGCAGCCGTGAAGGACGCAAATGCTGCGGCCGGCGGCAAACAGATACTGCCGGTTGCCGAGGCGGACGGTGCAATCAAACTGAATCCGCCTGATTTGAACAATGGAATTTCCTTAATGCAGGCGCTTAAGAAAAGGAAAACAAACCGGGACATCTCGAACAAGGGGATAACACAGCAACAGTTGTCGGACCTGCTTTGGGCGGCAGATGGTGTGAACAGGCCTGACGGCAAACGCACTTCGCCGGCGGCAATGGGCATTTATTGTGTTGATATTTACGTGGTGCTGCCGGAGGGCATTTATTTGTATGACGCGGCCAAACACGAGCTTAAACCCGTTGCCAAAGGCGATTTCAGAAAATTAGCAGGTATGCAGGATTTCGTATTTATCGCGCCGCTGAACCTGGTTTATGTTTTTACGCTCAGGAATCCGAAAGATGCCCCCGCTCGCGCCCCCGTCCAGGAAGAAAAACGAAAAATCTGGGGAGATGTTGAAGTGGGGTGTATGGTTCAGAACGTCTATTTGTATTGTGCATCGCAGGGTCTGGCGGCGGTAGTGCGGGGAATGGTTGACCAGAAGAAATTCGGCGAGGCAGTCAAAGTTAAGCCCGAACAAATAATCGTCGCCCAGACAATAGGGTATCCGAAATGAAGGCAGAATATCTCTGTGGCAAATGAATGAGCAGGCGGAAAAGGTAATCAAAATAACCGGTGCGGCAGAGCATAACCTCAAGAACATCAACCTGAGTATTCCCCGCGATAAGCTCGTCGTCATCACCGGCATAAGCGGCTCGGGCAAAAGCTCGCTGGCGTTCGACACCATTTTCGCCGAGGGCAGACGCAAATACGTCGAATCGCTCAGCTCATACGCCAGACAATTTCTGGAGCAGATGCAAAAACCCGCGGTCGGCGAGATAACGGGTCTGCCCCCGACGATTGCCATCGAGCAGCGTAGCGCCACCGCCAATCCCCGTTCGACGGTGGCGACCACGACGGAAATTTACGATTATTTTCGACTCCTGTTTGCCAGGGTCGGCACGCCTCACTGCTGGGTCTGCGGCAGGGAAATCGCGAGTCAGCATTCATCGCAGATTGTGGATTGGATTATCGCCCGGCCTGCCGGCACAAAGGTTCAGATTTGTGCGCCGCTGATACGCGGCAAGAAGGGCGAGCACAGGGAGGTCTTCGCCGCGATTCAGAGGGAAGGTTTCGTCCGCGTCCGGGTGGATGGTGCGATTTACGATATCCGAAATATCCCTGTGCTGGACAAGAACAAAAAGCACAATATCGCGGCCGTGGTTGACCGCCTGATTATAAATGAATCGGTGCGGGTGCGGCTGGCCGACTCCGTCGAAACCGCTTTGAAACTGGCGGATGGCGTTGTTGTGGTGCTTTCTCAAAAACCCGGAGCGGATTCGAACGACGGCAAGTGGGAGGACTCGATATACAGCGAGAAATTCGCCTGCCCGGAGCATCCCGAGTCGTCTTTGGAAGAGCTTTCGCCTCGTCTGTTCAGCTTTAACAGCCCTTATGGCGCCTGCAAAAGCTGCGATGGCCTGGGGACCATACTCGAATTTGACCCCGACCTGATTGTGCCGGACAAATCGAAATCGCTGGAAAGTGGCGCGATTGACGCCTGGCGAAAAGGCGGCAAGCGTATGAACATTTTTTATAACCGCTTAGTCAAACGTTTCTGTCGGGATTTCGGCGTGGATAAATCAATGCCCTTTGAACGGCTTCCCGATGACATACGGCGAATCTTGATGAACGGAACCGCCAAGGATGATGAAGACAAATACGGCGTCTGGTTTGAGGGCGTCATTCCGAATCTTATGCGCCGCTGGAAGGCCACCGACAGCGAATACGTCAAGGCCCGCCTCCACGGCTATTTCGGCGAATTGCCCTGCACCGCCTGCGACGGCGCTCGGCTTCGCCCGGAGGCGTTGGCGGTCACAGTGGGCGACAAAAATATTCGCCAGTTATCGATGATGAGCATTGAAGAATCGCAGCAGTTTTTTGACACGCTGAAATTGGACAAAGAAAAAGCGATTATCGCCGAGCAGATACTCAAAGAGATAAATGCCCGCCTCGGTTTTATGGTTGATGTCGGACTCGGATACCTCACGCTTGACCGGCGAAGCGGCACGCTGGCGGGCGGCGAGGCCCAGCGTATTCGATTGGCGACACAGGTCGGCAGCGGACTTGTCGGCGTCTGCTACGTCCTCGATGAGCCGACAATCGGGCTGCACAAGCGCGACAACGACCGCCTGTTGAAGATATTACAGCGGCTCGCCACAATCGGAAATACCGTCATCGTCGTCGAGCACGACGAAGACATTATGAAAAGCGCGGACCATATTATTGACATCGGCCCAGCGGCGGGCGCTCGCGGCGGGGAGGTGGTTGTCACGGGGGTTTTGCAGGATATTATCGACTGCAAAAAGTCCCTGACGGGCGACTATCTTTCCGGCAGAAAAAAAATCGCTCTTCCGCTCAAAAGGCGTACATATAATCTTCGCAAAAGTGTCGAGGTAAGAGGCGCGGCCGAGCACAATCTCAAAGATATCGACGTCAAGTTTCCCCTCGGCGTCTTTGTCTGC
>JBEKZA010000032.1:0-26939 GCA_049510335.1 Sedimentisphaerales bacterium | reverse complement strand
CAGTCAGCGGCTCGGTGACAGGTGGTGCAGCAGGGGGGGCGGTCTGAATCGGTTCCGTCAGCGCGATGGCCTGCAGTTCAATCTCTTCGCCGGCGGGGATTTGTTCTTCCGGTTCGGCAACAGGCGGTTTTTTCCCCCTGGTTTTTTTGACGCGGACCTTTTCGAGGTTAACTTTTTCGGCCGTTTCAACTGTGGTTGAATGTTCTCCCTCGCTAAACCACTCCCTGATTGTGGCTGCCAGTCCCGCGGAGATAGTGGTCATATGATTCTTGACATCCAACCCTTCGTCCTGACATTTTTTCAGGATGGCGGTGCTGTTAACGCCGAGTTCACGAGCCAACAGGTACACTCTTGTTATGGCCACTGCTTAAACACTCCGCTAAATCAGGTTGGGTTTGGACTTTCCGCCGATTCCGCCGACTGGCTTTGCTGTGATTCCGCCGACCCATCCTCCGCAGGAACGGCTATGCCGTTGTTGCTGGGGAGGGGCGCTTCTTTCTTCAATATTTCTTCGGCCTGTTTTTTCTGGGCATCGGCCGCCATATTTTTGGCCTCTTCGACGGCCGCTGCCATGAGTCGCTGGGCGAGGTCGGGGTTGACGTTCAGTTCGCTGACCAAAGGTTCTACTCCGACGTCGTCCAGGTCGAGGACGGATATGATGCCCAGCGCTATTAGTTTATCAACAAGGGTGTCATCGGCGCCTTCAATGCGTTTTACGCAGCTGTTCAATCGTTCAATGCCCTGATTGTATTCATCGGGCGTGAGTATATCGATATCCCAGCCGGTCATCCGGGCGGCAAGGCGGACGTTTTGTCCGTGTTTGCCTATCGCCAGGCTCAACTGGTCCTCATCCACGACCACTGTTGCCCTTCCCAGCTCAAAGCACAGTGCGATTTCGCTGACCTTTGCGGGCATAAGCGAGTTTGTGATGAACACCTGTGAGGAGTCGCTCCAGCGGACAATATCGATTTTTTCGCCGCCAAGCTCATCGACGATGTTTTTTATGCGGCTGCCTCGCACGCCGACACAGGCCCCGACAGGGTCAACCTTTTCATCGAGCGAGGCAACCGCCACCTTTGTGCGGTAGCCGGCCTCGCGAGCAAGAGCCCTGATTTCGATAATCTCCTCGGCAATTTCCGGCACTTCCTGCTCAAAGAGCCGGCGAATGAAATCGGGATGTGTTCTCGAAAGGATGATTTTCACCTGGTTGGAGATGTCTTTGACGTCGAGTATGAGACAGCGGATTCTTTCTCCCGGCTTATGCGTTTGGCCGACTATCTGCTCGCTCTTGGGCATAAAACCTTCGGCCCGGTGGTCCAAGCTAATGACCAGAGAGCCGCTTTCATACCGCACGACCGAGCCGCTTACTATATCGCCTTTGCGCTGTGCAAACTCGGTGAAGATACTGTCTCTTTCATCTGCCTTTATCCGCTGAATCATAACCTGCTTGGCGGTCTGGGCTGGTATTCGACCGAGCTGCGTGATGTTGATTGGCTGCTTGTCCTTGAAGGCGGCGACCTGCCCGGTGCTGCGGTCGATTTGGACGGCGATTTCGCTGTCCGGTTCGCCGAAATGCTTCCTGATAGCGGAAACCATAGCTTCTTCGAGGTCGGCAAATATTGATTCTTTGTCGATGTTTTTGTCTCTGGCTATGTTCTCAACGATTCTCACTAATTCCTGATTCATCTGTTACTGCATCCTTCCTAACGAGAAAAAAAAATGGAAACTACAACAGTTTCCACTTCCACAGCACGGCCCAAACTCACACAGGTTGTAGTCAGTTCAAAGCTACATCATCTGCCTCCCGGCAACCTGGTTTATCGACCGCCACTGGAACAGAAACCAACGCCTGCTCACCATTGGCGCAAAACCTTCGCCGAACCGAGCGATTGTTCGGCTAATATCCACTGTTATTATGCCCTGTAATGACCATTGCACGCACCTAAGTGTTCAGGTTCCGCCCACGGCCCGACTCAACTTGCCGAAGTCCGCAGACGGGTAATCCTTAATACGAAAGCCATTATAATAATCGTCAAACCCGACGATAACAATGATTTTTTCGCGATTCTGCGGATTTTTTCCGGCCGCAAAGGGCTTAATCCATAACGCCGCAACGATTGTAACCTGTTTTATTGGGTAGGGTTACGGTTTATTTGCGGTGTTGTCGCAGTTTGCGCAGGATAGCGGCTTTGGCAAAGGCGCGGTTCGGATAAGAGCGACTGTCAGGAGGCCACCATCTGGGGCGTTTTTTGGATGGCGGCGGGCTGTTTGGGCAGCGTGAAGAAAAATGTAGAACCCTGACTTGCACGGGAGGTCAGCCATATTCTGCCGCCGTATAATTCGACAATTTTTTTTGCTATGGTCAAACCGACACCGGTACTTTCGACCTGGTCTTTTGGCTGAAGGGTCTGGAATATCTTGAAGATTCTTTCGAAGTGCTGCTCTTCAATGCCCGGGCCGTTGTCTGAGACGCTGAATTTCCAGTATCCATTTTCCTCTGTGCATCCGACTTTTATGAAACCCTCGGGTTTATTCATAACTTTTACGGCGTTGTCGAGCAGGTTCTGGAAGACCTGCCGGATGCGGGTTGGTTCCGACACAATAACGGGCAGCTGGTTTTCGATGGTAATATGTATATTGGCGGGCGGGGCCAGCGCTTCGATAATTTCGGGCACAAACTGATTGAGGTCTATGGGCGTCTTGTTTTCCGTTATACGTCCTATTCGTGAATATTGAAGTACGCCTTCGAGGAGGTTGTGCATTCGGTTGACGCGGCTTGTAAGCAGTTTGAGCTGTTCTTTTCCGTCTTCGTCGAACTTGTCGGCATAGTCGGTGGCTATCCAGTCGGCCAGGGCTTTGATGCCCCGCAAAGGCGCCTTCAAGTCGTGAGATATGATATATGCGAAGTCCTTGAATTCCTGCTCGATGCTTTTCAGTTTCTCGAGCTGCTGTGCCTGACTTTCCTCTGTTTTTTCAGGGGCGGTAGTATTATTAGATATAGCCATACAGATGTTTATATCGTGGATAAGTTGCGACCGGTTGAGTGCCGGGCGGCCACTATCAGGGAATGTGCAGGTATTCCCGCAGAAAAAGGGGCCAATTACGCACCGTTAAGCGGTCGGATTTACTCTGGTCCTATAATGCGGCGGTTTGTGCGTGCGGTTGATTTCAGGGCTGGGGAACCGAGCAAGGTTCTGCCGGCGTCCGGTCTGCCGCAGGGGTTAGTGCCGGCTGAACGGAGGCGGGGATTATGAAGACGGTTATTTGATTTGCCGCTGCCTTGATTTTCCAGAGCCGCAACGATTGGCCGCTGAATTCAAACGATGGCTCGAACGGCTCGTCGTTCAGCAGCGACCGGCATATCCTTGCCGCTATGTTATTCGGCTCCGTGCCTGTGGCTGACAGCCAGTCCGAGTACGCTTTGTCGCCTATCAGCTTCGCCACCGCTGTTATATCAATCTCGCCGAACTTGACGCTGCTTATGTGCAGGTTCAGTTGGCCGAGCGTATTGATAGTCGGATTTAATTCGACGGTCGCCACAAGGTCAACGGGATTTGTTTTGACCGTTGCCATAAGGATGATTTGTTGCGGCAGCAGGATAACCTGCGGGTCAACTAAAGTAATATTTTGCAGCTTTATCGGCCAGGGAGAACGGGCGATTATATCGTTGAGACCCGCCTGCGTGATAACGACCTCAAACGGTTCGCCGAGCTGGGTGCCGTTGTAAAGGGTCGGAAGCAGATGGTGGGTCAGATACCGGCTTATTTGATTCTGGTCAGCAATTTTTAGGGGGGCGTATCGGCCAGGTTTATGCACAGTTAAAACCAGTATCAATACTAACAGAGTCAATGCGACGGCAGTTGCAGTCCAGAAATACTTTTTGAGTTTCGCTTTTTTCACGTTCGGCAAATCTTTTTTCATCACAGCACCATTGAGGTCTTGTTAGAAATCCATCGAGCGGTTATAGTAAGAGTTCGGAAGTTAAAAGTAAACCCGCCTGTGGCGGGTAAAAACTAAAAACCGGAAAGAAAGGAATTATTGAGATATGGCGAATCATTTTGGAGACCGGCTGGTTGAGGCCGTGAAGAGCAAGCGGACACCATTGATTGTCGGATTGGACCCTGTTTACGGCCGGCTTCCCGCGGCGATAACGAGCCGGAGAGAAATGAACGATGAGTTCGATGTGGCTTCCGCCGTCGATGCGATATTCGATTACTGCACACAGGTTTTGCGGATTGTCGCCCCGATAGTACCGGCGGTGAAAATCAACATCGCTTTTTTTGAAAAGTACCTTTGGGAAGGGATTGAGACATATTACGCACTTATTTCCGAGGCAAACGAGCTGGGTCTTGAGGTAATCGGCGACGTAAAACGCGGCGACATCGGCCATACCGCCGAGGCATACGCGGCCGCTCACCTTGAAAATCCCGAGCTGGCCGGCCTTGAGGATACCCTCGCGCCGGATGCGATTACCGTCAACGGTTTTGCCGGCGCTGAAAGCATAGAACCATTCGCGGAAACCGCAACCAAAAACGGCAAGGGCGTGTTCGTCTGGGTTCGTGCGAGCAATCCCGGTGCGGCTGTCATTCAGGATTGTGCCTGTGAAGACGGGCAAAAAGTATATGAGAAAATTGCCGCCGTCGTCGGCGAGATTGCGAACAAGCCCGAACGTCTCGGCAAGACCGGCTACAGCAATATCGGTATGGTTATCGGCGGCACAAGCCCCGACGAGACGACCGGCCTTCGTAAAAAATATGAAAAGGTCTGGTTTCTTGTTCCCGGCTACGGCTCGCAGGGCGCATCAGCCGCCGATTGTGTGCGTTTCTGCAATCGCGACGGCAGCGGGGCACTGATTAATGCCTCTCGCTCGATAATCTACGCCTACGAAAACCCACATTACAAAGAGCAGTTAGGCGACGACTGGAAAAAGTGTATAGAACAGGCCGTCATCGACGCCAAACTCGACATCGCAAAGGCCGCCCAGGGGTTATAGTTATGTCCCCAGACCAATGAGAGAACAGCTTTTCACAAACAAGACGTTACTGGTTATGGGGCTGGGCAGGTTCGGGGGCGGGGTGGACGTTGTGAAGTTCGCCTGCTCGGCGGGAGCCAAAGTAATCGTCACGGATTTAGCAAAGCCGGAAGCACTCGCTGGATCAATCGCTAAACTCAAAGGTCTCAATGTCGAATATCATCTCGGCTCACACGACCCCGCTGATTTCCAAAAGGCCGATATGGTGGTCGTTAACCCAGCGGTGTCGCTTGACAACAAGTTTGTTCAGATTGCTCGCAAGGCCGGAAGAAAAGTCACCTCGCAGATTGAGTTATTTTTTGAGCTTTGCCCTGCGAAGATAATCGGCATAACCGGGGCCAACGGCAAAAGCACGACAACGTCGTTGATTGCTCATCTTTTGAGAAGTGATAGGCAGAAGGCAGAAGATAGAAGGCAGAAGACGCAGGACGCAGGACGCATAACGCAATACGAGAACGTATGGCTTGGCGGCAATATCGGCAATGAGCCGATGCTGACAATTGTTGACCAGATTAAGCCCGATGACCTGGTTGTGCTGGAGTTTTCAAGTTTTCAGATTGAGCAGTTGGCGCAGAGCGGGCAGGCGCCACAGACAGCCGTATTAACCAATCTTACGCCTAACCATTTAGACCGCTATGGGACATTCGAGAGTTACTGCAAAGCCAAAGAGCTTATCTTTCAGTGCCAAAATCTCAATGAGAACCAGCCGGCGGTTTCGATTTTCAATTGTGAGGATGAAATTGGCTGTCGATGGTTTGAGAAATACCGGGTTCAGCCCGGTCGGCTATGTATGAAGTTCTCAGCCGACGATGTTCCAGCCGGTATTAGCAAGGTTTTTGGTTTGCCGGGCAGGGCGAATCTTTCCAACCTGGCCGCCGCCGTTGTCGTTGCCCGGCGTTTTGGGGTCTCCGATGAGCAGATAATCGGGTGTCTGCCGCATTTTAAGGCGCTGCCCCATCGACTCCAGCTTGTGGGCGAAAGCAGGGGGGTGCGATGGTATAACGATTCCAAAGCGACTACGCCCGATAGCGCAATTGTCGCGCTTAAGGCGTTCGATAACCCCATTATCATAGCGGGCGGTTACGATAAGCATATTCCATTCGATGAATTTGGCCTGGAAATCGCCCAAAGGGCCAAAGCCGCGATACTCATAGGCCAAACCGCCCAAAATATAGCAAAGACAATACAAACCCATCCGCAAAACCATGCCGAGGTCAGATTTGCAAAAACGCTTGCCGAAGCGGTCGAACTGGCTGACGGGCTGGCCAAATGCGGGGACGTGGTTGTGCTCAGTCCCGCCTGTGCCAGTTATGATATGTTCGAGAACTACGAGCAGCGGGGACAGCAGTTTATCGACCTGGTAGGCAGGGTCATCTGCTGATTATCGGAACGTTCATCTCAACGAACATTGGTAATTGATAATTGATTATTGATTATTAGAGCGTCAGGGGACTGTAAATTATCAATCATCAATTATCCATCGTCGATTGCTAAAGCCACTCCTTAAAACCGTCGATTCGCACGTCACAGGCACACTTTTTGACACAGGTATTGGTTAGGGATTGGCAAGATGAATGACATGCCCGAGCGAAGAAGAGAACAAAGATTAAGGTATCACTGGCCCATCTGGTTCGCCGAGGATTTTAATGGGATGCTTTCCCAGGGTCAAATGGTGGATGTTTCAAGTGGAGGTGCGGCTTTTACCTGCTATGCGGACAGGGGTTGTCCCCCTCCGGGTCAGCATATAACCGCCCGATTTAGTGTTCCGTTTTATCACCCGGATGAAAGCTTCGACGTCAACGATTTCATCCGTACTGGTTCTGTCTGTCGGGTGGACCATTTGCATAACGGTATTCGTCGAGTTGCGATACGGTTTTTCGAGCCGCTGCCGTTCAAACCCGGCGAGATGGCGAATGCTCGGATTAGCGATAAAGAAGTTCTCGAACCCGCAATAGCGTAACTGCCCTGTGTCCTCTGAATTTCCGAATGGGAGTGCTGGGATTCGAACCCAGGACCTACGCATTAAAAGTGCGGTGCTCTACCACCTGAGCTACACTCCCGCTAAACACGCTGCAAAAGCATAAATTATAAGCCACAATAACACAAGAAAAAGTTCCTGTGCACTTGTGCTCTTATACTCTTTTCAAGATTGACACTAACCCATAGGGCAGATACCATCACCTGTTCATTAAAATAATGGGGTGCAGATAATGACGAATGTGACACTAATAACAGGCGACGGCATCGGGCCGGAGATAGCAAAGGCCGCCCAAAGGTGCATTGACGCAACCGGGGTCAAAATCAAATGGGATATTTGCGAAGCGGGAACAGACGTGATGGCAAGACAAGGCACGCCGCTGCCGGACGCCACCATTGAATCGATAAGAAAGAATGGTATCGCACTGAAGGCCCCTATAACGACGCCGGTCGGGACCGGTTTTCGCAGCATTAACGTTCACCTGCGACAGGCGTTCGACCTGTATGCCTGCCTGAGACCCTGCAAAAGCTACAAAGGCGTTCGCAGCAAATACTCCGATATAGATCTCGTGCTGGTCCGCGAAAACACCGAGGACTTATACGCGGGAATCGAATTCGAGAAGGGAAAAGACGATACCGCCAAGCTTATCAACTGGCTCAACAAACACAGCAAAAAACAAATCAGGCAGGATTCGGGCATAAGCATCAAACCCATATCAGTCGCTGGGACGCAGCGTATCGTCCAGTTTGCATTCGATTATGCCCGTAAAATGGGACGCAAAAAAGTGACCAGCGTCCATAAGGCCAACATTATGAAATTCACCGACGGGCTTTGGCTGGAGATAAGCCGGCAGGTCGCAAAGAAAAACAGCGATATCGAATTCGAGGACCGCATCGTTGACAATATGTGTATGCAGCTCGTGCAAAAGCCGGAGCTTTACGACGTGCTTGTGCTGCCAAATCTCTACGGAGATATACTCAGTGACTTGTGTGCAGGTCTGGTGGGAGGGTTAGGCGTTGCGCCCGGCGCAAACATCGGCGAAAAAGCCGCGATTTTCGAAGCGACCCACGGCAGCGCCCCGAAATACAAAGGGCTTAACAAGGTCAATCCCGTTGCGCTGATACTCAGCGGAGTTCTGCTGCTGCGGCATATCGGCAAAGATAAAGAGGCGGACAAACTTGAGAACGCCGTGGCGGCCGTGATAGCCGAAGGAAAAGACGTCACATACGATATGAAGGAAAACCGCGACGACCCGACCGCCGTCGGCACGCAGGAAATGGCCGACGCAATAATAAATAAAATAAAAAATTAAGTATCACACAACCTTACCCAAAAGGCCCCATGGCTGCCAAACAGGGCGAACATACCCCAAATCTGTGCGTATAGAGACCTAATCTTTCAGCCGACAATCTGTCATAGGAGACAATAAATGAGGAAACGCAAAATCGTACAATTTGTCCGCAGGATTTGGAAGGACTGGTGGAAGACCGCCGTTTTCATTGTTTTCGTGGTGATACCGGTCAAATCGAGCATAGCCGACTGGAACTGGGTGCCGACCGGCTCGATGAACCCCACCATATTGGAGGGCGACTTAATATTAGTAGATAAGCTCGCCTATGATTTAAAAGTCCCTCTTACATTCAGTCGGCTGGCGGAATGGTCGCAGCCGCAGAAGGGAGATATTGTAATCTGTTTTTCTCCCGAAGACCGGACACGATTAGTCAAAAGGGTCATTGCCCTGCCGGGTGATACGATTGAATTGAAAGCGAATGTGCTTTTTATTAATGGCGAGCGTCTCAGTTACACAAAGGCCGATGCACAGTGCGCTGAACAGCTTAATCCTCGATTGAAAAACCATGCCGTATTTGCGACGGAGGACCTCGACGGCTGCCTTCACCCAGTGATGGGCATTCCATCGGTACCGGCGATGCGTGACTTCGGCCCCGTTGTGGTGCCGGAAGGTAATTACTTCGTGATGGGTGATAACCGGGACAACAGCAAAGATTCGCGTTATTTCGGTTTTGTTGAGAGAAAGGCGATAGTTGGCAAAGCAAAAGCGGTGATTGTTTCGTTTGATAAGACCGACAAGTACCAACCACGATTGGAAAGGTTTTTTACTTCCTTGAAATAGCCGGCAAAAACTGATAAAACCAAGCCCTTACTGAAGGGCTTTAGAGTTGAAGCAGAGGGACTGGTATAACATAGTTTCGGGCGGCAAAGTTGGTTTTGCAGCGGCGGTACTGCGATTGCTCGCTGGAATTGCCGTCTGTCCTTACTCAGTTATCGTTCACATCCGTAATCTTCTTTTCGATAAGCAATTGTTCAGGTCGTATGCGGTCACTCCCGTCGGCCTTAAAACTTCCGACAGAACACAGGCCGCCGTCCCCGTTATAAGCGTCGGCAATATCACGGTCGGCGGGACGGGCAAGACACCTATGGTAATCTGGGTATGCAACCTACTGAGAGCAAAGGACATCAAGTGCGCGATACTTACCCGCGGGTACAAAACTGCGAATAGCGGGCAATATGATGAACCGGCAATGCTCGCCAGGAACTGTCCCGGCGCGGCGGTGGTGGTAAATCCGGACCGGCTGACGGGCGCCGTGGAAGCGGTCAAAAGGCATCGGGCACAAGTACTCATTATGGATGATGGTTTTCAGCATCGCCGATTGCACAGGGATATTGATATTGTCACTATCGATGCGACGCTGCCGTTTGGCTACGGAAAGATGTTGCCGGCGGGATTGCTGCGAGAACCCGTCATGGCATTGAAAAGGGTGCACGCAGTAATTCTCACCAGATGCGACCTGGTTTCTAAAGATGAGTTGGCAAAACTGGCAGAGACCATCAGCGGGATAAATCCGGATGTGGTTGTCGCACAGACGGTTCACGCCCCGGTTTGTGCAATTACGACGAATGATAAACAAATCCTGCTCGAACAACTTCGGGGCAAAAAGGTTTTTGCCTTCTGCGGCATAGCCAATCCGGATGCTTTTTTTGCGACAATAGCCTCACTCGGCGCCAATGTCGTCGGCTCGAAGATTTACGACGACCATCACAAATACACTGCCGCAGATACCGCCGTGATTCGTCGAGAAGCGACACAACTTGAAGCCGAGATAATCCTCACTACGGAAAAGGACTACAGCAAAATCGCACCGACAAGGGGTAATTCGCCCGGTTTGACTTTGGCATATCTGGCGGTCAAGATACATTTCGTCGAAGGTCAAGACCGCATAAGGCAGTTGATTGAACGGTCGCTGGCGGGTAGAATCACCAGGAAACGAACCGTTTAAGCGTAGAAAACCCCTATGTATGAGAATCTTCTAAAGACCGTCACAAAGCTCGGCTCGCCGGCAGTTCTGCTTGTGGGCGATTTTATGCTGGACGCGTATATTTACGGCGACGCCGATCGGATAAGCCCTGAGGCGCCGGTGCCGGTGCTGAAGGTGACCCGGACCGATTATAGCTGCGGCGGGGCGGGTCTGGTGGCGGCGAATCTCTGTGTGCTTGGGGCGGTTCCTTTGTGCGTGGGCGTCGTTGGCAATGATGCAAACGGCGACAAGCTAAAAGACCTGCTGACGGCGAACGGCGCCGACATATCGGGCCTGATAACGGTACCTAACAGGCCAACGACAACCAAACAGCGTTTGATAGGTCTGGCGCAGCATCGTCATCAGCAGCAGTTGTTCAGAATGGACTGCGAATCGTCGGAACCGCTGGCGGAAGAGCAATACGCGCAACTGGCCGGGATTATCGAGGACAAGCTGGGACAGGCAGGCGTCGTCTGTCTGCAGGATTATAACAAGGGTGTTCTTTCCGAATCGTTTTGTAAACAGGTAATACGTCTGGCGGCGAAGGCACATAAGAAGGTCCTGATTGACCCATCGCCTGTCAGCGATTATTCGAAATACGCCGGCGCAACACTGATTACCCCCAACCGGCAGGAAACCTGCCTCGGCGTCGGCTTCGAAATAAAGACCATCGACGATGCCGCCAAAGCGGCCGACCAATTAGTGCGAAAGCTGAACCTTGAGGCCGTAGTCATAACATTGGACAAGGAGGGGGCGTATCTTAAATCGCCCGACTTCGACGAGCATATACCAACCAGACCCAGAAACGTTTATGACGTGACGGGGGCGGGCGATACTGTGCTGGCGACCCTTGCTTTGATGCTTGCGGCCGGCTGCGATTACAAAACCGCCGTGCAATTGTCGAACATCACAGGCGGAATCGAAGTAGAAAAATTCGGCGGCGCAACAGTGACCATAGACGAGGTGATTGCTGAAATCGCCTATCTTAATCGCGACAAGGCCGGCAAAATCCGGCCGGTGGAGTCATTGCTGGTCGAGCTTGACTGGCGCCGTAAACAAAAACAGGTCATCGTTTTTACAAACGGCTGCTTCGATGTAATACACAGGGGGCATATCGAATACCTGAAATTCTGCAAGGCACAGGGCAACATTGTTGTCGTTGGCCTGAACAGCGACAGTTCCGTCAGGACCATCAAAGGACCCGACAGACCAATTCATAACCAGCTTGACAGGGCGGCGGTTCTGGCGGCGCTTGAGACCGTGGATTTTGTCACCATATTCGATGAGCCGGACCCGCTGAAGCTGATTGAAAAGGTCAGGCCGGACGTATTAGTCAAGGGGCAGGACTGGGAGAAAAAAGGCGTGGTAGGCGCCGATTTTGTCAAGTCATACGGCGGCAAGGTGGTACTGGCGCCTCTGGTGGAAGGTAAAAGCTCGACGCTTGTAATAGAAAAAATGAAATCAGCCGACGCAAAGAAAAAACCGGCGAAGTCCGCATTGAGGAAATCTCAATGAGCAGAAATTTGAGAAGCCAGATAGTTGATATTATCGAGACGCACAAGACGATGGTTGCACAACTGCAGGTGTCGGGGCTGGAGACCATCGCCGCTGCAGCGGAAGTGATAATCAGGGCGCTGAAGAAAAACGGGACGGTTTATATCTGCGGCAACGGCGGTTCCGCAGCCGACGCCCAGCACATCGCAGGGGAGTTGGTCGGCAGGTTCGAGTGCAACCGCAGGGCGCTATCGGCGGTTGCCCTGACCACCGATAGTTCCGTCATAACTTCAATTGCCAATGATGATTCATACGAGGCCGTATTCGCCAGGCAGGCGGAGGCCCTCGTCCGAAAAGGGGACGTCTTCTGGGTGATATCGACGAGCGGCTCATCGCCAAATGTTATGGCCGCCGTCCGTGTCGCCAAACGCAGAGGCGCCTTGGTTCTCGCCTTTACCGGCAGAAAGAACAGCTCGCTCGAACGTCTTGCTGATATCTGTCTGTGTGCGGATAACAAGTCAACCGCCAGAAGTCAGGAAATTCATCAGCTCGCTTATCACATAATCTGTAAGCTTGTGGAACAAAGTTTTACCTAATCGAGTCGGACTATGCCTAATAAAGCGATATTCATGGACCGCGACGATACGCTAATCGAGGACCCCGGGTACATCAATGACCCCGAGCAGGTGAAACTGCTGGAAGGCGCGCCGGAGGCGCTAATTGCGATTAGGGCGATGGGTTATAAGCTCGTTGTTGTGTCAAACCAGTCCGCCGTGGCAAGAGGTATTGTGACGGAAGAGATTCTGGCGCAGATTCACAAGCGGCTGGAACAGTTGCTTGCGGAAAAGGGCACATCTCTGGACCGCATTTACTATTGTCCTTATCATCCCGATGGCGTGATTCCAAAATATCGCAGGGACAGTGACCACAGGAAGCCCAACCCCGGAATGTTGCTTGACGCGGCAAAAGATATGGATATCGACCTGACGGAATCGTGGATGGTCGGCAATAGTCCCCGTGACATAGAGGCGGGTGCGCGGGCGGGATGCAAAACGATACTGATTGACAACCGCGGCCACGAGCAAAAAATTCAGCCGGGCGAACAAACGCCCGACTACAGGGCCGTAAATATGAAGGAGGTCGTAAACATTATCAAGATGCATACCCGTTCCACTCAAAAGTCGCCGGCTGCGGCAGTACCGGTCGAGCAGCCGGACCAGCAGGTGATTCAGGAACCGCAGCAGTTGTCGTTACAGCAGCAGGCCGGCCCCCCCCAGCAAATCGACAAACAACCGACAACGGAACAACTGCTCATCAGCATTCTCGACCATCTCAAACAGATGCAGCGCAGCCGGATGTTCGGCGAGTCCGAGTTCTCGATTCTGCGGTTTGCTGCCGGTGTAGTTCAGGTTGCCGCGGTGTTTTGTTTGTTAATCGGCGTATGGTTCCTGTTAGGTCCAGACAAACAAACCGACCGGCTTCTTATCGCACTCGGTTTTGCTGCAGTTCTGCAAATGACGGCGCTTACGCTTTACATAACGCGGGGCCTGAAGTAGCGAACGGCTGTCTGATAACCATTTCCATTGACGGTAATTCGAACAGTATAGGATGACCGACGCAAAGGATGATATTCTGGTCTGGCTTCCCTCGCCTATGGGGGACGCGATTTTGTGCACGCCTGCCCTGCGGGCGATACGCAACCGGTTCAGTTCTTCGAGGATAACGCTGCTCGGTAGTTCCGTTGTGCGTCAAGTTCTTTCGCCGACCGGCTTCGCGGATGCGTGGCTCGAACTGAAAGATGACGGTGTTCTCGCTTTGGTCAGGATGCTCAGGGGCTACGGATTCACGCACGCGATACTTTTCAAAAATTCCTTCGGCTCTGCGCTTGCCTGTTTTCTTGCGGGGATACCTGTTCGCATCGGATACGCGAGAGAAGGACGAGGAATTTTGTTGACCGAGAGGTTATATCCGCCTCGGCTGCCCTCAGGCGATTTTAAGCCGATTTCGATAGTAGATTATTACTTAGCTGTCACGTCGTGGTTGGGGGCTGATGTGCAGGATAGAAATATCGAATTGGCAGTTGACCCGCGGGACGCCGAAACAGTAAAAGCCAAATTGCCGCAAATCTTCGGCGCACAGGGGCCTGTGGTGATTCTCGTCCCCGGTGCGGCTGCCGGACCGAGCAAACGATGGCCGGCGGAGAGGTTCGCCAAAATTGCTGACCGGCTCGTTGCCGATTACAATGCGACGGTCGTGCTGTCGGTTGCGCCAAATGCGGAAGAAAAACAAATCGCAGAGCAAATTATAAACGCCTCGTCGCACAAATTAGTCAACTTGGGCGATACGCCGGTATCGCTGGGTGAGCTGAAGGCGCTTTATGCCGTCGCGGACTTAGTCATCTGCAACGACACGGGACCGAGACATATAGCCATCGGATTGAAACGAAAAGTCATTACGCTGGTTGGTCCGAACGACCCTGCGTGGACGGACCCCGGCTACAGCGATGAAGTATTCATCAGGGGGCAAGTTCCCTGCGCACCTTGTGATAAGCCGATTTGCAAAAAACCGTCGCATTTGTGTATGGAGGCAATCACCGTTGAAATGATTTGCGAAGCGGCTGCAAAGGTGCTCGGGGCAAAGAAACCAAATTTTGCATTGCACAGGCAAATTACGCAATACGCGATACACACAACGCACGACGAGTTTTTTGTTGACCCTGTTTACAAAAATGGGCTTGAACAATTTGGGCTGATATCAATGGAAGCGATATTTTCGTTTCAGGCCGGCAGGAATCTCGCGAAAGATAATCTCGCCCCGCATCGAAGCCGAATCGAATTCCAGATAGAATCACCTCAAACAATGCTGTTTTTGAAGCGTTACGAACATCCGCCCGTGCTTACACAATTGAAAAACTGGCTGTCGGCAAAAAAACGAGTCACTTGCGGTTTCACCGAATATGACGCGGCGAGCAAACTGGCCGCGATGGGCATAAACACCCCTCGTGTGGTTGCCTGGGGACAGCAGTGGGGGAAGGTATTCGAGAAACGCAGTTTTGTGATGATGGAAGAAGTGCCGGAAGGTGAATCCCTCGAACGCCGGCTGCCCGGCTTTTTCAATGGGCCGGATACTCCGGAAAATATGAAAATGCGTCGCGGATTCATTGAGCAACTGGCGGCGTTTATAAGGAAGTTCCACGATACCGGCTACCGGCACCGCGATCTGTACCTGTGCCACATATTCAGGACTGCCGACGGACGGTTTTTTCTGATAGACCTCGCCCGTGTGTTCAAGCCGATGCTGCTTGGCTCCCTGTATCGTGTCAAGGACATTACCCAGCTGCATTATTCGGCTCCCGCCAAATACGTTTCACGAACGGACCGGCTACGGTTCCTTCGGGCGTATCTTGGCCGGGACAAACTGGACAATCGAGACAGGGCGTTTGCCATGCGAATTCACAACAAGGCAAGGCGAATGGCGCGTCACGACACAAAACACGGAAGGGCCGTTCCTTTCGCGACTTAGCGGGGCTATAATACGGCGGGATGAAACCGAAGATTGCAATCATAATCGAGCGAGCAGATGTGGAGCTGGGCGGAGCCGAACGTTCGGTCAGCGAGCTTGCAGATGCGCTGGCGACCCTTGATTATGACACGCACATAATTGCCGCCAAAGGACGGACGGGGCAGGGGAACGTTCATATTCTGTGTTCCGATTTGCCCGGCAAACGAACCGGCTTTTCCGCCTTCGCGGGGGCGGTCAGAAACCACCTGGCCCAAAACCACTACGACGTAATTCACAGTGTGTTGCCTTTTGATTTTGCGGATATTTACCAGCCGCGGGGCGGCACATACGCGGAGTCGATAGTACGCAATGTCGCCAGCTACCGCAGTAAACTTGCGGAGTTATGGAAAAGGGTGACTGGCTTTTCGAACCTGCGCCGAGCGGAGTTGATGAGGGCCGAGCGAAAATTGTGTGAACTGCGCGATGGCCCGCTCATCGTCGCGATTTCAAACTATGTTGCACGGCAGTTCAGCCGGCACTATGGTGTCGAAACCAGCCGAATTACCGTAATACCCAACGGCGTGGGAACGCCCGATTCCGGCGACAGAGAGCAGATTGACCGTCTGCGAACGCAAATCTTTACTCAACTGGGCATTAGTCAGGCGAACGAAGCGGTATTGTTTCTTTTTGCAGCCAATAATTTCCGGTTGAAAGGCCTCGGCTGTTTGATGGAAGCGATGAAGCTGGTCTCGGCAAGACACGTTCCGCGGCCGGCTTTTCTGATAGTCGCCGGCTCAGACAAAACAGCGCACTATCGGCATCTTGCGGCGAGGTTGAACGTTGATGGACAGGTCTTGTTTTTGGGAGAGGTTGCCCATATAGGAAACGTGATGGCGGTCGCGGATGTAGCGGTGCTGCCAACATTTTATGACCCCTGTTCCCGCTTCATACTCGAGGCGCTGGCGGCAGGGAAACCCGTGATAACGACGAAATTCAACGGTGCCAGTGAGCTTTTTGCCGATAACCGGCACGGCAGGGTGATTGACAGGCCCGACAACATAACGGTACTTGCCGATGCTCTGGCGCATTTTACGGAGCCGGCGAACATTCAAAAAGCGTCGCAGGCGATTATGGAAGATAATATCCAACAGAAAGTTTCGATATCGCGAGTGGCGGGGCAGCTCAAAAAGGTTTACGACGCCATATTAGCCAAACGGAGGCAACAATGAGATTTGTCGCGATATTGCTCGGCGCGTATCTGCTCGGGTCTGTGCCCTTCGGGTTGCTGATTGCAGCAGGCCACGGTATCGACCTGCGAAAGGTCGGCTCCGGAAATATCGGTTCGACAAATTTGTCCCGCGCTCTGGGCAGAAAGTGGGCGTATGTGTGTTTTGTGCTGGACCTGGCGAAAGGGCTTTTGCCTACAGTGGCGGCAGGCGTATGGCTTGGCGGCCTCACGGCGGGCACAAAAGGGTTGTTGACCTGGCTCGCCGTCGGCTGCGCCGCCGTCATAGGCCACATGTTTCCCGTCTATCTCCGGTTCAAAGGCGGCAAGGGTGTCGCGACAAGTTTCGGTGTCGCACTTGGCCTTTGGCCATATTATACCCTTTGCGCGGCAGGAGCGCTGCTGGTATGGATTGTCTTCGTATTGATTTGGCGGTATGTGTCGCTTGCCTCATTAGCGGCGGCAATCGCATTCCCTGTGATTCTGACGTCCGCGATTGCACTGATACCAGGCTGGCGATTCTCGGAATTATGGCCTTTGCTGATAGTCGCGACGGCCATCCCCGTTCTGGTTTTTGTCCGTCACAGAGAGAACGTAGTGCGTTTGCTGGCGGGCACTGAAACCAAGGTGCTACAGAAGGAAAATGGCTAACCAAACGCTTTAAGCGGAACCGGACGACCGGCAATTAGTTGTAAGTGCGCAGGCAGCCGCCGCATTCACAGACGGCTAATTCGAAGAATGTTCCTCGGCGAGACAGCTGCCACCCATCCGTGGCCCGGTTTCCCCCAGTTGCAACTACGCCACGGATGCACAAACTACCTATGCCCCCAGACAAATCATTTACTACATAAATTTTATCGGTCGAATTACAAAAACGCCAGACGGGCAATTGCTGAAAATGGGATTCGTAAAACTGCAATGTTCAGTGGGGTATGTCCTGATATGATGTCGTAAAACGGCACTGTAATATGCTGTAAAGCGAAAGAACGAGTATTTCGGGCGGCTATGATTCCAGAGGCGTCAATCCTTCGCGGACGGCATACTTGGTGAGTTCCGCCACACTGTGAATACTGAGCTTCTCCATAATGTTTCGTCGGTTTGACTCGATGGTCTTGCTGCTGACGTGAAGCTGCTGGGCAATCTGTTTGGTACTTTTGCCTTCTGCCAGGAGCTGGAGAACTTCGCGTTCGCGTGCGGTCAAAGCCGGCGCCTCCGGCTGGTATTTATTGGACAGGCGGTTAACATAGTCATCAACGACAACCCCTGTTATCTTGGGGCTTAGATAAATCCCTCCGTTTAGCACAGTTTGTATTGCCTCAACCAGCTCATCAAAGAGGCATTCCTTCAAAATGTAGCCCGATGCGCCCGCCTTGAGCATCTCCGTCACAAATCGCTGGCTGGAATGTATCGACAGGGCGATAACCTTCACGTTATTTGACTCACCAACTATTTTCCGCGTGGCGTCGATGCCGTTGAGGTTTGGCATACTTATATCCATAATCACAATGTCAGGCGCCGTTTCCCGAACAAGTTGAATTGCTTTGCGTCCGTCATCGGCCGCACCCACCACTTCGATATCCGGCTGTTTTTCCAGCAGAGAGCACAAGCCCTGTCGAATAATCGCGTGGTCATCAACCAGTAATATTCTCGCAGGCATGGCTATCCCTCCTTTTTATGAGGTTCTCTTTTAAGCGGCGCCGTCATTGTGGCCTTGCAGCCGGCGCCGGGTTTCGATTCAATATCAAAACGTCCACCTAATTCTTCCAAACTCTCGCGGACGCTGAACAGACCAAATTCTGTTCTTTTGGCGGTCATCGACCTTATTTCCATCGGGTCGAAGCCGATGCCGTTGTCTTCGACTGTAACCTCTATCGAGCCGTCGGTTCTCCGGACGCAGACCTTTGCCTTGCCGGCACGGGCGTGCTTGATGATATTGATAAGCAGTTCGCGGACGTTTCGGAAAAGCAGGACTCGCACGTCGTCGTCGAGGGGTTTGGGCAGGCCATCGTCAGCGAACTCGACGGCAATACCGTGTTTGTCGCGGACTTGCTCATTAAGCCATTCTGCGACCGCCGCCTCGAATCCCAGCTCATAAAGTATCGGACTGCTCAGGTCAAACGTCAGCGTTCTTGTTTCCAGGATTGTTTTTTCAAGTGAGCCGATTATGTCTTCGAGGGCGTGGATTACTGGTTGAGAGGTTGTTGAGGCATGCAGGGCGTCGAGCTTGATTTTGGCCAACGCGAGCGACTGACCGATGTGGTCGTGCAGCTCGCTGGCAATGCGCTTGCGTTCGCGTTCCTCGGCCAGCGTCAACTGCGCCGCTAATCGCTTAAGCCGCTTTTGATACTCAATGAGTTTTTGCTCGGCCTGATGGCGCCTCGTCTGTTCGTCGATGCCCCTCAGTCCCGTTGATATATCGTGACTGAGCTCCTCGAGCAGCTGGACTTCTTTTTGGCCGAAGGCATCCTCTTCCTCCGCGTACACGTTCAAAACGCCGATGACTTTGTCTGCTTCCCATATCGGTATTGCGGCCGATGAGAGATACCCCCGTTTCATCGCCTCGGCCCGCCACGGTTCATATCGCGGGTCGGTGGCGGCGAACCTCATGATATTTGGTTTGCCCGTCTTGACCGCCATACCGCTCGGTCCCATTCCGTGTTCGCTGTCGTCGAAGGTTATTTTTACCAACTCGAGATAACCTTTTTCGAATCCAGCTTGCGCCTGCGGCGCTATCATTTTGGTCTCGTCGTCGCAGAACCCTATCCAGGCCATCCGGTAGGCGTATTTTACAATCGCCTCACATGCCTTCCTCATCAGCTCGTCTTTGTCCTGTATCCGGAATATGCACTGATTTACGTCGGCGATTGTTTTCATCACGAGGTTGAGCCGTACCAAATCTTCTTCGGCCTTTTTGCGTTCCGTGATGTCTTTATGAATCCCTATAAGCCCTGTAATGTTGTCGCGGCTGTCTCGCAAGGGGACTTTGGTCACCAGGAGGAAATTAGTATTGCCCATTTTGTCTGTGCATTGCGATTCCCGGTTGATAATCGGTTGTCCGGTTCGCATCACTTCCTGTTCTTCATCAAAATACGTTTGTGCTGTGGTCGGCTCAAACAGATCAAAATCCGTTTTACCTGTAATATCATTCTCTCCTCTTATGTTCCAGTAGTCAGTTACTGCTTTGTTGCAGGCGATGAATCGACTGTCTTTGTCTTTCACATAAACCACGTCAGGTATATTGTCAAACAGTGTCCGCAGAAGATTTCGTTCATTTTGCAGCTTTTCCTCCGCCCGCTTGCGTTCGGTGATGTCTTGGGCAAATCCTACCAGGCCAACTAAAATACCGTCTTTGTCAAAAATCGGAACCTTATCTGTCTGGACCCATCTTAGGCCTTTTGCGGATTCATATTGCTCTTCTATGTTGAGCTTGGCCCGTCCCGTTCTAAAAACCTCCTGGTCGTCGTTTGTCATGCTTTGTGCAATCTTGGCGGAATAAAAGTCAAAAACTGTTTTTCCTAAAAATTTTTCTTCGGGTATGTTAAGCGATTCGGCAAATGGCTTATTGACGCGCACAAATCTTCCTTCTTTATCTTTATAAAAAACTATTATTGGCGAAGAATTGATAATGAGCCTAAGTTCCTGCCGTTCTTTTTCCAAAGTTTCTTCTAGACTCTTTTGCTCGGTGATGTCCACCCCGTAGAAATTCACATAATCACTGTCGGCAATCGGCACCGCCCGAAATGCGAAAACGCGTCCATCGTGCTTCGTTTCTTCTTTTATCACTTGACCTGATGACAGGGCCTTTTTCACGAGCTGATGCCATTCAGCGGGTGCTGGTTGCCCCATGCCACTGCTTCTTGCCTTCAATAGCCATTCGCTTGCCTTATTTGCATAAAGCACTGTCCCATTCTTGTGAATCCGCAGCACTGGGTATGGATTTTCCGGAGGAAACTTTGCTAAATCGTTGTAAAGTTTGTCTGGCTGTCCTGCCTGCGGGTGAAGCGGCTCTAATTTAGTCGTCCCTTTTTTGTCTCTACGAACCTGCCCTTGCCTCTCATCGTGTTTTTTCGACCCGCGCATAGCATCTCCTGCGTTTACAACCTATGCACAAAGCACAGCCATTCTTGATTTTTTTGCTTCGATAGGAAATAAACTCTCCCTTCTGCCCACCCACATTCGCCGCACGCCAATGAGCATGCCAAAACTACGCACACTCCCTACCATAGTATGCTCCCGATCTATGGGAAGATTCTAAACCAAAGGCATGGAATGTCCAACAAAATTTGTGGGAAATACCTTTATTCAGTAAGAAATCGTAAATCGTAGATATTAAATGGCCCTGCTTACTCAGGCCAATTTTTTATCGAGAATCTCCGCTGCCACCTTCGGATTTGCCCGGCCTTTGGTTTTTTGCATCACCTGGCCCAACAAAAACCCCCTCGCCTTGCCGCTTTTCTTGCCGCCCGCCTTGAAATCCTCAACCGCCTGCGGATTACTCTGTAGCACTTCGTCAATTACTCCCTCCAATTCGCCGGCGTCGCTTTTTTGAATCAGGTTCAAATTCTCCGCCAGCGTTCGCGGTGCTTTGCCTGTTTTAACCATTTCCTCTAATATGATGTTTGCTGCGGTTGCGCTAATCTCACCCGTCTGTGCCATCTTGGCAAGCTGGGCAACATCACCGGCACTCGGACCAAGCTCGGCAATACTACAACCCCTGGTATTTGCCAGCTTAAGACCGACCTGCGTTACTAGGTTGCAGACCCGTTTTGGTTCGCCGCCTGCCTTCACAGTCGCCTCGAAAAAATCGGCGACTGCTCGCCCATCCGTCAATACGCCGGCATCATACTCACTCAACCCGTATTCTTTCACGTATCGCGTCCTTTTCTTCAAGGGGAGTTCACACAGCCGGGACTTAATCTCGTTTAGCCACTGTTCGCCGATTTGCACAGGCACAAGGTCAGGGTCGGGGAAATAGCGATAGTCGTGCGCCTCTTCTTTTTCCCTCTGCAGGACCGTTGCTTCCTTAACGTCATCCCAGCCGCGGGTGCTCTTGTTGCCCATCTCCATCACTTCGCCGGTTTCGAGGAACCGGTCCAACTGTCTGCTGATTTCATATTCGATGCTGCTTTCGAGGACCCGGAAGCTGTTGAGATTTTTTACTTCGACAATCGGGGTCTTGTATTGTTTGCCGTCTTTAGTGATAACCAGGTTAACATTCGGCTCGAAACGCATATGTCCCTTTTGCATATCCGCTTCCGAAATGCCTAAATATCTGACTATCTTCCGTAGTTCCTCTGCCAATTCACGCACTTCGACCGCACTGTTCATATCCGGCTCAGTGACAATCTCCATAAGCGGTGTTCCAGCCCGGTTCAAGTCCACCTGCGAAAAATTTCCCGCCGTATGCAGGTTCTTGCCCGCGTCTTCTTCCAAATGCACACGCCTTATTCTGATTTTTTTGAATTCGCCGGTTTGTGTTGGTATCTCGATATACCCGTTGACGGCCAGCGGCAAATCATACTGGCTTATCTGGTAATTCTTCGGCAAGTCCGGGTAATAGTAACCCTTCCTGTCCCACTTGGTGAAGTCGGCTATCTGGCAACTTAACGCCAGCCCCGCCAGCACGGAAAACTCCACCGCCTGCTTATTCATAACCGGCAGCGACCCCGGCATCCCGAGGCACACGGGGCAAACTCTGCTGTTTGGCTCCTCGCCGAAACCGAGTGCGCAGCCGCAGAACATCTTCGTTCGCGTGCAAAGCTGCACGTGAATCTCAAGCCCAACCAGAACTTTATAATCAACTTTACTCAAATCAAAGGCCTCTTCTTGTGCCAATTGCTTTGCTTTTCATACATCTGTGCTATTCGCAGCAGGTTTGCCTCGGCAAACGCCGGCGCCAGTATTTGCAGCCCAATGGGCAGCCCCTTGTCGTCAAAGCCGCAGGGAACGCTTATGCCCGGAATACCCGCCAGATTGGCCGCTATCGTGTATATATCCGACAAATACATTTTCAATGGGTCATCGACCTTTTCGCCGATTTTGAAGGCGGTGGTCGGCGAGACAGGCATCATAATGCAATCGCACTTTTTAAACGCCTTGACGAAGTCCCCGCGTATGAGGTTTCTTACCTTCAGGGCTTTCAAATAATATGCGTCGTAATACCCGCTCGATAAGGCGTATGTGCCTAACATTATTCGCCTTTTGACCTCTTTACCGAAACCCTCAGCCCGAGATTTTGTGTAAACCTCGATGTAATCATTAGGCAGGGGGGTTCTGTGCCCGTAATGCACGCCGTCGTAACGCGCCAGATTGCTCGACGCCTCCGCCGTTGCAACCATATAATATGCCGCTATGGCGTAATCCAGATGCGGCATATCAATTTCTACTACGGCTACTCCGAGATTGCCGTATGTTTTTATCGCCTCGTCAATCGCGTTTCGCACCTGTTCGTCGGCGCCGGCGTTGAAACTCGGCGCAATGCCAATCCTCAGTCCCTTCACCGGCTCATCGAGTTTGGCAAGATAATCCTCAACCGGCGAGGTTTTCTCATCGACGCTGGTGCTGTCAGCCGGGTCATGGCCCGCGATGACGTTCATCATCAGCGCACAATCTTCGACTGTTTGTGTAATTGGTCCAATCTGATCCAGACTTGAGCCGTACGCGACAAGACCATATCGAGATACCCGTCCGTATGTGGGTTTTAGCCCCACGACTCCGCATAAACTTGCCGGCTGTCTTATCGAGCCGCCCGTATCCGAGCCGAGCGCAGCATAGCAAAGTCCCGCCGCCACCGCCGCCGTTGACCCACCGCTGCTGCCACCCGGCACTCGCTGGGTGTCCCATGGGTTGACGGTTTGTTTCAGCCCCGAGTTCTCTGTGCTCGAACCCATCGCAAACTCGTCCATATTGGTCTTGCCCACTATAACCGCGTCGGCTGCTAAAAGTTTTTCAACCGCTGTCGCGTTGTAGGGCGCGCGGAAATTAGCCAATATCTTCGATGCGCAGGTTGTCGTCCCGAACGAAGTGCACATAACGTCTTTGATTGCCACGGGCACGCCTGCCAGTTGTCCCACTGGTTTGCCCGCGGCGATACGTTTATCAACCTCTGATGCCCTGGCAATCGCCTGCTCTTCAAACGTGCTTATATATGCGCCTATAGTCGGCTCTATTTTCGCTATACGCTCAAAGACCGCCTTCGTTGCCTCGACGCTTTTAATCTCGCGGCCGGCTATCTTGTCCCGCAGTTGTTTCGCGCTTTGCCAGTCCATTCTTTTTGTCGTTCCCGCGGAAGCGGGAATCCAGGATAGCTGTTATTTCTTCCTGTCGCTTATTTTGTGCGACAAAAACCATTCGTAAAGTTCCGGATTATCGTATGTTTGCGTCCATGCGTCGTGATCCGCCTCCGGATAAATCGTCATCTTCACATTTCCTCCGGCCGCCTTGACCGCCTCGACCATTTCAGTTGTTCTTACCACGGGCACGATAGGGTCCTTGGCGCCGTGAAATGCCCATATGGGAACGTTCTTCAGCCGAATAGCCTCATAGTGTTCGCTGCCGCCGCATATTGGCGCAATGGCCGCGAATCGCTGCGGATATCTTTCCGCCAGGGTCCACGTCCCGAATCCACCCATACTCAGGCCCGTCAGATAGACCCTGTCGGTATCGACGTGATATTTCGCCTCAATCTCGTCCAACAGAGTTATCAGAGTATCGTTTTGTTCAGGCCACCAGAGGTCATTGGGGCACTGCGGCGAAACGATAATAAAATCGAAATTCTTGCCCTGGGCAACCAGTTTCGGCGGTCCGTGTTTCTTGACTATCTCCAGATTATTGCCTCGCTCGCCCGCCCCGTGCAAAAATAGTATCAAAGGCCACTTCTTTTTCGCGTCCTTCTTGTAATCGGCGGGCAAATACAGCAGGTAGTTACATTTAATCTCCTTTGCGATTTTTTTGTTTAGCATCTGACCGGTTTGTTCACCTGTTTTCCCTACCTCTGCTCCCATCGCCACCCCTCCTATCAGTCCCAGACAAATCAATAATCCAACCAGCTTTTTTCTCATTGTAAAAATCCTTAATTGTCGCAGAAGTCAATAACTATGGTTCTTCCAGAATCTTAGGCACCTTGAAAAACGCCCCGTCGTGCTGCGGTGCGTTGGCTAAGGTTTTTTCTGTACCCAGAGATTCTTTTACAGCGTCATCGCGGAAAACATTGTGAATCGGCAGACAGTGCGCCAACGGTTCAATACCTTCGGTGTCCAGTTCATTCATTCTCGCAACGTAATCGAGAATCGCGCTTAGCTGTCCTGCGAATTCCTCCACCTCCGCGTCGCTCAACTCCAGCCGGGCGAGTTTTGCGACCTTCTTCACCTGTGCTTTGTCTATTTTTTTGTCCATATCGCCCAATCTGCAAAACGAAAAAAGCGAGGCGCAAACCCGCCTCGCTTAAGAATTTCGCCGACCCAAACGTTTCCGTCAGCCGGTCGTCTTCTCGGCGGATTTACCCGCTGTTTGTGTGGCGGGCTTGTAATTGCGCTTCAGCCGTTTCTGAACAAGCCCCATCTTCAGTGCTTTTGCCGATACCCTGATTCGCTGCAGCTTGCCGTCAACAATCGCGTGCACCTTCTGGATATTCGGCTTGAACTTCCTTCTGGTGATGCCGGTAATTTTACGACCGACGCCGCCTAAGTATTTGGCCTTGCCTCGCCGGGCAATTTTATTGCCGAACGATACCCGCTTACCCGTGTAATAACACTCTCTCGACATCTAACATGCTCCTTTCAACAACAATTCCCGCGACCCGAGGTCGCTGTCCGGCCGCCAGCCGGCTAAAAATCTCGTCTGTGACAATAGTGCTTTCTGCAATCTCAAATCGGCCGTGTCCAGCGAATCTCTGCCATGAGCATAGCCGTTGAAAAGGTTGCCGCCGCAAACCATTCGCCCTGTTGTCACGTCAGCTATCCTGCCGGTCGGCATACCTTTTATTGTTTCACTCGGCTCGACTTTATCTTTTTTCGCCGCCGACCCTTCGCTGCGTTCGTCAATGCTGAGAGCCAACACGGCCAATACCGATGCCGCAGCCGTTCTTTTCAAAAAACTTCGTCTGTCCATAGACACAAATCAAGCCGGTCTAAAGAAGGGATGATTATAGCAATAACCGTTTTCTCCTGCAATCCGAATTTCCTGCCGATTCGCCTCAATTCCAAAATCGGCCGCCAAATCAGTTGACACTTCTCGTTCTATCGGCTATATTCTCCCCCATTCGGGGCCGTAGCTCAATTGGCTAGAGCATCGGACTGTCGATCCGAAGGTTGAGGGTTCGAGCCCCTTCGGCCTCGTTGAGCGCCTTGTTAGTGACAATTGCTGACAAGGCGTTTTTATTTATGCCTAACATTTCCATTTGTAAGGACTTATCGACCTCTTCCGTAGAATTGCTTAGTTTATGATTGTTGTCGGTGACAATTGTGGACATCGGTTGACTACTAAAGTAATCGTTTTTTGCAAGTTTTTTGTAAGCGGGGGGGGCGGTGAATTTGTAAGTTCTATGTTTTAAGCTACTTATGATTTTATGCCATCGGACTATTAGTCCAGAGGATAAAATACCTATCCAATGAGTCGTACCGTACTCGATACAGTGATACCAGCTTCAACATAGGAGGTGGGGTAGGGGCTATTAGTCAACGGATTGAGCGGCAGACGTACCGAGCTAAAAGCTATTAGTTTAAAGCCGAAACCATATCCTCATGACGTACAGCCCAGACTCCATTTCCAGTTCCGGATTTCCGGCATGTCTTGGCCGTACTTGTCGATGTACTGCTTGTGCTCGATGAGCTTGTCCCTGAGCTGCTGCTTCAGATAGATGCCCTTGTCGCCGGTCTGCGGCAGGCGGTCAATAGTGTCCATCACGAGATGGAAGCGGTCCAGATCGTTCAGCACCGTCATGTCGAAGGGCGTGGTGATGGTGCCCTCTTCCTTGTAGCCGCGGACGTGGATGTTGTCGTGGTTGGTGCGGCGGTAGGTCAGCCGGTGAATCAACCACGGGTAGGCATGGAAGGCGAAGATGACCGGCTTGTCCTTGGTGAAGAGCTCGTCGAAATCTATGTCGCTCAACCCGTGCGGGTGTTCCGTGCTGGGCTCCAGCTTCATGAGGTCGACGACGTTGACCACCCGGATTTTCAGGTCGGGCAGATGCTCTCGCATAATGGAGACGGCGGCGAGCGTCTCCAGCGTAGGCACGTCGCCACAGCAGGCCATGACCACGTCGGGCGCAACGCCTTGGTCGTTGCTGGCCCACGGCCAGATGCCGATGCCCTCGGTGCAGTGCTTGACGGCGGCGTCCATCGTCAGCCACTGTGGCGCCGGGTGTTTGCCCGCGATCACGACGTTGACGTAATGGCG
>JBEKZA010000031.1:0-29148 GCA_049510335.1 Sedimentisphaerales bacterium | reverse complement strand
TAGTAGTGTTTTTTAAGGAGAAGTGAAATTATGAGTAAGACAATTATAGTGGGCGTGGCGTTGGTATGTGTAATGCTGGCGCCGGTAGTTATAGCCGCGGAGGGAGTGGTCGGCGAGTGGGAGTTCAAGAGCCAGATGCCGGCGAGGACATCGACGGCGACGATGACGATTACCAAGAACGCCGAAGGCAAGTACTCAGGAACATGGTCGGCACAATTCGGTGAAAGCACGTTATCGGATATTACATTCGAGAATGGCAAGGTGAAGTTTGTCCAGACGAGTAACTTTGGCGGCCAGGATATGAAAACGACATACGAGGGAACGGTCGAGGGCACAAAAATAAAAGGCAAAGGACAGGGGCAGTTTGGTGAATTCACGTTTGATGGAACACTGCAGGGAGAAGCAAAGACGGGCGCAGATGCGATTGTCGGCGAGTGGCAGATTAATGTTAATATGCCTGCAAGAGAAAACGTGGAGAAACTGACCATCACAAAGAACGATGACGGGACGCTGGCGGGCAAGTGGGCGGGCCAACGCGGGGAAAGCGTCATTTCGAATTTGAAGTTCGAAGGCGGAAAGCTGACGTTTACCCGGACTATGAAGTTCGGCGGCAGGGAAATGTCATCGGCGTTCGAGGGGACCGTTGAAGGCAATACCATAAAGGGTGTATTCAAGGGTGACCGCGGCGACAGGGAAGTAACCGCGACCCGCGTCGGCGCGACTAAGCCGGAGCCAAACAAACCTAAATAGCAATAACCCCCGGTGAAACCCTTCGACCCTGCTCAGGACTGGCCCGGGGGCTAAATATTTTGTGGTTTGTCGAGGATTTGAAGGATTTCGGCGGGGTTGGTGATGAGCAGTTTTGCGCCGGAGGCGAGAAGTTCATCCGCAGTCCGATAGCCCCAGAGACAGCCAACGGGGAACATGCCGGCGGCGAGGGCGGTTTGCATATCGGTGTTGGTGTCGCCAAGATATAAAAACTGTTCGGGCGGGATTTTGAGCTTCTTTGCGATTTGCAGGGCAAGCGTGGGGTCCGGCTTGAGGGGAACATTCGGCAACGCACCCTGGACGATTTTGAATCGCCAGCGTGGAAGAATTTTTTCGACCATAACCTTTGTGAAGCGGTCATTTTTATTGGATAGGATTACCAAAGACAAGCCGCGTCGCTGGAGTTCGGTCAAAAGTTCGGGTATGCCTGTGTATGGGTGGGTGTTATCGCCCCAGCAAGTGTCGTAGATTTCTTCCGAATACGCAGCGACTTTCCTGACGAATTCGGGGTCGCGGGCCGAGGCGGGCAGCGCACGGTGGGCCTCGGTCTCAACACTTTCGCCTATGAAATACTTATACGCGTCAACGGGATGAGCAGGGAAGCCAAAGTGAGCGAGGGCTTTGTTCATGGCATCAGCCACGTCGGTGAGGGTATAAAGCAGCGTGCCATCGAGGTCGAAGAGAACGGCTTTGAACATCGTTTGCAATCAAGTCCCAAGAGGAGAACCCCCGGTAAAACCGGGGGCTAAATATAACATTATGTGCCTTCGCCGAAGTCGGCGAGGTATCGTTTCTGTTCGGGGGTGAGCTTGTCGATGTTGATACCCATCGATTTGAGTTTCAGGGTGCAGACGATGTTTTCGATTTCGACGGGGACGTTATAGACGGCGGCGGTGAGTGAGTCGGCGTTTTTGACGGCGTATTCGGCGGCGAGGGCCTGCGTGGCGAAGGACATATCCATAACGGAGGCGGGATGGCCTTCGGCGGCGGCGAGGTTAATGAGGCGGCCTTCGGCGAGGAGGTAGATGCGTCTGCCTGATTTGAGGATGTATTCATCGACGTGGTTGCGGACGCCGTGATTGATTTTTTTGCTGAGCTTGGCGAGGGCGGGGATGTCTATTTCGACGTTGAAGTGGCCCGAGTTGGCGACGACGGCGCGGTCTTTCATAACGCGGAAGTGCTCGGCGCGGATGACGCTTTTATTCCCCGTAAGCGTGACAAACAAGTCGCCGACGCGAACGGCCTGCTGCATAGGCATAACGTCGAAGCCATCCATAGAGGCCTCGATTGCCTTGATTGGGTCGATTTCGGTGACGATGACGATAGCGCCCATACCTTTGCATCGCATAGCGAAGCCGCGGCCGCACCATCCATAGCCGGCGACGACGATTTTGCTGCCCGCTATTAAAAGGTCGGTGGCGCGGATGATGCCATCGACGGTGGATTGTCCTGTGCCGTAGCGGTTATCGAAGAGGTGTTTGCTTGCGGCGTCGTTGACGGCGACGACGGGGAATTTGAGGCGGCCTGATTTTTCGAGGGCGCGGAGGCGAATGACACCCGTGGTGGTTTCTTCCATACTGGCGATGACGCGGGAGGCGTCTTTGGTCCTGGTGGTGTGCAGTTCGGTGACGAGGTCGGCGCCGTCGTCGAAGGTAATGACGGGTTTGTGGTCGAGGGCGGCGTGGATGTGTTTGTAGTATGTTTTGCGGTCTTCGCCACAGATTGCGAAGACGGGTATTCCGAAATCTTTTACTAATGAGGCGGAGACGTCGTCCTGAGTGCTGAGGGGGTTGGAGGCGCAGAGGACGAGGTTAGCGCCGGCGGCCTTGAGGGTGCGAGCGAGGTTGGCGGTTTCGGCGGTGACGTGGAGGCAGGCGGAGACGTTTTTGCCTGCGAGGGGTTTTTGTTTTGCGAATCTTTCGCGTATAGAGGCGAGAACGGGCATATCGTTGTCGGCCCAGAGGATTCGTTTTTTGCCCACGGGAGCAAGCGACAGGTTGGCTACATCTGACTTCATTGAGCGGTCCTTTCAGTAATATCGAATATCGATACGCCACAGGCGCATAAAGTAGGAGGGGGCAGTATAAACGCGGGGCGGGAAGTTTTCAAGTGTTTGCAGGGCGGGTTTTTGTCTGAAATTGAGGCGGCGGCGATGCCGGGAGGGGGGTAGCGGAAGGGCGGCGGGAGGGGCGTGGCTGTAAGATGTTGCAATACAAGGGGTTAAGGGTTGAAAAAAAATTTCAAAAAGAAGCAAAAAACGCTTGTAAAAAAGCAGCAATGGGGTGTATAATAGATAGTGGAAAGTTAAGAGTTCTTTTCTTCCAATATGGTTTTGGTTTCCGTGCGGCAGCGGAATCAAATAAGTGTGCTATATTTTAACGCTGTCACACAAAAGCCGGAGTCGGGAACGACCCCGGCTTTTTTATTTGGGTCTGGACAATGCGGATTGCTGCTCCTTTGGCGCGGCTGTGGACGGATTCCACGGGAATGCAGGTGTAGCGTTGAAAGAGCAGTTTTTAACTGGGGGCTCCGGCGCTAACGTGTGCGGCGAGGAGGATATGCCTTAGCCGGTCAACGTTGAGCTGGTCGAGATACTCTTCGGTGAAGTCGAGCTTGAAACGGCCCCGGAAGTGGCGGATGCGTCTTTTAAGCTCGTCCCTGTCGAGGGCGGAGATTGATGTTGCCGTCTGTTCGAAGAATTTTCTTGAGTCCATCGCATCACCTTTATTTGTACGATGCAAACTTAAAACCGGCCCAGTAATTTTGGTATCGACGGGGCGGCGGAGGCGCTTTTGCAGGAATTGTCGTGTTTTGGTCGGAAGCGTTGAAATTTGGCCTGCAATTGCGAAAAAATAGTATGCGGTTTGGCGTAAGGTCTGATAAGTTTTGGGTATGAAGACGAAAGAGCTTGATTATGTTCTGCCGGAGGAGCTGATAGCCCAGCAGCCGGCGGCGAGGCGAAGCGAATCCCGGCTGTTAGTTCTGAATCGTCCGGACGGACAGGTAACGGACAGCCGGTTTGCGAAGATTGGGGAGTTTTTGCGAGAGGGTGATTGCCTTGTGCTGAATGATACAAAGGTTGTGCCCGCGAGGTTTTTTGCGCGGCGGACAACGGGCGCCAAATTAGAGGGTTTGTTTTTGCGAGAGCAGGGTGAAGGCGTATGGGAGGTGATGCTGAAGGGGCTTGGCAAGGTCAGGGAGGGCGAGAGGATTTGGCTGAAGGATATCGGCGGCGGGGATTTTTGTTATGCGGAGGTGGTCGAAAAAGAAGATGAGGGCAGGTGTTTGTTGAAGGTCGAGGCGGAAGGGCCAGCGGGAAAAACGCTGGAGCGAATCGGATTTCCGCCTTTGCCTCCGTATATCAGGCGTGATTCGGATTTACGTCAGGCGGCCAAAGACAAGGAAAGATACCAGACGGTTTACGCGAGCAGGCCCGGCGCGGTTGCGGCGCCGACGGCGGGGCTGCATTTCACGAAGGCGCTGCTGAGGCAGCTTGAGGGGCGGGGAATTAAGTTCGCATATATCACGCTGGACGTGGGGGAGGGGACATTCAGGCCTGTGGCGACAGAAACGCTTGAAGAGCACCATATACACGAGGAGAGATTCAGCATCGACGAGAAAAACGCCGAGGCGATAAACGACGCAAAGCGGGGAGGAGGCAGGATAGTCGCGGTGGGAACAACGTCGGTGCGGGTTTTGGAGACGGCGGGTGCGGATGGTCAGGTGTCGGCGACGAGCGGCACAACGAACTTGTTTATCAAGCCGGGGTATGATTTCAAGATGGTCGATGCGATGGTGACGAATTTTCATGTGCCGAGGTCAACACTGCTCGCGCTTGTTGCAGCGTTTGCGGGGCTTGAGACGATACTGGCGGCGTACAGGCATGCCGTTGAGCAGCGTTACCGGTTTTACTCTTATGGCGACGCGATGCTGATAATTTAAGCCGGTTATGCTGCCGGGGTTGACGGTGTATCACAGAAAAAAGACAATGTTGCGTATTGACGAACAAATGCAGGCAGCAGATAATTAATAAACAAGAACCGCAAGAAAGAAAACAGGCTAAACAATACAACAGATTTGAAAAGGGAGCAAAGATGAAGACCTGGATGAAGAAGTGCGTTTTAGTCGCAGTGGCGATGATGATTGCTTTTGGGTCTGCGGCAATGATAGCGGGCTGCAAGGCGAAGAAGAGCACCACGACACCGCCTCCTCCGGTGAAAAGAGTCGCTGAACCGAACAAAGCTGAGCCAAACAAATAGGCAGCGGAAAACCGGCCGAGAAATAAGCGGTCAATTGCAATTAAAAAGCGATGAGGTTCTTTTCACGCTACAGCTGAAGCGGAATAGTCACCGGCTTCGGATGTCAGGTGGGTGGTGTTCCTTTTGTTCCGTGCTGAGGAGCGTCGAATAACGAGCTATCAGGCAAGAAGGAGTCGAGTAATGGGCAGGAGAATTTTGGCGGGTCTGATATTGGCGGCGGGGGTGTTTTATATCAGTGGTTGCTGTGGGATGAAGTGCTGTGCTAAAAAATCTAAGGAGCCGGAAAAAATGAGCGTTAAGGTGGAACCATTCGGGAAGACGCCGGACGGGCAGCAGATAGATATCGTGACACTGACAAACGGCAAGCGCCTTACGGCGAAGATAATAACCTACGGAGGGATTATAGTTTCGTTTGAGGCGCCGGACAGAAACGGAAAACCCGGAGATATTGTCTTGGGATTTGATAATTTAGACGGCTATCTCAAGGGGCATCCGTATTTCGGCGCGATAATCGGGCGTTATGGCAACCGTATTGGTGGAGCGAAGTTTACCTTAGACGGCAAGGAATATAAGCTTGCGGCAAACAACGGAGAGAACTCTTTGCACGGCGGGATAGTCGGCTTTGATAAAGTTGTCTGGAAGATTGAGAAGGCGGAAGTCAAAGGCGACAAAGCGGAATTGAAGATGAGCTACATAAGCAAGGACGGAGAGGAGGGCTTCCCGGGCAATTTGAAGTGCTTTGTGACATACGCGCTTACGGCGGACAACAAGTTAGAGATGAAATACGAGGCGACGACGGACAAGCCGACGGTTGTGAACCTGACGAACCACGCATACTGGAACCTCGCGGGGCAGGGTAGCGGCGACGTCCTTGGCCACGAGTTGATGATAAACGCCGACAAATACACCCCAGTCGATAAGGGGATGATACCGACAGGCGAATTAAAAGACGTGAAGGACACACCTATGGATTTCACAAAGCCAATGACGATTGGCTCGAGAATGAAACAAATTGATATCGGCGGCTATGACCATAACTACGTCCTCAAGGGCAAGGCGGGCAGGATGAAATTAGCGGCGAAGGTGTATGAGCCGACAAGCGGACGAGTGATGGAAATACAGACGACCGAGCCGGGCATTCAATTTTACAACAGCATCGGGCTTGATGGTTCGCTCAAGGGCAAGCAAGGCAAGGCCTATCACAAATATGGTGCATTGTGTCTGGAGACGCAGCATTATCCTGATTCGCCGAATAAGGCGAATTTCCCGTCGGTTGTTTTGAGACCGGGGCAAAAATACGAGACGGTGACGGTGCACACGTTCTCGACCAGATAGGTAAATTTACTTTGGCCAGCAGTTGCCGAAGTTGTGGAAATTCGAGTTGGCCGGCTCCATTGCCTGCCGGGCATTTGACAGGTCATTGTTCACGAAGAGTCGCTCATCGGTCAGGTTGGCGGTCTGCAGGAAAACGCCCGTTCCTTCGGCGGCTGTGCAATTGCGGATTGTAGCGCCGCTTACGCCGTCAAGCGATATAGCCGAGCGGCTGTCGCCGAGGTGAGCTTGTCTGCCGATGAAACCATCTATTTCAACGTCACTGACAGTCTGGCACCAGATACTGTGGTTGAAGAAATCGGGCAACCCGTCGTCCCATTCGGTCTCAAATCGGCTGATTTTCAGGCCTGCGACATTTTTGCAGTAAAGCGACGGAATATCGTGTTTGAATAGTGCGGCGGCAAAATCACCGCTTGTCCGCAGGTCGAAATTCCCGCCATAGGACGTGGTCAGCGGGCCTTTTGTTATTTTTACCCTGACGTTGTCAAAGGCGAGGTTTTTGATAACGCTGTCTTTACAGCCCCATACCACGATGCCGCTTTGGGATTCGGCGATGATGTTTGAGAAGAGGACATTTTTTATTTGGCCGAGTTTTTTGATGCTGCGGTCGTTAGGGACGGCGGAGACCTGGATGGGTTCTGCGTGTCCCCACCAGTGGCCCGTGTGCAGGCGGGTCTGAATCGTGATATCGGAGAACAGCACGTTTTCGACTGATGCCTCGTCGCGTACGTTGACGAGCAGGCCGCGATTGGATTCGCGTATGACGATATTTGAGAAGGTGCAGTTTTTGACGTCCCCGCCGGTGTAGCCGACGCGAAGCGCGGTTGAGCGGGATTGCAGGGTGCAGTTGGTGACGGTCACATTTTCGGTTTTGCCCGGGCCGAGTGGGTCGCCGCCGAGAATCTGATGATGGCGTGGGTCACCTATGGAGGTGACGGCAATGGCGTCGTCGCCGGCGGAAATATCGCAATCACTGATATGTACGTTTGTGCATGAGGTGCAGTGAATCCCGTCATTGTTGGGCACCGCCAGCGGGTTAGCTATTCGGACACCGGAGACGACAACATCCCGGCAGCGGTCCAGATGAACCGTCCAGAGGGGGGCATCGGTGATTGTGACGTCCCGAATCAGCACATTGCGACAGAGGGAAAAAGCCACAAGGCGGCCCGGTCTTTCGCGCGGGACAACCGGACCGTCGGCTGTGCCGAATTTCGGGTTCATATATTCAAGAGCCTGACGTGTGAAGTTGGGGTCGAAGTCGCCGAACATATCGGTTCCCTCGCGGGTTTTGGTCATATCCATAAAGTATGTACCGCTGCCGTCGATTGTGCCGCGGCCGATTATGGCGATATTTTCCACGTCTTTGGCCGATATGAGGCCGAATCTTTTGCCATCGATGATATAGTCGTTCAGGTCGGCGCTGCCTTTCAGAACGGCGCCGGCTTCGAGATATAGGGTTGTGTTGCCCTGCATCCGCAGCGGGCCGGTACGGAACGTTCCCGGCGGGACTATAACCGTGCCGCCACCAGCCTTTGCGCAGGCGAACAGAGTATTGTTAATTGCAGCGGTGTTGAGGGTTTTTGCGTCGCCTACCGCGCCATACTCGGTGATGATAAAAGGGCCTGCCGTATTTTTTACACAGGAGCTCAGGGCAAACAGAGAGGCAATTGCCAATGAAACCGGCAAAATTTTTCGCAGATACATATTCCCTCAACCAAGATAAATTTTATCGCCGGGTTTTATTTCGGGGATTTGGAGACGTTTTTCGAGGAGGTCGTTTTTTGTCAAGGCAAAGGCAGGGGCGATTTCGATGGCGCAGTCGGGGGAGCCGTCTGGTTTGCGCGGGATTTTGACGCCTGCTGATTCGAGCCAGTCGGCTGCGAGGGCAATCATCATTTGTTTAGTTGTTTCGACGCTGTCAACGCCCGTGGCGTTTTTTGTGGGGGCGAACTCTTCGCTGCGGATGGTCTGCAATATAATCGATTTCGAGCAAAGCGGCAGCGCATCGAAGACGAAGCTTTCAAGTTTGATGCCATTGGGTTTGGCCGGCGAAATAAGATGCCCGTCGGCGCTGATATAGGGGATTTTCTTTAAGGCCCTGTGGAGAGGCAGGGCGAAACCGTGCTGGTTAAGACGTTCGACGAAAGCGACGCTGATGATATGAATGGCGATGCTGCCAAGCGAGAAAGTGAGTGAACCGTCTGGATTTTTCTTTTTGGCAAGCTCATCGGGCAGGTCGCTGTATTCAATGACAGTTACTTTACCGTCAACAAGACAAAAGTTGCCGAGCTTTTCGAAAGGCCCGGTTTTGATTAGCGCCTTGGATGACATTTCGGCGCCGTCGAGGGCGTGCAGACCAATGAAAAGCGGGTCAAAGATATTGACGAGAGGGTTATCTATTTGCCAGTAGCTTATGAATTCGACTCCTCGTTTTTTCATATCGTCGAGTGCGCCGCTGTTGTAGAGCGCCTTTAAGCTGCCGCCGTGGCCGTCCGGCGAACAGGCGATGGTGTGCTTATCGGCGAGGAGGATTTTGCCGTCGAGGTCGAAGTTGGGAAGTGTCCCCTGCTGAAATATGAAGACGTTGGTTTTATTCAGTCCGTAGTAATTGTTGGCGGAAAAGATATCAAGAGTTTGGGTGTGATTGAGTGGACTGGTCATAATGTACCAGGGACAGGAGGCGTGGTATTTTTCGGAGGCGGCGGAAATAGTTTCGGCGAAGATTTGGAAGAAGGTTTTATTTTTGACGGGACTGATGTGGAAGTTGCCTTTTGGGCCGTCGAAGCCGAGCCGTGTGCCTTGGCCGCCTGCGACGACGAAGGCGGCGACTTTGCCCTGTAAGATTAGTTTTTCACCAAGCTGGCGTGCGAGGTCGTACGTTTGGCGATGGGTCTGGTCGATGGGTTGAGGGAGATAAGAGGGAGCGGCAGCGATGTTGCCGGGCAGAGGGGCGGGGTTGAGGATGAAATTGGAGCGCCAGCGGCCTATTTGGTCGAAATCCAGTTGACCAAGCTGGGTAAGAAGGTTGTTTTTCTGGGTGGGGTCGAGGTGGTCCCAAAAGCTGATGAGGTGGGTCTGCCCATATTTTTTTAGGACGTTTTTCAAGTTTTCCGGCGTAGTTCGGTTCACCATAGCCCTTTTTTCAGCATTAAAAAGGGCATTTATAAGGTGTCGGGCGGAAATTTTCAAGGAATTTGCGGATTTTGCCGAAAATCAACTTGACGGAAGTAATTTGGCGAGGTATATTTAATAGTGTAGAGTAGGCAGGTATAAGTAGTATTATAATACGTGAGCCGTAATTATAAGTAGTTCCTACCCCAAATCATATCAGTAACCTGCCTGCCGTGAAGTGGTTTTTGCCGAGTTTGGCTTCAATACGCGGCTGTGTTGAGTCAAGACAAGGCGACCAACAAGTCCTATAAAACTGATTTAAGGATGTTTTGCCGGCTGGTTCCAAGCGAAACAATAAAGAAAAAAAGAGATTCGCAAGGAATTTGAGGTAAAATTGTGCAGGTGGAAGCAGATTGCATTTATTTATCTGGGACCATACCCAATCGTGCTTGGAACGGCTGGATGAGCGAATCTCGAGAAAGGTAAAGGAGAAGAAACAATGAGAAAGAAAGGTTTTACATTGATAGAGCTGCTGGTCGTGATAGCGATCATAGCTCTGCTGATGGGCATCCTGATGCCGGCGCTGGCGAGGGTGCGTCTGATTGCCTACCGCATGGTATGCGGGTCGAACCTGTCCGGTATCGGCAAGGCGATTATGCTGTATGCAGGGGACGCCAAAGACGACTACCCGCTGCCGGGAATTAAGAGACCGGCACTGCTGGCCCAAAAAGGTTCTATACAGGACTGGTCCGACGGCGGTGCGAAAGGTGCAGCTGTAGGCGGGGTTTACGGCAGTAAGGCGTGCAGTGGCGCGGTCTGCGGCGAAGCGACAATTGGTTCGCTGTTCTATTTGCTTGTGAGGTACGAGGACGTTGCGGTGAAGAACTTTAACTGCAAGGGTGATGTGGGTGTCAAAACGTTCAAGATTACGGACTATACGTCGACTCCGGTGATTTCGGACTTCGCCAAGGCGTGGGACTTTGGCAGAAAGCCAGGGATATATAACAGTTATTCGTACAATATGCCTTACAATGTCTCGTCTACTTGCAACGGGTACCGTGCAAGCGCCAACAGCAAGTCGGATTGTCCACTTGCAGCGGACAGGAATCCTACATGGGATAGAAACGAAAGCGGTTCTTCCAGCGCACACAAGGGGTGGCTTCTTGGCGGGTCAACACCGGGAGGAACGAAAGGCCCTGATGCGCCTTCAGATGCGGTAACACCTTACGATGCGTGGGACACGACCGACTCGTCGAACCCATATTATACGGACCCGGCTTACCTGTATAACGCGTTTGCCCATCAGCGTGAGGGGCAGAACGTATTGTTCAACGACGGCCACGTGGGGTTTGAGAGCACGGCCAATGTAGGCACAAACGACGACAACATCTACCAGAGATGGCCGACCGGGTACTCAAGCCTGACGGACGAACAAGAAAAGAAAAAGGCGAAGGAAGTTGGCGGGAACTTCCCGGAATACCCGAGTACACCACCGACTACATATAACAGCGAGGATGATGTTACTCGCGGTGGAGATGACGATGCACTGTTAATTAGTGAGAGTCAGGACTCCGGAGCAGACCCAACGTAAAAAGTCAGCGTATTTGACAGGTTAACAAGCGGCCTTATACTTCTGGTATAAGGCCGCTTTTATTTTGGCTGGTGAAGGAAATGCCGGGGGTCGGCCGATTTTTAGAGATTTGTGTTTGGGGAGGTTTTATGTTAAATTGCCGTAGTGGTATTCTGTGATAAGTAAGGTGAAAACTTGGCTGAGACGCTTGTTTACAAAATATTGTCAGCACACCTTGTGGATGGTCGGCTTGCGGCAGGCGAGCAGATAGGCATAAGGATTGACCAGACCCTGACACAGGACGCGACGGGGACAACGGCATTTTTGTTGTTCGAGTCGATTGGGGCCGGCAGGGTGAAGACCGATTTATCGGTCAGCTATATTGACCACAATATGGCGCAGTTCGGGCCTGAGAACCACAACGACCATTTGTATCTGCAAACGATAGCGGCCAAAAGCGGCGTATATCATTCGCGTGCGGGCAACGGCATTTGTCATCAGGTTCATCTGGAGCGGTTTGCCAGACCCGGCGTGACGCTGCTGGGCAGCGATTCGCACACGCCGACGGCTGGCGGGATGGGTATGGTGGCAATAGGTGCGGGCGGACTGGACGTGGCGGTGGCGATGGCGGGCGGGCCATTTTATATAACCTGTCCGAAGGTTATTGGCGTGAAGTTAACGGGGAAATTACCCGATTGGGTGGTGGCCAAGGACGTTATTTTGAAACTGCTGGGCATGCTAACGACGAAGGGCAACATGGGCTGGGCGGTGGAGTATTTCGGGCAGGGCGTATCGACGCTGACGGTGCCTCAGAGGGCGACCATAACTAATATGGGTGCGGAGCTGGGGGTAACGACGAGTATATTTCCCAGCGATGAGCAGACGCGGAGGTTTCTTGCCGTTCAGAAACGGGAGAAGGATTATCAGCCACTCAGTGCCGATGCGGGGGCGATATATGACCGGCTGATTGAGATAAATCTTGGGGAGATTGGGCCGATGGCGGCGTGCCCTGCTTCGCCGGACAACGTGAAGCCGATTGCCGAAATAGCCGGTATGGATGTGGGGCAGATTGCGATAGGCAGCTGCACCAATTCGAGTTTCGGCGATTTGATGATGACGGCGAGAGCATTAAAAGGCAGGCGTATTCATCCGACGGTGGAGTTTGCGGTTGCGCCGGGCAGCAGAGAGGTTTTGAATATGCTGTCGGCCAACGGGGCGCTGGCTGACATTATCTCGGCGGGGGCGAGGATTCTTGAGAGCGCCTGTGGGCCCTGCATAGGGCTTGGTTTTTCGCCTGCGGACGGGGCTGTAAGTTTGCGGACGTTCAACCGCAATTTCAGCGGTCGCAGCGGAACGAAGAACGACAAGGTGTATCTTGTGAGTCCAGAGACGGCGGTTGCGTCGGCTTTAACGGGCAAGATTACCGACCCGCGTCGGCTGCCGGAATTGCTTGGGATACAGTATCCGCATATAGAGCTGCCGGAAGAATTTATCGTCAACGACAATATGATAGAGCCGCCGTTGAGCGAGAAAGAAGCCGCCGAAGCAGAGGTGTTGCGCGGCTCGACGATAGTGGTGCCGGAGCAGCCGACGACGCTGCCGGATGATTTGAGGGGAGAGGTGCTGATAAAGTGCGGCGACAAGATTACGACTGACCACATAATGCCGGCAGGCGCATTTTTGAAGCATCGAAGCAATGTCCCTGAGTATGCAAAGTTTGTGTTTAACTGCTTCAACGAAAAGGGCAGGCCAACCTTCGCGGAGCGAGCGATGAGGGTAAAGGGCGCTGGTCGGGCCGGCATTGTTGTGGCGGGGGCAAGCTACGGGCAGGGTTCGTCGAGGGAGCACGCGGCGCTTTGTCCGATGTATCTGGGTGTGCGTGCGGTGGTCGCTAAAACAATAGAGCGGATTCACAAGGCGAACCTGATAAACTTCTGCGTGGTGCCTATAGAGATGGCAAACGCCGGCGACTACGATAAAATAAACGAGGGTGACCGGCTGCGAATAGACGGCCTGGTGGAGGCGATACGCAGCAAAAACGAAGTGAAAATCGTCGAGGAAACCGGCAAATACGAACTCGTCGGGAAGCTGGAGCTTTCGAGCAGAGACAGGGAAATTTTGCTGTCGGGCGGGTTGCTGCGATATACGCTTGCCGGAAGGCATGCTGCGCAGGAAAAAGCAAATGATAAAGGTGGTAAGCGTGTTCGGGAGCGGGGCGGCAAGACCCGGCGATAAGAATTTCGTGATTGCAGAGCAGCTTGGCGGGGTGTTGGCCGGGGCCGGTTTCTCAATAGCCAACGGCGGCTATGGCGGGACGATGGAAGCGGCAGCAAAGGGAGCAAGAGAGGCGGGCGGGGAGGTAATCGGGGTGACGTGCGCAGCGTTTGGGCGCGGCTCGGCAAACAGGTTTGTGAGTCGAGAAATTATGACGGCATCGTTAAACGAGCGGCTTGATACGCTTATAAGATTAGGCAGTGCTTATGTGGTGCTGCCGGGCGGGACTGGGACGCTGCTGGAGCTGGCGATGGTGTGGGAGCTGAAAAACAAGGGGTTTTTAAGCGGCGATAAGCCGATTATACTTTTAGGCAAATACTGGGGCCGACTGGCGGAACTGATTGAGGGCGACGACCCCGACAGTCGGCGGCATTTGTTGTTCGCGGATGAGCCGAAAGATGTAGTAGCGTTGCTGAAAAGTCAAAGTCATCAGTGAGTATGAGGCGGCAGCAATGGGGACAGGGAAAATCATATTAGCGGTGATGATGTTGATTGCGGGTTTGGCGTCGGAGGCGTTGGCCGACGGGCAGTTTATTTCCGGCGATTACGTTTTGTCCGGAGTGGACGGCAAACTTATTCAGGCCGGACCCGACAAGTGGATGTTTGAGATTGAGCCGGAGGCGGGCGAAGGCGGTGTTGGGACGAAGGGGGGCTTGTTGATGGAATTGCTTCCCTCGTCAACACTCGAGAAAATGATAGAGGACGCGAAGGAACGCCCTGAGGCGAGGTATCGGCTTTGGGGAAAGGCGACAAAATTCGAGGGGAAGAACTACGTTTTTGCAATGTATTTCGTGGGGCTGCACAAGCTGGACAAGCCTGCGGGCCAGCCGCAGAAGGAAGGCGTGACGGGGGAGCCCACGGCGATAAACGCGCCTAACGACGTATTGAATATACCGGATGAGATAGTATCTCGGCTTAAGACCTCTGAGGTTTTGCCCTCCGTGGATGCGCCGGCGGAAGTGCAATCGAAGCAGGACGCGATTTTTGCGAACAGGGCCGGACGCGTTTCGTTGAAGGAAGGCAAATACGTGTTTGAGCCGGACGGACTGGGGCGGGGTGTTGAGCGGTTTTCGATTGAGCTGTTGCCGTGTCAATCGCTGGACGATGCGATGGGGCAGGTTCGCAGCGAGTCAAACCCGGTAAGGTTCAGCGTGGCGGGTATCCTGACGAAATATAAGGACAAGCAGTATTTACTGCTGCAAAAAGCGACGAGGGTTTACAGTTACGGGAACTTCGGGAGATAAAGATTTTACCGCGGAGAACGCAGAGACCGCAGAGAAAAATGAGATTCAGTAATGTCGAACGAGCTTGATAAAATTCTGATTAAATACGACCAGCCGGATTTCAATGAACGATTCATAGGAATCCGTGCAGCCATTATCCGGGGAACCCATTTTATCGGCGAGGCAGAACAACAATTAGAGACCATTCTTAACGAGGTAATGCGACGTGGAGATGAGGCGGTAGCCGAATATACAGAAGATGGGAGAATAATTGGAGATGATAAAGCGGTAGCTAAATATACAGAGAAGCATGATAGGATTAAACTTACTCCTGAACAATTCAGGATACCGGAGGCGGAACTGGACAACGCCCACAAAGCAATCGACAAAAAACTTTTGAAGTCGATTCGGCAGGCGATTAAGAACGTAAAAGAATACCAATCAAAAATTTTTGTAGGTAAAGATAAAACCTTCAAATCGACGGGTATAAAATACACGCCCATAAGACGAGTTGGGATATGTGTGCCAGGCGCATCGGCACCATTGCCATCGACGGTCATAATGACGGCTGTTCCCGCACAGGTGGCGGGCGTTAAGGAAATCGTTGTTGTCTCGCCGCCAAGATACAACGGCAGTATTCATCCCGTCATATTAGCGACCTGCAAGGAACTGAAGATTAAAGAGGTTTACAGGATAGGCGGAGCACAGGCCGTATTTGCGTTAGCCCAAGGAACGAGAATGATAGGAAATGTCGATAAGATCGTAGGGCCCGGAAACCAGTGGGTTCAGATGGCAAAGAAAAAGGTCTTCGGCCTTGTCGGGATTGATTCGATTGCAGGGCCAAGTGAGGTGCTGATAATCGCAAATAATAAGGCCAATCCTGCCTGGGTGGCGGCGGATATGCTGAGCCAGGCGGAGCATAATCCGGGGTCGGCGGTTTTATTCACGGATTCCGAAAAATTAGGGCGAGATGTATTGGCCGAACTTAAAATACAAGTAGCAGAACTGGTCAGGTCGAGAGAGACCTTCGATTGCTTGTTAGGATTTAGCGCGATTGTGGTTTGTAGAAATATGGCGGATGTAATAGTTTACGCAAACTTTTTCGCAGCGGAGCATTTGCAGATTCAATGCGGAAAACAAAGCAGGCAGATAGCCGCAAAGATAAAGAACGCAGGCGCGATATTTATCGGGGATTATTCGCCCGTGGCGGCTGGCGACTACTGGGCGGGGCCGAGCCATACGCTGCCGACGGGAAGAAGCGCGAGGTTTTTCAGCGCATTGAGCGCTAACGATTTTATAAAATCGACCAGCATAATCGAATACGACAAGAAGAAGTTAGCGGCGAGTGCGGAGGATATAATCAGGTTAGCAGAGGCGGAGGGGTTGGACGCGCACGCCAGAAGCGTAAAGATTCGGCAGAGGGATTAGAGTTACTTAACCCGCCAATTTGCTTTTTATAACCTCAGCGGCTTTAGCGAGAGCGTCGTCGAGCTTTTCGGGTTTTTTGCCGCCTGCCTGCGCCATATTGGGTCTGCCGCCTCCGCCGCCGTCGATGATGGGTGCGATTTGTTTGAGGAGGTCGGCTGCACCTATTTTGGCGGTGAGGTCATCGGTGACGGCAGCCAGCAGCGTTGCCTTGTCGCCCTCGGCGAAGCCGAGGACGATGACCGAGGAAGGGGCTTTCTTTTTGAGCATATCAATTGCCGCGCGTGCCTGTTCGATGGTCGTGGGCGGTAACTTTCCCGTGATTATCGAGGCGTCGCCGACTTTTTCACATTTTTCGAGAAGCTGTTTTGCCACGGCAAGCGAATCGGACACACCCTGTCGCGCCGGGGATTTAAGCTCTTTGGCTAATCGTTTATTTTCGGCGAGCAGGTTTGTGACTTTTTCGACGATGCCGGTCGCGGGGATTTTAAGCACAACGGCGAGCTCATCGACGATGTCGCTTCTTTGTTCGAGGTATTTGGCAAGACCTCGACCGGTGTAAGCGGTGATTCGGCGGACGCCGGCGGAGATGCTTTCTTCCCGGATGACTTTGAATCCGCCTATAACGCCTGTCCTGTCAACGTGTGTTCCGCCGCAGAATTCCTTGCTGAAGGCCTCGTGAAGATTGGCCTGTTCTTCTGCGCCGACGGCGACGACGCGGACGTCCTGACCATACTTTTCGCCGAACAGCGCCATCGCTCCGAGCTTGTCGGCCTTGTCCCGCGGCAGCACCGCGCAGGTGACGGGCAAATCAGCGGTGATTTTATCTCTGACAAGCGATTCAACCTGTTTTACTTGCTCAGCGTCAAGTGCCTTGGGATATGTAAAGTCAAATCGCAGGTAATCGGGACAAACCAAACTGCCCTGCTGGGCGACCGAGCTGCCGAACATCTGTTGCAGCGCCCATTGCAGTAGGTGAGTGGCGGTGTGATTTTTCTTTGTGGCGTCCCTGTCGGGGCTGACAATGGCCGTCACTTTATTGCCGACGGCGAGGGTTCCTTCGATGAAACGACCGCGATGAATGACGCAATCAGCGATTTTGGCCGTGATATCGACGACAAATTTGCCTTTTTCGGACTCGATAGTTCCGCAGTCGCCGACCTGGCCGCCCATCTCGGCGTAGAAACAGGTCTTGTCGAGGACGATGCCGGCTTCTTCGCCTGCCTGGAATTTGCCTTTGGTCTTGAAAACACCCTGGTCGATAAAGCCGACGATGGTTGCCTGGCAACGGTCGGTCTTGTATTTGTGCAGGTCTTCCGTCACGGGCAGTTCCATATCGGGTGAGGTGACCAGAAGCTGTGTGCCTTTTTGTGCGGCCCTTGCGCGGCTTCGCTGCTGTTCCATCAGGGCGCTGAAGCCCGCGGTATCGACTTTCAGGCCGCGTTCCTGTGCCATTAGCTGCGTCAGGTCAACGGGGAAACCGTAAGTGTCATAAAGCTGGAACGCGTCGTCGCCGCCAATGGTTTTGTTTTTGGCTTTTTGCGCCTTATCGGCGGCGACGTTGAATATCTCAAGTCCCCTGTCTAAAGTCCTGCCGAAACTTGCCTCCTCGGATTCGATTACAGTTGAGACGTAATCGGCCCTCTGTATAATTTCGGGGAAGGCCTCGCCGAGACAGTCCCCCACGGAGGCGATGAGCTTGAACAGAAAGGGGTCGTGGAGGCCAAGCTCCCTGCCGAAACGCGAGGCACGGCGGAGGATTCTGCGGATGACGTAACCACGGCCTTCGTTGGAGGGCGTGGCGCCGTCGGTTATTGCAAAAGTAAGAGCGCGAATATGGTCCGCGACGACGCGAAACGCATTGTCGGTTTTATTATTCAACTGGGAAGTAAACGACTTGCCGGTCATTTGTGCGAGCCGGTCGATAATCGGCATAAACAGGTCGGTGTCATAGTTGCTGCGCTTATTTTGCAGGACGGCTGTGATTCTTTCGAGGCCCGCGCCCGTATCGACGTATTTGGCGCCAAGGGGGGTTAGTTTGCCGTTTTCGGCACGGTTGAATTGTATGAAGACAAGGTTCCACAGCTCGATGAATCTTGCGCAGCCGGCGTTTACGGCGCATTTGTGGCCTGGGACGTTCTTTTTGTCGCAGCGGTCTGGGCCGAGGTCAATGTGGATTTCGCTGCAGGGGCCGCAGGGGCCGGTTTCGCCCATTTCCCAGAAGTTGTCTTTTCTGCTGAATTTGAGGACGCGGTCAGCGGGAAGCGGCGTCACCTTTGTCCAGAGGTTCGCGGCGTCGCTGTCCTCGGGCAGGTTGTCGGAGGCGTCGCCCGCGAAGACGGTGGCGTATAACCTGTCCGGGTCGATGCCCCATACGTTGGTTAAAAGCTGCCAGGCCCATTCAATTGCTTCCGCCTTGAAGTAGTCGTCGAATGACCAGTTGCCCAGCATTTCGAAAAACGTGTGGTGATAGCCATCGTGGCCGACTTCTTCGAGGTCGTTGTGTTTGCCGCTGACACGCAGGCACTTCTGGCTGTTGACTGCGCGACGGCACTGGGGTGAACTCAATCCGAGGAATATATCCTTGAACTGATTCATGCCGGCGTTGGCGAAAAGCAGCGTCTGGTCGCCGATGGGGACAATGGGCGAGCTGGGGACAAAATCGTGGCCTTTGCCCTTGAAGAAGTCGATGAAACCGGTTCTTATCTGTTTTGCGCTTAAAGCCATAACTTACGCTTGTTAGTTACGTCGTCTTGTTGTCTTTTTTAATAACGATGCCATTGTTCATACTGTCAGCGATTTTTTCAAACGACCTGACGAATCTGTAAATCATCAGAACGATGAAAACAATGATGACTATATTGAAAAACCAATTGCCGTATACAAAAGCTTTGGCAGCCAAAGAAGGTTGGGGAGCGGGTCTGTCCGGCTGCATGGTTGTGTTTTGGTATGCCTGCGCCGACTGGGCAGGTGATGCGGTTGCTGCGATAATTTCCATAACATTATCCTTTCTGACTCGTCAGGCGAGTCCAGGTTGGTTTTACACTCGGTTCCTGAATTACGCGGAGAATTGTGAACGCAGGGGCAGTGGTCATTTGTCTTCCGCCAGTCCTTTAGCGACGAGGATTTTGTGTTTAATCTGCTCGCAGATGTCCTTGTTGTCGACGAGGAACTGGCGGGCCTTTTCCCGGCCTGCGCCGAGGCGGACATCGCCGAAGCTCAGATGCGCGCCGGATTTCTCGATTACATTGCAGGCAGACCCAAAGTCGAGCAGGTCGCCTTCGTAGCTTATGCCGTGGTCGAACATAATGTCAAACTCTGATTCGCGGAAGGGCGGGGCGATTTTGTTCTTCACCACTCTGGCCCTTACCCTGTTGCCGACTGAGCCGGTCGCTTCCTTGAGGGTCGTGATGCGGCGCAGGTCGATGCGGATGGAGCTGTAAAATTTTAGTGCGTTTCCGCCGGTGGTGGTCTCGGGATTGCCGAACATCACGCCGATTTTCATACGAATCTGGTTTATGAATACGAGCGCCGTTTTGCTTTTCGCGATGATGGCGGTGAGTTTCCTCATCGCCTGGCTCATCAGTCGTGCCTGCAGGCCCATGTGGCTGTCGCCCATTTCGCCCTCGATTTCGGCTTTGGGCGTCAGCGCCGCAACCGAGTCAATAACGACAACGTCAACGGAGTTGGAGCTGATGAGCATTTCCGTTATGTCGAGCGCCTGTTCGCCTGTGTCGGGCTGGCTGATGAGCAGGGAGCTGACGTCAACACCGAGGCGTTTCGCCCAGGTGGTATCGAGGGCGTGCTCGGCGTCGATGAATGCGGCGACGCCGCCCGCCCGCTGGGCGTTGGCGATGATGTGCAGGGCGAGCGTTGTTTTGCCTGATGATTCGGGGCCGAAAAGCTCGGTGATTCTGCCCCGCGGGATGCCCGCCCCGCCAAGAGCTATGTCCAGCGACAATGCGCCGGAGGGGATACCTTTTATTTTGGCATAGCGGTTCTCATCCATTTGCATAATGGAGCCCTTGCCGTATTGTTTTTCGATTTGGGCAATGACCCGCTGCAGAGCGGATTCTGCGCCGCTTGCTTCCGGCCTGAGCGGCTCAACCTCGCCTTTAGCCTGCTGGGTGGTTTTTGTCTTTGTCATTTTTTCTCTCCTCCAAAATTAGCTTAAAGTTTTAAGTTCAAAAGTAAAAACCATAACTAAAAACTTAAATCTCACGTTTTCCTTTTAGCGTCAATAAACTCGATCCAAGCATCTTCGCTATTTGCCCGGTCTCATCGATTAGAAATCTCATTTCCGGCCCGTCTATTTTTCTGGCGTCTCTCAATAATCCAAGCCAATATACGCTCTCATTTGCCGATTTGAGCGAATAGCTAAAAAAGTTGGCAAAATCCTTTTTTGAACTTGAACCTCTTGCCTCAATAATATTTGCACCAATAGATGTAGCTGACCTTAATAACTGATTCGCGATAACCTGCGTAGCGTTATCCTTTGGCAAAGTATCAATAAAATTTATTACTTTTATAGCGTAAGCGTATGACCTGTCTTTTAAGTTAGCTTTTGGCTTTGCACTTTGGCTTTGCATTTTACACTTTACGCTTTTAACTTAGGTTGTAGCTTGCCAATAGAGTATAGATTGGGCCGGCTGGTGTCAACTGGCTTTGGTAAACGTAAATCGCGTCAGCGGCGATTGAGCCAAGCTTGAGATACAAAAATTGTGCGATTGCCTCGCCAAGCTTAAGGCCCGCTATGGGGTGATTGACCCGGCAAAGCGTCAGATGCGCGGAAAATTCTCTTTCTTCTTTGGGGTAGCCGGCCTGGGCGAGGAGGTCGTCGAGGTCTTTTTGCAAGGCCAATAACGCATCAGTTCCTTTCCCTGCGCCTACCCAGACGACTTTCGCACTCCTGCCCCCGAATGAGCCGACGGATTCGATTTCGAGGTTAAATTTCTGGTGTGCCTGGGCGACCGTTTTTGTTATTTCGCGGACCTCTTCTAATTGTTCATCGCTTATTTCGCCCAGAAATTTCAGCGTGAGGTGGATATTATTCGGCTCGACCCATTTGAGGTCGCCTTTTTTGACGTCAACCTTCGAGGCGATTTGTTTTTGTAAATCCGCGATTGCCTTTCGCGTCTTGTCGTCTATATCGATTGAGATGAACACTCGCATATTGCGCCCCGGTTAAAACTTTACCCGATTGCGAAGCTCAATGAGTCGTCTGTCGATGTCGCGTTTGGTTGTTTTTATCAGGCCTTTGAGCGAGAAATCGGAGATTGTGAAAGAAGCGACGACGGTGCCGTATGCGATTGCCTTTTTGAGAGTTGCGAAGTCGGTCTTGTTCTGGCCCGCCAGATAACCCATAAAACCGCCCGCGAAGCTGTCGCCCGCGCCGGTGGGGTCTTTGACGATTGTTGCGGGATAGGCGGGCAGAACAAATAACCGGCCGTCGGCCTGTTTGATTATCGAGCCGGATTCACCCTTCTTGATAACGACGACCGTTGGCCCAAGTTTCAGGATTTTACCGGCTGCGGTTATGAGATTATGCTCATCGGCGAGCATTCGGGCTTCGCCCTCATTGAGAATGAGGCAATCGATTTTTTTCAGGAGGCGTTTCAAATCCGGGAGATTATTTTTTATCCAAAGGTTCATCGTGTCGGCCGCAACAAACTTCGGCTTGTCGAGCTGGTCGAGAAGCTGGATTTGGAGAATAGGGGTGGTATTGGCCAAAAAGACGAATTTGCTGTCTTTATATTCATCAGGCACTTTTGGCGGTTCTTCGGCGAGGACGTTCAATTCGACGACGTCTGTTATGGCCTCGTTCATCGGGCCGTGGTATGAGCCGGCCCAGCGGAAGGTTTTGCTTTCATATCGCACTTCAAGACCCGTCAGGTCAACGCGTCTGTCTTTGAAAATCTCTTTCAAATCGAACGGGCAGTCAGCGCCGATTGCCCCTAAGAATCGCACGTGCGTAAAAAAGCTCGCCGCCATACTGAAATATACGGCTGACCCGCCCAGACAATCCCTGCTCACCCCAAACGGCGTCTTTACCGTATCTATCCCTATTGAGCCGGTTACCAATAGCGACACGAATGTTTCCTTCTTATTTGCCTGTGAATTTTTTCAGAGTGTTATCGATTCTGACGATGGTGTTTTGTTTGCCAAGCAATTGGACGGAGTCGAAAATGGGCGGGCTTATGGTTGAGCCGGTGATCGCCACTCGCAAGGGCTGGGCGACTTTGCCCAATCCGACCTTGTGCTCTTCCGCCAATGACCGAAGCATATCCTCGATACCCTGTTCGGTAAATTTGGTCATAGCGGCTAATTTGTCGCGGACGATTTTCAGCATTGCCAGACCATTATCTTTTAACAAAACCTTTTGCACGGCCTTTTGGTCGTATGTAATCTGGTCATTATCAACAAAAAGAAACCTGCATTTGTGCTCGATGTCAGCTAATGTCCTTGCGCCTTCACAGATTTTAATAAGACGCAGCAATGCCTTATCGTCGGCTTTTGCAACGGGCGAATCGACTATTTTTAAATACGCCTTCAAATGGGCAAGTAATTTTTCTTTTGGCAGCATCTTGAAATGCTCGGTGTTGAAGGCAACGAGTTTTCCCCGGTCGAACAAGCTGTTGGATTTAGTCAGGCGGGTAATATCAAAGCTTTGTATGAGTTCGTTTAAAGACATAATCTCTTTTTGGTCGCCGGGGCTCCAGCCAAGTAGGGCGATGAAGTTGACAAGGGCTTCGGGGATGTAGCCACTATTTCGGAAATCAACAACGTTGATTTCCGGCAGTTCTACTCCCAAGTATTTTGCCATTGTCTCAACCGCAGGCCCATCGGGCGTGCTTTCGCCGGCTAAAAAATCTTTTAGCTGTTCTGCATTGATTCCGCCCAATTCGGCGAGCTTCTCAAGGGAAATATCTGCTCGTGCCTTGATTGCCTTGCGGAGCGTCTGGGGACGTTCACGTTTTGAGAGTTTGCCGCCTGATTCGCTTATCGTGACCGACATGTGCGCATACTTTGGCGGATTGCCGAAACCCAGCGCCTGCCAGAGCGCCTGCTGGCCCGGGGTGTTCATTAAATGCTCCTGACCCCTTATTACGTGGGTGACGCCCATAAGGTGGTCGTCGATTACGCAGGCGAAATTATAAGTCGGAAAGCCGTCGCTTTTGATTATGATGAAGTCGCCGAGTTCGGCTGTATTGAAGCTCACCGAGCCCCGAACTATGTCCTCGATGGCGATTTGGCCTTCGGGCATCGCAAAGCGAATCGTGACGGGTTTGCCTTCGGCTTTTGCCTTTTCGACATCCTTCTCGGTTGGGAAAACGGCTGGCCTTTGATAGACGAAGCCCTTTTTCTGTGCCTCGGCCTGCTCGCGAAGCTGCCCAAGCTGCTCGGCCGTTTCGAAGCAGTAGTAGGCATTGCCCTGAGCCAGCAACTGCTTAGTGTATTTGTCGTAGAGTTCTCTTCGCTGGGACTGGAAATATGGTCCGTTCGGGCCGTCGATTTCGGGGCCTTCGTCCCAGTTGATTCCGAGCCAGTGAAGGTCATCTATGACCTGCCGGGTTGCGGTTGGGGTATTGCGTTTTAAGTCGGTATCTTCGATGCGGAGAATGAATTTGCCGCCTGTTTTGCGTGCCAAAAGCCAGTTAAATAGGGCTGTCCTTGCCCCGCCTATATGCAGATAACCCGTCGGCGACGGCGCAAAACGTGTCACAACTGGTTCGACAAGCTCACCATTAACTTTGTCGGACATAAGTTACGAACCTTTCAGATGATAGGTCAGGTTAAGCGACAAAGCGATGATTGTCAAGAACGGCAACGTTGGGCGGGGAGGCGTTGGCAAGGCAATTTACGAGATATGAGTCACTTCCGTAAGGAACGCCTTACGGCGGAGCGACGGATTACGGCGGGCATTTGGCGCAGGCGGCACGGAAGAGCATCGTGGAAAGATACCTGTCGCCGCGGTCGCAAATAATGGTGACAACCGTGCCGGATTTCATATCTTTGGCAATTTTAACCGCACCAGCGACGGCTGCACCGCTGGATATGCCCGCGAAGATTCCCTCCTCGGCGGCGAGTCGGCGGGTCATTTCATACGCCTCATCGTCTTCCATCGTGATAATGTCGTCGAGTTTGTTTCGGTCGTAAATGGCAGGGACGATTGACTCGGTCATATTCTTGAGGCCCTGGATTGTGTGGTGCGGCGTCGGCTCGATGCCAACGATTTTGACGTTTTTGAGTTTTTCGTGGAGATATCGCGATATGCCCATAAGCGTGCCGGTTGTGCCCATACCGGCGACGAAGTAATCAATCCTGCCGTCGGCTTGTTTGTAGATTTCGGGGCCTGTGGTTTCGTAATGAGCTAAGGGATTATTGGGGTTGGTGAACTGGTTGGGCATAAAATACTTGTCGGGTTCTTGTTCGAGGATTTTGTGAGCGGTTCTGATTGCGCCGTCGGTGCCCTCGTTTGCGGGGGTCATTACGACTTCAGCGCCGAAGGCCTCGAGGATATGTCGTCTTTCGCTGCTGACGCAGGTGGGAAGCGTCAGTTTGACGCGATAACCTTTCGCTGCGCCAATCATCGCAAGGGCGATGCCTGTGTTGCCTGAGGTTGGTTCGAGGATGATTTTATCTTTCGTGAGCGAGCCGTCCTCCTCGGCCTTTGTAATCATATAGAGTGCGGTCCTGTCTTTTACCGAGCCGGCGGGGTTATTGCCCTCCATTTTGGCCAGGAGGCGCACTTTCGGATTTGGGTTGACCCTCTTCAGCTCAACCATCGGCGTATTGCCAATCGACGTAAGAATACTCATTGAGTCACTCCTAATTGCAACAGGAGAATGATACCAAAAAGGGGCACTGATATTCAAGGCCGGTGAAACTGGACAGACAAGGTGAAATCTGATAGATTTTTCGTCAGCCAATACCCACTGCCTTTTATTCAATCATAATATATGAGGAATTGAAATGACCGGAGAAAACGAGAAAGAAATTCGTCGTGATTTTATACGCGATATGGTTGTCGAGGATATTGCCCCCGGCGGCCGGTTCGCAGGTCAAACCGTCTGCACGCGTTTTCCTCCCGAACCAAACGCCTATCTTCACATAGGCCATGCAAAGGCCGTATGGATTGACTACGGCGTGGCACTTGAATTCGGCGGCCTGTTCAATCTTCGTTTTGACGACACAAACCCCGCCAAGGAAGAGCAGGAGTTCGTCGATGCAATCATCGAGGACGTCCGCTGGCTCGGCGCCAAATGGGATGACCGCCTGTTTTTCGCAAGTGATTACTTTGGCCAAATGTATGAATGGGCCGTCGAGCTGCTTAAAAAGGGCAAGGCGTACGTTTGCGACCTGACTCCTGACAAGGTCAGCGAATATCGCGGCACGCTGACCGCGCCGGGCAGGGAAAGCCCGAACCGCAACAGGAGCGTCGAAGAAAATCTCGACCTTTTTGTGCGGATGAAAAAGGGCGAATTCCCCGACGGCTCCAGAACCCTTCGCGCCAAAATAGATATGGCCCATCCCAACCTGAATATGCGCGACCCCATTATGTATCGCATCCTGCACGCAGAGCACCATCGCCAGGGAAATAAGTGGTGCATTTACCCGATGTATGACTGGGCTCACGGTTTCGAGGATTCCATCGAGGGCGTCACCCACAGTTTATGCAGTTTGGAATACGAAAATCATCGCCCGCTGTATGACTGGTTCATCGACGCCGTAAACGATGGGCGGACCGACGACGGCTCCGGCCCGTGGGGCAAAAAAATAAATCACCCACGCCAAATCGAATTTGCCCGGCTGAATCTTTCCTATACGGTAATGTCCAAACGCAAACTCATCGACTTGGTGCGAGGCGGCCACGTCCGCGATTTCGATGACCCGCGACTGCCTACGCTTGCGGGATTGTGCCGCAGGGGCTACACTCCCCAGGCAATTCGAAACTTCTGCACCGTGATAGGCGTCAATAAATTCTACAGCACCGTCGATGTGGCTCTATTAGAGCACTGCCTGCGCGAAGACCTCAACAAAACGTCACCCCGTGTAATGGCGGTATTAAGGCCCTTGAAGGTGATTATCGATAATTATCCGCAAGGACAAATCGAGCAGTTTGATGCGGTTAATAATCCCGAAGACCCTTCAGCCGGGACGCGGAAGGTGCCGTTCGGGCGGGAAATCTTTATCGAGCAGGATGATTTTATGGAGAACCCGCCGGCAAAGTTCTATCGGCTCGCGCCGGGCAGAGAGGTTCGTCTGCGATACGCTTATTTCGTCAAATGCACAAACGTCGTAAAAGGCAAAGACGGCAACATCGTCGAATTACACTGCACTTATGACCCCGCCACAAAAGGCGGCGATGCACCCGATGGCAGGAAGGTCAAATCGACGATTCACTGGGTATCGGCGAAAGAAGCGATTAGCGCGGAGGTCCGGCTGTATAATAATTTGTTCACAAAAGAAAACCCGGACGACGTGCCTGAAGGGAAGGATTTCACCACAAACCTGAACCCAAATTCCTTAGAGGTTTTGGCGAATTGTCTTGTCGAGCCGGCGTTGAAGGACGTAAAGCCGCTCAGCAGGTATCAGTTTGAACGATTAGGTTATTTCTGCGTTGACCACGATAGTACTGCTGGCAAACTCGTCTTCAATCGCACAGTTTCACTCCGCGACGAATGGGTGAAGATACAAAAGGCACAGAAGCCATAACCCGGCGCGGGTTTACCCTCCGTAGCCCGCAGGGCGAAGGAGGGTCATTTGCCGATAATCATTTTGACGGAGACGATGAGCATAGCCACGCCGAAAATCCTTGAAAGCGTCATCTCGGAAAGGGCGGTCGCGAATTTGGCTCCGAAAAACCCGCCAACGAAAAATCCGATACACATCAGGCCCGCGACTTTCAAATCCACAAAGCCGGCCTTGTAATATGCCCACGCAGCCAACAACCCGATTGGGGGCACCATCATAGCCAGCGTTGTGCCCTGCGCGGTTTGCTGAGAGAAGCCCATAAGAAAAACCAGGGCGGGAATAATAAATATGCCTCCGCCGATGCCGAGCAGGCCGCTAAGTATTCCCGCAACAAGGCCGAACAATAAGAGCAGTATAGCGTTCATATAGATTCCCCTGTTCAAGCGATTAGTCGAATAATTCCGAGAATTTTGCCTTTATGTCGGGGCTCTCACAAAGCGTTTGCCCCACCAGGACGGCGCTGACGCCCGCGGCTTTTAATTTCTCGACGTCGGCCCGGGTCTTTATGCCGCTTTCCGCAACAAGGTCGATTTTGTTTTCCAGCAGGTGCACTAAACGCGAGGTGGTATTAATGTCCACTTTCATTGTCGTCAGGTCGCGGTTGTTTATGCCCAGGACACTGTAGCCCTTCCTGGGAAAACCAATCATGCTTCGCACCGCCAGCAGCGTGTCGGCGTTGTGAACCTCCAGAAGCACCGTCAGCGTAAGCTCGGCGGCGGCAATCATCAGGTCGATGAGGTCGCCGGGCTTCAGCGCCTCGGCAATCAGCAGTATCGCATCGGCGCCGGCAATGCGCGACTCGTAAACCTGCCAGATGTCGATGATAAAATCCTTTCGCAGTATCGGCAAATCGACGGCGGTTTTGACCTGGTCGATATACTCGAGTTTTCCCTGAAAGTATTTTTCGTCGGTCAGAACGCTGATGGCGTCTGCCCCGCATTTTTCGTATTGTTTGGCAATCGTGACGGGGGCGAAATCTTTGCGGATTACGCCCGCGGAGGGCGACGCCTTTTTAATTTCGGCAATGACGTTGAGGCCTCGCTCGTTTGTTTTGGTGACGGCCTTGTAGAAATTCCGGCATCGGTCAAGCAAGGGAAGCTGTTCTTTAAGCTCTTCGAGAGAACGCTCCTTGCTGCGGCGCTCCACTTCGACTCTTTTATCGGCGATGATTTGCTCTAATATGGTCATCCGACACCGCTTAATTTGGATTCTGGATTGCCTCTGCGACTTTGACGTAAGCCATTCGCAGGTCATTTATGGCTGCGACAAGGGCCTTTTGCTCTGCCTCGCTGAGATTGCCTTTAGTCTTTTCCTCCAGCGCCTCTAACATATCGATATTGTATTTGGCCAATCCCAGGTCGGGGGCGCGTTTGTCCTCGTCCTGCACCTGGATGAGCCCCAGGGAAAACAGCGTCTGGGTGAAGAGCATACTCAAAAGGGCCGCGAAGTCGCCCTTAGGCAGCGGCTGACGGCGATTGCCCTGGCCGGCCTGCTGCTTTTCCGCCTCCTCCTCCTTTGCTGCCAGTATCTCTTTCTCCTTTTTGGCCTGCTGTTTCCAGTCCTCGTCGATGATTATCTTCTTTTTGTCTTTTTGCTCTTCAGTCATAATTCACAGCTCCTTTTTTATCGGCGGAATTTCTTCATCCGTTTTTCGACGTCCCTTTTCTGCTCGCGTTCCGTTATCGCCCGGCGTTTGTCGTATTGTCTCTTGCCGCGGGCCATCGCAAGTTCGACCTTGGCCAGCCCCTTTTGGTTGAAGTATATTCGCAGCGGCACAAGTGTATAGCCGCGCTGCTCCAATTTGGTGTATATTTTGCGAATCTCATGTTTGTGCAGGAGCAGTTTTCTTTTGCGAGTCGGGTTGTGACCCGCCAGTCCTTTCTGCTGGTATTGCGCGATTTTGGCGCCGACGAGCCAGCATTCGCCGTTGGCGATTCTCGCGTATGAGCCGGACAGGTCGGCCTGCCCCGTGCGAAGCGACTTTACCTCGCTGCCCAAAAGCTCCACGCCCGCCTCAAGACGGTCTTCTATCTCGAAGTTGTGAAAGGCCTTTTTATTTACTGCGACCTCTGTGACGCCGTCTTTTCGGGGTTTAGCGGACATCTTGCAAATGATAGCGGCGGCAGGGTTTTTTTGCAAGCCGTGCGAATTGCGGAATCAACGGAATATAATAAACGCCAATAAGCGACCGTTGAGAGCGTGTGCTGAATAGGATTTTTCCCGCCGCGCAAAAAAAAGAGCCGACACAACTGATGTTGTGTCGGCTCAAACCACTTCATAATCTTGCTTATCTTTTCCTGCGAAGCAAGCTCAATGCACCGAGACCGAGCAAAACAATCGTTGCCGGCTCAGGGGTGCAGATTGTATCGACGTGGATGTAATCCAGAACAGCAGGTGCACCAGTTGCCGATCCAGTAATAGCAATGAGTAT
>JBEKZA010000030.1:0-29828 GCA_049510335.1 Sedimentisphaerales bacterium | reverse complement strand
CAACATTGTCAAGTTTCCTGTGAATAAATGAAATGAAGGTCAGAATGTCTAATGCATCCTGTTCAGGCATTGGCCAAGATATCTTAGGGGCATGAGCCACTGGATTGCGGATTGCCCCAAACAACCCTACAAGAAGATTTAAGAAGCCCTTTTGTTCACTTCTTTCTGTGTCAGTAACCAGTGGGCCGAGTACCAGAATTGGTGTCTTGGTGGAAAATGCAGTATTAACTAGATCAGCACCATCAGTGCTCAAGCCGGACATATCTCGAATTCGCTGCGCGATACCTTTTGTGGCTTCTAGAATAGCGTGAAAGTAGTTATCTTGTAGCAGTTCTGCGCGGCAGTATTTAAGGACCTCTGGATGAACGCTTCGACTTTCTAGCACAGATTGAAGACGTCCCGCACGTGCGAGAGCACCTGCAAGTGTAGTTTCCTTACTCGACCTAATTACCTTGCCGTCTTCTCTGACTTGAAAACCACAAAACGCAAGTACAACGTTAAGCTCGTTCCTGCGCCAATCGAAATCAGCTTTGTTACGAGCGTAGCTGACTGGATTCATGGCCCGATTGATAAACATGATTAAATGATTGCCAACTTGATGATTGTTCTGAGCACCGCATAGTGCATTGAAAAGCCTCTTCCATTTGGTGAGGTCGGGTGAAACATCTTCAACCTTTATTTCCTGAAGAAGTCGCTCAATCTGTGTGCCAGTAAGCCCACGTTGAGTATCGGCCAACACTTGACATGCCGCCTCAAGACATTGCGAGTTAAAAGGCTCAATTCGTTCCATACGTTCCCATTCGGCCTAATTTTTGTTAATATGATTCCCCATAGAATTATAACGCACAAGCTTAGTGAAAATCCGGGGACATCATACTTATTTCCTTATTATTTATAAAGACCTCTGCCGGACGGTAAAGCTGACGGGCCCCTCCGTCTGTCAATCCAAAGAAGCATCCCTCGAGGGCAGGCAAGGTGCGAATCTCTTCCGGCCTTAAGGAAGCATTATATCTCTAAGCAGTGAAAGAGGACATGCTTTTTTCAGTTATTAAGAACCCTGTTCTCTGCTGGTCAGCGACAACAAGAAGTTCTGGATTTGCTTTGCCAAATCGACGAGCGCATTGAAGCTCGACGGTTTGACTAAGTAAAGGCATCGCTTGGGATTGAGGTCATTGAGAACATCCTGGTCAGGGCTTGAGGAGGTCAGCACAACCAGCGGTATCTCAGAAAGCGTGGAATCTGTTTTAATATCTTTGATGACCTCGCGGCCACCCTTTTTAGGCATATTCAGGTCGAGGATGATAAGGTCAGGACGACGGGAGCGGGTGAACCTACCGCGGCGGAAAAGGAAATCCATCGCTTCAACGCCGTTATTAACCACGCTAAGGCGATGGCTGAGACCGGCTTGTTTGAAGGCCTCCTTAATGAGCAGGATATCAGCGATGTTGTCTTCCGCCCAAAGTATCCTTATAACCGGCTTACCCATTCGAGTTCATTTCCTGGCGCGTGTGTCATTAGCTAAAACCATCCCGCTATGTTCCTTTAGGAACTTTGATTGTATTAGAGAACACCCGCGAGGTCAATCCTCAAAACCAAACGACAATTTTCTCGCACAATCCGCTTTACATCTTGTCCGCAATCGACAAACATTAGTTCCTCTTGCCTCCGGCTGTAATTCATAGGATAATACCCGGCGAAGCAAAAGTGATTCGTGGAAAGGTAAAAGATGAAGAAAATACTTATAGGCCTTATTTTAATGGCATTTGTCGCAGGCGCAGCCGCTTCCGAAAGCAAATTCAGCAAATTTGTCTATCGCGAAGGCGACAAGCTGATGGACGAAAACGGCGAGCTGCGATTTATCAGTTTTAACGTCCCGTGCCTGCACTATAACGAAGATAATATGCCCTTCGCCGAAATCAATCCCTGGCGATTGCCCGATGAGTTCGAAATCAACGATGCACTCGAATCAGTGAGGCAAATGGGAGGTAACGTCGTCCGTATCTATACCCTGTCCATCAAGAAGGCAGGTGAAGACCCCAATATTCCCCGGCACGTAACCGGGCCGGGAAAGTTCAATGATGAGGCATACAAATCCCTCGATATGACAATGGCAATCGCGAATCGAAAGGGTATTCGCATCATTTTCCCATTCATCGACAACGCAAGATGGTGGGGAGGCGTCGAGACCTGTGCGGCGTTTCGAGGCAAGGAACGGGCGGATTTCTGGACCGACCCCCAACTATTCGAGGATTACAAGGCAATAGTCGCTTCCGTAATAAACAGGACCAATTCGGTGACGGGCGTAAAATATCGCGATGACAAGACAATCCTCGCGTGGGAAACGGGCAACGAGCTGAATAGCCCCCCGGAATGGACGGCCAAAGCAGCCGAATACATAAAAAGCATTGATAAAAACCATCTCGTCATCGACGGCTATCATCTCAGCCCCGTCCGCGAGACATCGATACAGGACAAAAACATCGATATCGTTACAACACACTACTACCCGGTTATGTTCTGGGTGACCATAACGCCGGCCGATATGATTGAGCAGATAAAAAGAAACACCGAGCTGGCCCGCGGCAAAAAAGCTTATTTCGTCGGCGAGTTCGGCTTCATCCCCACCAAAGACATCGACTCTCTTCTTCAGACCGTGATGGATGAAAAAATAAGCGGCGCTTTAATCTGGTCGCTCCGCTTCCACGACCGCGACGGCGGGTTTTATTGGCACAGCGAGCCACATGGCAAAGACCTTTATAAGGCATATCACTGGCCCGGTTTCGTATCAGGCGAAGCGTATGATGAAACGGGACTTTTGACGCTGATGCGTCGCAAAGCATTTGAGATGAGGGGCATTCCCTCGCCGGCGATTGAAAAGCCCGCCGCGCCGGTGCTGCTCGATTTCAACGATGTTGCCGCGATTTCCTGGCGTGGAAGCGCAGGGGCTTCGGGCTACAACGTCGAAAGGGCTGAAAATAGAGACGGCCCGTGGGTAATCGCGGGACGTGATATATCCGACGCTGATTTTCGGTACCGGCCCTTGTTCAACGACACGGGGGCGGATATTGGCAAAACATATTATTACCGCGTGACGGCCAAAAACTCCGCCAGCGAGTCCGGCCCATCCAACATTGTGGGCCCCATTTCTGTATCCTGCAAAACGCTTGTGGATGAGATGCAGGATTTCAAATTCATCAGCAATAAAAGCGGTTCACTGTCAATAGAGGCAAATGAGGCGCGTAAATTCAAAGAGGACGCGACCCGGCTCAGGGGTATAAGGGGCAGTTACGTCGTCTATAAAGTGGAGCCAGCTATTAATTCCTGGAGGGTTTATTCATTTTTTTCCGAAAACATTTCGGACTTCAAATTTGACGTTTCGGCAGACGGCAAGGATTTCAAGCCCGTCAAATTCGAGCGCCGGGCTTACTTTACCGGAAGAGAAAACTATGGCTACCATATCCCGGTCCTTTACACCGGCACCGGCCTCGGCGACGGTGCGCAATACCTGAAAATTACGTATACCGGTGAGGCACAAATCTCCCGCGTGGAAATAAAATATGGAAAATAATACTGACTGGAGACGAAACTGTGATTAAAAAATTACTGACGCTGGTTTTGTTGGTTGCGACTTGCAACTGCCGGACGTTCGCTGTCGAAGGAACGGAAGTAAATCAATCCGCCAAGTTTTCGCATACACGCAGCGAAACGGGCTTTATAAAAGGTTACACATGGGGCTACCCCTGCGGCCGGGGAGCTTATCAGGGCGATGGTCCTGTCGATTCAATGAAGAAACTGGCCAGTATCGGCGCTAACTATATCTGCATTGCTTTCGGCGCCGAGATGAACTCGCCGAACGACCCGCAAATTTTCTGGGCTGAACCCGATGCGAACATAGTTACCGATGCCGAAATACGTCACGCAATCGAACTGGCCCGAAAGAACAATCTCAAAGTCATTCTCAAGCCGATGGTCAACATCCGCGACGGCACGTGGCGAGCTGAAATCAATTTCAAAACAGCGGACGGCAAAACCGACACACAGACGTGGGACAAATGGTGGGCCAATTACGGGCGGTTTTTGCTGCATTACGCGAAGATTGCACAGGAAACAAAATGCGAACTGTTCTGTCTGGGCTGCGAGATGAGCTCAACCGAGCGGTTCGTGGAGCAGTGGCGAGGCCTGATTGCCGAGGTACGAAAGGTTTACAGCGGCCCAATCACATACAACGCAAACCACGACAACGAGTCGAAAGTCAAATGGTGGGACGCGGTGGACGTCATTGGTATGAGCGGATATTACTCGGTAGGGATAGACCCGCCGCCGCGGGACCCAAACGCGGCGAAGCCGAAGCCCGACACTTCCGTCGAGGCAATGAAGAAGAGATGGCAGCCGGTCAAGCAGAAACTCAAATACGTCAGCAGGCAATTTGACAAGCCGGTGGTTTTCCTTGAGATTGGCGTTTGCAGCGCAAAGGACTTTGCCGCCGCACCCTGGACGCATCCGCAAAAAGACGCGACATACGACGGTGACGAACAAGCCAGGTTCTACCAGGCCGTGATGGAAACATTTTGGGACGAGCCGTGGTTTTTCGGATTCGTATGGTGGGACTGGCCCGTCAACCTCTATACTACGGAAGAAGCAAAAACCGACACAGGCTTTTGTATCTATGGCAAACCCACGGAGCAGATAGTCCGACAGTGGTACGCCAAACCTCGTTAAGGGGCGTAATTCGGCGAGCTCGGTAGTTTGTTATGACAAAAGATAAAGCATTTTCGCTTATCGAGCTGCTGGTAGTCATCGCTGTAATAGGGCTGCTCATGGCCCTGCTGCTGCCGGGCCTGAACAGGGCCCGCGAACAGGGCAGACGCATAGTGTGCATGAACAACCTGAAGCAACTGACTGTCGGCTGGCTGGCGTATGCCCAGGCCAACGACGAGAAAATTGTAAACGGCTGTCCGATATCTCCCGGTGGTCCTTGTCCGGCGGAGATGGGATGCCCGCCCGAAAGTGATTGTGCGGCAGTATCGCCCCCCGCCGACTTATGGGCTGCGTCCATTCACAAAAATGAGCTGCCGTGGGTGGGGCCCGCGTGGACAGGAAAGCCCACGGGCGGATTTACTCCCGCCGAGGAGCTTTGTCAGAAATGCGCCATTCGGACCGGCGCATTGTGGAAATACGTCAAACAGGAAAAAATTTACCGTTGTCCGACCGGCGAGAAAAACGCTTTGGTCACATACCCCATTATCGATGCGATGAACGGTAAATACCAGTTTGTTGACGCCCCGCCGTCGTTTATGGCAAAGAGCATAGCCCAGATTAAAAGAACCGCAGACAGAATTGTTTTTATCGACGAGGGAGTTCTAAGCCCGGACAGCTTCGCGGTTTATTACGACAAAGGTATGTGGTTTGACCCGCCGATGATGCGGCACGCCAACGGGACGAACGCATCCTTCGCCGACGGCCACACCGGCCGGATGATGTGGAGGGCCGAAGAAACCATACTGGCTGGCAAGGATGTCAGATTTGGCTACGAGCCAACAACGTGTACGGGGAAAAACGACCTCTATAATATGCAAATGCATTGCTGGGGAAGGATTGGCTACCCGCTTGACGCGGCCTGCACATACGCGGTCTATGACTGGTGAATTTGCCGGAGACGTTTTAATATTTCAATACAAGCCCTGCTGTTGTGGTATGGGCATTTCCATTCCGAGACCTTGAACTCCTGCAGATTCGGTTTGCCGTCACGGTCCACGCGCCAGAACCACTCACCGTTTTTTTTGTCAACGATGTTGTTCTCAATGAATCCCCACACATTGAGCGCAGTGTCCAGATATTTCTGTTTTCCGGTCAACTGGTAGGCGTTCAAAAAGCCGACCACGGCCTCGGCCTGGACCCACCAGTCCTTGTTAAACTTCGTGACACCCTTCGAATCCGCCTCGTAGAACAAGCTCGACTTCTTATCGTCCATACCGTACTCATACACCACTTCCGCAATCCGCAACATGGCCGGCCGGACTATTTCCAGCAGCTTCGGGTTATTGAGGGTTTGAGCGTCCATATAAAGCAGCCAGCTTGTCTCGATATCGTGGCCGAATGAAATCGTGTTGCCGATGGAACGCCACTGCTCATCGAAGTAAAGCTGACAATAGAATCTGTCCGGCTGTATAATGTGGTCAGTGAATATATAAATCAGCTCCTCAATCCGTTTTTCAAGCAAGGGGTCTTTCCAGACATCATACAGATTGGCGAGTGCCTCCAGTATATGCAGGGAACTGTTCATGGATTTCGGAGCATCGACGTCCCCGCCGCTGAGATTTTGCTTCTTGGCCCTTTGCCAGTCACGGTCAAACGTCTCGAAATAGCCGCCGTATTTGTCGTCGTGTGTATGCTGCTCCATTTTGTTGAAGAGGATTTTCGCCTTTTCCAGCGCCTGCTCTTTGCGGAAAGCCCTGTAGTATTCGGACAGGCCGTATATCGTAAAACCCTGCCCGTAGATTCTCTTCTTGTCGTCCGTCGGCTGCCCCTGCGAGTCCAGCAACCAGAACGCTCCCTCGTTTTTGTCGTCCCAGAAATACTTCATCAGATAATCGTATGCCCTGTCCGCCAGAGCCGCGTATTCCGGTTTTTTATCGAAACAATAGAGCGAAGAAAACGTCCATAATATGCGTGCATTTAATACCAGCCCTTTGGGGGCGTTCTTGTCCACGATTCCGTCGTTTGTCATTCTTCCTATGAAGCCGCCCTTTTCGTCGATGCAGTGTTTCGACCAGAAGGGGACGATATTTTCATAAAGCTCTTTGCTGACGCTGAGTTCAAATTCTTTCATCTTATTGCTGTCCATAGAGCACCTCGGCTTTTGAAATCTGTGCGTTGTTCACAACCACGTCCAATAAGGATACAAAGCCGCAGGTCTTTTGAAAAGTAAAAAACCTCACAACACTCCACAAAGGAGTTAATTTCGTCTCAAGAAATTAAGTGTATCCAGCCGAAGAGACCGTTCATGTGCTTGATGCCTTCTCCGTGGCGGACGGGTGTCCGAATCGGACTGAATAATATCAGGGTAATGTGCCTGGAGGTATTTTTAGAAAAACGTCTATATTAGTGAAAGGGTGAAAAAATGAAATCAAGAATTGTGGCTGTAATTCTTCTCGTGTTGTTTCTTTCATTCATAGGCGGTAATACGGCTTATGCCAAAAGTAAGCATCATCACAAAGGAACCGTGAGCAGCCAAAAAATTGGGCAATCCGTGAAAGCTCATTCAGGTAAACACAAGGGATTAGCTAAACATTCCGGCAGCAGCCGCGCAACGGCCTTTTCCAGGCATTCCCAAAAAGCGTAATAAGGCGGTCTGAAAAGTTATTCAGAGCCGAGGGGAAGGTCTTTGAGGTGAATAAGTCGGAAATTATTCAGCTTGCTTCGAAACCAAACCTGCTCACTTCGACGGTTTTTTCGATGTCCTGTTTCGAGTGTGCCAGCGACACAAACATCGCCTCATACGCGCTGGGGGCGATGTAAATGCCGCGTTTGAGCATTTCGGCGAAAAAAGTTTTGAACTGACGGATATTGGTCGATTTAACGTCTTCAAAATTACGGACGGGCCTGTCGGTGAAAAAGCAGCTTAAAAGCGAGCCGACGCGGCTGATGATGACGGGGACACCTTCCTTATTCGCCGCTTCTTTCAAACCCTCGGCCAACGTCGCGGATTTTGCCTCGAGTTTATTGTAGCAATCGCCTTTGGCCAGAATGTCGAGCGTCGCGATTGCCGCCGCGGTGGCAATCGGGTTGCCGCTCAATGTTCCTGCCTGATACACGGGGCCGAGCGGCGCGAGCATATCCATAATCCTGGCTTGCCCCCCTACCGCAGCCAAGGGCAGACCGCCGCCTATTATTTTGCCTAAGCAGGTGATGTCGGCCTTCACACCGTAAAGCTCCTGTGCGCCGCCGCGTGCGACGCGAAAGCCGGTAATGACCTCATCGAAAATCAGGACCGTCTTTTCGTTATCGCACAAGTCCCGAAGCTTTTGCAGATACCCTTCAATCGGCGGCACAACGCCCATATTCGCGGCGACCGGCTCAACAAGGACCGCCGCGATTTTACCCTTGTGAATTTGAAGAACCTTTTTAATCGCATCAATATCATTGTAAGGTATGACTAAAGTGAGATTGGCGACAGCAGTGGGGACACCACCGCTCGAGGGTACCGCGTGTTCGGCTGCGCCTGAGCCGGCGGCGACCAGAAACGCGTCGCTGTGGCCGTGATAACAGCCGGCCATTTTGATGACTAAATCCTTGTGCGTATATGCACGGGCGAGGCGTATCGCCGTCATCACCGCCTCGGTGCCGCTGCTTACCAGGCGAACTTTTTCAATCGACGGCAATGCCTCACATATCTTCTTTGCCAGTTCGGTTTCTGCGAGCGTAGACGCACCGAAACTGCTGCCTTTTTTGGCGGCGAGTTGAATTGCTCTGACAACTGCCGGATGCGCGTGTCCAAGAATCATCGGCCCCCACGAGCCGACGTAGTCGATGTAGGCATTCCCATCGATATCGTAAACTTTGGAACCCCTACCCTTGCTGATGAACAGTGGCTTTTGGTCAACTCCGCCGAATGCCCGCACAGGGGAATCTACGCCGCCCGGCAGATACCGCATTGCCTCGTCAAATGCCTTGGCTGACCTCAAATTTGCCAAATTACGCTTCGTTCTTTTCATTTCCGGAATCCTAAACTGCCAACGGTAAGCCGTCAATCCCATCTTTGCAGACGCCTGAAAACCATTGTAGATAAGATAGTGGTGCATTAACATATTCGGGACTTCGGTTCGATTAGAGAGTGCATTGAGGTGCGATTAGGAAGATACTCGTTTGGTGTTGGTGACAGATTCGGCCTTGAGGGCAGGGCCCAGTTGTGGGCCATTATGCAGGCAAAGAAACGCGGCATTGACGTTACGCCGGTATGGAACAAGTCTTATCGTGAACACACTATCATTGGGAGCGGGCCGGCAAGCGTTCGGGCTGAGGCGGATGATGCGGTAAAATCGCTGGGCTTCGAGGCATCTTATTTCGTTGATGCAGACCACGTTGGTTTGGACAACGTGGACTTATTCGTCGACTCGAGCGACTTCTTTACGCTCGACGTGGCGGATTTTATCGGCAGGGAGGTATCTGAAGATAAACTTAACGGTTTTGCAGACAAGTACGGCAAATATATACCTTCCGTTGAAATCCCTCAGATAAAAGAGCCTATCGAGGTGACTAAAGAACAGCTTTTGCAGGTCGGACGCAAATTCCTGGCGGCGGTAGAGCAGGCAGGTCATATATATCGTCATATCAAATCCCGCAAGGGGATTGATATTGTTATTGAAGTTTCTATGGACGAAACGGACACCCCTCAAACGCCTGCGGAGCTATTATTCATTTTGGCTATGATAGCGGACGAAGGCATACCGGCACAAACAATAGCGCCCAGGTTTACCGGCAGATTCAATAAAGGCGTTGATTATGCCGGCGACGTTTTACAATTTGCGAGGGATTTTGAGGAATCTATCGCCGTTGTGAAGTTTGCGGCCGGGGAGTTTGGTCTTTCCTCGGGGCTTAAATTGAGTGTGCATTCAGGAAGCGACAAATTCGCCATTTATGAACCCATAAGCGAGGCATTAAAAAAGTTTGACGCCGGCGTGCATATAAAGACCGCAGGGACGACGTGGCTTGAAGAAATTGCGGCGCTGGCGGAGGCAGGAAGCGATGGTTTAAGAATTGCCAAAGATATATATAACAGGGCGTATGAGCAAATGGATGGATTGTGCAAGCCATACGCGACGGTAATTGATATAAAGAAGGAGCGGCTGCCCAGCCCGCAGGCGGTCAACGGATGGAGCAGTGAGCAATATTCCGAAGCACTGCGGCATAACACAGATTGTGATGGATACAATCCTGACTTTCGTCAGCTTATGCACGTGGCGTATAAGGTTGCGGCCCAGATGAAAGAACGATATATCGGTGCGGTGAAAGAAAATGAGCGAATTGTTTCGAAGGCCGTGCAGGGGAATATATACCGGCACTTAGAAGCTGTCTTTATGAATGGGATATAAAAATGAGCGGATTATTTTGTATTAAAGACAAGGCGATTGTAATAACGGGCGGGTCGGGTGTGCTATGCGGGACAATGGCAAGAGAGCTTGCCCGCCTTGGCGCGAAGATTTGTATTGTTGGCTGCGATGCTTTCAGGCCTCTTACCAACGTCGCCGCCTATTCCGCAACCAAGGCGGCGGTCAGCAATTTTACGCAATGGCTGGCTATTTATATGTGCTGGAACTATTCGAAGAACATCAGGATAAACGCAATTGCCCCCGGATTTTTTCTGACCGAACAGAATAGATACCAAACCAATGGAGTTGCCAAGTCAGCCCTAAATTAGTTATATTACAGGTGATTGAAAACTTTTGCGCCCGTAGCTCAGCTGGATAGAGCAACGGATTTCTAATCCGTAGGTCAGGGGTTCGAATCCCTTCGGGCGCGGTTTTGTCGGAAGACGCCAAAAAATGAGGAAGGTAAAGAGCAGTGTTGTTTGTGTCGCAGTTGTCCTGGGATTGCTGAACGGCTGCACAAATCAGGAACGGCCGGCGACAACGGAAAAAGACAAGGCCAGACAGGTTTTTACCGCTGACTGGAAATCGCTGAAGAGACGCAATCCTGCGCCGGAGTGGTTCCGCGACGCGAAGTTCGGGATATACTTTCACTGGGGGGTTTATTCCGTGCCTGCGTTCGGCAACGAATGGTATCCCCGCAATATGTATGACGTAAACAGCTCCGAATACAAGCATCACGTCAAGACATACGGCGAGCCGAACAAATTTGGCTATCCCGATTTTGTGCCGATGTTCAAAGCCGAGAAGTTCAACGCCGACGAGTGGGCGGAACTGTTCAAGAAGGCAGGGGCACAGTTCGCCGGGCCGGTGGCGGAGCATCACGACGGTTTTTCGATGTGGGCCAGCTCGGTCAACCCCTGGAACGCTAAAGATATGGGGCCGCATCGCGACGTTGTCGGCGAACTGGAAAAGGCAATACGCAAACGCGGGATGCGGTTTGTGACGACGTTTCACCACGAGCGAAACGGCCTGTATGAAATCACAAAAGACGGCAAAACATACTGGACGGGTCATTACGAGTTCGTAAAGAAGTATTTCCCCAAGTTGTTAGACGACCCAAACCGGGCGATTATGTATGGGTATATGCCCGCGGAGAAATTTTACCAGACGTGGGAGGACAAACTCATCGAGGTCATCGACCATTATCATCCCGATTTGATGTATTTCGACTCGTGGCTGGATGAGATACCAGACAAGTATAAGATGGAATACCTGGCGCATTATTTCAATGACGCCGGCCGGCTGAATAAAGAGGTGGTGGTGACGTATAAACAACAGGACCTGCCGAGGGAGGTGGGCATTGAGGATTTTGAGAAGGGCCGGGCGGACAGGGTGACGGATTACGTATGGCTGACGGATGATACAATCAGCCGGGGGAGCTGGTGCTATACGGAGAATCTTGGGATAAAGAAGTCGCTGGAAGTGGTTCGGACGATGGTCGATATCGTCAGCAAGAACGGGCAGATGATGCTCAATATCTCGCCGAAGGCCGACGGAACAATACCGGATAATCAGAAGCAGGTGCTGCTGGAGATTGGCAACTGGATGGGAAAATGCGGGGAGGCGATTTACGGGACGAGGCCATTTGTGGAATACGGCGAAGGGCCGGCGAAAATGGAAACGAGCGGCGGGTTCGCGAAAATGAAAGGCGGCTATACCGCAAAGGACATCCGCTACACCCGCAAGGGCAGGACGGTTTATGCAATTGCGCTGGGCTGGCCCGGCGAAAATGCGCAGGTGACGCTGACGATGTTCGGTAAGGGAGGCAAGGCCGAGAATATAAAGGTCAAAAGCATTTCGATGCTGGGAACCAGGGACAAAATCAAATGGCAGCGCAGCGACGCGGGGTTGGTTGTGACGACGCCCTCGGAGAAGGTGGACAATACAGCGGTTGTGTTTAAGCTGATTACCGAGGACGGAGGATAGACCCGGGCAATAAATTTCTTGAAACGGCGGAGGAGGGAGAGGATAATGACAAACGATATGGAATTTGAATTTGAAGATAAACCAATGCCCGAAGACGGGAGAGAAAAAATGAGCCAGGAGCCAAGAATGAGCAATCTGGTTGACACGACAGATTGTCTCGAGGCGGTCAGCGTCATAAAATGCTGGAAGAATTTTATATTCATAGTCGTCCTAGTGGCTTTGCTGCTTTTGCAGGGCCTGTTCTGGATGATGAACCTTAAATTAGTCAAGCCGGATGAAGCGGGGCCGGCGACTGAATTGTTGGGGCTGGTTGCCGAGGTCAACAATCCCGCCTCGGCGGCAGCAACACAGGCCGGCAAGAGTAAGCAGTCCTCGAAGCAGGCGGGCCGAGACGTCAACACGGCGGCGGACGCCAATCAACCACAGCAGGTCCAGTTTAGGTTCTGGTTCGAGCCGACGGTGAAACACGTGACGGCGGTGGTTAGTTTCCTGAACTTCGTGCTCATACCCAGTGCGGTGCTTTATTGTCTGACAATGCTGTTTTCGCTGAAGATATCGCTGATTGGCCGATTGGGCGGTATAAACCATATCGCCAGAGCGTTTTTCATATCGCTGGTGTTCATTGTATTGCTGATGCCGTGGCAGTTATTGTTCCTGCCGGTGTTTGGAGGTGCGATGTTCACGCCGAGCGAGCTGACCGCCGCCTGCCAGGCGCCGAAGACCGACGCGGCGATGATTTCCTTTTATTTGCGATTCACCGGTTACTGGCTGCTGGTTGTGCTGCTGCTGCTGGCGGCACAGATACGCAGTATGCGATGGGCGAAGATGACGCTGCGTCGGCTTGAGGTAATCTAAATCCCGGTGTGCTGATTATGACAGGCCCGGTCTTTGTCAAAAGAAAGAAGCCCAAGAGAAAACGTAACGTTGTCCTCGACTGGCTGGGCTACGCGGGGCTACGGATTCTTACAGCCCTCCTTTTTCTATTCGACGTTGAAACCAACTTGAGGTTCGCCCGATTTCTTGGCCGGCTGCTCTGGCAACATCACCGCCGAGGCAGAGAACGCGCATTGGAAAACCTCCGGGCCAGCTATCCTGACAAAGACGAGCAATGGTATGAGACAACGGGGCAAAAAAGCTGTGAGCAATTAGCGATGCTGGCGGTCGATGTGATTTTTACGCCAAGATTAGTCAGGAAGGATAACTGGAGGCAATACTCGCGATTCAAAAACGCGGAATACACCAAGTGGCTCAGCAAGGAGGGAAAGGGGTTGATTTGTGTCGGTGCGCATTACGGCAACTTCGAGATAATCGGGTATATGATGGGGCTTTTCGGGTTCAACGTCTATAGCATTGCCCGGCCATTGGATAACCCGTTCATAAACAGATACCTGTATGGCGTGCGAGAGCGGGTCGGGCAAAAAATCATCGACAAAAAAGGCGCGGCGGAACTTTTTGATAAGGCCGCCTCGTCGGGAGCGACGATGTGCTTCATAGCCGACCAGGACGCGGGACAGAAGGGACTCTTCGTTGACTTTTTCGGCAGGAAGGCAAGCACCTATAAAAGCATCGGATTGTTAGCCATCACGAACAATATCCCCATCGTCATCGGCTATGGCAGACGGATAGACAACCGATTTTTCTTTGAGATTGGCGTGCAACGAATAATCTTCCCGGAGGAATGGGCCGACAAAAAAGACCCCCTGCTTTGGGTGACAGAGGAATATACAAAAGCGATTGAACAATTTGTCCGCGAAGACCCGAGCCAATACTGGTGGATGCATCGAAGGTGGAAACACAGGCCGAAAGGAGAGGAATCCCCTCTGTTCACTCCAACGGCTGGCGGGCGGTGATGGCGTCGGAGAGCATCTTGGAGTTGGCGTATTCGAGGGTTGAGCCGGTAGCGAGGCCGCGTGCGAGGCGAGTGATTTTGACGCCGGTGGATTTGAGAAGCGAACTGATATAAAGCGAGGTGCCGTCACCTACCATATTGGGGTTTGTGGCCATAATAATTTCCTGTATCCCCCCTGCTTTGACACGTTCGACGAGCTTATCAATGGTCAGGTCGGCCGGTTCGACTCCGTCAAGCGGGGCGATGTGGCCGCCGAGGACGTGATAGACCCATTTGCACTGGCCTGTCTTTTCAAGAACGACTGCGTCCTTGGGTTGTTCGACGACGCATATCCTGCTTTTGTCGCGGCGGGTATCGGAACAAATCGGGCAAGTATCGGTTTCGGCGAAGTTATAGCAGATTTTGCACTGTTTGATTTTGGTTTTAACATCGCTGATGGCCTGGGCGAGGGCCAATGCCTCCGGCTTCTGCGATTTGAGGATGTAAAAGGCGAGGCGTTCGGCGGTCTTGGGGCCGATGCCCGGAAGTTTGCCCAACTCCTCGATGAGCTTATTTACTGTTTCGGTATAGCCGGTCATCATAATCTGGTAGCATAATGCCGCGACATCGTTTCGTCAAATGCCTATCTATACCATCATAACATCAAACGGTCTTGCAAAATTAACAATCTCCCAATAGAATCCTAACACGATGTGGATTCGACGAACTCACCATAAAATGGAACGTTTGATTTTAATAACAATTCTAATGCTTGGTGCGGCCGGGTGCAGTGAGTCGGTGGACCCGAACGAGCCGGCGGGCTTCATTCAGGTCAAGGGTTCCGACACGATTGTCAACGCCGCACAGAAGGTCAGCGAAGAGTTTATGAAGCAGTACCCGCACATCTTCGTCGCGGTGACAGGCGGCGGCAGCGGCGTGGGAATCGCGTCGCTGATAAACGGCACCTGTAACGTCGCGACGGCTTCGCGGGAGATGAAGGCCAAAGAAATAGAGATTGCGCTCAAGCACGGCGTCAGTCCCAAAGAGTTTACAGTCGCATACGACGGAGTCGCAGTCATAGTCAATGAAAAGAATCCTATCGACCGGCTGACCATCGAGGACCTGCACAGGATATTCACGGGCAAGGCGACCAACTGGAAGGAATTCGGCGGCAAGGATTTGCCTATAGTGACGCTGTCGCGGGAGGTTAGCTCGGGGACGCATATGTATTTCAAGGAACAGGTTGTTCAATTAGGCAAGAAGGAAAGCACAGAGGAGTTTTCCAATGAGACGCTGCTGTTATCGTCATCGCAGGCAATTGTGGAAGAGGTCGCGGCCAACGAGGCGGCCATCGGGTACTTAGGTATGGGATACGTTTCAGAGAGGACAAAAGCCCTGCTTGTTTCAAAGAACGGTATCGCTTATCCGCCGAATACGGCCAACGTTCAAAGCAAGAAATACCCCCTTTCACGTGGTTTGTATTTTTACACCAACGGCGAGCCGAACGGCGTGACGAAACTTTTCATCGATTTCGCGCTCGGTCCGAAGGGCCAGCAGCAGTTCACAGAGACAGGATTTGTGCCAATAGGAGACACAGCTATTGCCCAGAAGAATTAGCGAATTCGTCATAGAAGGATGCATAAAGCTTAGCGGCTTTGCCGTTATCCTTTTTGTCGTTTCGATATTTCTTTTCCTGCTAAAGGACTCGTTGTCGCTTTTCGGCGCGCACAGCATACACGATTTTCTGTTTGGCAGAAGCTGGCTGCCGATATCGGAACCGCCTAAATTCGGCGTCGTTCCGCTTTTTCTGGGTTCGCTTTATGTCACCATCGGCGCGATTGTTATTTGTGTTCCGCTCGGCGTCGGCTCAGCGATGTTCATAGCGGAGGTGGCGCCGTCATATCTCAAGCACGTCCTGAAGTCGCTTGTTGAAATTTTAGCCGCCATTCCGAGCGTGGTTCTCGGATTTATCGGTATCGTGTGGCTGGGGCCTTTCCTGCGGAATCTTCTCCATCTAAGCACTGGTATGTGCGGGCTGACGGGCAGCTTGCTGCTTGCGTTTATGGCGCTGCCCACGGTCATCAGTATTTCAGAAGACGCGCTGATAGGCGTGCCGAAGGCGTTTAAGGAGGCCGCATTTGGTCTTGGGGCGACGCGGTGGCAGGCGTTGTGGCGGATTGTTCTGCCGTCGGCGTCGTCGGGAATAATCGCGGCGGTGATGCTGGGCATAGGCCGGGTCATCGGCGAAACGATGGTCGTGATGATGGTGACGGGCAACTCGCCTGTTATGCCGAAGACGCTATTGCAGCCATTGAGAACGCTGACAGCGACAATCGCCGGCGAAATGGGCGAGACGGTCGCCGGCTCGGAGCATTACTTTGCCCTGTTCGCCGTCGGTCTGATACTTTTTATCATAACTTTCATAATTAATTTCATCGCGGACATCTGTCTGCGAAAGGCCAGAAAATGAGCACCGCTAAAACCCGTGAAAAAGTTGCTTTCACCATACTGGGCTTAATCACACTGATGGTCGTCGTGCCCATCGTGTTAACAATCGCATACGTGGTGAAAAACGGCGCAGGCGCGATATCATGGGAATTTCTCACTCAGCCGCCGCGAAACGGGATGAAAGAAGGCGGGATATTGCCGGCGATAGTGGGTACAATTCTATTAATAATCGGCACAATGCTGTTCTCGCTGCCTTTGGGGATACTATCGGCCATATACCTTGTGGAATACGCAAAGGACAACCTTTTCACCCGTATGGTGAAATTGTCGGTCGTCAATCTTTCGGGTATCCCCTCGATTGTATATGGGTTGTTTGGCTTTACGCTGTTTGTGGTGTTTCTGGGGTTCGGCACGTCGATACTGGCGGGGTCGCTGACGCTGGCGATTATGAGTTTGCCTGTGATTATCACCGCCACCAAAGAGGCGCTGGAATCCGTGCCGGCAAGTTTCAGGGAGATAAGTTTGTCTTTAGGCGCGACGCGGTGGCAGACCATTCGTTACTGTGTTTTGCCTTATTCAATTCCCGGAATACTTACCGGAACGGTGCTGAGCCTGAGCAGAGCGGCAGGAGAAACGGCGCCGATTCTTTTTACCGTCGCGGCGTTTTATCTGCCACGCCTGCCGCACTCGGTCTTCGACCAGGTAATGGCGCTGCCGTATCATCTTTACGTTATTGCGACGCAGGTGCCGAATATGCCCGCCAAGCTAAGTTTCGCCACCGGTCTGGTTCTAATAGCGCTGGTATTCCTGATGAATCTCGTAAGTATTATTCTTCGCGCGCACTACAGGAAGAAAAAGCAATGGTAGCCGAGGTAGTCATAAAAACCGCTGACCTGCACTGTGGTTTCGGCCCGACCACGGCGATAGAGAATCTCAACCTGGAGATTTACAAAAATGAGATTCTGGGCATCATAGGCCCGGCGAACAGCGGCAAGACGACGTTTCTGCGGGCGCTCAATCGGCTTAATAATCTCAACGTATCGTACCAGCAGTCCGGGGAGATATTTTTCGAGGGGCAAAACATCAGGCAAATCAGCGACAGTTTGTTGCGCAAAAAAATCGGTATTATCTTCGCCCTGCCGCAGGTACTGCCCGTGAGCATACTCAGCAACGTCGCATACGGCCCGAAGGTGCACGGTATCACCAAAAAGAACGTCGTAAGGGAGATTGTCGAAAACGCCTTGCAGAAGGCATACCTTTGGGACGAGGTCAAGGACCGGCTCGATATGCTTGCAACACGCCTTTCGGGCGGGCAACAGCAGCGGCTGTGCATCGCCAGGACGCTGGCCGTGGAGCCGGACGTGATACTTTATGACGAGCCGTGCTCGGGGCTTGACCCCATCTCGACAGCCAAGGTCGAAGACGCGATGCGGGAGCTGAAAAAAGATTACACGCAGATATTAGTGACAAACAACACCAAGCAGGCAGCCCGTGTCACCGAGCGATGCGGATTTTTCCTGATGGGAGAACTGGTCGAAATAGAGGAAACGGAAACGTTGTTTACCAATCCACAGGACAAACGCACCGACGACTACATAACCGGAAGATTCGGATAGCATGAACTTCGAGACAAAAATAGAAACGCACAACCTGAACCTGTATTACGGGGAGTTTCTGGCCCTGAAGGATATAAATATCACCATCCCCCATCGCAATATCACCGCAATAATAGGCCCGTCGGGCTGCGGCAAATCGACGCTGCTGCGATGCTTCAACAGAATGAACGACCTCGTCGAGCAGATAAAAATCGAGGGAAAGATAGTTATCGAAGGGGAAAATATCCTTGACCCTGCCACAGACCTTATAGGGCTGCGCAGGAAGGTTGGGATGGTTTTTCAGCGGCCAAACGTTTTCGACCTGTCGATATACAATAATCTGCGATTCGGCCTGCGAATACATCGTATGCTCAGCAACAAGGACGACATTATGCGGACAATCCAGAATGGCCTCGAACACGTCGGCTTGTGGAGCGAATTAAAAGACAAGCTGCGAAAGAACGCAAGGTCGCTTTCTTTAGAGCAGCAGCAGCGGCTGTGCATCGCAAGGGTGCTGATTCTCAAGCCCGACATAATCCTGTTAGACGAACCCTGTTCGGCGCTGGACCCGATTTCGACGCTGAAGATAGAGGAACTGCTGCGGGTGCTCAGGCAGGAATATTCGTTAGTCATTGTCACACATAATATGCAGCAGGCAGCGAGGGTGTCGGATTACACTGGATTTTTGTATTTGGGCGAGCTAATCGAATTTGGAGATACCGACCAAATTTTTACGAACCCGAAAGAGAAACTAACCGAAAACTATATAAGCGGCCATTTCGGCTAAACCGCCTCGGCGGACGCGTTTTACGGAGACAATTAAAATGAGAGAAAATTTTGAAGAACACATTAAGAAGCTTAACAAAGACGTTGTTGCGATGAGCGAGATGGTTACCACCGCGACCAGCCGGTCGGTTGCGGCGCTGGGAAACCGTGATATCGAGGAGGCCAAGCGAATCATCAATGACGATTTGCTTATAAACAAGAAACGATGGCAGATTGAGGAAGAATGCATCAACCTCATCGCCCTGCAGCAGCCGGTAGCCACGGACCTGCGTGAAATCATAGCGGTCCTGAATATCATTACCGAACTGGAGCGTATGGGCGACTACGCGGAGGGTATTGCCAAGATAGCGATTATGCTTGGCGGCGAGCCGCTTGTCAGACCGCTGATTTTTTCGCCCAAAATGGCTGAAAAGGCCAACAGTATGCTCAAGAGAAGTATGCAGGCCTTTATCAGCAGGGACGCCAAAACCGCGATGGCGATTTGCAACGAGGATGACGAGGTGGATAAGCTTTACGACGAGGCGTATCACGACCTGCTTATGCGTATGATTAAAGACCCCAGCGTGGTGTCCAAGGCCACGCCTCTTATCTGGGCGGCGCACAATCTTGAGCGAATAGCCGACCGCGTCACCAACATCTGCGAACGAATCGTCTTCCTGGCTACCGGCTCTATGCCGCAGGTGAACGTCTCGCGATATTGACAATTGCCGGTAATCTTGGTAAGAAATACGTTGTGAACCGACCGCACCTGATAGCAAAGCTGATACTTGCCGCAATAGGAGTTCACTTCCTAATGGACTCTCTCGGCGAAATTGTTTCGATTGTTGTTACATCACACCAAAATTACCCGCCAGAAACCTTAGCCATAAGAATGTTCCTTGTCACCGCCAAATTAATAATCACCTTTGCCGTTTCGCTGATTTTGCTGTTCAAATCCGATTGGCTGGTAAGAATACTTGTGGGGCCAAACATTGACCAGTGTGAAAAAGTCAGCAGCCGGTGGATAATAGCAGGTTTCAGGATGACTGCTTGTTTATGCGGATTATTGATTCTCTATCGCCGTATGGATTTACTGCCTCATTATATAAACGCTATAGCGACCGTGGTACCCGAAAGTCAATCGTTACAGTTTTCAACTAAATTATCGGTAGGAATTATTGAGGAAATAATCAAATGGCTCATCGCGATATATCTGATTTTTGGCGCTCCTCATTATGTGCGCCGGCAAATGCGGTCAATAACAGTAGAACAACAAATCTAAGATAGCGGAGTAGATAAAAATGAGCAAAAATGAATTACGCATGATAGCGAGAATAATGCTTATTGGAACAGGCCTGTATATGCTTCTGCAAGCACTTTTGAATTTTCTTGGCAGCATCGCGATAATGCAGTTTATCGAGTCCGCTAAGATACAAGTACCTCTATTAATCGCCGCTGTCGCAATATATGCAGTAATACTTCTGATGGGGGGATATTTTCTGTTTCGCTGCGAAAATTTCTTTTCCACCAAAATAGTCGAATCGGATTCGATTGATAACTCGCAAATTTCCTGGTTGGCCGTTGCATTCCGTCTTATATGTGTAATAGCGGGCGTGTTGTTCCTTTTTTGGACGGTCCCAAACCTGATTGTTACTGTGTTGAGTTATATTATGAATATGAATAACAAATCGGGGCAGCAACACATATATATAGGTATGTCATCAATAACCGATATTGCAAAATACATCGTCCTACTGGCAATAAGCATCTATCTGGCCTGTGGTGCACCGGGTTTTGTTCGTTGGCAGGTGAGAAGGACGCTTAGACAGTGTAGTAAAATTGAGGAACAATTACCAACTGGGCATTAGTTCTCGTCGATGCCGGTGATGGTGGCGTCGAGACCCATAAGTATGGTTTTGACGGCGGGGTCGTTCATCATTTCGTTTTGTTTCTGGCTTCTGGTCGTGGGTTGCGCCGATTGCTCGTCCGGCGGCGTTTCGCCTTCGGCGATTCGCAATTCGATTTTTACAGTCGTCCCCAGTTTATCCCACAGGACCGATTCTATCTGTTCTACGCGGCCATTGCTCTCGCACAATTTTTTCTGCACTTCTGACGATGCGCCGAACTCCAGCGTCAACGTTCCATTCTCGAACCGTATTGGCCTGGCACCCGCTAACAATCCAGCCGTGCTCGGGCCAACGGCAGTAAGAATATACCGCCAATTGCTTTTTATCGATTCAAAATCGCTCACCTGTGGCAGGGGTGCCGGATGTTGTGTTGTCGGATGCGGGGACGGTTGCTGTGCGACTGCGGGCGCGCGACGCTCAGTCGTTACTTTTTTTTTATCCTGGGCAGGCGGTGATTGGGAAACAAGCTGGTCCACGTTGAGAAAATGCTCGCTCATGGCCAGTCGAAGAATAGTCGCCTCCAGAAGAGGCCTAGCGGAGTCGGTGTTTTTGAGCGACCATCGCAACTTTTCCAGTGTCGTGATGCTGTAAACAAGGCCTGCTATATCGAACTTCTGCGCCAACTGCTCGGCCTGTTTTCTTTGCTGGTCGGTGAGGATAACCAGGTCGCTGGCGGCCCCCGCCGCCTTTATGACCATCAGGTCCCGCATATAATCGACGAGGGCGTCGGCAATCTGGACTTCACTAAGTCCCGTGTTGGTCAGCTCCCCTGCCGCGGCGAGCGCGCCGGCTGCGTCGCTGTCGCCGATAGAGGCGACAAGGAGGCAGACCTTTTCGCTGTTGGGGCAGCCGAGGTATTCTTCGAGCAGCTCCGCCGTCAGCGTCTCTGCGCCTGTGCTGATAAGCCGGTCGAGCAAACTGAGTGCGTCCCGCATCGAGCCGTTGGCCATTTTAGCGAGCAGCAGGACAAGGTCGTCTTTGTATTTAATTCCCTCCTGTTCGAGAATCGACTTGAGCTGGCCAGCGATTTGAACGGGGGATATGTTTCTGAAATCGAACCTCTGGCAGCGGGATTGAATGGTCGGCAGCACTTTGCTCGGCTCGGTGGTGGCGAAAATGAATTTGACGTGAGTCGGCGGCTCTTCGAGAATCTTCAGCAGAGCGTTGAAAGCATCGACCGTAAGCATATGCACTTCGTCGATGATGTAGATTTTGAACCGGGAACGCGCCGGGCGATAGACGGCGTTGTCGCGAAGCTCGCGTATATTGTCGATGCCGCGGTTCGATGCGCCGTCTATTTCGATAACATCGATATCCTCTCCGAGATTGACCGCGACGCAACTGTCGCACTTGCAGCACGGCTCAATCGTCGGCTCTTTCGAGGAAAGGCAATTCAGCGATTTGGCTAAAATTCTCGCCATCGTTGTCTTGCCGACGCCGCGTGTGCCGGTAAACAGATAAGCGTGGGCGACCCTGTTGGTTTTTATGGCGTTTTTCAGCGTCTGCGCAATCGGGTCCTGCCCAACGACGTCGTCGAAGGTCTGCGAACGATATTTGCGTGCTAAAACCGTGTATGCCATAGCGATTTATTATTTATTATTTATGATTTTCAATTTTCTTGCCTGTATTGTTTTACGGGCGGAAACAAATATTTTAGTCAATTCATCAGCCTCGCTAAGCAACGGCGATATACGATTAGCGGCCAAAAGTTTTTCATCTATCACAAATTCCAGCCAATATGCCGACTCGTCTAATTCTTCGATTACAATGCTCATCTTGGCGGCAAAACTGGGCCGTGATTGTGCGATACAGGCGGCCCTATAGTTAGCAGATGCCGATGTTGAGCACCTTATCAGCTGGCCCCTGATATGTCTGCCAATCGCCGTGTCGGACAGGGCCAAAGCCAGCTTGACACAACGATGAGCAAAATCATTGAGGCGCTTTTTTAACTCTTCTCGGTTCATAGCCCATTATAAAAATAAAAAATACAAAATAATAAATTATAAATGACAAAAGAGTCGGCCGGGTTTACCACGGCACAACCGAACACCGCGTATGGCTGCTCGGTTCCCCGCCTGACCAGGTTAACGGGTCGGTCTGCATGGGACCCGGCCGGTAAAAGCATTTCAGCCGGTTGCAGTATAACAACTGACCCTGTAATTTCCATAATTTTTGCTTGAACATAATCGGCAGTCGAGCTAATACGATAACAGGTATTAAATCATAAACATCAGTATAAGGGAGACAGGTATGAAGGTGCGAATAGAGGATACGTGCACGGCGTGCGGGCTGTGCTGCGATACCTGCCCGGAGGTCTTCGAGATGGGCCCGGAAGCGGCCCAGGTAAAGGTTGACGAGGTTCCGGCAGAGCGCGAGGACACCGTGCAGCAGGCCGCCGACGAATGCCCCGTCGAGGCGATAACTGTCGAGTAAGTTACCCGGACAGTTCTTTGCTTCTGTTTCTGGCGGCGGCTAACGCGTCGGCAATCAATTGAGGAAAATTCTTTGCCGCAAAGACCTTCAGCGCCGCCTCGGTTGTTCCGCCGGGGCTTGTGACCTTGCGGCGAAGCTCACTTGGGCTTTCACCGATTTTATCCCGTTCCGTTGCAAGCATCGCGGCGCCTTTTGCGGTCTGAAGCACCAGGATTTTGGCAATTTCAGGAGGCAGCCCCAAATCGTGCCCTGTCTTTATCATTTCCTCCATCAGCGCGAAAAAGTACGCGGGGCCCGAGCCGCTGAGCGCCGTGACGGCGTCAATCAAATCCTCGTTATCGACAATGACCGTTTTGCCGACCGCTGAGAACATCTTCATTGCCTTGTCCATCATCGGCCTGGCCTTCGCATTGGCAAATATCGCGCTTGCCCCCTCACCTATCAACGCCGGCATGTTGGGCATCACTCGAACTATCGGCATATCGCCGAGCACAGCGGCAATTTTGGCAATCCTTATGCCCGCCGCGATGGAAATAATGAGCGTGCTGTGCCTGACGCTTCCTTTTATGGTTTGCAGGGCATCGGCCATATTCTGTGGCTTGACGCTAAGCACCAGCACATCGACCTGTGCCGCCAGGACGGTGCTGCTGGTCACCGGCTGCACCCGATATTCACTTGAGAGCAATTGCAGCCGGTCTGACCGGATATCGCTCACCAAAATATACCGTGGTTTGTAAAGATTCGCTTTTATGACGCCCTTTATCAGGGCTTCCGCCATATTCCCCGCACCGACAAATCCTATCGTGTCCATAACTGCCTCCTTGTCGCCAAAGATACCGGTATTATAATCTTTGGTGCAGTTTTTGCGAGTCAATACTGTTTGCGGATTTGTAATGTTTAGCCCCCCAATTCATTGGGGGGTGGGAGAAAAACAACGTAAAAGCAGGTGAGTGTGGTTCTCTTTTTGTGCTTTTTTGTGGCTAAAGCAGTGGTATGATAATGCTATGCTCGAAAAAGGACTTGTGCAGATTTATACGGGAGACGGCAAAGGCAAAACCACCGCAGGGCTGGGCCTTGCGCTGCGAGCAGCAGGCCAGGGCAACAATGTTCTGATATATCAATTTCTGAAACCGCCTTCGCTCGATATTGGCGAACGTCTTGCACTATCATCGCTCCAATCGATAAAGGTTGAGGCGCTGGACGTCCAGTGGGATATGACAACGTCCCCTAAGGGGGCAAAATCGCCAAAGGACCACAAAGCGGTGGCGGCGGTTCAGTCAGCCATTCACGAATCGCTTGAACAGCTCGCAAAACGGGCAACGAAACGCGATTTTGACGTCCTGATACTTGATGAGATTGTGTATTGCGTCGCCAAAGGATTGGCGAAGCTGGAGAACGTGAAGAAGGTTATCGAGGATAGAGACAAGCACGTCGAGATTGTCCTGACGGGCCGGGGCGCGACAAAAGAATTGATTGCGCTAGCGGACCTTGTGACGGAAATGAAGAATATAAAGCATCCGTTTGATAATCCCGGCGCGCCGGGAGAGGCAAGACGAGGGATAGAGTTTTGAATATCGCTGTGATAATCTGTGCTGCCGGACCGGGGAAACGCTTCGGCGGAAAACGACATAAACAATTCGTTGAAGTCGCGGGACGGGCCGCGTTTTTGCGAAGCGTCGAACTATTCTCAAACCGTGAAGACGTAAAGCAAATCCTTTTAGGTATCCCGCAGGAAGACGAGGAAATTGTCAATATCCGCTGGGGGGCGAACCTGTCCTTGTTCAAAACTAAGGTCTTCATAGGCGGAGCGACGCGATTCGAGACCGTCAATAAGGCAATCACCCTTCTCAAAGACGATATCGAGCTTGTGGCCATTCACGACGCCGCCCGCTGCTGTGTAACAGCCAAATGGATTGATGACGCGATTAAGACCGCTACAAAAACCGGCGCCGCTATTCTTGCCTGTCCGGTCACAGCCACCCTCAAAGAGGTTAAAGATAACGTCATTGTCAAAACCATTGACCGAAACGGGCTTTATGAGGCCCAGACACCGCAGGTCTTCGAAGTAAAGCTGTTGAAACAATCCCGCGAAAAGATAGACAAGGCAAACACCGAAAAAATCACCGACGACTCGCAGTTAGTCGAAGCATTAGGCCACAAGGTCTCGATTGTCGAGACCGATTCATCGAACATCAAAATTACCCACCCTGCCGATGTCGCTATCGCCGAGGCGATCCTGAAGACCCGCCCCGAGCCAAAAAAAGAGGGCTACATCGGCCCCTTCTACGAAGCCCAATGGTAATCGCTTTTTTCTTTCTTTGCTATTTCCCGCGTGATAAAATCCCTGCGGATAAGGGTGATGGTTCCGCCAAGAAAAAGACGGGCAGGTTTCAGGGATGAAATATGGTCAGGGCAAACGCAGGGATACGTCAGGCCGAGGCGAAGGCAAATCGGAGATACGAAGTGGTCACCAATGGTTTTAATGGTCTTGCAGGCAAACGATTTCATTTCATAGGCGCAGGCGGTATCGGAATGAGCGGCTTGGCCGCCCTGCTTGTCAAACACAAGGCAATCGTCACCGGCTCGGACCAGACGAGAGGCATCGTAATCGACCGATTGAACTCATTAGGAGCCGATATAAAAATCGGGCATAAGGAACACAACCTCGACCCACAGACCGATGCCGTGGTGATATCGGCTGCGATAAGGGAAGAAAACCCCGAACTGAAATCAGCCCGTCAATTAGACATCAGGGTTTACAAATACGCCGAGACGTTAGGCAGATTGTTCAACTGGTATAGCGGCATCGCGGTATCAGGCACGCATGGCAAAAGTACGACGAGCGCCTGGCTGGCTTATATTCTCAAACACGCCGGCCTTGACCCCACTTTTATTGTTGGCGCTGACATCCCGCAGTTGGGCGGCAATTCGGGCATCGGCGATGGTTCGTGGTTTGTGGCGGAGGCGTGCGAATATGACCGCAGTTTTCTGAATCTCAAGCCGCAAATCGGCTGCATCCTGAATATCGAGGCCGACCACCTGGATTATTATAAAGACGAGGCGGAGATTGTCTCGGCGTTCTGCGATTTCGCCAAAGGGATAAAGCCCGGCGGGACACTGATTGCCAATGGTCAGGATGCCAACGTCGCAAAGGTGATTGCCGCCCTGCCGAAAACTGTGCGATGCGAAACGTTTGGTTTTGAAAAAACCTGTAATTATCACGCCGACAATATCGTTGAAAAAGACGGGCTTTACTCATTCGACGTTTATCACAATCAGGAATTACTTGGCCCAACTCGTATAAGCGTGCCGGGCAAACATAACGTCGCCAACGCCCTGGCGGTTATCGCCTCGGCCACAAACGCCGGCATTGAGGCGGGCAAAATCCTGCAACTACTGCCCGGGTTTACAGGCGTTGACCGGCGGCTGATGCTCAAGGCGAAGGTCAACGGCATAACTATCCTCGACGATTACGCCCATCACCCGACGGAGATACGAGCATCGTTAAAGGCGATAAGGGAACATTATAAACCCAACCGGCTGTGGTGCGTTTTTCAACCGCATCAGTATAGCCGGACGAGATTTTTGTTAGATGACTTCGCCGAAAGCTTCAAACTTGCCGATATAACTATTGTGCCGGAGATTTACTTCGTCAGGGATTCGCAGCAATCCAAAAAAGAGGTAAATGCTCAGGTGCTGGTGGACAAAATTAAGGGCAAAGGAAGTGAGGCGATGTTTATTGATGGCTTCGCTGCGATTTGCGATTATCTGACCAAACAGGTCCGTAGCGGAGACGTGGTAGTAACGATGGGCGCGGGAGACGTGTGGAAGGTGGCAGATGAGTATCTACAGTGGCTTGGAAAAAATCGTTGAAGAAAAACATCCGCTGGCAAAAGAGACGTGGTACGGGCTGGGGGGCGCGGCGGATTATTTCATCAGGCCGCAAACGACAGAGCAGCTTGAGCAGGTTGTCAGGCGATGCAATGAGAACGGCGTGCCGATTTACGTGCTGGGATACGGCTCAAACCTGCTCGTCTGCGACGAGGGTGTCCGCGGCGCGGTGATACAGCTCAAGGCCGACAGTTTTTCCCAGATAAAAATCGATAAAGAACAGGTCACCGCGGGCGCCGGGGTAGAGCTGAGCCGGCTGCTTTTGACGTGCGCCAAAAAAGGGCTTTCGGGTCTTGAGCCGCTGACGGGCATACCGGGGTCGGTGGGCGGCGCGGTGCGGATGAATTCAGGGGGCAACTTCGGGGACATTGGCACGGTTGTTGAAACCGTTGTGCTGATGGACAGGGACGGCAGGGTTTTCGAGAAGAGCAAACCCGAACTGCAGTTTGACTATCGCAGGACGAACATCAATGCCAGATTCATTCTCGAAGCACGGATGAATATGACTGCGGGCGACCCCGACCAGATTACGCGGACAATAAAAGAGATATGGGTTTACAAGAAGAACAACCAGCCGTTGAACACAATAAATTCGGGCTGCATATTCAAGAACCCCCGCGGGATGTCGGCGGGCGCGATGATTGACCGCGCGGGACTCAAGGGGCTGCAGATAGGCGGGGCCGTTGTAAGCGAAAAGCACGCGAATTTCATCATCGCACAGAAGGGCTGCACCAGCCGGGACGTTATGCGGCTGATAGAGACGGCCAGGGAAAAGGTCAAAAGGCAATTCAACATCGAACTCGAACTTGAAATCGAAATCTGGAAATGACAATGCAGTCCCGGTACCGGTCAGATTCCAAATCCTGTCCCCCGCCCGGTCAGCTTAAAATAGCTGTTCTTATGGGCGGGATAAGCCGGGAGCGCGACGTGAGCATCCAAAGCGGTAAATGCGTCGCCGAGGCCCTGAAAAAAGCCGGCGTCAACGTCGTTACCTCGGATATAAAACCCGATGCAATGGGGATTCTCGACGACGAAACAATTGACGTGTTTTTCATCGCACTGCACGGCAGATTCGGGGAAGACGGGGTCTTGCAGGAAATTTTAGAATCGAAGGGCCTGACTTACACGGGCAGTCCACCGCAGGCCAGCAGATTAGCATTCGACAAATGGGCGAGTAAGAAGCGATTTGCCGCAGCGGGTATCGCGACGCCGCGGGCAATTTTGTTCGAGTCGGATGCGAATATCTCCGAGCTTGAAGACGGGGTTCGGCAACTCGGAAAAAAATACGTTATAAAACCATTGCGCGAGGGCAGCACGATAGGCATATCAATTGTGGACCAGCCGCAGGCAGCGATTGCCGCAGCGAAGAGTTGCGCAGCTGAGTTCGGCGACTGTATGATAGAGGAATTTATCGCGGGGCGAGAAATCACCGTCGGTATTTTGGGCAATGAGGCACTACCCATCATCGAGATTCGCCCGCGGGCCGGCTTTTACGATTATCACGCGAAATATATCGATGACGAGACGGAATATTTGTTCGATACGATTGAAGACCCGACTTTTGCAGCCCAGATACAAAAATCAGCGATTGACTGCTTTAACTCTCTGGGCTGCCGGGGCGCAGCGAGGGACGATTTCATCATCGGCGGCGACGGTGAGCCGTATGTTCTGGAAATCAACACCGTTCCGGGAATGACGAACCATTCGCTTTTGCCAAAGGCGGCCTGCAAAATGGGGCTGTCGGTGAGTCAACTGTGTATGAGAATGGTGGATATGGCTTTGGCGGATAGCCACAGAGATTTTAAGCCACAGAGGTCACAGAGCACACAGAGAAATTTTTAACTACGGATTAACACTGTTTCAAAGATTGTATTATAAAACGGCGACGTGGAGGCAGTAAAAGTGGCCGGGCAAAAACAAAAACGTGCATTCGGAACAGGGACAGGCAAAGGCGGCAAGTTCAACGTGGCCGGGTTGCTGAAAACACTATTGTGCGTCTGCGTGTTTATCGCGGTGCTGGCGGGCTTCGCTTTGTTAGAAGGATACGTGAAGAAGCAAGCCGCCAATTCGCAGGGGACACGGACGATTGAGGTAGCCGTGGAGACGCCCGGGTGGTTAAACGATGAGATTAAAAACAGGGTTTACGCCGCCGCTGCCGCGGAGGTGAACAATGGCGGAGATGATGAAAGTATCGCCGCGTCGGTCCAGCGAGATATTCAGCAGACGGTGCCCTGGCTTAATGACGCGAGGGTTCAGATTACGCACAACAGCGTGCGCATTTCCGGGCAATGGCGAAAACCGATTGCCTTAGTCATAACCGACAAAAGTAAATTCTATCTCGATACCGATTTGGTGGTGCTCGACTACGTGCCGCTGAAGGACTTGTCCGTTGTGACCGTATCGGGACTGGAGTTCGGCAAAAAGACGCCGACGCCTGGCGAGGTCTGGCAAGGTGAGGACCTGGCGGCAGGACTGGCCGTGCTCAACAAGATAGAGCGTATGGACGCGACGGTCTGCCCGAAGAAGCCGCTACTTAGTGAAGTCAACAGGGTTGACGTCGGTAATTTCGACGGCCGGCGAAACAAAAAGGAGCCGCACATCGTGCTTTATACCAAGAGCAACACTCAAATTATCTGGGGGGCGGAAATCGGCACATGGCAACGACACCTGGAATCGCCAGATGATGACAAGTTAGCCAAACTCTACACATACTATCAGGAGCGCGGAACGCTGTCGGGCGTAAAATACATCAACCTGCGCGACCCCAGACAGACGATTTATCTGCCAGTCGATAAATACGAAAAATAGTTTTAAGTTTTTAGTGTTGAGTTTTAAGTTGTTGAAAAAAAACTAAAAACCATCTAAACTCCAACGGCTTGCGCCAATA
>JBEKZA010000003.1:0-118230 GCA_049510335.1 Sedimentisphaerales bacterium | reverse complement strand
TAAATTGCAGCCGGATTGCCTCGTCCTGAACAATTCCAGCAGCGACAGTCCGGGCCGGGTGAAGTATCTTCCCGTGGATGTTCGCACGGCGGAACGTTTTGACTTTGTCTGGAAGGGGAAAATCTGCGAGCCGATTACGGACCCGGTTTTTACCGGGGCTGACGGCCGAAAGGTATATTTACCGCTGGAATACTGTGATTCTCTTCCGCCTGGCTGGTTTTGGAAAAAAGGCGATGATACAAAGCAGCCGTCGGTAGGGACAATCTGTGACTGGTATCAGAGGGCGCGAAAGACGCAGGCAAATCTGCTGCTCAATGCAGGCCCGGATGCAACCGGTGTGATACCTGATTATAACCGCCAGTATCTATCGGCGGCGGCAAAACGGTTGAATCTTGTTTGAAGTGGTTCGTTGACGGTCGTAACGAGATGAAGGACAGAGGAAACATTCGATGATGAATAAGGTCTTGGCTGTTGTGGGCAGTCCTCGCAGGGGCGGCAATACGGATATACTTGTTGGTAAAGTCGCCGAAGGGGCGATGTCAAAAGGCGCACAGGTCGATACGCTTTGGCTGGCCGATTTGAATATACGCGAGTGTGACGGCTGCCTTGTCTGCTGGAATGGAAAACCCTGTAACAAACGCGACGATATGCTCGGCATCTACCCCAAAATAATCGAAAGCGACGCGATTATATTCGGCACGCCTGTTTACTGGTACGGGCCGACCGCGCTGATGAAGGCGTTTATCGACCGGTTCGTGTATTTCAACTGCCCTGAAAACAGGGCGAAAATAAAAGGTAAATCGGCGGCGCTGGCGATACCGTTTGAGGAAGAAAATCCTGATACCGCCAGGCCCGTCGTGGAGTTTTTTGAAAAAACTTTCGCCTATCTGGAAATGAAGCTGGTAGATAGTATTGTTGTAGGCGGGGTGGGCAAAAAGGGCGACGTTCTCAAAAAACCGGACCGGCTGGTCGAGGCGTACGCGATGGGCGGCCGGCTGGCTATGGATTAGGAGATTGCCGGATTATGAAATGGTCAATAAACGCTGGCAGTATATTCGGCATCAAACTCCGGATTCACGCCACGTTCTTTCTGCTCCCGTTGTTTGTGTTCGCTTCGGGTATAAGCCAGGGGCTTCACCACGCCTTTTTGTCGGTGTTTTTTGTGTGTGCCATATTCGCCTGCGTTGTCATTCACGAGCTTGCCCACAGTTTGGTCGCCCGCTTGTTCGGCAGGGAGCCGAAAAGTATTATGCTTTTGCCGATAGGCGGCGTTGCTACCATAGACCGGATGCCCACAAAGCCGGCACAGGAGATAGCGATATCAATCGTCGGCCCTGCCACCAATATCCTGATAGCGATAGTGCTTGCCATAGTCGGCGGCTCGACACTGGCCGCCGCCCTTCAAAACGCCAATCTGACCGCGTCTCAGTTATTTATCACAAACCTTATCGCGGCCAATATAGTGCTGGCGGTATTCAACCTCATCCCGGCCTTGCCGATGGACGGCGGCAGGGTACTAAGGAGCATTCTTGCGCTGAAGTTCGATTATTTGCGAGCCACCTTATGGGCCGCGGCTATTGGCAAAGCAATCGCGTTGTTGTTTATAGTTTATGGTTTTTACAGCCAGGATTTCTGGCTGGCGATGATAGGATTTTTCATATATTCCGGGGCGAACAGCGAAAGACAGCAGGCAATTATGCAGTCGCAGTTTATCGGGACACCGCCCGGCGAGGCGACGACGGCCCGGTTTGCCAATCTGGAGCGGGATGAAGAAATAATACGGCGACAGTCGGATGGTTTTTGAAATAGAATTAGATTATGATTAAGCGGCGTATTTAACATTATCATAACGGTAGTTTGGAGATGCTTGCGTTATGTGGAAAAAAGAAAACAACCAAATCAACAGGAGAAGTTTTCTGAAGTCGGCAGGGATTGCCGGAGTGGGCGGTGCGTTTGCGGTTGCCGGGGCGTATGCGGCGGACGCGCCAAAATCCGATACCAACGAGCCGAATGCGCCGGCGGCGCAGCCCGCAATTCAAAAAGTGCCGAAACGAAAACTCGGCAAAACGGGCGTTGAAGTCCCGGTACTGTCGCTTGGTTTCGGCAGGCCCGGCGAGCAGGCGATTTTAAGACAGTCGCTCGACTGGGGCGTGAACCACTGGGACACTTCGCTGGCAGCCGCAAATGGGGCGAGCGAACAAAGCATCGGCGATTTTTTGGCTAAAAATCCCGACCTTAGAAAAGACATATTCCTTGTTACCAAGGAAAATCAGTCAAAAACAATCGATGACCTGGAGAAATGCCTGCAGACATCTTTGAAACGTCTCAATACCAGTTACATAGACCTGTATTTCGGCGTCTATATGGTAAATGACATGGCGAGGTTTACCGACGATGTAAGGAAATGGGCCGAAAACGCTAAGAAGCGGGGCGTGATAAAACACTTCGGCTTCAGCACCCACCAGAATATGCCTCAATGTCTTATGGCTGCCTCGAAGCTCGACTGGATTGACGCCATACAAACGTCATACAACTTCCGGCTTTTGCAGGACAAACAAATGCAGGACGCCATCGATGCCTGCCACAAGGCGGGTATCGGCCTTATCGCGATGAAGACGCAGGGTATGCGACAACGCGGTGCCACGGCCGATGCCAATGCCGAAGCTGAAGCCGACAAAAAAATGCTTGCCCATTTCCTCGAAAAGGGCTTCACGGAAGGTCAGGCGAAAATCAAGGCCGTAATGGATGATCAGCGTATAAGCTCGGTTTGCTCCGCGATGAGCAGCACTGCGATGCTGATGACCAATATCGCTGTCGCACTCGATAAAACCAAACTGACAGCCCAGGATATGGCTGTGCTCGGACAATACGCACAGGCGACCTGCAGCGGGTATTGCGCCGGCTGCGCGCATATTTGCGAACCGGTCGCGTCAGGCGCCCCGGTCGGCGACATTATGCGGGCCCTGATGTATCACGATAGTTACGGGGATACGGCTGGAGCAAAACAAGTTTTCGCGCAGATTCCCGCCGAGACCAGACAGCGTTTGTTGAATGTGGACTACAAGGTTGCGGAGGCGAGATGCCCGAACCGTATGCCTATAGCCCGGCTCGTTGTCGATGCCGTAAGTAAGCTGGCCTGAACGTGACAGTGATGCCCAGCCGTGATACAATCAGGGCCGTATAATCGGCTGTTGGACGGAACAATACACGGAGAGCCGACAGGTTAGGAGAATATGTTATGAGAAAATCAGTATTATGGGTTGCCGGCGCACTAATTCCCGGCTTTGCGGCCGGCTGGGTTTTAGCTCAGGAACAAGGCGATGCGAACCGTGGCGGCAATGAAACGACGACCATGGTCGTGAGGCAAAACCTCAAACCTCAGGAGCCGAATATACGGGCCAGCGACGTTAACAAGCAGGATGAGCAATCTCGCCGGCAAGTGCAGGAACTGGTTCGCAAGCTGACACAGGAACACCGCCAGAAAATGCAAATGCAGCAGCAGGCCGCGATACGAGCCGGGAGTGAGGCAAGATATGGGATGCCGGCCGATGCGAATGCGCCTATAGCTATGAGGCACAGGGGCGAACCGAACGGCAGGGGCAGAACGAGCCCGGCCGAGTTGGGCGCCAGAAACGTAAATCCTCAACAGCGACTGGCGGTGCTTGAGCAGCAGATGTCATACGAAGAGGCCAAACACAAGGACCGTCTGGCCCGGTTAAACAGAATCCGCGAGCTGGCCAAGCAGCAGGACAATACCGAAATAGTTGGCCGGGTCGATAAACTCCTCGAGGAAGAACAGCAGCTCTACATCGCAAAGACGCAGAGGATAGAGCACAGGAAAAGCATGATAGCCGGACCTTCCGGGAAAACATCGCCGGACAGAGGCGGTAACGAAACCGGCGATGGCAGAAACAGGGATAGCAATCGCCCCGGTGTCGGAGATAAGTAATGTATGGGGCATTGCGGTTACGCAGGCGATATTTTGCGGAGGTATAACGGAATGTTACGGAAATTAATTGCCGTTGTTGTCATTATGGTGTTGGCCGTCGCGGGGTTTGGATGCAGGAAAGCGCCGACCCAAAACGCCCCACAGAAAACAGAAGTCAAGAGTCAGGCCGAATACGACACGCAGGCAAAAAAGGAAATCGACTCTAACAATATGCAGGCCGAGCTTGACAAGATAGAAAAAGAGGTGCGGCAGGAAAGCGGCAAAAGATTATAAGATACGCCGCCGGCCGGCAAAGGTGGGCTTGTGATTCGCCTGACCGATAATATAGTCATCAGCGACGCAGATATTGTTTATAAATTCTCGCGCAGCGCCGGCCCCGGCGGTCAGAACGTCAACAAACTCAATACACGCGTCACGCTTTTGTTTAATCTTGCCGGCTGCAGGGGGCTTACGGATGAACACAAAAGACGCCTGTTTGCCCGGCTTTCCTCGAGGATTTCAAACGATGGGTTCCTGAAGGTCGTCTCGCAGCGATACAGGACCCAGAATGCCAACCGCCGGGCCGCACAACATCACCTGGCTGACTTACTTGAATCCGCCCTTGAAGAGGTGCCCGTAAGAAAGCAGACCGTTGTGCCTTATGGCGCGCACCAGCGACGTTTGCAGCATAAGCGCCGCCGGCGCGAAATCAAGCGGATGAGAAAATCGGTAACGTTCGATTAAATTGTTTACCGCAGGGCACGCCGAGACCGCAGAGAATTTCTTAGCCACCCTTCGACATTGCTCACTTCGATAAACTCAGTGCAGGCGGGACAGGCCCCTCGACTAAGCTCGGGACAGGCAGGGCGAAGATTGGCTGACACCTTTTTACTTCCGCATCGTGGTTTGTTTAGTGGGAAAATAGAAATTGAAATTTCTGGTGAATCTCCGGCCAGTAATGGATGCAGGCAAATAGTGCAGCTAAAAAGGAAACAAGGAGATAAATCCAATAGGGTATTCTGCTAAAAATCCCTTTCTTTTTCTCTTCTGTTTTTTCTTGCTTGTAAATACGAGCATTGTCGCCCACTTGTAGATTCTCAGGTTGATGCACGTCTCCCAAAATGACGTTAGAATTCTGTATGCTGATCGCAGGAACAGTATTTTGCTCTGTTCCTGTTGGATTTAACTTCGCCAGGTCATCAGGTATATCGTAACCCTCTCGACTTAACCACTCGTAAGCTTCAGTTGGCGTCAAAATAATCGCTAGGTAGTTAGGGTCAAAATCATAAGAGTATTTCGGTGGAAGCGGTGGCGTGCGTATTTCAATGCGCCAATAGTCATCTTTATCCATCTGGACAAGCTTTTGCTGCCAGCCATTTTTAATTGGACCTTTCCACTTAGGAAGTTCTAAGCGGGTTATCTGCGAGAGTAACACATAACAACCCTTGTGAAAATTTTTCCCTGACCCTATAACTTCTATTTTGGGATCATAATTCATCATTCACCTTTACCTTTTCGGGCCGATCATCCTAATATATTCACACTTCTATACTATCGTATCGACTATTTCCAATTTTCAATTTAACCGGGCATGCAAAAAGGTTTACTTGGCCTATTCCTGTGTTATAATATCTCTCACGTTAGAAGAATAAATGACGCTCAAAGTCAGCAATCGTACTTTCGTTTGTGAGGGGAAAAAATATGCAACGGTTTCTATGGGTTCTTCTTCTCATGACCTCAACGTGTTATGCTGAAGTCAATCAAACTGGGCCATATATAGTTAGGTCTCTCCAAAAACAGGTTGAAAATCTTACAGCAGAAAACCAACAACTCAAACAGCAGTTAGTGGGTAAAGACAAGGAAATCGAACTACTCAAAGCCCTTTGCAGAAAAAACAACATAGATACTAACTCTCTCGAACAACCTAGTTCAGTCATCGACAAAGCAAATAAACAAGACGTAAATCCAAAATCTACTGAATCTATAGTTTATCGAGGGCAAGAACGAACAAAAGAGTGGTTTGAAAAAATGTATGAGCAGTTCTCCGACAAAATCGTTTGGGCTGGTGACGAGTTTGTTTACCTTAGAACGTTTAAGCCAAAGCAACTCAGTGCAGATTTCGTAGAAGTGGGTACTATAGTTCGCTTAATAGGTCAAGGCAAAGTTGTTTCAGTAATTGGGGATGGGGAAGCATTGATTATGGAGCCGTGGGACCAGTTTACGCTTCATATATCTGATTATAATCATCCTTTGATTGACGGGCAGAGTTTCTATCCAGGCAACCCAACCTATCTCATTTGTGTCGGAACATACAAATACACTACGGTTCTGAAGGCTCAAAAAACTGTTCAAAGCTTCAAAGTATGGCAACCAGAGCCGCTCACAAGAGAGCAGTTTGCAGAAGCAATCAGTAGTGGCTTTGAGTTGGTCGACCATATCGAGCGTGGAGGAAAGACAATTGAAAGGCCGATTCGTTAGTTTACTTGATTTCATCCCGCCTATCCACGTTATACCTCCGGCTCACGTAGTATAAATGGGGACAGCCAACTGTTATTATTTTTATCTTCAATTTTATTTTACTGAGTCATCCATCGGCATACCGAGCTGTTTGTAGATACCTTGTCTTGCGGCCTTGTCCTTTTCCAGTATCACTCTTGCATATTCGGCCACATCCCTTGCCTTTGCCCTCGGTACAACCACTACACCTTCGCCGTCCGCGACGATGACATCGCCCGGCTCAACCAGTGCGCCGCCGCAAACTACGGGACGGTTCACCGATTCTATCTCGTTTCTGCCGGGACGAATTCCCCTGCCCACCTTCTTTAAATACAGAGGCATCTTTTCTGTTATGATTTCATCGGTATCGCGAGAGGTGTTGCTTGTCACCACGCCGATGCATCCCGCCAGCTTCCAGACCATTATATTGTTCGACCCTATGCTGCCGGTGTCCCCGTCGCCGGGCTCTTCGATGACCAGGACCGTCCCCTTGCGGATAAGAGGGATAAACGGCTCAGGGGAAAGATTGGTGTACCAGTTGTCTCTCCATGCGTCGTATGGCTTGGCATCCATCTCAGGCGCCTGCGGCTTGTTCGTGGGGACGTATCGCACTGTAACCGCGATACCCTGTATGCGGTGCGTATAATGCTCCGTGTCTTTCCACAATGGATGAATCTCGGGCGACATCGACCCTATGTTCTTCAAACCAACCTTGTCCATCCCGTCCACGACGTCGGCTACTCGCAATCCCTGGTAAAGTTTCAGTATCTCCTCATCTTCCTGTGCGCTGTAAACCTTGGTCGTGATGTAATTCTTTCCCGCCCTCAAATCTTCGACTGACTGGGCCGGCGATGCTTTTGCGGGTTTGTTCGGCTCAGGTTGTGGAAGGACATTGGTTTTGTGGGCCTTGCTCGGTTCATTCGGCTCACACGCCAGCGTGTTGAATAACACGCCGCAGGCCGCGACCATAAGTGTCGTCAAAGCCCATACCGTTGTCTTCGATTGTCTTGTCTTCGTTTTCTGCCTCCTTAAAAAGCAATAAGAACGTTGTGGTTTTAGTCCTTCATTTATCCCGTTAGTTCCACCTCAATCGGGTTTTTGGGTATTCCCGCGGCGCCGGCGAGTTCTTTGCCTAACCGCAACGCCTGCTCCATCGCAGCGGTATTGCCGGCGATTTTGCCCGCCTCGTCAACGCCGCCGATAAATAGATTGGCGAAGTAACCCATATCAAGGGCGTCCAGGTAATACTTCATAGTCAGCCGGATACTGTCAAACATTTTTTTGCCCTTTGTCCCGCCGACGGCTATGACCATAGCGAGCCGGGGTGGTCCCTGCCGCCGGGCGACGGGGCATTTTAACACGTATTTGCGAGCCCACAAACACTGGCATCGGTCGATTAGAATTTTCGCCTGTGAGCAGACGCTGGCGAAGAATATCGGCGTGGCTAAGACCAGCCGGTCTGCCTCGAGCAGCTTGGGCAGCACTACCTGAAAGTCGTCCTCAATCGGGCAGTCGCCCGTTGCGTAGCACGCCCCGCATGCTGAGCAGGGTGCGATGTTGAGTTTGCACAGGCGCATATATTCCGCCTCCGCGCCGACGGACTGCGCACCAGCCAGCGCCTGTCGTAAAAGCATATCGCTGTTGCTATCCATCCGCGGACTTGTCGATATTCCGAGCACCTTCATTGGCCAGAGTAAATTATCCGCCTGCTGCCCGAAAGGCAATATAATTCACCGGCGGTTTTCCCTTGCTTTTTCCGCCGTCCTGGCTATCGTAAAATCCGGCTCCGGTCGATAGTTAACATTGTTGTAATGGAGTTCAGCAGATGAGCTATAAGGGAATTATTCTGGCGGGCGGAAGCGGCACACGACTGCACCCTATCACCAGGGCCGTGAGCAAACAGCTAATCCCGATATACGACAAGCCGATGATTTACTACCCGCTGACGACATTGATGCTGGCGGGCATAAGGGAGATTCTCGTAATCAGCACGCCCGCCGACCTGCCTTTATACAGGAAGCTTCTCGGCGACGGCTCCCAGTGGGGCCTGTCCCTCCAATATGCCGAGCAGCCCAGACCCGAAGGACTTGCACAGGCCTTCATTGTCGGCAAAGAGTTTCTGGCCGGCGGTCCCGGCTGTCTGATTCTTGGCGACAATATCTTCTACGGTCACGGCCTCGTCGAGTCGCTCAAAAAAGCCGTAAGCAATGAAAACGGCGCAACGATTTTCGGCTACTGGGTCAGGGACCCACAACGTTACGGCGTTATTGAGTTAGAAAAATCAGGCAAAGTCCTTTCAATCGAGGAAAAGCCAAAGAAACCTAAATCGAATTACGCCGCCGTCGGCCTGTACTTTTACGATTCACGGGTCGCCGACGTTGCGGCAACCATAAAACCATCGGCCAGGGGCGAGCTTGAAATCACAGACCTGAATATCGCGTATCTGAAAACCAACAAGCTCAGAGCTGAACTGCTCGGTCGGGGCATTGCCTGGCTCGACACCGGCACGCCCGAATCGATGCTTCAGGCCGCAAATTTCGTCCAGACCGTTCAACACAGACAGGGCCTGATGATTGCCTGTCCCGAGGAAATCGCCTTTCGTATGGGACTTATAGACGCAGGGCAGTTGACCAAACTCGCCGAGCCGTTAGCCAAAAACTGGTATGGACAATATCTGCTTGCGATTGCCGATGAGCATTGCTGAATGAAAATCACAAAGGCCAAGCTCGCAGAAGTGCTGATTATTGAGCCCGACGTCTTCGACGACGAGAGGGGCTGGTTTCTTGAAACCTTCAGCGACAGCCGTTACAAACAGGCGGGCATTAAACTGCCGTTTGTGCAGGATAATGTTTCCTTTTCAGCAAAGAATATCCTGCGGGGCCTTCATTTTCAGTATCCGCATTCACAGGGCAAATTAGTGCAGGTGCTCTCCGGCGAGGTCTTCGACGTGGCCGTTGACATCCGCGTCGGCTCGCCCGCCTTCGGGCTGTGGGTTGGGGAAACCCTGTCTGCGTCCAGTCACAAACAGATTTATATCCCGCCGGGTTTTGCACACGGTTTTTGCGTGCTCAGCGACGCCGCCTTGTTTTCATACAAATGCACCGATTATTATAGTCCCGCCGATGAAACCGGCATAATCTTCAACGACCAGGACCTCAACATCGCCTGGCCTGTCGCTTCTCCGGTCGTATTGAAAAAAGATGCGGGCTTCCCCCGGCTCAAAGATATCCCAAGGAATAAACTGCCACAGTTTAGGGAGGGCAAATGAGCGATTCGCCGGAAAAGGTGGTTATTCTCGGCGGCAAAGGTATGCTCGGCTCAGACGTCGCCGCGGAGTGCAAAAAACGCGGCATCGATTTTGAGGTATTTGACCTGCCTGAATTTGATATCACAAATGAGCGCCAGTTGTCGAGCGCAGTCCATCAGGCCCGGACCATAATCAATTGTGCGGCCTACACCGATGTTGAAAAGGCCGAGAGAGAAACCGACCTGGCTATGCGAATCAACGCCGAGGCCGTCGGCTGGCTTGCCGAGTTCGCAAGAAAATTAGGCGCCTGGATTCTTCATATCAGCACTGATTTTGTTTTCGACGGCGCCGCCGACAAACCTTACACCGAAGAAGATATACCCCATCCTATTAACGCCTACGGCAGGACCAAGCTGGCGGGCGAGCGGCTGCTGTTTGAAAACCGGTGTTGCCATTGTATAATTCGGCTCGAGTGGACCTACGGCCTGCAGGGTGATAACTTCGTGAAAAAGATACTGCGACAAGCACGGACACAAAAAGAGCTGAAGGTTGTCAACGACCAAATCGGTTCACCCACGGCGACAACGGAGGCGGCAATAGCCGTTTGCGACATTATGCAGAAAAAACCGACGGGCATTTATCATTTTGCAAGCCAGGGATATGTCAGCCGTTTTGGCATCGCTGAATTTATTGTCAAGTCGCTCGGTCTGGAGGTGCGGTTGAAAAATCGCCGCTCAAGCGATTTCCCATCCGCTGTCGCCAGACCCCTTAACAGCAGGTTCGACTGCGGCAAAATCAGGCCTTTTCTGAGCGGACCAATTAAACCCTGGCAGATGCCTTTGGAAGATTTTCTGAAAAAGCTATGAGAAAATTATTGGTCACAGGCGGCGTCGGTTTCATCGGCAGCAATTTCGTGCGAATGGTGCTCGCCGAACATCCCGACTGCTTCATTGTCAATCTCGACAAGCTGACGTACGCGGGAAACCTTGAAAACCTCGCCGGCCTTGAAAATCACCCCAATCATAAATTTATAAAAGGCGATATCTGCGACGGTGATTTAATCGGGCGCATTATCGACGAGTTCAAAATCGACGCCATTATCAACTTCGCCGCCGAGAGCCACGTTGACCGCTCCATCGCCGAGCCGAAAATTTTTATCCAGACCAATGTCACCGGCACACTGACTCTTCTTGAAGCCGCGAGAGATAAAAAGGTGCAGCGTTTCGTCCAGATTTCCACCGATGAGGTTTATGGCGCGCTGGGGCCGACGGGCAAATTCGCCGAGCAGACGCCTTTATGTCCTAACTCGCCTTATTCGGCCAGCAAGGCCGCCGCCGACCTTCTCGTCGGGGCTTTTGCTCACACCTGGGGCGTAAAGTGCAACATAACCAGATGCTCAAACAATTACGGGCCGTATCAGTTCCCCGAAAAACTTATCCCGCTGATGATTAATAACGCGCTCAACGACAAAGAATTGCCGGTCTATGGCGACGGCCTTCAGGTCCGCGACTGGCTTTATGTTTATGACCACTGCACCGCCGTATGGAAGGTATTGACCGAGGCCCCGCCCGGCGAAATCTACAATATCGGGGGATGCAACGAAAAAACCAATCTCGCCGTCGTCGAGCTGATTCTTGCCCGCTTGGACAAGCCAAAGTCGCTCATCAAACATGTCACCGACAGACCAGGCCACGACAGGCGTTATGCCATCGACGCCTCGAAGATAATCAAACAATTAAAATGGCAGCCGTCGGTCTCTTTTGAACAGGGGCTTGGTAGGACAATCGACTGGTATCTGGCCAACGGCAAATGGCTCGCCAATGTCGTCTCGGGCGATTACCAGAAGTATTACGAGTCGATGTACAAAAACAGGTGATGCTGCAAATTACTGGTCCAAGCTTGTGTCTTCCATAAGCTCTTTTGCCAAATCCGAATTGAAAAGCCGGCGCAATTTGTATTCCGCCTTTACCTGTGCTCGCCAGTGTCCCAGGCGTCGCTCTTTGGGGCGAAGCCCCGCCGTCGCGTGGGCAAGATGAACCATATATTTCATCATCTCCGCGGTAGGAATCACTTCGGCGTGGTAACCGTTTTCTTTGAGCTGATAGTACATTTGCTCCGCCGCGGTATAGCCCCCGAATCGTCCGCCGCTGTCAAAATGCAGCCCCAGTCGCCTTATTGGCTCGGAGCGATAAAGCGCACAGTAATCACGCGGACACAATTCCCGCGTCAGTTGTCTGGCCTTTGCGTCTCCCAGGAAAGTCCGCCGAAACCACAACTGCGCCTTCTTCGTGTCGGTTATCTTTCTCATAAACTCATTCATCTGGCTTCGCAGCTCCAGCTTCCACGCCCCCGACGCCGCGCATTTCGGGTCGTTTTGCAGCGGAAGCAGCATACGTTCCAGCCACCCGGGATGCTTTACAATGGTATCGGTGTGCATAATGACGTAATACTCGCCCCGGCTGTTTGCGAAACCGACATCCAAAGCCGTGATAAATGCATAGACCCAGAACTCCGGGGTTTGTTTGCCGCGTTCTATAAGTTTTATCCAGCGAAGCCCGCGCAGATAATCCAGCGACGCATCCTGTGAGCCGTTATCCACCACGATTACTTCAATCGGGATATTTCTCGTGAACTTTCGAATTGCCCGAAGACACAGCATCGCCAGTTCCTGCACCTGCCAATGGGGAATACAAATGCTTACGCGAGGATTTAGTGTCTGATTCGTCATATTTGAGGCGGTATTATATGGCCGTGTGATAAAAAGTCAATTATCTATTGAATTTTTGCCCGCTTACACGATAGAATAGCCGGGTCGGCGGTTTCGTTGATTTATACAGGATGGTTATTGAGGACAGGGTTATGAAACGGATTCTGGTGACGGGCGGAGCGGGTTTTCTCGGCTCTCATCTTTGCGACCGGCTTATTAAAGACGGACACGATGTCCTCTGTGTTGACAATTATTTTACCGGCAGAAAAGACAACGTCGCCCATCTTATAGGCGGCCCGCGATTTGAAGCGATGCGTCACGATGTCACGTTTCCGCTTTACGTCGAGGTCGATGAAATATACAACCTTGCCTGCCCCGCCTCTCCGATTCATTACCAGTTCGACCCCGTGCAGACGACAAAAACCAGCGTCCATGGCGCAATCAATATGCTCGGGCTTGCAAAACGCATCAAGGCAAAGATATTTCAGGCCTCCACAAGCGAGGTCTATGGCGACCCCCTCGTCCATCCGCAGACCGAAAGCTACTGGGGACACACCAATCCGATTGGAATCCGCTCCTGTTACGACGAAGGCAAACGCTGCGCCGAGACACTATTCTTCGATTATTACCGTCAGCACAAACTTCGCATAAAGGTCGCTCGCATCTTCAACACTTACGGCCCTCGCATGCACCCCAACGACGGCCGGGTTGTCTCCAACTTCATAATCCAGGCCCTCAAAAACGAACCCATAACCATTTATGGCGACGGCGGTCAGACCCGCTCTTTCTGCTATGTCGATGACCAGATTGAGGCCTTCGTCCGATTTATGGATTCGCCCGATGATTTCACTGGCCCCGTAAATCTCGGCAATCCGGTTGAAACCACTATCCTCGAACTGGCGAAAACCGTTATCGCGCTCACCGGTTCGCGTTCAGAGCTTGTGCGTAAACCCCTGCCCTGTGATGACCCGAAACAGCGCTGCCCTGATATTGCCCTGGCGAAGGATAAACTCAACTGGCAGCCGAAAGTTCCTTTGCGAGAGGGCCTGAAGAAAACCATCGAATACTTCGACCGCCTCCTGGGCAAAAAAGAAACACATGTACCGGTCCCGATAAAATCCATCTCGCCTGTTCATCCTTCGTCGAAGAGAATCAGCTCCAGGATTAACCCCGGGCATCCTGACAAATAGGATTTGTTTAAAAAGAAGACAAACGCTTTTGTGAGTCATTGACAGAACACGTTTTTTTGCAGAAGAGTTTTTGAAGGAAAATGATGATAGAAAAAACAGAACATACGCCTGTAAACACGGTGAACGTAGCGCTGGCAGGGACGGAAGAGGCCAGGGTATATCGAACAGAAAATTACAAAAAAAAGGAGCGGCGCAGAGATAAATGGCTTGAGAGCTTTGACAGGGAATTCGCCCGTAAAGTTTTTGATTTGGTCGGCAGCGATAGTCATATAGTTGACATACCCTGCGGCAACGGCAGATTTTTCGGCATTTTTTCGAAGGCCAAAAAATTAACTATGGCTGATTACTCGATGAATATGCTCAAGGCCTGCGAAGAGAGATTCGGTGAGCCGGCCAACGTCCGCCTGATTCAGGCCGACGTCGCGTCTTTGCCGCTGCTCGACAATTCCGCCGACTTGTGCTTTTGTATGCGATTGTTTCACCATATGAAAACAGATGATGTCAGGTTGAACGCTTTAAGAGAGCTGGCGCGGGTTTCCAGGAAATACGTTGCCTTGAGCTTTTACAACAGCAACGCCTGGCGATTCTACAGGAAAAAAATCCTGGGTAAGAAATTCAGGGGCAACTACATTACTTTCGGCCATATGATTGCTCTCGCGAAACAAGCCGGGCTCGAATGCGTGAAGCGGTTCCCGAAGGTCAATTTGATTGAGGAACAGTGTCTCGTCATCTTCAGAAAAGCATAACATGCCGGGGGCAGACGTGTTTTCTTCGAACAAACGGAAAACTTTGAATGAAACCCTGGGATTCAGATATGACGATTCGCACAACAGCAGGTGGTGGCTAAAAGATAAAAGTGTGGTTCCCGCGGTCCGGTCGGTTTTGACGGCTATCGACGAATGCGACGGCCCTTCTACGCATCCCGACTGCGAAATTCTCAAACAGTTGCCCGACCGGCTGATTCTTCGTGTCCGCCCCCCGGATTCTGCCCCTCAATCTTTTGTCGCGAAAATATCACTGCTGCCTCATCTTCGTGAAAGATTGAAATATCACATTATGAAAAACGACAGGTTCGGTTTTGCCGAGGCGGCCAACCTTATTATTGCCGCCCAAAGAGGCCTGACTGTCCCAGGAGTATATGGTTACGGGCGCATATATGGCCCATTCGGGTTGATAAGGAAAAGTATCGTTATTCTGGAGGACCTGGCCCATCACGTAACAATCGGCAAACTCCTGGACTTGAACAGGCAAAACCAGAGCAGGTGCGCCGATATGCTTGGCTGGACTATCCCCGTCTTTGTCGGGCTTTACAATGCAAACTGCAACCATATAGACGTCAACCTCAACTCTATTATGTTTGACAGTAAAGATGATAACAAGCGGGGTTTTCTTCTGGATTTTGAATACGCCAGGTTTTACGATAAACCCAGCATCGAAATTTTAATGTTCGAAGCGGCCCATTTTGCCAAGTGTTGTCCCGACCGGCTAAAAGGAGATACTATTAACAATTGGCTGGCCAAGCTGCTTGATGCCGTTGAAATTCGAGAAGCCCTCAGCAGAGAAAAAGCTATTGACCGCTTTAATTGTTACTACTCCAGCGGAAGATTGTCTCGCAAAGAACGGGTCAGGATACATTAGATTGTTAAATGAATGCGAATCATTCAATATGGAAAGACGAAAAATCGGGATAAGGCCATCTTCAAACGGCTTAGCGGGATTTATACCGTGGATGAGAATTACAGCATCTGTTATTTGTTTTGCTAAGGGTTGACATCGATGATAAAAAGATTGCGAGATGCACGGAGACAATTAAAACTGCGGTTTTCGATGCTGAGGCGAAAGCTAAGAACGCCGGCTTTGCCAAAGAACAAAGACGGCAAGGTTCTGCTTCATATCGGCTGCGGCGAAATAAACAGCCCCGAATTTATAAATATTGATGCTCGTCCCTTAGCGCATGTTCACGTCGTCACAGATGATATCACTTCGCTTGGAGATTTCGGCGATGAGTCGGTGGATTTGGTATATATGTGCCATATTTTAGAGCACATAAAGAGAGATGCTCTTGTGGAGGTCCTGACGCAGATAAAAAGGGTGCTAAAAAAGGGCGGCGTCCTGAGGATTTCTGTTCCGGACTTTGACCAGCTGATAGAAGTTTATAATGCCTCAGGCAAAAATATGGATTCGATTCACCTCCAGTTGATGGGCGGCCAGGACCACGCGTATAATTTCCATTATTCCGTCTTCAATCACACTTCCCTCTCAAACTTGCTTGGGAAAGTCGGATTCCGCGATGTGGTCCCCTGGGACCCTTATAATTGTCAGTATCATAACTTCAAAGACAAGGCAACGCGCAGATTGACTGTTAACGGCAGAGCATACCCGATTAGCTTAAACCTGGAGGCAGTTAAATAATTTGTGTCTGCTATTAACCTATTAATTCTTACGAATAATCCGGAGCGTGCGAGTTTTAGGCAGAGGATATTGGTATATCTTGACATCCTCTGCGAAGCAGGTATCCGATGTGAAGTAGCCAGCTTACCGCGCGGTTTGGTGGCACGGCAAAAGCTGTTTAAACGCGCGGGAGAGTTCGACGGTGTTTTTCTTCATAAAAAACAGTTGAATTTAATAGATGCTTTTTGGCTGCGTCGTTACAGCAAAAAAATAATTTACAATTTTGACGATGCAGTCATGTACAGCGACAAATATCCTGAACGCAATAGCAATTCTCACTTCAGAACATGGAGCAGGTCGGTCAAATTGGCGGACATGGTCATAGTAGGCAGCTCCTACCTCGCTGAGCACGCACAACTGTTCAGTCCGAATGTGGAGGTTTTGCCTATAGGATTAAAGGTCAGCGACTATTTTGTTGCAAATCCGTGCAAATCTGACGATAAAACGCGCCTCGTCTGGATAGGCAGCAAAAGCAACTTAAATTACCTTGTCCAGATTAAACCCGCACTCGAAGAAATCGGTGCCAGTTTCAAAAACGTTGTTCTAAGGATTGTCTCTGACGATTTTTTTGACCTGAAAAACATCCCCGTGGAGAAACGTCTGTGGTCCGGTGATACGCGGGGTATAAATCTGGCCACAAGTGATATCGGGCTTGCACCGCTGCCCGACAACAGGTTTACCCGGGGCAAATGCAGCTTCAAAGTCCTGGAATATGCCGCCGCGGGACTGCCCGTTATTGCTTCGCCTATAGGAACAAATATTGACCATATACGCGGGGGCATTACGGGCTTTTTCGCCGAAAACCACGACCAGTGGCTGGAAAAAATAACGCTGCTTGTCCGGGACCCTCAACTGCGCAAATCGATGGGCATGCAGGGCCGTCAATTCGCACAACAGTTTGACATCGCTGTCATAGGAAAACGACTGGTCGGGATTATCAAGAAATGCTTTGCCGGCACCGCGTAAAAAAAATTAACATATTTACAAATAAGGGCCATTTGCAAAAGGAATGGTATGTCGAACAGAATCAGTTCTTTTATCAGGAAAAAGTTGCTTGGGAAAAAACAAAACCTCGTCTCTCTTGATGACTGCTATGATGTAATGCACCGTCTTTTGAAAGGCCGCCGGATAACAGGCATTATCGACGCGGGCGCAAGCGATGGTCGCATATCAAAAAAGCTGCTCCGAAAATTCCCCAACGCGAACAGTTTTGCGTTTGAACCTAACCCCATCTTCCGCCAGACGCTGCAACAATATGCCAAAAAAGACCCAAGGTTTCATCCCTTTTTTGACGCGGTATCGGATTTCGAGGGCACTGCTGACTTTTATATAACAAAGGCCTCTGGCAATTCGTCTCTTTTTGCCCCCGAGAAACGTCTCAGCGAAATCAGCCCGACCGGCGCATCTGTCAAAAATGTGGATAAAGTGAATGTCGTCACCATTGATCAATGGGCCAAACGCAATGGTGGTATACCCATCCAATTGATGAAATTTGATATTCAGGGCGGAGAGCTTAAAGCCCTTCAGGGCGGTATTCACCTCCTGCGGACTTCTGTGCTCTTGGTATATACGGAAGTCTTGTTCAGCCCGGTTTACGAGAGCGGTGCTGTTTTTGGCGAAATTGACTCATTCCTGCGCCAAAACGGCTTTGAGCTTTACGATATTTTCAAACCCAACTACGACAAGCACGGACGATTCGCGTGGGCAAACGCTATATATATCAACTCACAAAAAATACCCACGAAACGGGAGGCGTAAGCGGCAGATGCCCTTCGCCCCTTACTTGCCTGTGACACATATCCCAAGTCGGTCCGCAAGTTCAAGTGTTTCGGGTTTGTCGATGATTATGGTCCTTCCCGTTTCGACGACAAGGCATTTGCCGCCGTTTTTGGATAGCGCCTTAATTGTATCAGGCCCGACGCAGGGGACGTCGAACCGCATGTCCTGATTTGCCTTGGCTGCCTTGAGCAAAGTCCAGCCGCCAACTTTGCACAGCCGGCCCGTGCGTTCAATCATCTCCGCCGTTCCCTCAATCGCCTCGACTGCTATTACCTCTCGCTCCCTGACCGCGATTGCCTGCCCTATGTCCATCTCCGCCATTTTCTTAACTATCGGCCAGCCGAATTCAATATCACTGGCGACCGACCCGCCCGGCTTGTTTTTGGTCATCGGCCCCTGTGTCGCCAGGTGCTCTTTGCAGTATTTAGTCGAGTCCTCCAGGATTATTCCTCCGCTGGCCAGTTCATCCGCCAGCGCACTCAAAAGCGTTTCGTTCTGTTTGTTTTTTTTGAGAAGCCGCCAATACCAGATTCGCACCGCCCGCCAGTCCGGCAGGTACCGCAAAATTCGCCAAGGCGTAAAAATCCGCCCCTTTGCGACCCGGCCCGCCATCACCGTGTTTGTCACGCCGTGCCTTTTTAACTTGCCAATCCAGTTCCCCGGTCGCGCCAAAGGCACTTCGTAAAACACGTCCGCCTGCTCCGCGAGCGACGCCTCAACGCTGCCTGCAAGACCCACGCAAATAACCTTCAGCCCTGCGCGTCTGGCACCCGCCGCTATCATAAAAGGCAGCCGACCCTCGCCCGCAATCAATCCGATAACCTCGCCTTGGCTCATAGCATCTTATTATTTTCTATTTTCGATTTTCTATTTTCAATTTAAGGAAAGTCGCTCGTTTCCGTTTATTCGACGCAGGTTGAAAAATTGAAAATATAAAATAATAAATTGAAAATCTTGTTCCTTGTTACGGCTCGTCCGGGCGCGGTGCGTCCTTCGCGCCGCCCGCCGCGAGTCGCTCAATCCGTTCCTGAATCTCACGGATGCTCTGCCTCATCTCGGGCAGGTACTGAATCATCCCGTAAGCTCGCTTGCCCTGGTTTGCGTCTATCGCGGGAGCGCCCAGCACCACCTTGCCGTCAGCGACACTGTTTATTACGCCGGCCTGCGCCCCGATTGCGACGTTATTGCCGATTGTGATGTGCCCCACGATGCCGGCCTGTCCCCCCACGATGCAGTGATGCCCAAGTGTCGTTGACCCCGCGACGCCCACCTGCGCAACTAACAGGCAATGCGGCCCGACTTTTGTCCCGTGACCTATCGCGACCAAATCCCCAAGCTTGCTGCCCTGGCCGATGACGGTGTCGTTCAACGTTCCTCGCTCAATCCCGCAGCAGGCCCCTATCTCCACGTCGTCTTCTATAACCGCACAGCCGATTTGCGGTATCTTGTGGTGAGCGCCGTTATGGGTGGCGAAACCGAAACCATCCTCCCCGATTGCGGCGTTGGAATTAATAATCACCCGGTTGCCTATCCGGCAGCCCTCGTAAATGACCGCGTTCGGATACAGGATGCAGTCGTTTCCTATCTGAACATTTTCTCCTATGAATACGCAGGGATAAATTATGCAGCCGCTGCCTATCTTCGCGCCGTCGGAGATTGTCACAAAGTCGTGGATGTGGCAGTCGGTGCCGACTTTAGCGCTGTCGGAGATTATCGCCCGCGGGCTTATGCCCACCTTCTTGTGCTTGCGGTGCCCGTGCAGCAGCACCATTATCTGCATAAACGCGTAATACGGGTCTTCCGCAACTAAAAGTGGCGCCGAGGCCGTGACGGTATCCCTGCCCACAATCACCGCGCTTGCTCTGGTGGTCGTCAGTTGCTTCTCGTATTTTTCGTTGGAAAGGAAACTTATGTCGCCTTCGCCCGCCCTGCCCAAAGTTGCCGCCGAGCGGATTTGAACGCCCGCATTGCCCAGAACGCGACCGCCCACGTATTGAGCCAGCTCACCGAGTGTCTTGCTTGGCATAGTATCACCTTTTCGGAAAATTATTACATGTGGTCGTTGTCTGCCTTGTCCTGCGACCCGGCAGGCCGACGGTATTATAGCAGATATCTCGAATTGGTCAACCCGCACCCATGAGAGTTTAACCATAGACACTCACTGCAGCAATGCCGTCACAGCTTGCCGTTGCAGGTTTTCTGAAACGGCGTCAGCGAAATCAGAGGCGTTGTTTCGCAGGATTGTCACGGCTGATCCAACGGGGCCGTAAATCGCCGCATCCGTCGGGCCGAACACCGCGACCGTCCGGATGCCCAACGCCGCCGCGAGATGTGTTATCCCGCTGTCATTGCCCACATAGCCCGCCGCACAACTCAGAACCGCAAGCGCATCCGCCAGCGCCGGGTTCGCAATTAATTTGCCGGCGGCTCTGATTTTTGCCATTTCCGGCTCCTTGAGCCGTTCCATTTCAGCCGGCCCCAGCAGGAATACCACCTCTGCGTCTTCGTTTCCCAGCAGCCGCGCCACTGACAGAAAATTATCCAACTGCCAGCATTTGTGCGCCCCTCCGCTGCCCGGGTGGATGACCACCGGCTTGCGGACTGGCATAACACCGTGCTCGGCCAGTATCTCTTTGCCCTTGTTCATATCCGCCGGCGTCGGTTTTATCATCGGCATACTTATTACACTTTTGTGTTCACCGGCGGACAATCCGCATTGTTTTATAAACTGCCTCCTGTAAAACTCCGTGATGTGTTTGCTGAATCCGGGTCCCGGCTTCATCTCCAGCGTCATCACCTCCGCGCTGTGGCTGCAGTTGGCCGTGAAAATCAGATTCCACTCGAAGTCGCTGTTCGGCTCGCCCAGAAAGGTCGCAATCCACGCATAGCCGGCAAACTCGATTATCAGCGGGTCTCCATCCGCAAGAGCGAATTCCTCTCGGCTGGCAAACAGCCGATGCAAATCCATCGAATCCATCGACCTCACCGCGTCAACGCAGCTTCTCCCCGGGAGTATCCCGATGTGCTCCGTGTGTCCAATTATGTCCACCCCGCCCCGGCACACCGTTTCCTTCATAAATTCCGCCAGCGGCAGCGTCAGGATACAATCGCCTATCGACCCCGGCTGCAATATCACACCTCGCTGATTTTGTAGTGTCGTCAGCGCAATCTTCTCCCTTATCTGGTCTATGATATTACTTTTCGCACACATTAATTCGCCCGTTGGCTACTATATCTTATCTATGCATCTCTTACCAGCCCGCCCTGCGTAACTCTGGCGAAGCGGGGGAGCTTTGTCGAAGGGCCCGCCCTTCGTAGCGCAGCGCAGAAGGGTCCGGAAAAACTTGTACCCTTAATCCTAAAACCCGCCTTTTATACCACCCAACTTAACCACTATATATGGTGTGCCAATTTTGCCTCAAAACAGCAAGGTATGTATTCCATTTTGGCCTAAATTGTGCCCGTCTTATAGCCACTTTTTTATGCAAATTTCGGCGTTGAAAGCCAAAATAAGCCCCTAAAAACAACCTAATTCACGCTTCAGCAAATGGTTATGCAAAAAGCAAACTTCTCTAAAGTTTTCTATTACCCGTTGTCGATAACAACACTGTAAAGCAACATAGGGTCCCTAAACGGAGTTATGGGACATACAAGATATAGTGGTTTACAGCTTAAGGTCGAAAAGATGGACACTTTCACCTGCGGCTTGGCGGACAAGGTAATTGAGATGACTGATTTTGCTAAAAATGATTGGTTTGCAGACCAGCAGCGCAACATCGACCCCGTATTTGATGATTTGACCGCGGACGATGATGTGCTTATGGAGCAGATACTGGATAATATGAACAGCACGCCCATTGGCCAGGTGCTAAAGGAGATTGCCTCCCTCCCGGACGTCAGCAGAGCAAAGATTCTCCGTGTTCGCAGGCAACTCACCGAGGGCAAATACGACCTCAACGAACGATTAGATATGGCGCTGGAAAAGGTGCTTGACGAGATAGACGTCTGAACTAAAAAAGCAGCCGGGTTTACCCCACCGCGCCCGGCCGCATCAACAACCCCGACTTCTCTGCCTTTTGCCCGCCGTAGCGGGGCGGCAGAGTTGTCGAGATCGCTATCTGATGAATCAGTTGTTTTTGCGACTGCCCACCGGACTTCCTGTGGGCGGGTAGTATTGTTGCCGTGAGCCGTGCCTCCCGGTTGTTCCTGACTATGTCACTATCTCCGGGATTTCGTCGTCCGGCTCGTCCATATCAACCGGCTTGTAATCCGGCTGCTTCGACTTCTCCAGCTCTTCCGTGAAAGCAGCAACAATTCTCTCCTGAATCTTCTTGCGACAGTCGGCGTTAATCGGGTGTGCAATGTCGGCGTGCAGCTTCATTCTGCCCTTCATATCTTTTCTCGCCCTGTCCTCCGGCAGCGTCGCGCCGCAGTTGTTGCAGTACTTTGCCCGCAGATGGTTCTTCCCGCCGCACTTCTCGCAATGGTCACTCATCTTCCTTGAAGGCATCGCCACAAAGTAGCCGTTGGTCCCTTCGATTATTTTGATGTCACGGACCACGAACTCATTGTCCATTGTCACCGAGCAAAACGCCTTTAATCTGTCATCCTTGTTCTCTATTAGCTTGACTCTCACTTCGCTGATTTCCATACGTTCTTGCCTCGCCTAAAAGTTCACCACGTGTTGTTGCTTACAATAATACCCTTGCAACCGTAATCCGGTTCGAGTTTGTCCCTGTATGTCCCTACTTTTTTCTCGTTGCTCCTGTTAATAATACAATACATCGACGAACCACTCCCGCTCAGACACACGGGCCTGATTCCCAGCGATTCAATCCTCTTTTTCAATACTCCCAGTTCCGGATGCAGCTCAAAGCAGCTTTCCTGAAGCATATTTGCGCACAACTCGCAAACTAAATCAATCCTGTTTTTTTCAATATGCCCTGTTATTTCCTTGTGCAGCAATGCGAATTTGGCCGCATCGTGCCGGTAGTTTGCGTAAACCCTTTTAGTGGAAACACTTATGTTAGGAATAATCAATAATACCCTAAATTCACATTCGGCCATTTTTTTTACTTTTTCTCCTCTTCCCGTGCATAAAGCGATTGGCCCGTCCAAAAAAAACGCAACGTCACTGCCCAATTTTGCCGCCAGTTCCTCGAGCTTCTTTTTGCTTATACCGAGCTTGAAATACTCATTGATTCCCATCAATGTCCCCGCCGCGTCGCTGCTTCCCGACCCCAGTCCCGATCCCGCCGGCATATTCTTCGTCAGCGTTATCCTGATACCTTCTATCTTCTGCTTAGAAAAATCCGCAATCGGCAATCTGAAATCTAAAATCATCTTTGCCGCCTTATAAACCAGATTGTCTTCTCCCTCCGGCACCTGATACGGCCCTTTGCAGATTAGCTCTATATTCGTTTCCCTTCGACATTCGACATTGGGTGTTGGATATTGGACATTATTCTGTCCTCTGTCTTCCGTCCGCTGCCTGCCCTGCGTAGCTCCTTGAGCGAAGCGGGGTCCGCCGTCCTCTGTCTTCTGCTCGATGAGTATCTCATCATACCAGTTGACCTTCGCCATTATGCTTTCAATGTCGTGATACCCATCCGGCCTTTCCCCTTTTACCAACAAGGACAGATTGATTTTCCCTGGTGCCCTCACCAGCAGCCCATCGCCCGCTTTTGAGAACTGCTTGTCTGTTGCCACACTATCCCGATTCATATCGTGGTTGACATTATACCCGCTTTTTCATATCGTTAGAAGAATGGAAATGATAACGCATTTATTTGAACTGATTCTTCGGCTGATTGATTTTCTCCTGCACCTCGATAAGCACCTAAGTTACATCATTGAGAACTATGGCCTGTGGTGCTACGCTATTTTCTTTCTCATCATCTTCTGCGAGACGGGCCTGGTCGTCATGCCATTCCTCCCCGGCGATTCTTTGCTTTTTGCCCTCGGTGCGCTCGCCGCCGCCGGTTCTCTCAAACTTACTTCGATTCTTCCCCTCCTCGCCGCCGCCGCCGTCCTCGGCGACAACACTAATTACTGGATCGGCTTTTTTGTCGGCCCCAAAATCTTTCACAAGGAAAACGTTCGCATCCTCAATAAAAAACATCTTGACCGCACACACCAGTTCTACGAAAAACACGGCGGCAAAACCGTCATCATCGCAAGGTTTATGCCCATATTCCGCACCTTCGCTCCTTTTGTCGCCGGTATCGGCAGGATGACCTACTGGCGTTTCCTCGCCTATAGTATCGCTGGCACCATCGCCTGGACCGGTATTTTTATTATGGGCGGCTTTTGCTTCGGCAATATCCCCTTCGTCAAACGCAACTTCTCGATGGTCATCCTCGCCATTATAATACTCTCAATTATGCCCGCCGTTATCGAGGTCATCAGAGAAAAACGTCGCCACAAAAATTAAATTTAGCCCCCCAATTTATTGGGGGGTTGCTCAAATTATGAATAATGAACAAAAACACGCACTGTTGAAAGTGGCAAAGGACACCGTCGAGGCAGTCATCACTCAAAAACGCCTGCCTGTGGTGGAAGCTGACGACCCCGACCTCAGCACTCATTGTGGCTGCTTCGTAACTCTTAAAAATGGCGACCAGCTCCGTGGCTGCATAGGCCAGTTTATCGCCGACAAACCCCTCGTCAATATGGTCGTCGAAATGGCAAAGGCATCCGCTACCGGTGACCCGCGCTTCCTTGACGAGCCCATCACCCCCCACGAATTACCCAACCTCGATATCGAAATCTCTGTCCTGTCTCCGTTGAAGAAAACCACTGACCCGCTCTCCCTGCGTCTCGGCATCGACGGCATATACATCAAACGCGGCTACTCCTCAGGATGCTTCCTTCCCCAGGTCGCCGAAGAAACCGGCTGGACCAAAGAAGAGTTCCTCTCTTACTGCTGCTCACACAAGGCGGGGCTTCCCGGCGATGCCTGGAAAGACCCCAAAACCGACGTATTCCTCTTCACCGCCGAAGTATTCGGCTCACCCTTCAGGGATATATGAAAATACTCAGCGATATTTGCTTACTTGTCCTCCGCAGCTTTGGCGCAGGAGCAATCTGTGTGATCTGTGTTTGCCTTTGCTTTTCCGGCTGTGCGTCAGCTCCGTCCTCCAAAACAGCAAACCACGCAATCAACACCCCTGAGGGTATGGTCGCGTATCTTCGAGGCCAAAACCTGCCTGCGCTGAAGGCCGCCGAGGTCTGGCAAAGCCAGTTCGGACCCGGCATCAAAATCACCACCGCTCACTATGAAGTTTATACCACGCTGCTGGAGCCGCTGATGCTTTCACAGGTCCCCGGCTTTGTCGAATCCGCCTATCGCGGCTACCAGAATCAGCTCCCCGTTCCCATCGAAACCGCCACCCCGTTTACCGTTTACCTCTTCGCCGACCGCAACCAGTGGGAAATCTTTACCATCGATTTCGCCGGCCCCCAGTCGCCAATGTATCTCAAAATCAAAGCCGGGGCTTATTATCTTAACGGCGCCTGCGTGGCATACAACATCGGCGCCGAACGCACCTTCGCGGGGCTTGGCCATGAGGGCTGGCATCAGTTCAACAGCCGGCATTTCAAATATCGCCTGCCGAGCTGGCTCGACGAGGGCGTCGCAATGATGTTTGAGACAAGCCGGTACGAGCAGGGGCTTTTTACCTTCCAGCCGGACCGCAACCTTTATCGCCTTGGCTCACTCAAGCAAACACTAATCAAAAATAAAATCATACCGCTCAGGGAGCTTGTTTGCATGAACCCGGGCGAGGTCGTCACGGAGAGCGACGACGCCGTCGCCGCCTTCTACAGCGAGTCATATGCCCTTGTGCGGTTCCTGAGGGAGGACAATTACGGCAAACGCCTCGCCAGGTATCAAAAGCTGCTTCTGGACGGTCTGAATGGAGAATGGCCCCTGCCTGAACCAGAGAAGCGAATCGCATCAGACAGAAATATCCCGATTACCGTTCGCTGGAACAGAATGGCCGGCGCATTCCTCTTTGAACACTATATCTCCAGCTATGAGCGAAGCAAAGTGGACAACGAATATGATAAAATTGAAAAGGAATACATCACCTTCTGCAGAAAAATCGTCTATCCCGTTCGGTTTGTCAATTGATTATGGTTCGACAGGGCAATTGATTATTTGAAGTCGCGCACAAACATCATTTTGGCGTCGGCGTCGCCGAGGCGCCGACAGTTGCTCGCAGAGGCCGGGTATAAGTTTGACGTCGCCCCTTCGCAAATCGACGAGGCGACCTTCCCGACCGAGCGTGTCAATCCCGCCGAATACGCAAAACAGCTCGCGCTGGCAAAGGCAAATGACGTTGCGAAAAAATTTCCTAATCATCTTGTGATTGGCGCCGACACGGTTGTTGATTTCGAGGGCAGAATCGTCGGCAAACCCGCCGACGCGAAAGACGCCGAGGCGATTGTGCGAATGCTTTTCAGCAAACCCCATAAGGTCATTACGGGCCTTGCCGTTGTCTGTAAAAGTCGCAAACTGCAAATCGTCGAAGCCGACACAACGGTTGTTTACCCGAAGAAATTGACCGACACCCAAATCGCCGAGCATATCGCAAGCGGAATCTGGAAAGACAAAGCCGGCGCTTACGCGATACAGGAACAGAAAGACCCGTTCGTTGACCATATCGAGGGCAGTATGACCAACGTTATGGGTATGCCGATGGAATTGCTCAAGAGATTGGCCACAGAGATTTCTTTTTTGTTTTAAGCCACAGAGCACACATCCCTGCCTACGACTTGCAGGGACAGGAAGGACACAGAGAAAAATAAAAAATTCTTTGTGTCTTAGGGCCTTTGTGGTAAACCTGCTTCCTCAGGGAAATTCAGTCGGGCGAATTCGCCGTGATACTTGGCAGCGGCGGCATCGTATGCTTTTGCGGCGTCAATTTCGTTATCAAAATAGCCGAGCCATATTTTTTTCTTTGTATGTTTTATTTGTGCGACCCATTTGTTTGCCTTCTTTGCGAAATGGACTCCGATGAATCGAGACGTGGTGTTTTTCCTTTTCGGTATGTTGCAGTTATTCTGTGATCGCGTCGCCGGACGCAAATTGTCCCTGCGGTTATCCAGCCCGTTGCAATTCCTGTGGTCCACAAAGAAACCCGCGGGTGCGTCATAAATAAACCTGTGCATGGAGTTAAGTTTCGCTCTCTTGCCGGGGAATTTAAAGAACCGCACTGCATAAATGCTGTTGAAGTCCTCTTTAGCAATCCATTCTAAATTATTTAATTGATAGAAATCCTTCTGGTCAACAATAGCGTATTTGCCTTCGCCCAGATGAATTCTGCGGAACCGATGGCCATATCGATATCGGCGATATTCAAGAACAGGCCAGGTGATAATTCTGTCGAGCCAGTTCGGAACGTTAATCGTTATGCGTAGTTTCATAATTCCTCTAGAAAATCATAAATTGAAATTTATCCGCCTGCGGCGGAATAATAAATTGACCTGCCTTGAACTTAAGGCGTGAAACGTGGGACTGCTGTCCCGAATGACGTGCTCCTGCTGGGGCGAAATGCTTGCACTGCTGTGCTTACCGTGTCGGTTTGGCCGACAGGTGGGTATTATACCAGAAACGAGCGACCTGTTCAATAATTATCTAACTTTTTTAAAAATATGTTTGCCGCCGTAAGTTCTTGTATTTAAGGGGGTTACCACTAAGACGCAAAGGCACAAAGGTTTTTAGACGCTGATTAACGCAGATTTACGCTGATTTTGGTCGGCTTGGTGTACTCAACAAACTCTGCGTTTTAAGCAAGCTTAGTCACAGGATTCGCCATCGTCCGCCGTCAGGCCATATAATTCATAAACGGGTTTGCCGATAAGGCATTCAATGGATATCTTCCCATTTGTTTTTTACGTAATCACCTATTCCGCTCGGTGAATAATATGGGTACATCTTAACAAACTCGGTTTTTGCCAACTCAAAAGATTGACAGGAAATTACCTTCGCTCTTTTTGCCAAATAGAGCAATCCTAATGTCGGCGACCTCGATTGCCCCTGATCGCAATGGACCAAAACCTTTTTGGTTTGAATCCATTTGTCTATAAAGTTCAATACTTTGATGAAAGTTTCTGGTCCACTCAAATCAAAAAGAAAAGCTCCTCCATCTACCCAGTTCAAAGATAGATGATTATCTTTTTCATAGTAAATATAGTTCAGGTGATTTTTATCAGGCCTGTTGAATTTTCTATCCCAATTGAAAATTTTATAATGAACAGTTTGTGTTGCATGTACTACTGCCCAATCCTGATTATTTATTTCGTCAAGGTCTGCCATTGCGCCAATATATAAATTTGTGTTTAATTTAACCATAATTAAATAATTTTAACCAAAATCTTTCGCATTGCTTCTGATCCTTTTATAAACTCTTCTCTCGTTAATGGGGCTTCCATATTCAACAAATTGGAATCTTCCGCGATTATATTTATGTATCTCTGATCAACAATCCCTCTGTTGTGCTGATAAACATGCCTTTTTTGAAATATCCGTTTTATAGACAACACTTCGTCTAAAGACAATCCTTGAAGCATGTCTATACTAAAATGGTCTTGGAAAAACAATTTCGCGTTTTCAAGATTTTGAAAATTATACTTCATATCGCTGGTATTTTTGTTTTTACAAAAATTTTCAAAAGTGGATACTAAGTCATTGTACGCATGCCTCAATGCTCTATCTTTGTTGGTTGAACCTTCAATTTCTTTCAAAATTAATTGCATATTAGTGTCATATATCAAGCTATTGTCGCATTTGCATGATGGGCAATATCCGAAGGTCCCGTATACTTGAAATACTGCTTTGCATTGAAAGCATTCAAGTTCTGAATCCACCTTCTTCTCTAAATAATTTGGTGAAACAGCTTTTGGAATATAAGTATTACCTGGCTTCCATCTTAAACCTTTATTCCCTCTCGTTGCTTCCTTAAATATATCTCTCAACTTATTAAACATGTAGGCGCGAGCCTTTTCCATGCCTGCTTCTCTTACATAATCTAATTGGTCATTTGTTATTAGTTCGCTTTTGTCAAATAATGTCGCACAATATGGACAAAACATTTTGTCTTTCAATGAAGTAAATAATACCTTGAAATATTTCTTACATTCAGGATTTTTGCATTCCCTTCCAATAAAGCCATTATCACTGGGCATAGAGATTTTAAAAGTGATATGATTACCCATTTTAACTTCCCTCCACAATTATCGTTTCGTCTTCGGTTAAATTTGTTTTGTCGTTATATTTTGTTTTCGTGCTTCTGGCATACCTTCTTACTTCTCATTTATAAAACAAATATTGCATTGCCAATCTCATCATCGCATTTTCATCATATTTTCTTTAGCTTAATGATTTCTTCTTGCCTCTTGCAAATTACTGGGCAGGGCTTACCCCAATGGCCTATGGCAAAGAAACCTGCATCCGATTCCAAGAAAATCTCGGCAGGTGTGACTTGTCTGCCGTAAGCGAAGTTTACTCGCCGTTCGTTTGGAGTGTTTACCCGCCTTCGGCGGAGTTAAAATCCGCAATCGGCAATCAGAAATCCGCAATTGATTGTCCCACTTCACCTAATGTCCAATTTTTTTAGAAGGCCATTTTCAGGGCTGAAAACGTGATTTTTGGCCTAAACTTGACTTTTGTCGATTTGCTACTATAATATCTTACGCTCGATAACCCGACTTCTGTTAAATTTAGCCCTCCGATTTATCGGGGGAGGTTTTTTCGTTTTACGAGATATGAATGTTTACCCGCCGTCCGTGTGGCGGGACGAAATACGAACGACGAAATACGCAATACGAAACAATGCTGAGTTTTGACACTGGTTTAATTTCGCGCATTCAGCAGGCCAATGACATCGTTGATGTCATCAGCGAGCATCTTGCGCTGAAACGCAAGGGGCGCGAAATGGTAGGCCTGTGCCCGTTCCACGACGACCATAAGCCAAGCTTCAACGTCAATCCCGCAAAGCAAATCTTCAAATGCTTTGCCTGCGGCGCAGGCGGCGACGTTGTCAAATTCGTCCAGATGCGCGAGGGCCTGTCATTTCCGCAGGCGCTTCAGCGATTGGCCGACCGCGCAGGCATCAAAATCGAAACTCGCCGAACGCACAACGCACAACGCACGACGCAGGACGAAACGGACCCGAATGAGCTTGCCCGCGTCAACGCCTGGGCGGCTAAATACTTCGCAGCGAATCTCGCTAATCCTGAAAAAGGCAAGGAAGCACGCAAGTATGTCAAAGAACGTCAAATTTCGGATGAGAGCGTCAAGGAATGGCAAATAGGTCTTGCGACGGGGACCGACAACGATTTACTGGCAGCCGCAAGACGTGCGAAGGTTCCCGACAAGCTGCTTTTGGCCGCGGGTCTGGTTGTCGGAGCCGGTTCGTTACTCACCGATAAATTCGTCAATCGCCTGATGTTTACCATTAGCGATATGACGGGCAGAGTCATAGCATTCGGAGGCAGGACACTGACCGGCGAGGGCGCAAAATACATCAACTCGCCGACGACAGTTCTGTTCGATAAAAGCAACTCGCTGTTCGGCCTTAACCACGCTCACCACAAGATGGTCTCCAGCGATACCGCTGTTCTGGTTGAAGGGTATACGGATTGCATTATGGCGCATCAGTTCGGCGTATCAAATGTTGTCGCGACTTTGGGGACGAGCTTTACTTCGGGCCACGCGAAAATTCTCCGCAGATACGCCAAAAAAATCGTTCTGCTGTTCGACAGCGACACCGCTGGGTTAGAGGCCGCTAACCGCGCGCTTGGGGTTGCGCTTGGCTCGCGGGTCGATATCGCAATAGCAAGCGTTCCCGAAGGCAAAGACCCCTGCGATTTTCTGCTGGCCCGCGGCAAGGAGCCGTTTGAGCAGTTGATTGAAAGCGCGACGGACGTTTTTGAGTTCAAGTGGGCGCGTCTTGTGAGCAATCTCGGTTCGCAGCCGACGCTGGCGGGCCAAAAACAGGCGGTGGATGAATATATGGACGCCGTCGCCACCGCTGTTGTTGCGGGAAACCTCCAATCAATCGAAAGAGGATTATTATTAAACCGGCTCTCAAGTATTATGAAACTCGACGCCAAAGAGATAAACGCTGAGCTGAACCGCCGAATCGGCCGGGCAAAAACCAGCTCACAAGCCGAATTAAGGCGGCCCTCTATTGACCTCGGCGAGGGCCTCTCCGCGAACACCCAGCGCGAGATACTCGAAGTGCTTCTGGCGGAGCCGTCGCTTTTCGCCGAGGCGAAAGAAAGAATATCGCCGCAGAGTTTTGACGTGCCCGCGCTGAAACAAATAGCGGAGTCCGTTTTCCAGACGCTTGCGGCCTGCCCCGAGGCGAAGGTATCGGACATTTGCGGCTGCATCGAAGACCCGCGGCTTGCTGGAGTGGTTCTCGACCTCGAACAAACGGGCGTTCAGAAAAGTAATTTCCGAGCCCGCCTCACTGACGCCCTGGCTGTTATGAAACAACTTGAGCGGGGCAAAGGCGTAGTCGATGCCGGCGACGGGAAAGAAGCTGTTCGCCCCATTATCGAACGTCCTGCCAAGGAAAACCGGCGCAGTATGGGTATAGTTTAGCAGTGGAATCTTAACTTATATTATTGTGTGATTGAGGATTCATCCGTTCCTGGAGGATACGATTGTGGGAAAGAAAAAGACGACGGTTGAGCCGAAGAAGGCCGAACAGCAAACCAGCAAGACGCAACAGCCCGGCCAGCAGCTCCCCGCCGATACCGAGGCCAAAATAAAAGCTATCATCGGGAAGGGCAGGAAAAAAGGGTATCTCACCTACGAGGAAATGAACGCGGAATTGCCCGCAGAGATAATCACCCCTGCCAAGCTGGACGCACTGCTTGTGACGCTCGACGAGATGGGCATCAGCGTGATAGACGAGGCCGATGTTGACAAACAGGCCGTCCCCGAGGCAATTGCGGAAGACGACTTCGAACCGGTCGATATCGAAGTGCCCGTCGAGCCGGTCGAAGAAGAGCCAATCGAGGAAGACAAGCTCATCGAAAAAGAGCTTGTTGGGGCCGAATCCAGCCGAAGAGTTGACGACCCCATCAGAACGTACCTGACGCAGATGGGCGAGATACCACTTCTCAACAGGGAAGACGAAATTTCGCTTGCGCGCAAAATCGAGGTTTCGCGTACGGCCTTTAGGCGCAAAATGCTCGAAAACGACTACAGCGCCAAAAACTCGGTCGAAATCCTCCAGCAGGTCCACGACGGCGGGCTTTCGTTCGACAGGACAATGAAAATAAGCACTGCCGAAAACCTCATCAGAAGCGTGATAAAAAAGCGCCTCCCGCAAAATCTCCACACAATCAATGTGCTCCTCCAGCACAACCAGCAACTCTTCAAGGAATATCTCCGGCTCGACGCTTCCGCGCTGGCCGACCAGCAGGGCGTCATTCCGCGACGCCTCAGAAGAAACAGGCGCCGAATCGCGACGCTCCTCGAGGAGCTGAGCTTGCGCACCAGCAGAATCGCGCCGGGGAAGGAGAAATTGCACGGCATCGCCGCCAAGATGCGCCAGTTGCGGGAAATTATTGCCGCGGGCCCAAACCAGGAATACGTCATCGAGGACATCGATGCGATGAAACAAGAGTTTGCGGGCCTTCAGGACCTCGTAGTCGAGACGCCCGAGCAGCTCGAAAAGCGTCTTATGGTCATCGAACGCATATTCTCGCAATACGAAAAAACGAAGCGTGTATTGTCCAGCGCGAACCTCCGCCTTGTTGTTTCAATCGCGAAAAAATACCGCAATCGCGGGCTTAGTTTTCTCGACCTCATTCAAGAAGGGAATACCGGCCTTATGCGGGCGGTTGACAAGTACGAATACAGGCGAGGGTATAAATTTAGTACTTATGCGACATGGTGGATTCGGCAGGCCATCACCAGGGCGATTGCGGACCACGCCCGCACCATTCGAATACCGGTTCATATGATTGAAACGATGAGCCGGCTGCGGACCGCGGGCAAGGTCCTCACGCAACGGCTCGGCAGAGAACCCACCATCGAAGAAATCGCCAAAGAATCCCAGATGAGCATCGATGAGGCGCGCAGGGTGACGAAAATGGCCCGGCATCCTATTTCCTTAGACAGGCCCATCGGCGACAGCGAGGACAGCAATTTCGGCGACTTCATCGAAGACGACGCAATCGATTCCCCCGTTTCCACCGCGACGCAGTCAATGCTCAAGGAGCGAATCGAATCCATTCTCAGGACGCTGTCCTACCGCGAGCGTGAAATCATCAAGCTGCGTTACGGCATCGGCGACGGCTATACCTACACGCTCGAAGAGGTCGGCAGGATATTCAAAGTCACCCGCGAACGCGTCCGCCAGGTTGAGGCCAAGGCAATCAGGAAACTACAGCACCCCGTCCGAGCACGAAAACTCGAGGGTTTTCTGGACCACAAGCACCAGCAGGTTTATGTTGTGGAGCCTCAGCATTAGTCGGGATTTGTCTGGACGTTGCGCCGGCTTTATGGTATATTGGTTCGCCTTGAGTATATTCTCATCGTCTCTCAGGAATATGCTCTCAAAAGCAAAGTGAGAGACACATATTTAGTGTATGGCCTTTAGTGGCCAAAAGGAGCACAAGTGAGTACGGGAACAGTAAAGTGGTTTAACGTGAAAAAGGGTTTCGGGTTTATCGTCCCGGACGACGGCGGTGAAGAGCTGTTTGTCCACCATTCAGAGGTTAAGGGACACGCCGACGATCTAAAAGAAGGGCAGAAGGTCGAATATCAGGTCGGCCAGGGCAAGAAAGGCCCTTGTGCCGTCAGCGTTACCCCAACGTAACAACACATGTTGATTAGACCAGAACAAAGGCCTCGTCCCTAAGGGACGGGGCCTTTTTCTTTTAACCCCCCGCAGTTTTGCTTCCGACTTCGCTGGACAGGTCGCAAAACTAAGCGCGGGGGTCTTCGCTTCGCTACGAGGGGCCTTTTTCTTTTTAGCCACGAAAAAGCACAAAAGGTTTCGTTGTGGCTTGCACTCAGGCACAGGTCAGTTACAATAAGCCAAAACCTGCTTTCTTCTCTGTTAAGTTCGCAGAATATTTATTCATCAAATAGTGTAGGCTTATGGCCGTTGACAAACTCCTCAAGGCCTAATTCTTCATTTCGTAATTCGTCAAATCCAATAAGATCATCTACGCTTCGAATCTCAACAGCTTTAAATCCTCTTTTCTCCATAACTTTATCGACAAGGAAAAATGTTTGCATTCCCCCTTCTTTTTCCAAAAGTCTCAAAGCATTTTTACGATCATCGATTTGTTTCGCCTCCGCAAGATGTTTACCCTTCACATCAACAATAATCCACTTGCCAAGGATAAATGCCAAAAAGTCAGGGTAAAATGGTGCCGGCTTTACTTCAACCGGATATTCAGTTCTTGGTTCATTTCTAATCCAAAAGCTTTTCCTCTTTTTGTCTAAAGAGCATAAATGTTCAAGTGCATCCGCAACCCATTTTTCCGGTGGCGTATCAAATTTTACATAAGGTCTGATAGAATTCTGATAGCCCTCAACAATAACACCTTTTTGTTGTAGGTGCGAAGTCATTTCCTGATAAGAAGGAATAAGATTTAGTGTTTTTCCTTCTCTTTTTCTCACAGTTACTTTCCCATCTACAAAAAGGGTCTTTACATTTGTTTTTCTGAAAGTAAATTGGTTTTTAAACATCAACTCAAAAGCCTTCTGGCTATAAAAATCAATAATACTTTTCTTTAACGCTTTCATGGCGCGTTTATAATCGTAAGCGTAAGCCGTATCAACCTGTATGCCTGCATTAATGATTTTTTCAATAATCTGTTTTACTTTATTGTATGAATTATTCCCGATGAACGAACCAGTCTGTTCAATGAATTCTAAGGCCCATCGCGCAATATCTTCTTCAGATAAATTAATTGTTCGTCTTCTTGTTGTCGGTTTTTCGTGCTGTAATTCGAGCTCGTTTGCCGTAATTTCCGCATAATCAATCATCGCTAATACTTCCGGCTTTATAACTTTATCGCCCTGCAAAACCGTGCAAGTATCTTTTATAAATGCATCTATACTTAAAGCTTTCTCTTTCAATGCCTCCTCAAAATTCATTCCGGTAGCAATAGGCCTTATTCGCAAAACCGGAATTTCATAATCATCGATGATCTTTTTGTTAACTTTGTTTTCTATGTCCTCTTCTTCTGTCGGAATTTCAACTGTTGCCTGTGAAAGCTCGAGTTTTCTTCTTATGTCTTCGACGATTTGGTCGAAACGCCTGCCTCTCTCGCAAATAATATGTAAAATTTCGCTTTGTTCTTTAAGATCATGCCCTAAAATATCAAACTCCCGGTTTTCTTTATAAAGGCGAAGTCCTCTACCAATAAGCTGGGCGGCAGCAAGACCAACATTTTCAACAGTATCGCCCAAAACAACTATTGTATAAAAATTATCATAATCAACGCCTTCGGTAAAAATACGAACCTGATTTACTATCTCTGCGTTATTATCATCAAGGGACTTATAATCAGTCCATATTTCTTCATCGCTTTTATTTTCGCTATGAATAGTAAACACTGATTTTGCGATATTAGTTAATTTTTTGATCAGTTCCGTTTTGCTTTTAGGAATGTATTGTCTGACAATTTTAACAATGTCTGTTTTTTCTATGCCGACTTGTTCCAAGACGTCGTTTACTTCTGTTGTAATTGTTTCAGGCCAGTTCCTTAAATAAGTATCAATATTATCCGCGTGTTTAATTGTTCTTGCTTTCGTTAGGAGCATTGCCTTCCGAACCGGGGCATTAACTGCGCGCAATGCTTCCCACTTGAGCAAATGAATTAACATTCCCCATACTAACTTTTGCTTATCACTATCGGTTACTTCGTCGGTATTTTTTTCGTCGCTCGTGCCGCACCCAACAGCAAAAATTCTTTTTCCATATCCCTCGCTGATATACCTTTGCATTGGGTATTTAAATAAATTGTCCTGGCCGAAATTTTCACTTCCTCCTCTTTCAATAGATGTAGCAGTAAATTCCAGCACAACCTTTGGTAAAAGCTCAAATATCGCCTCTGTAGTTTTCTTTTGCTGGTAATGATGCGCTTCGTCAGAAATGATCACTGGCCGTTTTTCTCTTAAAAACTCTACAAGAGAAATAGTATGGTTGCCGCTTTTATCCCGCCATAGCGAATCTTCAAGGGGCCTTCTGACATACGGAACGCCCTTCATTGTATCCGTCCCATCTTTCTGATTGTTTGATGTGCCCTTATCATAAAATTTCTGCATGTTGAAAACATAAAAGGAAATATCTCTCCCCTCTTCGTAATTGCAGGTTTTATCGCGGTATGAATTACCCGTTACCAGATTATAGGTCAGATTCCATCCATCACCAAAAATGCTTTTAACAGCGCGCGGAGTAAAGTTTTCTATTGTCTTATCAAATAAAATCGTATTAGGAGTCAAAATCAAAAAATCTCTATTGCCTCTGTGCCACAAATCCATAATAACAGCGCCCATTAAAAGCGTTTTGCCGGAACCGGTCGCCATTTCAAAACCGACTTTATTCCACTCTATTTTCTTGCCATCAACTTCTGTCTTTTGCAGTGTTTTTTGCTTTAAGCTACGGCTATCAAAACCATCTTTCCAGAAAAGTTGAAACGCGCCCAATGCCTCCATCTGATAAGGACGCAGAGAAAATTTAAGCAATTGCTGAATTTTATCGTAATCCTTAATTGTTTTCGGCGAAACGGAGCCAACAGCAATTTTATATTGCTGATCCTGGCTTGCTAAATCGTAAAATGTTTTGTTGTTTTTCATGACTCTAAATTAAGTTATATTCCCTTAAAATTGCGGCTGGAATTTTTTTAACAAGCACTCTATCGTCCAAAGATTCTGGGGGAACTGCCAATGCAACATTGGTAAAGATTGTTAAATGTTTAAATTTTTCTTTATCGAGGCCAACAATTATTTTATCGTATAATTCCTCTGTCAATACTTTCGTATCTCTTATGGCAAATGAAAGGGCAAAATTATAACGGGCAGATTGATGCCTACCCAAATACATATTTTGCTTTTCAAGCCACTCTGCTTTTGTCGGATTGTACTGAAAATGCAAAAAAATGGCCTCCGCCATCTCCTCGGCTTTCAATGCCCAGTTCATATCTTTTTCGTGTATCAAACTTTCGCCAAGCTGATAATATCTAAAGCCGCCTTCACCTTTCCAATTGATTTCTTCTAATTTGCTGATTCCTGTTTGGTCTGGATTTTTTTTGTCGGTCACATATTTAAGTCTTTTCAAGCAGTGAGTCTCTGCATGCCTTCCAATTTCAATACCAATCCATCTCCGTTTCATTTTGCATGCAACGGCTGCGGTTGTTCCGGATCCTAGAAAAGAATCTAAAACGACATCATTTTTTTTACTGAAGTATTTCAATAGTCTCATTATCAAAACCTCTGGTTTTTTACCACTTTTTAATTCGACTCCTCCTTCGTGGCTACAATTCCCAAAATCAGCAGCCATATTCCAGTAATTTTCAATAGATTTATTGCTTATAATATTATTTTTATCATTTAATATTTTTTTGGGTACACCTTGATAATACTTACCTTTAGTCGCATTGGCTCTTTGGGGGCCGGTAAAATATCTAAAATCATAATTATCTTCGCCGATTCCATATACTTTATATAAAACACCAAGACCATCTTCCTTCACCCTGCCCGAAATATAATCTCTAAAAAATCTTCCTGATGAATTAATGTCCAATATAGTGCCGGAAGCCCATATTTCTTTCAGTCCCTTATCTGATGGCTTACCTACCTCAATAGAATATGAATCCTTCGTAAAGATTTCGACTTTTTTGCCACCCAATTCAGTTGTCTTCGTAGCATTTTTGTGTTCTTTAATATAATAACAAAACTTTCCAAAATTATACTCCAAGGTTTCTTGATTTACTTTAACGGAAGGCGAATTCTTATAAACGAATATTTGTTCGATTAAATCATGAAACACCCTGTCTTGCTTTAACGTTTTTTCTGGATACACGGTTTGTATATAAATAACACAAAAATAATTATCTCTTCCATATATCTCGTCCATCAACAACTTTAAATAATGTGATTCTGTATCATCAATTTGAACACAAATAATCCCATCTTTTCTTAGTAATTTTTTAAGTAGAATTAACCTGTCCCTCATCATTGTTAACCATTCAGAATGCTGCAAATTATCATCATATTTCTCGAAAGCATTGCCTGTATTGTATGGTGGGTCAATATAAATACATTTGACTTTATCTTTTTCTGCTTTACCCTTAAACATCTCAGCTAAGCTTCGCAAAACTAAAAGATTGTCGCCTTTAATGAGCATGTTCTCATTGGTCGGGTCACCATAATTCTTTACAAACTTCAAAATTCGTGGCTCGGCAACACGAATGTCATTTTTGGGAACCCAGACCGGACGAACACCCTTTCCCTCCTTCTCATCAATTTCGTAATAAAGTGAAAGGTCTTTATTTATCCAATCTAAACGCAACGATCCTTTGTAATTTCTATGATTTGCCATAAAACTACTTTGTGAAATTCTATAATAACTGACCTGTGCTTGTGCGCTTGTCACAACAAGTGCGAAAGCACGCGGACCCCAGCCGGCCAAAAGCCGGCTGTTCCTTTTTACCGGTATCAACTTACCTTTAATCTCATTTTACGTCAAGATAGCTTGTTTGAGCCCTGCCAGGCCGAGCGCACATCCACGACGCCATCGCCGACCAAAACGCCGGGCGAGGTTCCGTTGTTTCTGCTGAATTTGACGGGTTTCATCTGGTTACGCTCCCGAATGGGTAATTACAGCCGCAACTACATGAAAAATATTTGACCGGTGCAAGGGGCAGGATAAAAAGCAGTTAATCTGTAAGGCCTACGAACTTATTTGGCCAGCCCGCGTAGGAAGTTTTGAACTATGACCACGGGCTGGGGTTTATTCTCTCCTCTCCTCCCTCCTACCCCAGCCCATTTTTTGCGCACATATCAGCCGGCGGGGTTCTCTTAAGTGGTTCGGGCAGGCGGGGTTGGGAGGAAACGGGGGCTAAAATCTCATGTTTTTTCGGGATTTGCTCTTGCGTATTTTGACGGATTGTGGTAGAATAGGTAATGAAGTTGAGGCGAGAAGTTGCCTTTAGCAAATCCCACACCAGTTGAGGCACTGTGCGCCGAGTTTTGCTTTTTTTTTAGCCAACAACAGGACTGGGATATCTCGCTTTCTCCCCTCCCTCCGACCCAGTCCTGTTTTTTTATGCGCATTTTTCCCCTCGCAGTAAAAGCTAATACGCCCTGTGTTCCGCGCGATTTGTATGCCCGACGTTTATGAAGAAATATCGCAGGGCGTCGATGGGGTGGTCGTAAACGCCGTCTTTGAGGGGCAGTTCTGCGCAGCATCCCTTATGGGAGTCGCCGGCGGGCGAGTCAGGGTAGTGATAGCAAGTCAGGGCCTCGATGAGGCGTGGGCATTTGGGCGAGATGACGAGGCGGCGTTTGCCGTCGCCCGCGTGAATTGCCCGGCGGATTGACTCGATACCTTCAGCGATACCGCTTCGGCGGTAGCGGACGTTTATTCCGAGTGAGCGCAATTCGCGGACCGCGCTTGTGCCTGTAACGTCGTTGGCTCCTGCGCCAGCGGGGTCGCAGAAGGTCGCAGTGATTCTGCTCTCGCCTCCGGGCGTTCTGGTTTTTAGTTCCGTTGCGTGGACGTCGATTGTCGCGCGTGAGCGGACGTATTCATCGATTACTCGCACAACGCCTTCGGTGTCAATTTGAATCCACAGGCATACGAATGGATTGGCGAAGCCGAAATCGAGCGAGCGATAGAGGGGCAGGTTGGCGTCGTAATCAATCGGTCTGACATGCAAAGCGGGGTCGAACTGGTCGAAGACGACGTTTTCGAGATTGGGTTTTATGCAGAGCATCTCTGCCTCCCAGCCCGCCCGGCTTGCGCGGCGCATCTGTGTGATGCAGTCGTCGATTTTCAGGTAGCCAGCGGCCTGTTTTGCTTTGCCTGCGCAATCACCCCATAGCGGGCATTGTGAGCAGGTTCTGTCAGCGCATTTTTCGATTGTCTCCCATAAGCACCATTTGAAAATCGGGGTGTCGTTTTTCGCTGTCGATGAAACAATTTTTTGCATAAGGCCATAAGGTTTGTGCATCGTGCTGATAGATTCCATACCAGCGATTATTTTGTCAGAGCTTTGTGTCGTGAATTTTGCCGCGTTAAAGACGTCCGGGTCGAAAAGCTCGACCTCGTCGCAGCGGAGTTTCTGGATGTGCTGGCCTCGGACGCTTGCCTGCGACTGCGTTAGGACATCGACTGCGGAACCGTTGACGAACCGGCAGCCGGCTTTTCGGACTGGGCCGTCGAGGTATCGCTCGAAACCATTGCGCAGAAAGCCGGTGAGATATTGATACATTCTGCCTGCCTGGTCTTCTGAGCCGGCCAGGATTCGCACCTGGCAGGATGGTTTGAAGATGCAGTCCAGCAGGGTCGCTACGGCGGCGAGGTCGGTTTTGCCGCCGCCGCGATTTGCCCAGACGACGCAATCAGCGTTGGCGGGTTTAGGATTTGTGAAATCGCAATTGAAACTATACATAAGGTAATCTAGTGGGCTGTTATGCTCCTCGCAGATTTGCCTGTCAGGCACGTCGATATTCAGAAAGACCTTGATGTAGTTTTTCAAATCCTGTTTCGTTTGTGGTCTTGTCCGCCTGAGCGATTCATATAATCGAGCAGCGCCGGTGGTTTCTGAATGTGCTGCTATGGATAGAGCGGGACCATCTGTCATAATTTGCCTCCGTAACTCATATAGGGTTGATGGAAATGGTGAACTTACAACTGATTAGGCCCGTTTTATTCCGCGTCGATTTTTTGGATGCGTTGGAGGTGGCGACCGCCTTCAAATGGGGTATTGAGCCAAAGCTCGACGATTTCGAGGGCCTCTTCAATCGATATCATCCGCTGGCCAAGCGAGAGCACATTGGCGTCGTTGTGGGCGCGACTGAGGCGGGCGGAATACAAATCCCAGCACAAAGCACATCGGACGCCTTTGATTCTGTTGGCGACCATTGCCTCGCCGTTGCCTGAGCCACCGAGGACGATTCCGCGGTCGTAAATGCCCTCGGCGACGGCCTGGGCAACCGGTCTTATAAAATCCGGATAATCGCACGGCTTTTCCGAGTCGGTGCCGAAGTCAGTGACCTTATGGCCTTTTTCGATGAGCCAGGTTTTGATTTGCTCTTTGTATTTGAAGCCCGCGTGGTCCGAGCCAATCGCTATTTTCATCGTTGTTTCCTTTCCGTCACACGCCGTTAGGCGTCCCTTACGGGAGGCGGACAAGTATAACATTTGCTGTTTTTTTGCTCAAATGACTTATTTTTTGCCGCTTTTATTAACGCTGACTCAAAACGTATTGTATATCTTCGGTAGAGGGCTGTCCCGCGCCTATTTTGGGTGAGCGGGCTTGCTGTGCCGATGGGCGCAGAAACCAGCAGTGATTCCAAAATAGGTGCGGGACTGATGTCAACCCTTTAAGTAAGGAGAGGCGAGGCCCTGCAAAAGAAAGTGAGGGCGAAATAAGGTGCTCGTCTCTCTTCTTTCTTTCGCGTTTTGCCCCAGGGCGATTTCCCCGGCTCACCACAATTCATCAATCTTCTGTATTCCGTCCTTTGTATTCCATTTGTCACCCGCTGTTTTTGCATCATCGAAAATATAACTTATACTTTATACGGGGGATGGTGATGGACCCGCGGGTCCGGAAAACAAGGAATAACGGAAGGTGATAGCAATAAAAGGGAGACCGCCCGGCACACCATGCGTAACCTAAAGGGGCGTATTGCCTCCCTTCTTTATTGTCACGCATTACTCGTCGTCAGGGCGGCCAACAATCGGCGGTGCGTCTCACTTATAACGGTATACTTTGACTTTCTGAATGCTGTAACCGCCGGGCGAAAATCGCCAACCTCTGCCGGAAATGATTTCGTCACCGTTAAGCCGTCTGCCGGGTATCCATTTGCCGTCAACAAATGTCCCTTCTTCGACGGTCGCCAGACCAACAATCTCAGGCCCGGGAGTGCTTGTGGAAAATGTAACCATCAGACCTTTGCCGACCGCCAGAAACTCGCCCGGACCAGTCGCAATTACAATCCCTGCGGCAACAGGACACTCCGTCGGCCCGTTCCCCCATCGTCTCAGTATCCGCAGTTCGACCTTATAGCCGCCCAGCTCCGCTCTCTCAACCTGGTTAGGCCCATCCAGCATAGCTCCAATGATTGTGCCTTTGGCCTGACCTTCCAGAATAAACGGCGCAAGACCGGACAGGACGCTGTAGCATTTGGCAAGCTCGCTGTTCGGTTCCGCCATCCTTTCGATACCGAAGGGCGAGAAACCCATCAAGTTGTGCTGCCCGATGGCGTAAAATATGTTAATTACGCCGTCTTTGTCTCCGCGGGTCTCAGGTATGAACAGGGAATTGCCCAATCTGCTGAATTTTTCGCAGCGTTCCTTGAAGTCGGGGACATAAAGGTCCGGACAAAGCATATCAATATGCGGGGCAGCGGCTTTCCATATATCCATAACTTCCGACAGCGGGCCGCCGCTTGGAAATTCGCCCGGCTGGGGACACCCTTCCTGGTCAAGCCAGGCGTTTACATACATCGGAATCGGATATTCGGCCTTGCCAGCTTCGGCTACCTTCTCGATATATTTGGCGTACTGCCACGCCATAAAAATTTCATCTGTAAATGACGAGCGATTCCGCCAGTCCTTCTCGTGCGGCTTGTTGACGCCGAAAACCTCTTCCCATGTTCCTGTTTTGAATCCGGAACTCTCCCAGGCATTGTGAACCTCCGGCAGCAGCTTATCTTTATATTTTTGAAGATATTCCATAAGCTCTTTCGGCACGGGTTTTGAATACGCCTCATTTGCCGGCTTGCTTCTGTCGCGTGAATCGCCGAGAACGCCTGATTCATTTTCCACCTGCATCATTATCACCGTGTGCTTCTGACCATCGACTTCTTTGATATGCCGCATCAGCGCACCAAACGCCTTCGCGTCAGCGTCTCTTGCTGCGTCGCTGAAAGTAGAAAGTATTTCGAGGGCTTGGTCCTTCGCGTCCCTGGCGCGGGGGAAACGGGTACAATCGGTTTTGACCCAGACGGGGACATAAGTGGACACGCCGTTTTTCCAGCTTCCGAACCAGAGTAACACAAGACGCATATTATAGCGTCTCGCGTCTTTTATCAGGTCATCCACAAGCGAAAAATCGAATTTGCCTTCTTCCGGCTCAATCAAATCCCATGAAACGACGGCCAGAACCGTATTGAGGTTTGCGTCGGCGAGTTTCGGCCATATCGGCTTCATATATTCAGTGCTGGATGAGCTTGAGTTGTGCAGTTCGCCGGCGAGCATAAGAAACGGCTTGCCGTCCACCATAAGCTGCGTAGCGGCGCCCTGCCTGCTGAGATGAGGTATGGTATTGTCCTTGTCGGCGGCGAGGGCCGGCGAAGATAACGTGCCCGCAAGGACTAAAGCCGCGATTATACCCGGATTGCAACGATTAGCTTTCGACATAAACTTTTCTCCTGACGTTTTTGGGCTTACTATCGGTCAACGCATCGTCCGAATTATATTTGCCGCACCTGCCTTTGTCAAGCTTATATCAGGCGCCGGTATTTGCAGATGGTTTGCTTTCCGCCAATGCAGCTAATAATCGGCTGGCTAATTCGGGCGGGAGTTCGTTCTGTGATTCACTGTCCGCTGGACGCTGAGCGCTATCCGCTGAACACGGTCGCAAAAGGCCGATGATGTCGAGGCAGGTTTTGCGGGCGGTTTCCTGGTTCTCCGATTCGGTCAACTGCACTAATTTGGCGGCGGCAAAGGTCGCGTAGCGGGCGATTATCAGCTCGCTTTGCCGGCGGGCGGCGACCACCCGACGGTCGAACTCGCCTGCGAAGGTTTCGTCGGCCAGCCACTTATCGTAAAGCCGGCGGTCAACGTTGTGATTGTCCAAGACCTGCTGCTCACTGATTTGGCCCGCGAACAAACCATCAATCACTGCTCGTTGTCTTTTTGTCAGACGTTTGTCGTTTGGCATTTTTCAATCCTCAAAAAGTTATCTGCAATTTCAGTAATTGCCGCGGCGCGGCGTTGCGCCTTTGTCTGTCCAGGCGGTATGGTTATTTTTCCCAGTGCATCCTCGATGATTTTGTTTTGGTCGGCAGTAACAAAAAACACAAGTGGTATCGCGAACGGCTTAGCGGACAGCTTTACGGGGCAATTGCTCAATTTCAGGTTAATCAATTGCTCAATCTGTTTTGCCGAGGCGGGCAGCATTTTGGCAAGCTCGGCCGGCGGCATTCGCTGCGACAGCATTTTTAGCAGTTCGATTTTCTTTGCCGGCTCATCGGAGCCGCACAGGCGATTAAGCGTCATAAGCAGCACGCAGGTCTGTTCGTCATCGATATCCCAGACGACACAGTCGGCTTCTTTGCGTCCGAGCTGAACGAGGGCTTTGACGCGGTGATGGCCGTTAATTATCTCAAAGCAGTCCTTCATCTTAGGATGCGGCCTGACGACAATCGGCTCATAAAGCCCGGTTCGCTCGATATTGCGAACCAGTTTGTTGAATTTCTCCCTGCTCATCACGTTTGGATTGGCCGGGTGGGCGACGAGCTTACTTATCGCAATTGTTTGTGATTTTGAATTCTTCATTTTAAACTCTCAATTCGAGGTTCGGGTTTTTCCAGAGATAATAGACGGGGCGGTCGGTTAGTTTGCTGAGGATGAATTTTGTGCGTTCGATTCCGGGGGGCATAAGCCGGCGTTGGCCATAACACTGAAGAAACAGGACGATTTCGCGTTCGATGAATTCGCGGGACGAGCTAATCGCGTCCAATTTGTTCTGCACAATCCGCGGGTCAATTAAATCCCGCTCATCGATGCCAATGGTTCCGAGCGCCTCGATGAGCCGGGCACAGCCGGCGGAGGGCGGCGCATCGAAGCGGGTCATACCGGCCTTTTCAAAAAACGGATTCACGCGGCCCATTACCGCGAGCGCCTCGATGAAAGGGACATCCATAAGAGGCATCGTTTCCCCGACCAATTGGGCGGCAAGGCCCAGCGAGCGAAATCTCGGCTCGATGATTACCCTGCTGATTGTGCGGATATTTTTGCTGATGAGTTTCAGGCGGGTGGTTCTGTCGAATCCCGCGAATACTCCGCCCGTTGCCGTATTTCGCATTTGCGCGCCCGTTATCGGCATTGCGTAAACAATCACGCCAACGGTTTCGAGTTTGGTCGCGGTGCGGAACTTGCCCTTCAGCGAGAAAATCGCTGCGCAGGGGCCGAGCCGGTGTTCGCGATAATGATAATGCGAAAGCGATTCGTAATCCGCCCGTGTCCCCGGAATGATTTGAAGATTTTCTGTTACGGTGCAAAGGCACATTTTGATTTTTTGTAAGTGACCTGCGCAGGCCCGGTAAAATGTTTTACGACCAGCACGTCCGGCTGCAAATCCGCGAGAATGTCCTCATGGCTGGACGCGAGGAAGAACGTTGTCTTGTTTCGTTTGGCGAACCGGCGGACATTGTATGCGATGACCGCGGCGGTGATGCGGTCTAGGTTGCTGCAGAACTCATCGGCGAAGACGTATCGCCTGCCCGTCGCGAGCGCACAAGCCAGCCGGAAGCGATACTTTTGTCCTTCGCTGAGATTGGCCGGCGGCGTCAGGATGCAGAATACGTCGCTTAGTCCCGCGTAGCCCAGTAGCGACAGCACGTCAATGACGCCGGACTTGTCGGCAAGCACGCAGTCAATAGCCGCCTTGTCCGCGGGCAGTTGCATTTCGTCGATGCTGATTTGCTCATCGTCGGGAATAGCGTTTTGCAGCTCACGCAGCAGGACGCTTTTGCCCGCGCCAGAAGGCCCCGTTATATAAACGATGTCCCCATCCTCTACCTCAACAGCGCAATGATGCGTTTTGCGATGCTCTTCGAGTCGGTCGATGTCAACTCCGAACATTCGCATGACGGTCGATACGCGGTCAGTAATGGGGACATTAACGTCGAATTGCTTTGACACGGAAAATCTTCGCATAGCTCAATCCTCATTTGCCGTCTTGTCTGTCGGGCGGTGGATTTTGACAATCCGCTGGATACGTTTCATTGTTTGTCGGACGGTGTAATAGGTGATGTCGTGCCTGTCAGCGATTTCGCTCATAGGCAGACCGGCGACGAAATAGTCCCTGGCGATTTCAATTTGCTCTTCGGTAAGTTTGCCGCGGTTGTGAAGGCAGGTGATGTATTGGCCGTCCAGGAGTCGGCGAGCCAGTTTGTGAATCCGCCTGGCGACGTTTGCCTCGTTGACGCCCGCCAGCCGCGCCATCTGGCGGAATGTGCCGGAGTTGTCTAAATACATTTGCATCAATGCCCGGTCTTTTCCAGTCAGCAGCCCGACTCTGCATCGCAGAAGGTTTATTCTGTCTTTGAAGTCCGCTTCTGTTTTATTTCCCTGATTGATTTTTTGAAAAGCCCTGCTTCTCGCCATAAGCCGCACCTCTCAATTTTCTTTCCGCGTCTGACATACCGTGTTTCAATCCGCAATCTGAAATTCTTTCCGCACTCCGTCCCCGTCGGCTGTGCCGTTGGGGTTTAACTTGCCCTGCTTTGGCCGCTTGATACACTCTTTTGGCAAGCGGCACGTTGTTGTATATTCATTTAACAACAAGACCAATTTAGTTTATCAGTAAACGACCATCAAGTGTTTTTTGGTTTTTTGTTAAAAATTTTATGTGTTCAGTGTTTAGTGAACCTTAAAATAGGCGGAAAACCTCATTATCAGGTCAAAAAGCTGGTTTTTCGGTTCAAAAGGCATATTGGCATATCCTTTTTGCGTTTTTAAGAGATTGCAGGGGAGCTGGTGGCGATTGGGGCGAGATTTGAAAGGTTTTGATTTGCCGGCGGTGGCAGAGTATTATCCTGTCTGAATGGCGGCACGGCAGGACAATTTTAATAACCCTTTGATATTGGCCATAGAGACCAGCGGCCGGCTGGGGTCGGTCGCGATCGCGCAAGGCGAAAAGCTTCTTGGCGATAAACACTTTACCGGCCCGATGCGCCATAGCGCGGAGGTCTTTCCCGCAATTCTTGGCCTGCTTGAGCAATTCGACAGAAAACCAGCCGACATCAAGCAGGTCTATCTCTCAATTGGCCCAGGGAGTTTCACGGGATTGCGAATCGCGGTCACCATCGCAAAGACGATGGCCCTTGCCAACGGCGCCAAAATCGTCGCAGTCGATACGCTTGATTGTATCGCAGCAAACGTCATCAACTTCACACAACCCGAAATTGAGCGTCTTGCCGTAATCCTCGACGCGAAACGCGGCCAGTTCTTCGTAGCCGTTTATGAAAAGACGCAAGACCCAAGACCCAAGACACAGGACCCAATCTGGGAAAAAACTCTTCCGGATTGCTTAATGACCGCCGATGAATTTTCAGGTCGTCTAACTGATAAGCCAATCGCCCTGATTGGCGAGGGGCTGGTTTACTACAAAGACCAGTTTAATAATACCGCCGTCCGAGTGCTTGATGAGAAGTACTGGAATCCCTCGGCCGCCAACGTCCATAAATTGGGCTGGGAGTTGGCCAGGCAGGGACGATTCGCCGACCCGATTGCGCTTACGCCGAATTACATCCGCGGCCCGGACGTGAAGATTAAACAGATATAAGCCCGTAATCTCTGGTTGCCATACTTTACCGCTATTGTTCCTGCTAATCTCACTTTGTCACGACGCCTTTTGGCCCGCCGGAAATCAGCGAGGCCACGTTTGCGAGGACCTGCGGCAGCGCAAGTCCGCCGCGTGTCGCGAGGTATTTCGGCTCCCAGACAGGATTGAATTTTTCCTTATATTGGCGCAGTCCCTGGAAGTTATAGAAGTGCTCGCCGTGGCGGAAAAGAAATGCCCCAGTCCGCTCCCACAACGGCGCCAGCGAGCTGTCTTCCAGGCCCGACATCGGCACCATACCGAGGTTGAACCACTTGAACCCCTCCTTTTTGCCCCATAGCATCAATTCCGCAAAAAGGTAATCCATAATACCGTCCTGAGCTAATGGTAAATGCCGCATCAGGTCAATTGACAGTTCATATTTATCGGCTCCTTCCCATACGTTGGCAAAGGCGATAATCTGTTCGTTTTTTCTGACGACCGCGACGGGTGTTCGCCTGATATATTCCGGCTCGAAAAAGCCCAGCGAGAATTTTTTTTCTCTGGTGTGTTTTGACTCAAGCCAGCCGTCTGAGATATTCCTGAGTGCCGGCATAATTGCGTCAACGCCCTGCGCCGGGACGATTTCGAAGGCGTATCCTTCTTTGGTGAGTTTGTTGTGGGAGTAGCGCAGCCCTTTGTGCTCGCCGCCTTCGAGCGAGAATGTCCCAAGGTCAACTTTGGCCTCTTCTCCCAGCTTCAAAAACCTCATGCCGAACTGCAGATACAGAGGCAGGTTCGCCTGGTCAATCTGGTAGAAGACCGGCCAGGCGTCGTGCTCGTCGCACATCTCTCTGAAACTCCACAGCAAATCGTCCCATTCTTCCTCAGGCCCGACCGGGTCGCCCATTGCGACCCAGCTTCGTCCCTCAATTGCGAACATAATGAAGCTGTTGCGTTCGTCGTTGAAAACGAATTGTTTGTCGCCCAATAGCGCCAGATGCGCAGATGTTTTTGGTGACGCGGCCAGAATTTTGCCGATATCTTCCTTGCACTCCATCAGGGTCGCCTGCTGCGGGTGAGCCGAGCCGCGTATCAATCGCGCAATGGCGAACAGCAGAATGATGCTGACCGCCCCGGCCGAACCGCGAAGGAAACGAGGCGCGTCAGCGTCAGTCGCAAATAGCCACCACAAGTTGTGGCTGTATTCCTCGTACTTATACGAAAAAATGCCCAGCCAGACGGAACACAGGACGGCCACAACGGCGAGAATGACCCAGCCCGAAGTCAGTCGGCCCGCAAGAATCGAGCTTTTGCGGTAAAAGCTGGCTCGGCAGGGCAGCAGTATCAGCAGCATTACCAACAGGGCTATTGCTTCCTCATAATCCAGTCCCTTGAGCAGTGAAAGCACGACGCCGCTCATCAGCAGCGCAGCCGTCAGATGATAAGCGATGTCCACCTTTCGATGGATTGCCCTGGCGAGTATCAATAATCCCGCGCCGGTCAGCGAGGCGAGGAAGTGAGAGAATTCAATCGCAGGCAGCGGCAGCAGGTCTCTTAGCCAAGCCATGCGCCCCCGCGTCGCCGGCAGGGCACCGGAGAACAGCAGGACCACGCCGGAGATAAATGTTGTTACCGCCAGTATGTTTGGCATAATCGCCGCGATGGCCCGGCCTAAGCCGGAAGCCAGCCGGGTAATCAGGTGCCGGCTAAGCAGGAACTCCAGCCCCGCCAGAAGCAGCGACGCGACGCCAAACGGAATCAGGTAGTACACGAATCGATAGACCAGAAGCGAGCTGACTATCGCCGACGGCTCGTAAAACGGCGAGAGCAGCAAAATGATGGCCGTTTCGAATACACCCAGCCCGCCGGGCACATAGCTCAACAGTCCCGCAATTTGAGCCAGCATAAAAACAGGCATAAACCCTATATAGTCGAGCTGGTCGTTTCCGGGGAGCAGGACAAACAGCACGGAGCCCGCCAAAAGCCAGTCGATGGAAGCGGTTATTATCTGCGAGCCGACCAGTGTCGGCGAGGGCATTACAAACTCCCATCCTCGTATGCGCACCGGCGTTCTTCTGGCAATCGCCAGCGTCACATAAGCCGTGACGATGACAAGAAATATCGCGCCGATTGGCCGAGCCGACGCAAACGGCAGATGGAGCATGTCTGGCACCCGCTCCGATGAGAACAAAAACACAACCGAGCCGACAGACAGGAAGCCCAGCCAGAATGTCAAAGAGCAGAATGCCACCAGCGCCGCCACCTTGCCTGCCGAGACGCCCAGCATCGAGTAGATGCGGTAGCGCACGGCGCTGCCCCCGAGAATAGTCATATTATGGCTGAAGGCGTATCCCATAAACGAGGCGAACGCCGTTTTGCTGTACTTAATCGGGTGCTGTATGTACCGGAGCGCCATAAAATCGTAAGCCGTCAGCACAAGGTAATCCAGAATCATCAGAACAATCGCCGCGAGCAGGTGCGTGCGGGGCATCTGGGCAAGCTGGCCGGCGATGTCGCGATAGCGATAGTGGCTGAGCTTGTGGTGTATGATGAACAGGGCTACACCAAAAAGCGTCAAGCTTATTATCACGGCTATGTAATGGCGCAGATTTCGTCTCATAAGAACCACTGATATTATCGTCTTGGTGCGCAGGAATGCAACCCATCAGGCAGGCGATTTGGCGGACAGGAATTGCCTCGCGATAACCTGCCTGCAAAAACACTTCCATAATCTTTTTGGGATGGTTACATCGTCCCTCGAACAGCAATTTTTTTTCTTGCGATTCGGCCCATCATTCAGTATAATAGCGCTCGAATTGTGGTTTGGGGGATAGAGGGTTTTATTATTATGAAGAGGGCCGTTTTAGCGTTTCTAATCCTTGCGATAACCTCTCCCTGCTTTGCCAAATACTCCGGCGGCTCAGGCACTGCCGATGACCCGTACCAAATCGCAACTGCCGCAGACCTGTTGGCCCTGGGGGCGAATACGGGCGACTACAGTAGCCATTTTGTCCTTACGGCCGACATCGACCTCGACCCAAATCTACCCGGCAATCAAATTTTTACCACCGCTGTTATTGCACATATGGTAGGAGCGGCCTTTACCGGTGTCTTCGATGGCGGGGGACATAGAATCGCCAATCTTACCATAGTCGGCGCCTTGGGGCATTATTTGGGCCTGTTCGGATATGTTAACGGCGGTGAGATAAAAAATCTCGGGCTCGAAAATGTTTCCATCAACGGCGGTGAGACAGGCGGGCTGGTGGGACGGAACTTCGATGGCAGTATCAGCAATTGCTATTCGACAGGCGCTATCACCAGTGGAGCTAACTCAGATTCTCTCGGCGGGCTGGTGGGAGAGAACGAGTATGGCACTATCAGCAATTGCTATTCGACATGCACTGTCATCGGCGGGGATGATTCAGGCGAACTCGGCGGGCTGGTGGGACATAATTACGCCGGTACCATCAGCGGTTGCCATTCGACAGGTGCCGTCACAGGCGGATATGAGCCATACTGCCTTGGCGGGTTGGTGGGAGGAAACGTCGGCACTATCAGCAATTGCTATTCGACAGGCAATGTCGCCGGAGGAAGCGCCCTCGGCGGACTGGTAGGATATAATTTCGATAGCAGCATCAACAATTGCCATTCGACAGGCGCTGTCATTGGCGGGGATGATTCAAGCGACCTCGGCGGGCTGGTGGGGGGTGACGACGGCAATATCAGCAATTGCTATTCGACGGGCGATGTCACCGGCGGAGATGGGTCATACAGCATCGGCGGGCTGGTGGGAGGTAGTTACGGTGGAAGCAGTATCAGCAATTGCTATTTTTTGATCACAAGCGGGCCGAATAATGGTTATGGCGTACCGTTGACAGATGAGCAAATGAGACAGCAGGCAAGTTTCGTCGGCTGGGATTTCAACGACGTATGGCACATCTGTGAAGTCACCAATTACCCGAAACTCATCTGGCAGATGTTGCTGGCCGATTTCGTCTGTCCTGACGGCGTCAACTTTGCGGATTATGGTTTTTTTGCCAACTGGTGGGGAGCCGAAAATTGCGCGGCCAATAATAATTGTGACGGCGCCGACCTCACAGGCGACGGCAATGTTGACATCGACGACCTTGTGGCCTTCAGCAACGACTGGCTTAGCGGTTTCTAAACACAATCTCTATCATCTAAAAACATTAGAAAAAATGTTTTTGAAAATTTTTTAGTTCCTGCCCCATAACCACAGATTTCTACCTTCTTCACTGAAGCGGCGGTACAGGGAGGGTCCTGTGATTAAAAGTTATCTGCCCGGTCCAGACATAAATTCTTTTGTCCGGCGGGGGGTGTAAATGTATAATGCGGGCAATCGGCAATCAGGCGGCGTGAAAACCGCCTGCGGAATTTATAAATTTAGGAGGCCTAAACTATGGCTTGGGGTGTTGGCGAAAGAAAACTGGAAGTAAGAAAAAGTACCGGCACAAGGATTGTTGAACTGGGCGGGATGGAAGAAGCTGGTGGAGAAGCTGCAATGGAAAAAAAGACAAGAGCGGGGCGGAACCTGGCGGGCGGTATGGATTTGCTGGAGCTTGATTTTCTGCTGGGCGTAATCGAGAGCACGGAAGGTGACGACAAAAATGACGTCGCGATGCGGAAGCTGACCTTCAACGAGGCGCTCAGACGGAACCAGCAAAACGAGATAGACAGCGCCTCCCTTTCGGTTTACGCCGTGGACGAGAAGAACCTTTACGGCAAGGACATCCAGTGTGCGGCGATGAAAGAGCTTACTCGTCGCACCGAGCAAAAAGGTTCATAAAGTCGTGACTCGGGACCCGTGACTCGTGATTCGAGCGACGGGGCACGAGCTGCGAGCGACAAATAAAGGAGGGCCTGTGAGCCCTGCAGTATTTTATTTGGCGGCAGGAAACAACGAGGATAATTTCTGGGTCCAGTTGCTGGTAGTTGTGATGCTGGCTGCGGGCGCAGGGATATATGGCTTGGTCAAGTCGCGCGCCAAGGTTGCCAGGCGTGAGGCAAGCGACGAGGTGATAGAGGCCCTCATTGAGCAGCCGAGTGTGTCGCAAAAAAAGCGGGAATTGCACAGGGGGATGGAGCTTTTGGACAGGGTTTTTTTGGTGGGGGTTATTGAGCACACCGACTCGGCTGACCAGCGGGATATTACAATGCGGCGATTGTGTTTTACGGAGATTGTCCGCCGGGGCGAGCTTGTAGCGGTCGCCAGCGACGCGCTGAGGGTATATACGGTGGATGCACAGGGCTTCTACGGCAAATCGATTCGGTGCTGGGCGATGAACGAGCTGGCGGCCCGCACGGGTCCCGGCACAGGCGTCGCTGTAGCAGGGGAGACGACGGAGGAGCCGGGCCGCAGGACGGGTACATCGCCGACGACAGAGCGGATTGTGGCGTGACCTGAAATAGCCGGCTGAACAGTATTTTCGCAATTCTACCCCGGCGTGCCGGGACTCAATTCTGAATTTTTTCCGTGACAAAACAAATTTTAGCCCGCCCAGAGAGAATGTTTTCGGACGTTTTAGCCGGTCGCAAAGGGTGAAGTTAAGCAGGGCTAAGATAGTGCCGATTCAATACCGTCGATGAATAAAAGCACATTAAAATGGCTGGTATTGGCGGTGATAATTGTCTGCGGGATGCTGGGTTACGGGATTGCTACCAGAGCGCCGGCGGATGGCGAAAAGAAAACAGCCGGCCATAGCTCTGGGCCGAAGTTTGGGGTGGTGACCGCTATTCTGTATAGTGAAGATACCCCTGTTGTTATTATCGAGGGCAAGACGCTGCACAAAGGGGATACAATTCATGATGTGAAGGTGCTGGACATAAGGTCTGACAAGGTCCTGTTTGGCGGGCAGGACAAGCAGTGGGAACAAAAGGTGAATGAACCAGCCATGCCGGAATGGCAAAAGAAAAAGGGCTGGGTTAAATCCATTTAGAGTCGTGACGTTATCATTGGGTCCGAGGGAGGATTCCCAGTTGCCCGTGGAGCCGGAGGCGGGATGACAATTGGCATCGAAGATTGCCAATTGTCATTTTTTTTGCGCAGGGCCGTGATAGAAGTTAGGCAGACCTTGTGTATCGAGCATAAGGTTTTCGGATACCATCGATAAGGTCCTAAAATAGTGTCGCTGTGAGTGCCGGACGGCACTTTCCTAGTGTTTTGGAGCCCAAGGAGTATTTGATTGACAAACACGGCGGAATCTATATAATGATAAAATATGGCCTGCGGCAAGCCCGGGGGTGGTTTTTTGCGACACGACATTGAATTTTGCGTCGCTGGGGGATATGGGTGGCAGTAATTAGGCGGCATATCGCCAGTCATTGTCTGGGAGGGGAGCGCTCGGTTTCTGTAAGCAGGGCGATTGTTTTGTTGCTGGTCCTCCTGACGGGCATTTCCGGGGTTGCGGACGCGGTTCCCGGAAGAAGGTTTGTCCCGCCCGCGCCACCGCGAATACCACCTCTGATTGGAACGACCTACAATAATGACCTGGACCGAAACGCAATTGACGACGAGCTTGACTCCGAGGCAGCGGTGGCAACGAGCCGGTTGAAGGCCGCGAAGACGCTCAAAGATACAGAGGAGGCAGATGCGTGTCTTGGGCAGGCCGTCGAGATGGAGATGGTTTTCAAGAAGCCGGTGACGCAGCAGCAAATCGACAGTTTTCTGGCTTGTGGGGGTGATATAACCTATATTTACAAGGCGGTATCGTACGGATGGAATGGCCGTATCGCCCTTCGAAATGTTCAAAAACTCCCATCGCTGATGGGGGCGTCGTTAGTGCTGGTCCAGAAGGCGAAATCCGTCGCAATGCATCTCGACGTGGCTACCCGGACCGGTCGTGTTCGTCCCGTCTGGGCGCCGGGATTTGCGGGCAATCCGGCGGGGTTCAGCGGTTCCGATTCAATCACAATTGCTATTTTAGATACCGGCATCGACGCTGCCCATTCGGACCTGTCGGGCAGGCAGGTCTATTGGCAGGATTTTTCAAGCGACGGCAACGTTAATCCCGTCGATATCATCCAGCACGGCTCACACGTGGCGGGCATAGCGCTGGGGACCGGTGCGGCGAGCGGCTCAACAACGGGCACGCTTTACTATACAGACGTGGAAGACCTGTCTTCCGTTTCGTCCGGTTCATTCTATCTGTTTCCTGTTGGTCTGCCTGATGCGTCGGTGACCTATTCTTCGACGGCGCGATGGACCGGAGGCGGCTCGACTACATTGCATCAGGTCTATCATACCAAAGGGACATCAGGCGGCTGGACGTATCTTTCCAGCTACGCGAGTGGCAGTTCACCGCTAACGGTGACTAATGCCTTCACTGCGTCGAGCAGCCGGGCGTATTCTACGGCGCTTCTGAGCACCGGCGGGACGGTGCAGGATTTCGTTATCACCAGTTCGGTGACAAATTACCCCGGCGTCGGCGACGGGTTTAACAGATTGCGTGGAGTGGCGCCGGGATGCAAGTGGGCGGCCGCCAAGGTATTTGATAACAGCGGAGACGGCATCGACACGTGGATATCGGCGGCCATAGATGATTTAGTGTCCACGCGTGTGGCAAATAAGATTAAGGTAATGAACCTGAGTTTAGGGACAGTAGGCAATCCAGGCATCGATACGACCCTGCGACAGAAAGTCAATACGGCGGTCAACAACGGGATTGTCGTCGTCGTTTCAGCGGGCAACGACGGCACGAATACGGGCTCGGGCGGTACGCGCGAGATAGATGACCCCGGCCGGGCGGCAATGGCATTGACAGTGGCAGCGTGTAACGAGCAAGGGCAGTTAACGGATTACTCAAGTATAGGTTTCAGCAGCCCCGGTTCAACACCCGGCTATGAGGAAGATTACAAGCCGGACATAACAGTACCCGGCGGCTCGGCCAGCTATTACAGAGGTATTCTCTCGGTGGACAGCGGCTCGGCGGATGGGCCGGCGTTCGCAGACCAGCAGAGCAATGATTATGCCTGTCTGCAGGGCACCTCAATGGCCAGTCCGTTTGCGGCAGGAGCTGCCGCTTTGGTGATTAACGCTATGGAACAGCAGGGAATCACCTGGGATTTTGGTTCGAGCCATCACTCGCGATACGTCAAAATGGTATTGTGCGCAACCGCCTCCGAAACAAACATGAGCAGGGAAGGGGGCAGCCATAGCCCGACGCTGCAGCGTGCCTCCGGCGGACCGAGTGGTTTCCCGGCGGGCAAGGACCCCTACGAGGGCTACGGCATAATAAATCCCGACGCGGCGGTCGAGGCGATGACGCGGACCTACACGCCCGGCTCGTCGGTCAATGACACGCTTGGGCCTGGCGCTTATGACAAGCGGGTTTGGGCGAGGAAGGTGGGACTAAAGAGCGGGGTGGCATTCGAGCCAATACTGTCGGTTCCTTCGAGCGGAGATTTCGACCTTTATCTTTATAACGATAATCCCAGCGCGTACGGCACGCCGACAATCCTTGCGTCGAGCACGCAGGCAGGGAATGACACGAACGAATCCTTCACGTATGTGCCGTCGGCGGATACAAACGCTTTGCTTGTTGTTAAGAGGGTTTCCGGGTCGGGCACGTTTGAATTGACCGCACAAGGGCCTCCGGTTCCGGCGATTTCCGGTCATGTGGTTGAAATCGACGGTAACACGCCGGTCGAAGGCGTGTTGATGCAGACCGACCATAATGACATCAATACCGTGACGGATGTAAACGGCTATTACGATCTGTTGGTGGATTACAACTGGTCCGGAATCGTGATGCCGCAAAAAGAAGGATACATTTTTGAGCCGAACAGCTTTACCTATACCGACGTGAACAGCGACCACAACGATGTAAATTACACGGCGACGCTGAAGACATTTAAAATTGCGGGCAATGTGTTTGGTCCCGATCTTGTCACGCCGATGAACGACGTCAATGTATCTGCTGAAAACGGGGGCGGCCCCTGGACGAGCAGATACGGGGGATGGTCCTCGCTGACGGATACCAACGGCTATTACGAGGTGCGGGTGGATTATAACTGGTCGGGCAACGTCACGCCAGCCAGGTACGCCTATGCTTTCGAGCCGAACGGCAGATACTATGCGGATGTCAATCAGGATTATACGGTGGACCAGGGTTATACGGGGACGTTGCTCACCTACAGAATTAGCGGTTATGTAAAGAACGAATGCAACGTGCCTATAGAAGGTGTGCTGGTAAGCACTAACAACAACCAGGACACGACTGATGTCAACGGTTTTTACGAGGTCTGGGTTGATTATGGCTGGTCGGGAACGGTGACGCCGGGCAAGAAACATTACACGTTTGACCCGAACCAGATGAGTTATATTGATGTGTTTGCCGACCAGCCGGACCAGAATTATATCGCTTACAACATTTATGACCTTGACTGCGACGGCTCTATCGGCCTGGGCGATGTAGCCGTAATGGCCAATAACTGGCTTGTGACCGGCGTCGGTATTCCGGGCGATTTTAATGTTGATGGGGACGTGGATTTCATTGATTTCGCAGAGTTCGGGATTGTCTGGAATGACAGATAATCAACAGGCGCACGCCTGAGTTTGCGAGAAATAACCGAGGCCGGCTTACCCGACTAATTGCAGACCTGCAAGGGCGACAAATTTGTCATCGACGACCTTGAAGACGCCATCGAGGCCAGTCACAGAAAAAACGCCTTTTGTCGCCGGGGCCACGTTGCAGAAGACAAACTGATGGTTACAGTCGAGCAGCAGCTTCCTCAACTTGAGCAGCTTTGACAAGCTCGATGAAGAGATAACGTCAATGCTTGAGAAGTCCATCACGACGTCACAGTCGCCTCTGTCCTGGACAATCTCGACGACCGTCTTCAATTCATCGCCCATCTGTGGTTCAGCGGGCAGGTCAACGAGAATTATGTTTTCAGACCAGTTTTGAATGCCCATTTCTAAAACCCTCAGTGAACACAAAATCTCAGTTCTTTAAGTTAAGTATTTATCGGCAGGGGTTCTGGATGGGTTAAGCCAAAAATGCGAATGCAAGTTGTTATTTATGAGGCACTTATACGGGCCGGCGGCACAGAAGGCGAGCCATCAAACGGACATAGGGGGTGTTTTTACAGTTTTCTGTCTAATTTTCGGTAGCCGACGGCCTCGGCGACGTGTTCTGGTTTTATATAGGCGCAATCGGCGAGGTCGGCGATTGTGCGGGCGACCTTGCAGATTTTATCGTGGGCACGGGCGGACAGGCCGAATTCAGTCATTGCCTGTTTAAGGAGCATCTCACAGGCGGTATCGAGTTTACAGAACTTTTCGACCTGCTTGTGTGTCATTCTGGCGTTGGTGAGGATTTTGCCATCGCCGAAGCGTTTTGCCTGGATATTGCGTCCTTTTATCACATCCGCCCTTATGGTGGCGGAGTCAAGCTGGTTTGCTTTGCTGCGGAGTTTGCTGAAAGTCACAGGCGGGACGTCTATGTGGATGTCAATTCGGTCGATGAGGGGGCCGGAGATTTTGGACAAGTAACGTTCGACCTGACCGGGGGTGCATTTGCATCGGCGAAAATCTGACCCGTAGTAGCCGCAGGGACAGGGGTTGCAGGAGGCGACAAGAAGAAAGGCGGCGAAGTAGGTTATGGATTTTTTTGCGCGGGAGACGGTGACGGCGCCGTCTTCGAGCGGCTGGCGTATCATTTCGAGGACGTGACGCGGGAACTCGGCGAATTCGTCGAGGAACAGGATTCCGTGATGTGCCAGGGACAGTTCGCCCGGGCGGGCGTTTGTGCCGCCACCGATGAGAGCAGGACCGCTTGCGGTGTGGTGGGGCATACGAACGGGGCGTGTCGCCAATAGCGCTTTGCCTTTGCCTAAAAGCCCTACCGTGGAGTAAATGCGTGTGGTTTCGAGCGATTCAGCCAGCGTCAGCGGGGGCAGGATTGTCGCCAGTCGCTGGGCGAGCATCGTTTTACCTGCGCCGGGCGGGCCTATCATAAGGATGTTATGTCCTCCGGCGGCGGCGATGGTCAAGGCGCGTTTAGCGCTTTGCTGTCCCTTCACATCTGAGAAGTCAAAATCATACTGGCTTTCGGTTTTGAGAATGTCGTTTATATCTATTGAAGTTGCTTCGAGGGGCAGTCGGCCGCTTAAAAAGTCGCAGGCCTGCGTCAGAGAGCCGACGCCATAAACCTCCAGGCCGGCGACGACGGCTGCTTCTGGGGCGTTGTCCAGCGGGACGATGATGCCGCGAAAGCCGTTTGCCTTTGCGGTCATCGCCATACTCAGAACGCCGTTGACGGGTCTGACTCTGCCATCAAGGGCAAGCTCGCCGGCGATGACGAAGTTTTTGAGGACCGTGCTTGCGAGGACGCCCTGTCCAAGCAGGATTCCCAGTGCGATGGGTAAATCGAAGGCGGGTCCTTCTTTTTTTATGTCCGCCGGAGCGAGGTTCACCAGCGACTGGGTTTTGGGGTATTTATAGCCGCAGTTGACGATGGCGCTTTTTACTCTTTCGACGCTTTCTTTGACCGCGGCGTCGGGCAGTCCCACAATGAGGGTCTTTTCGAAGCCGCCGCGTGCGACATCGACCTCGACTTCGCAGATGATGCCTTCGATTCCCTCGAGTGCGACGCTATGCAGTTTTGCCAGCATATTTTCCCTCGTATTTATTGTGAAGAAGGGGGTATTTTAAGAAGTGAAGGGGCTTGTCGCAAGAGTTTTCGGGCGGCTCCCGCCTGTCTGCGGGCGGGTTTAGCGGAGAAACGGTTTGCAAAAAGGGGCGGGATTGAGTAAATTGTCTTGTCAGGTCTGATAGTTGAACAGTAGAGCAGGCGTAAAATGAAGCTTAAAAGTTAAAATGCTAAACTCAAAACCAAAGCTAAAAACTGAAAGCTTTACGTTCTGGCTTTGCACTTGAAATTTTAAGTTTTAAGTTACGAAGGGTCAACCGGCCGAGTGGCGGAATGGCAGACGCTGGGGACTTAAAATCCCCTGTCCTAACGGGCGTATGGGTTCGACTCCCATCTCGGCCACTTGTTTACCACGAAGACGCAAAGACACTAAGAGAAAAGATAAAAAGTTAAAAATGAAAAAACTTCGTGCCGTGGTGTCTTAGTGGTGAAAAAATTCAATATGAGGTGATGTAGAAAATGGCGAAAAGGGTTTTGAAGGTAGCGGATGTAGGCGAACCGAATTTGTATCGGGGTATGTTTCCCTATACCGAATTTCCTCTGGCGAAATTTGAGAAGCGGCAGGTGCCGTATGAGATACCCGATGATATTTGGGTGACGGATACTACGTTCCGCGACGGGCAGCAGGCGAGACCGCCATATACGCCGGAGCAGGTTTTGAAGATATACGACCTGCTGCACAAGATAGATGGTGATACGGGTCTGATTCGGCAGTGCGAGTTCTTTTTGTATTCGGACCGCGACAGAAAGGCGGTCGAGCTGTGCAAGGCGCGAGGTTATAAATACCCTGAGATAACCGGCTGGATTCGGGCGGTTGCGGAGGACTTCCGGTTAGTCAAACAAATGGGGCTGGTTGAGACGGGGATACTGACTTCAGTGAGCGATTACCACATATTCCTGAAGCTGCGAAAGACCCGTGCGCAGGCGCTTGCGGCGTATCTGGATATCGTCAAGGCGGCGCTGGACCAAGGCGTGCTTCCTCGATGCCATTTCGAAGACGTCACAAGGGCCGATTACGATGGTTTTGTGCTGCCTTTCTCGGCGGAGTTGATGAAGCTGAGCGAGCAGTACAAAAAGCCGGTGAAGATTCGGTTGTGTGATACGCTTGGTTTTGGTTTGCCGTGGGCGGGGTCTGCTTTGCCTCGGGGCGTGCCAAAACTTATAGCGGGCCTGCGTAAAATCGGGGTGCCAGCCGAGCAGTTGGAATGGCACGGGCACAACGACCTGCACAAGGTGCAGGTCAACGGGGCGACGGCGTGGCTTTACGGGTGCTGTGCGGCCAACAGCTCCATATTCGGCGTGGGCGAGCGAACGGGCAATCCGCCGCTGGAGGCGATGGTTATTGAACACGCACAAATCAAGGGTATGACGCCGGGGGTTGACTATGCCGCGATAACCGAGCTTGCCCAGTATGCTGCGAAAGAGCTTGGTTTTGAGATTCCGAGCAATTATCCGCTTGTGGGCAGGGACTTCAACGTGACGCGGGCGGGTATTCACGCCGACGGTCTGTTAAAGAACGAGGAGATATACAATTGCTTCGACACCGACAAACTTCTCAAGCGGCCGGCGGAGGTGGCCATTACCGACAAGACGGGCGCCGCGGGAATAAAGCACTGGATTGAGACCAGGTTCCAGATTGAGATTACAAAGCATGACCCGCGCGTGGTGAAGATACGGGACAAAATCGCCGCCGAATACGCGCTGGACAGAGTGTCGGCAATATCGGATGACGAAATGTTTGCATGGGTCGGAGAGGCCTTTGCGGACGGCTTGCCGCCTTTAAGGTGAGATGTTTGGCTGAAAAAGTAATCAAAGCGGTTCTGTTTGACCTCGGCGAGACCTTGCTTAACTTCGGCAGAGTAGAGACGACAAAGGTTTTTCGCCGAAGCGCGAGATTGACCTATGATTACCTTTCGAGATGCGGCCAGCCGGTCGGTAATTTCGGATGGTATTGCCTGCGAAACCTGATTGCCATTCGCCTGCGTTGCCTGTGGGCGGATATTACGGGCAAGGATTTTGACGCTTTGTCGTTGCTGAAAAAATCAGGCGCCCAGCACGGTTACAAACTCAGCGAAGACCAGTGGCAGGAGGTTGGCTGGCTTTGGTATGAGCCATTGAGCAACCTTGCGCACGTCGAGCCGGATATAAAGACCACCTTGGCCACGCTTCGGCAGATGGGGCTTAAATTAGGAATCATCAGCAATACGTTCGTAAGCGCCGGCTCTTTGGACAGACACCTGCGCCAATTAGGAATACTGGATTTTTTCCCTTACCGGGTTTATTCTTATCAATTTGAGTTCCGAAAGCCCGACAGGCGAATCTTTGATACGGCGGTCGCTAAAATGGGCGAGCCGGCAGGGAATATGCTTTTCGTCGGCGACCGTATAGATACGGATATAATGCCTGCCTTGAAGGCCGGAATGAAAGCGGTTCTGAAGTCGGCTTACACAAACGCTGGCAAAAACGTGCCGGCAGGTGTGTGGAAGATAAACAGAATCGCGGAGCTGCCGGAGCTTGTTGAGAAAATTAATATGGACGGCAGAGGACGGATGATAGAAAACAGGCAATCTGCTTTCCGTCCCATGTCGTCTGTTTTCTAAAGAGGTGCTGGATGATTGGACCAGTTGCTGTTTTTCAGAGGTGTATCAATCCGCAATGCGCCGCGGAGTTTGACGTTTCTGAGGTGATATTCAAATGCCCGCGGTGCGGAGACCTGCTGGATGCCCAATATAACTGGGACAAGATAAATGTCCCGAAGAAACTAAGCGACTTCGGCAAACGCTGGGCGAGCAGGAATGTCCCCCTTGATTTGTCAGGCGTGTGGCGGTTCCGCGAGCTGCTGAATTTCTGTGACGACAAATATAAGGTGACAATCGCGGAGGGGCAGACCATTTTGCAGCCCAGTGACGAGGTGGGCAAATTCGCAGGTATGAAGCCGGGGCGGCTGTTCCTGCAGTATGAAGGGTTGAACCCGTCAGGGTCATTCAAAGATAACGGGATGGCGGCGGCCTTTAGCCACGCGAAAATGGTCGGCGTAAAATCAAGTGCCTGCGCATCTACAGGCAACACCTCGGCGTCGGTTGCGCTTTATGCGCACAGTTGCGGATTGAAATGCACGGTTTTTGTCGGCTCTGGTCGCATTGCATTCGGCAAACTATCGCAGGCGATGGATTACGGCGCACAGACGATACAAATACAGGGTGACTTCGACGACTGTATGCGGCAGGTGCAGGATGTCTGTACGAAACTGGGTCTGTATCTGCTCAATTCGCTAAATCCTTTCCGGCTCGAAGGGCAGAAGACCATAATGTTCCGCATCATCGAAGGGCTTGGGTGGGAAGTGCCGGACTGGATAGTCGTGCCGGGGGGCAACCTGGGCAACTCGAGCGCGTTCGGCAAGGCGTTTTACGAACTGAAACAACTCGGTTTGATTAAACGTGTTCCGCGGCTGGCGGTTATCAACGCGACGGGCGCGGATACGCTGATGGATATGGTGAATAACAAGAAGTTAGTGTGGAACAACGGGAATGTGAATAACAAGGTCATCGTGGATTATTATGCCGACCTTACGGCGAGGAAGTTTTCGCCTCACACATGTGCGTCGGCGATAGAGATTTCACGGCCAGTCAATCTTAAGAAATGTCTGCGGGCGATAGACGTGTGCAATGGCGTTGTGCGGGCGGTAACAGACGAGGATATTTGCGATGCCAAAGCGGTTATAGGCAAATACGGGCTTGGTTGTGAGCCGGCATCAGCGGCGTCGGTTGCGGGATTGAAGATGCTGCGTGCCGAGGGAGTCATCGGCGCAGACGAGCGCGTCGCCTGTGTGCTGACGGGGCACGCGCTGAAAGACCCGAATGTGACGGTCAACTATCACAAGGAAAAACAGGGCCAGTTCAGTAATCCACCCATCGAAGCGCCGAACGATTTTAACGAGATAATTAAGCTTATAAAATAATCCGCAAAGAGGTGGATTGTTTGATGTCGAACATTCCGAAGGGGAAAGTCGGAAGCGGGATTCTGATTATTGGCGTGCTATTCTTGTCAGGAATACTTGCCGGGTGGATGCTTTCAGCGGTACCGCTTGATGACCACGAGAGTTTTGTGTCGGTTACCGCGCGCGAGATGCTGGGAGGCGGCAGTTGGATTACGCCGACGTTCAATGGTCAACCACGACTGCAGAAGACACCCCTTTCGTACTGGCTTGTGGCGAGCATAGCCGGCATTACGGGCAAGGCAGATGAATTTGCGGCGCGGCTGCCGAGCGCGGTTTTCGCGTTTTTGTCCGCCGGGGCGGTGCTGTATTTTGTGAGCCGCTGGCTGTCGCTGCGAATTGCGCTTATCGCCACGGCTGTTTGGGCGACATCGATTGGATACGTTCACTGGTCACATTCGGCAAGGCCTGAGATGGGGCTGGTTTTTTTTGTGACGCTTTGTCTTTTGTCTTTTTACTCAGCAATAACCAGCGAAGACCGCAGGAGTCGTGTTGTCTTTATGCTTATCTTCTGGGTGAGTTTTGCTCTGGGTAATCTCGCGAAGGGGCCTGCGCCGTTTGTTTATGTTTTGCTGCCTGCCGGTTTATATATCGCGGCCGGGAGAGAATGGCGAGTAATTCCAAAGTTGTTGCCGGTTTGGGGGATAATTATTTGTCTTGCTGTTGTATTGCCCTGGCCTTTGGCGGCGGCGTATAAAGTGAACTGGGACGTGATGATATGGAAGCGTGAGTTTTTTGACCGGTTGTTCGGCGAATACGCGGCGGGCAATTATCCGTGGTATTATTACTTGGGGATGGTGTTCAAATACACGTCGCCGTGGTGTATTTTTTTTCTGATTGCTCTTGTTGCGCCGTTCTACAGGGTTTGGGGCGAGAAGCGGCCCGTTATGAAGTTTCTGTGGCTGTGGTTTGTGGCGAATTTTGTGTTTCTGATGCTGTCGGGAGGCAAGCGCCAGCACTATCTTTTGCCGCTTATACCCGGGATGGCGATACTAATCGCTATTCTTATAGATGAAATGGTGTTTATTCGACAGGCGTTCACACCGAAATTTGCGGCGAATATATTGCGGATTCACGTGTTGTTTTTCGTGGCGGGTTCGATATTCCTGCCTGTTTATTTTGCGTTTGTAACGGCTCCGGCGTCCATGTCCACCGCGTTTTGGCTGTATTTGATTTCCCTTTCGGTAATTTGGGTTGCGATGACCATAGTTGTCACGGTTCTTTTTGTAAAACGACGTCCGGGCGCTGCCTGTGTTGTGCTTTTTTGCGGAATCACTGTGTTGACGGCGCATCAATACACGAGTTTATCGAGTATTTTTAGCCCGGACCGGCCGGTGAGGCAATTCGCCCTGAAAGTCGCAGAAATAGTGCCGACGACGGAAAAGATGGTTTCATACGGGGCTGTGCCTCCTAATTTCATACATTATTTTGGCAGGACTGTTGTGAAAGTGCAGGATGTTTCAGAATTAAACAATCTCTATCGGCAGAATTGCTGGGTTGTTTCGTTCGGCGAGGATATGGAGGCACTGCTGAACACGGGGCAATTCAAAATTGTGTATATAGATACCAATGCCAAAAAGCTGGGTAAAAACATATCTGCCGGGGGATTGTTTAACAGGCGGTCGCCAGCTATTGAAAGTGCAACAGAACCATCTCTTTAATGGTTTTGATGGCGTCAGGGGAAAGATTAGTCCCGCGGCAGCAGGGGTATTACGGCGGGTATTTGGTCGATGACTCCGGCCTGTTTGAGCCGGAGGGCAAACTCATTCATATTATCGTTAAGAAATGCGCGCAGGACCGGTTTGTTGTCAATATCGCATCCGTATTTTTCGATTTCATCTTCGACGATATTGGGGTCTGTTTTCTGCACCAGAAGCCGGTATATAGCGATGACGCCGCCTGTTCTTTGTGCTCCAGCGGCGCAATGCACCAACACCGGCAGGTTATTCTTTGCTGCGTCCGCAATTGCGGCTATCGCATTCGTGTATTCATTCAAATCGCCGGTGCCGTTGCCTTCCAGCGGAAACCTCATTAGCTTGATGTTCAGTTCGGCGGCGGCTTTTCCCTCGGCCTGCTGGTCAGGGTTTTGCAGGTCGACGGATGTAAGGTCAACAATGACGCGTATGTTGTGCTCGGCCAGAACCTTTTTGACCAGTGTCGCCGATAGTTGTCCGCTGCGATAAATTCGCCCTTCTTCCACCACGCCGAAACGTTTGGGGATGATGTTGTCCTTAAGGACGCTTTCCCAGCCCCATATACCTGACGCGACCAGAGCCACAAGGCCAGCAGCAAGCAACCATCTGCGTCTGGCGTGTGGTCGAAATTGTGCAATCTCAGGAGTCATTACGTTGCCCTTTCGTTACCCGGCTCTATCTGAACATACTACGTATGAAACTTGTTTCGGCATCAACAAGCGATTCATTTTTAATTTTGGCGGCCTCAGCCAGAACCTGTTCGACGGGATGCTGCTGGTTTTTGGCGAGCCAGACGGCGGCCAGCATAGCGCCCCGGCTTTCGCCGCTGCCGTCGTGCACAAGCAACGGCAGGTTTTCTCTGTTTGCCATTATGGCAAGAAACTGCTCCTGCATATTCGCATCAGGGAAATGATTAGGGTCATTTATATTTCTGTCCAATGGCATCTCGAAGTATTTGATTCCGTTGCCGCGGACCCAGGTTATTTCCTCGTTGTACCAGTTTTGCTCACGGTGTTCCGCAGGCGAGCGGAGGTTAATGATTGTGCCGATGTGGTATTTGTAGAGCAATCGAGTATAGTCCATACCTCGTGGCTGGTTGCTTGTGTAAAGAATGCCCGGGCTTATAGTGCGGAAATTCTTGATGTGAAAGTGTTTTACCAGCAGCACGGAGACAGCCGCAATAATCGCGATGGTTACAATGGTTCGCAGTGGATTTTTCTTTTTCACCGTGTCACTCCGGGACAAGCGTCTGGCGTGTATGAATTTTTCGGACAGAGTATATTTTTTTGCCGGTGGATTCGAAGTAAACCCTGCTAATCATTTCGCCTATGAGGCCGGTGGCGATAAATACGGTTCCGACCAGCAAAAGCACCGCGGCAAGACCCGCCAGCGGTCCATGTGCAACGAGGACGGGGACATTGTAGTAGAGTTTGTCGAACAGTATGTAGCTGGCCATCAGCGAGCTTGCGACGACGCAGTAAAACGCGGCTCTGCCGAAGAAGTGCAGGGGTCTTGTGAGGTAACCAAGCAGAAACCGCAGCGTAATCAAATCGAAGGCGACCCTGAACGTTCTGCCTAGACCATAGTTGCTCGAACCGGACGGTCTGATGATATTACTGATGGGTATTTCGATTATCCTGGCTCCGCTTTGAGAGAGAAGGGCGGGGATGAATCTGTGCATCTCGCTGTAGAGGTTGAGATTCTCGATGACCTCTCGTTTGTATGCCTTGAAGGTCGTGCCGAAGTCGTGAATGTCAACGCCGCTTATTTTAGAGGCGAGCCAGTTGGCGGCCCGTGAGGGTATTTTTCGCACTAACAGGTTGTCGACGCGTCTTTTTCGCCAGCCGCTGACGACGTCGTAGCCCTCGTTTAATTTTTCGATAAATGCGGGTATTTCTTCTGGCAGGTGTTGCAGGTCGCCATCCATTGAGACGATTATTTTGCCTCGTGTGACGTCGAAGCCGGCGGCAAGTGCAGGCGTCTGGCCGAAATTTCGGCGCAGCTCGACGACGACGACTTTGCTGTCTTTGAGCACGATGTCCTTTAGAATCTGCAGCGTATTGTCCGTGCTACCGTCATCGATGAAGATAAGCTCATAGTAAAGGCCGGTTGAGACAAGCGTTTTGGTCAGGCGCTGGTAAAGCTCGTTGACGACGCTCGACTCGTTATACAGCGGCACAACGATGGAGCAATCGATGGTGGCGTCGCCCTTAGCTGTCATGTTTTCGGAACTGGCCATAGTGCACAAGTTTTATGCCTGCCTCTTTGAAATACCGTTTTGTCTTTTCACTACAAAGTGCCTCAAGTTCGACTTCCCGCTGTTTGACTAATCGCGTCCGAGTTGCGTCGAGGTCGTAGGTATATCCCGGATGGGTCATAACCTCGGCTGTCGAAGCGGTATTATACAACGAGACGGCCCGGAAGAAATTAACATTTATATTTCCGGTATGAGCGACGCCTAAAAGGGCGTCCGTTTTGAAAAAAGAACGGTTTTGCCAGCGGTTTATCTTTGCCATCAACCGGACGCGCGACGCCCTTTTCCTGCTTTCCCTGTCGGTGACGGGCCAGGGAAGGTTGCAAACCTGCTTTGGCTCAAAGGTATATCGCATTGCGGGTATTCCGAAACGTCTGGCTAATCGGCAGACAATCCGGAAAACGAGAGGAAAGCTATGAATGTGCTTATGCGAATCCAAATGCGTCGGCTTAACCCCTCGGTCGATGAGCCACTGAATCTGAGCGGCAAGTTCCGCTTCGATTGCGGCCCTCGCCTTGCCGCTTATGAGCGAGGCAATCGCAAGTTTGCCCGGTGATAAGCCGAAATTACCCTCGGCGTTGAGGAGCAGTTTCAAGCTATCATTCTGACACAGCGGCGTGCCGTTGGTGAGATTGAGATGAACGCCGACGCCGAGATTGGGCAGTTTTTTGGCCAGCTCGACGGCCTGTTCAGCGGCGGGCATATTGGTCATTATCGTCGCGCTTGTCAGCACACCTTTTGTATGTGCCTCGACGATACCTTTATTGACGCCTTCGCAAAGCCCGAAGTCATCGGCATTTATGACCAGCCGTTTCTCCATTTCGTGAGAGTTTATGCCGCATCAGCCATCCGGTCAAGCCATTAACCTGTGTGGCCGCGGACGAATGCCCAGATAAGAAAGCCAGCGGAGAGGGCGAGGCAGCCGAGGAGGTGGAGAAAGATTGTGATTGCGCTGGCGCGGTGCTGGGTGGGGCTGGGGGTGGAAAGATTCTTAACATTCGCAAAACTTATTGCGGCGACGGCGGTGGGAAGGCCAAACAGGAAATAAAGCAGAGTTGACCAGAGCATTGTCCGGTTGAGGGCCGTGCCGGCGACGGCGAGGACAAATGTGCTGACGACGGCGATTCGATAAATCCAGACGGCTGCGGGAACGCCGAAGCGGACGACGATGGTTCTTTTGTTTACGGCCGAATCGGCGGCGAGGTCGGGAAATTCATTTACCAGAATCACAAGGAAAATCAAAACGCCCATTATGCACGCGGCAGCCAGAGGGGTTAGGTCGAAGGTTTCCGTCTGAAGATAATACGAGCCATACACCGGCAATATGCCGAACAGGAAGGCGATGACGAATTCGCCTATGCCGCGATAGCCGAGTTTTACGGGCGGTGCGGTGTAAAAGAAGCCGCCTAAAAGACCAATAAGGCCAATCGCCAGAATGAAAACGCTTTGCGTAATCAGCAAAATTATGATGCCCAAAATAGTGCCGACGGTCAGGCAGAACAGCGACGCGAGAAGTGTTGATTTAGGCGAGAGGATGCTCTGCTGGATGAATCGTCTGCCGCCGGAGAATGGCGTGACATTTTTATTGGCCCAGTCGTTGCCGGAGAGATGATCGAAGTAATCGTTGGCGATGTTGGCTCCGGAGTGCAGGGCCATCGTCGCAAAAAGCGCAAGCAGAAACAAGGGCCAGTCAAATGTATCCGCGACGGCGAAACCGAGTGCGGAGCCGACGAGAACTGGTGCGGCGCTGGCGGTCAGGAACTTCGGCCTTGAGGCGAGAAACAGGATTATCAATTTTCGATATAGCTGGTTAAGTTTCATTATTCAGAATTGCTTTCGCACGGTTAAGTATTTGTTCTGGCGTTTCATCGGAAGTCAGTTCGAGCCAATGGACGTTGGGGAATGTTTTGAACCATGTTCGCTGGGCCTTGGCGAGCTTGCGGGTGTTTTTCTTGATAAGCTCGATTGCCTCGTCGAGCGATTGTTTCCCGGACAAATGGTCGATGATTTCTGCGTAGCCGATGGCGCAACGCGCCTGTTCACTGAGAGGTTTTGGTTCAGCCAGGAGCCGGCTGACCTCATCGACCAATCCCGCGTCAATCATCTTTTTGACGCGGGCGTTGATTCTTTTGCTTTCTTCGGTTTTTTCTCGTCGCAGACCGATGATTATCCAGTCGTGCGTCGTGCGTTCTGCGTCCTGCGTAGTATTCCACTGTGACTGGAAACTTGATATGGGCTTGCCGGTCAGTTTAAAAACTTCCAATGCGCGGATGATGCGTTTTGCGTCGTTTCGGCTGATTTTGGCTGCGGCGTCAGGGTCAATTTTCTGCAGGTGTTCATATAACGAGTCAAGGCCATGGGCCTGTGCCTGTGCTTTCAGTTCAGTTCGAATTTGCTCGTCTGCGCCGGGGCCATCGAAAAGGCCATAGAGAAGCGATTTGATATAGAGTGCGGTGCCGCCGACGGCGACGACGGCTTTGTTGCGTTTTTTTATATCGTTGATTGCGGCCCGGGCCAGTTCGAGAAATCGCGCGACGCTGAATGATTCGCCTGGTTCGACGACGTCGATGAGGTGATAAGGAATCTGGACGCGGACTTCTTTGGGGGGTTTGGCGGTGCCGATGTCCATTCGGCGGTAAACTTTCATCGAGTCAATGGAGAGGATTTCGGCGTTGATGGATTTTGCCAGCTCGAAGGCGAGCCGGCCTTTGCCGGACGCGGTGACGCCGAGAATCAGAATGCGCGGGTTATTCATAATTTCCTTTAGACGTTTTAGAATCGCTGTATAATACAGTTTTGGATGACAAGACGCAATTCGCCGCAGGCGAACAAGTTTTTGGGACGGGTTCTATGGCGTTAAATGAGAATGCGGACGTGAATTTTGCAGCCGAGCTCGAGAGCAAAGTTCGGCGGGTTAATGAGGTGCTTGGGCGGATTTTGTCGCAGCGAGGGTTGATAGGGGAGGAGCTTGAAGAATCGCTGCGTTATGTGCTCGAAGGGCCTGGCAAGCGTGTGCGGTCAGCGGTGGTGCTGTGGTGTTGTGAGCTTGTCAGCGGGAAGGTAAACCACGATGCCGAGATTGCGGCGGCGGCGGTTGAAATGGTGCATACGTATTCGCTTATTCACGATGATTTGCCCGCGATGGATAACGACGATTATCGGAGGGGTCGGCTGACCTGTCACAAGAAATTCGATGAGGCGACGGCGATATTGGCAGGCGACGCGCTGCTGACGCTGGCGTTTGAGTTGCTGGCAAAGGAGACAGGTAAACCGGAGACAGCGGTTCGGCTGGTGGCTGAGCTTGCCGAGGCGGCCGGACCTGCCGGTATGGTGGCGGGACAAATGGCTGACTTGAAGGCCGCAAACGGCAAAGCTAATGAAAAATTACTCAATCACATTCACCTCAACAAGACCGCCAAGATGTTTCGGTGTGCAGCGGGGATGGGAGGAATATGTGGAGGAGCGGACGAGGAGCAACTGAAGTGTCTGCGCGAGTACGGGTTGAGGCTGGGGCTGGGCTTCCAGATATCAGATGACATACTCGACGTGTGCGGCACAAGCGAGCAGTTAGGCAAGACCAGCGGCAAGGATGTAAAACAGGGCAAGGCGACGTATCCTGCGGTGATGGGAATTGAAAAGTCGATTAAATTAGCCGAGAAACTTGCTGACGAGGCGATCGCGTCACTGGAGCTGTTCGGCGCAAAGGCCGATATGCTTCGCCGGCTCACCGGGGCGCTTTTGAACAGAACCAGGTAAACAGAACCGAGAAACCAGCTTTTTAATACTGATAATGCTGGTGTTGCGGTTTGATTCTGCGCTTGGAGGGCAAGAGCGGTTTTGGGTGATTAAAAGTCGGAGGTTTTGTCGATGATATCAGCGTATCTGTGGGGGTACGACCATGGAACTGGTGCTGTCTCCTATAGGGCTGGTTATATGGGTTATTGACCTCCCGCCGAAGGCGGGTTTGGTTGAGTGGGGAATCATTTTTGCATCCGAAATAAAGTCACAAGTTTTTGGGGATTTTTTCGGTGTAAATCATTTGGCTTACAGGACGCGTCCTCCGCCTCGACCTCCTTAATTTAGATGTGATTTCAAGTGATTTTTTACGAACCAACGGGCCATAAGCGAGAGAACACTTATGGCCTTTTTATTTTTGCCGCCAAACTGCTGTGTTTGCGGTTAGGTACAATCCGGTCGAGAGTTTAATTGGCACTGCGGTCGTGCCAGCCGGCGGGAGCGGGGATGAATTTTCCGCTGAACCATATATCGCCGGGCAGGATTCCAGACATCAGCCGGGTATCGGCGTAGTAGTGTTTAGAATAACCATCATTGCCAAGGTGGCCGACGACGCCTCTGATGACCTCGGTGATACTGCCTCGGACATAGAGGTCGTCCTGCGGCGTGCTGTAAACTCTTCTGTCGCCGTAGTAGTGTGTAGAGTCCGTATATTTTCTGACGTTTTCAGCGCCCCAGCCGCCGCCGCCGATGGTAATGGCGGCCTCAACGAAGGTTGGGTCGGGCAATGTGCGGTTGCTGCTTCCTACCGTCCCGTTACCGACGGGGCGATAAGTGTGTCCGGTTATTGTGGGGGGCGGACCTGGGTAGTTATTAGAAAGCCCACCTGGTTTATAGGTAGTGGCGTAATTAGATATGCCTGGGTCAATGATCTTGACGGCGCCCCGGGCGATAAGGCCGAGGACGTTGAGGTTGTCCATGGTGGGCATACCATTGGCATCGCGTTGTGTACCACCGTTATCATCAACTTTTATCGAGTCGGCTATCCATATATTTCCAGTGGCAACGACGGTAATTTTTCCCTTGACTACCATATTTGGGTCAGTGGCACTGTCGCCTCCGATGACCACGTTGCCGTTGACGAAGATTTGTCCGCCCGGGTCGCTTGTATAGCCGGCAAAATTCTGGGTGACATAAGTGTTTGCGATAGGGACAGCAACAGTCGCCTCACCATTTGACTTATAGTGATAGGCGTAGATGTCATATCTTTGGAAAGTGCCGCATCCTGTGCCCGGAACTACATTGAAATCATAGGTGTAACTGTCATCGGAGCGTTTATAACCACAGACGGTGCAGTTGTTGGTGATGTTGACCATTCCTACGCCGCCGGATACATAGAACTCGAGCTGGACGGCTGGAAGTTTTGCGGTGATGCCGCTGGAAGAAGCGGTGATGCCGGCGGGAGGGGTACCATTAGGAATGGTGGTGGCGGGGGTAAATATGTAAGCCGCGGCGGTGCTGTCGTGGAAGCGGGCAATTTTGCTTTGGACGGCTGTTTCATCGGTGATGTGGACGCCGGGCTGGTCGAAAACTATACCATCCTCAAAACAACTCATAACGTCCGAGTATTTGTCGCTGCCTCCTGACGTATTCCTTGATTCACCCATTTCTACTTTCTGCAGGAATCGCGGGCTGCCACCCGAGGTGCTTATCCAAATATCTCGCTGGTCGGGGTTGTCATTGGCGTTGTTTATGTGAAGGGGCATAGCGATTACCTCGCCGTTACCGAAATAAACGGGGTCCGTGTTGGTTGTTCCGGACGGGATTCTGCAGAGGGCCTCCGCCCAGCCGCTGGTTTCCTGCATAACGTTAACATCAACGATTCTGGAGAAGGTAGGCATTCCGCTTGTGCCGGTGGAAGTGACTTTGAATACGGGTTTGGCGCCGATGTAACCGGAGAAGCCGACTTGGTAGCTACAATTGCTTGTGCCGAAGTTGATGGTTCCTGTGCCGCCGCCGCTCTGTAGCGCGCCGAAGATGTCTGTTTGCTGGCTCATCCAGAATATGGCGCGTTCATAGCCAGCTTCGGCGGCGAGCATTGCCTCGGTCTGCGCCTTGGTGCTGACGGCCTGGATACGGGCGCCGTAGCTTGCCATCATTGCACCGATGGCCAGTATTGACAGGATTACCATTGCCACGATTACGAGCGGCAGGATGAAGCCACGAGAGGCGAGGGACGAAGGCGAAGTAATCATAATTCTACTCCCTTATTATTGAGGCCAGACGTTTCGCATTAGGGTGGCCGCGATAGTGGTTTTGGATAAGCCGCTGTTCGGGTCGGTTATCACGAGTTTCATTCGTACACAGCCCATGCCGTCGCCGGCCATATTTTTTGTGGTGTGGCTGAACTCGACGCTGGAGATGTTTTTCGTCAGCGTGGTTGTGGTTATGCCTGTTCCGCTTCTTATTGTGCCGGACGCCTCGTTGATGCCGCCTGGTGGATAAAGGTCAAGGCCGTAATTGATCTTAAGCTGGCCGTTATCAAGATAGAACAGAGCGTATGAGTTAGCGTTCACATCGGGGTTCATAAAATCGGCACTTAGGTCGCCATCCCAGTAGCGAAACTCTACAGCATCTCCGGTCACGATTTCCTCCGGATTGACCAGTGGTGTTGCCCGCTGGTAGGAGCCACTGGCCAGTTTTTTGTACACACGGTAGTCCAATTTGTTTGATTTTCGGCCGATTGCGCCGAGCGCTGTCATCGTGTCAAGTGCGCCGAGGCGTGATTCAGCGTTGATATTGTTGTAGGTCTGGTTCCAGCCCCGGTATCCGCTTTGGACCAAAATAGCCGTGGTCAGCATAACGATAAAGGCGATAGCCATTGCCACGACCAGCTCGATCTGCGAGAGGCCGGCGCTGGACCTGCGCTGTTTGTCCTGCGTGGTGCGTTCAACGTTTTTTGTTCGATGTTCTATGTTCATAATTTGATGTTTTAATCCTGGTCGCGTCTGACATAGGTTGTAAGGTCGATTTCGTGGTCGCTGTCGGCGACAGCGCCTTGTGCATAATCCTTTCGCCATTTTGTCGCGACGCGTATTTGTCGAAGCGTCACTCCGGCGACGGGGTCAGTTGCGACGTCGCTTTGCGTTAGTTGCATATAGAAGGTTTGATTGTCGAGCGTAATTCGGTAGCCCCCGAATTCTGGGTACGCCGTTGTCACAAGCCCCAGATTAAGTTCGGTCGGGTCATAAGAGGCGTCGCCGCCAGTGCTTTTCCAGTCCTCCAGAAGGAGTTGGCCGACGCGAGTTGCGGCAATCTCGGCCTCGGCGATACGGCTGTGCTCTACGCCCAGATACTGATAGCACAGCGTGCCCAGGGCTACGATAATAATAATCGCCGCTGACATCATTACTTCCGGCAGAGTAAATCCGCCCAACGTATGGCGGATAAAGCCGCGGTACGAGGCCGTCGAGCAACGAGTTTTATAAGACAGTATGTTCATTGTCTGGCCTAAAATAAAGAGACGCCGGCCGCAAAGCGACCCGTGCGGCGTTGCCTTTTTTGGCGAGCAGCAGATACGTTTGCCGCGCTGCATTCGTTATCCGCAGCTCCCTACAGAGTTGGACTGCCGCAGAAGACAGTTCTCTAATCTAAAACATGGCAAATGTTTGCGTTATCTCCAACATTTTTTAGGATGGCTGGCAGATAGGTCCTATAAGCTCTATTGTTGGAGGAGAAAAGGCTTCTTGCGGTTTTTCTTCTTTAGTTTGGGGTATGGCGGTGGTATAATGATAAGTTTGTGCTGTTTTAGGATGTGTTGTAAGATGCAGAGATTGGACTCAAAAGGGCATTTCAATAATCCGACCACAGGGGCGAATACCGGCAACGAAGAGAAAAACCTCCTCCGTCCAGTGCTGGATGGTGTCGAGGGTTTAAGGAATGCCGATGTATGCTCCGAGCGAAACCAGGAGGTTGGTTGGGAGGAATATCCGTTGCTTGCCGGGATAAATGGGCCGGGGGATTTGAAGGGGCTGACGGTAGCGCAGTTGAAGCAGCTTGCTGCCGAGATACGCAGGTTTATTCTGGAAACGGTAAGCAAGACCGGCGGACATCTGGCGAGCAACCTTGGAGTGGTGGAGATAACGCTGGCGCTGCATTATGTGTTCGATTTTTCACAGGACAAGCTGGTGTGGGACGTGGGGCATCAGTGTTATGCGCACAAGATAGTGACCGGCAGGAAAGAGGCGTTCCGGCATCTTCGTCGGGCAGGCGGAGTCAGTGGATTTCCTAATCCCGAGGAGAGCCAGTATGACCGGTTTGCCGTGGGGCATGCGGGAACGTCGATAGGAACGGCTATTGGGATGGCTATCGGAGCTACGCGTCAGGGGAGCGTGGAGAAATCCGCCACATCGGATAAAATTGTTGCGGTGATCGGTGACGCGAGCATCGTCAATGGAGCCAGTTTCGAGGCGTTGAATAATCTGGGGCTGGTCAAACGGCAGATGTTGATTGTGCTCAACGACAACTCGATGGCGATAGACGCGACTCAGGGCGCGGTTGCGAAGTATTTTTCGAGGATTCGGCTGAGTCAGACATACGATGATTTGCGCAGAACCACCAACGACATTCTGGAACATGTGCCGGCCATCGGCAAGACGGTTGAAGAGGCGATAGCAAGAATAAAGAAGAGCATTCGTATGGCGTTTCCTGCGAGCCAGTTGTTTGAGAGTTTGAATATTCCCTATTTCGGCCCGGTGGACGGGCACGAAATTGGTTCGCTGATAGAGCTGTTTGGGAAATTAAAGCAGACGGACCACCCTGTGATTCTGCACTGCCATACGAAAAAGGGTATGGGGTTCAGTCCGGCGGACAGCGAGCCGAGCAAATATCATTCGACCGGGCCTTTCGAGGTGAACGGCGACTCAACTGATGCGAGTGAGGCGGAGTCGCAAAGCAAGCGGCGGAGTTTCACGGATGTTTTCGGAGAAGAGCTGGCGAAGCTGGCGGAGAAGGACAAAAGAATCGTTGCGATAACCAGCGCGATGTGCGATGGGACAGGACTTATGGAATTCCGTCGGCGTTTTCCGGACAGATTTTATGACGTTGGGATAGCGGAAAGTGCGGCGGTGGAGATAGCGGCCGGTATGGCCAGCAGCGGATTGCGTCCAATTGTGTGCATTTATTCGACATTTTTGCAGAGGAGCGTTGACCAGGTATTTCAAGAGGTGTCTCTGCAGAACCTTCCGGTTGTGTTTTGCGTTGACAGGGCCGGGCTGGTGGGCGCCGACGGGCCGACACATCACGGGCTTATGGACATCGGTTTTTTGCGGATGATGCCTAATCTGGCGATTGCGGCGCCGGCTGATGAGGTGGAGATGAGAGGTGTGCTGGAATTTGCGATTGGGGCGGACAGGCCCGTGTGTATAAGGTACCCGAAGGACTATGTTTCAGCTCGGAGTATTACGGAGGCAAGCGCGGAGCCATTTGTGTTGGGCAAAAGCGTAGCCGTGAGGAGTAACGTCGGTTCGCGTGTTGTGGTAGTCAGTTATGGCAGCGTTCTTTCGGAGGTGGTTGCTGCAGCAAAACAGCTTGCGGAAGAGGGCGTGGAAGTTGACGTGATAAACGCGAGGTTTGCCGCGCCGGTCGATAGGAAGATAGTTGAGCTTTTGGAATCGGGCAGGCGGGTGGTGACGGTTGAGGACCACGGCGTTGCGTGCGGGTTTGGTTCGGCGGTGCTGGAGGCGGCAGGTCAGCACGGCATCGGGTATGGCGGGGGCGTTGTGCGTGTTTTGGGGGTACCGAGGCGGTTTATCAGGCACGATTCGCGGGGCTGTCAGCTTATGGAGGCGGGGATAAATGCCGAAAGAATAGCGGAGGCGGTGAAGCAGATTTTGAGCGGGCAACAGGGTTGAATTGAGAAACTAAAATGAGGAATTATGGCGAGGTTGAGCCGCAAGAGAATGTTGAAATTGGCGATTTTCGGGGACCGCAGGAAGCGGCACGTTGCGGAGGCGATATCGGAGTTTGCGGATTTTATAAAGTCCCGGCGTGCATGGGTCAGGACGATAATCAATTGCGGGATAGACGAGTGCACTCTTGAGCGTCTGCGAGGCGCTGATTTTGCGGTAGTTTTCGGGGGGGACGGCAGCATTATCGCAGCAGCCAGGCAATTGAGCCAGAGCGGCGTTCCTGTTATTGGGGTAAACGTCGGCAAGCTCGGTTACCTGGCGGAGTTCAGTGTGGAGGAGCTGAAAGAGTTTTTCCCGCGGCTGGGAAGCGGCGAGGTGACAATAGAGAAGCGTATGATGCTTCTTTGCCGGGTGTTAAGGGGCAAGAAAGAGCGTTTTTGTTCGACAGCGGTCAATGACGTTTTTATTACGGCGGGGCCGCCATTTCGGATGATAGAGTTGAAGATGTCCGTGAACGGGCGTCATTTGGGCGAATGCGTCAGCGACGGTCTGGTGGTTTCAACGCCGACTGGTTCGACGGCGTATAGTTTGTCGGCGGGCGGTCCTATTCTGTCGCAGGAAATGCAGGCGATGGTGATTACGCCGATTTGTCCGCACAGCTTGAGTTTCAGGCCGATTGTGATTAAGGCGGACAGCACGGTTGAAATCAGGGGCTTGCGCTTTAATGAAGGGACGACGGTTTCAATAGACGGTCAGATATCGCTGGCGCTGGACACCGACGACGTGGTTCAGGTGGGGCGCGAGCGAACAGGGTTTTTGATTGTGAACAACCCGCTTCGTGGCGAATGGGATACGCTGGCGACCAAACTGGGCTGGGCGGAGAAGCCGAAGTATAAGAGCGTCTGACGTTTGCGGTCGGGCTGGTTAGTTTGTGAGCATATCGGCTCGGCGGAGGTAGTGAATGTTATGAGAAACAGAAGATTGATTTGTATGTCGATGGCCTTTGTGGTTGTTTTGTCGGAGATTGGGCTGTCGCTTGAAAACCCGGTGGTTGGGAATCCGATTGGGTCCGGGGTTGTTCCGCCGTCGGCGTATAAGTCGGGGCTGGTGCCAAGCGTCAATCCAATCGATACCAGCGGGAATCCGATAGTGACAGGCAACATGACCGGCGGGATGTACTTTCGCGGTGTTGTGCCATACAGTAGCGGGACAGATTTTATGGCTCCGCAGGGTTCATTGATGAATACTTCAGGGGCGTTTGGCTCATTTCTGAGGCGGTCGGCGTATTCGCAGGGATTCGGACAGCGTGGCGGTGGAATAAATCCTTATTATTCGCCGACGTGGACTGTGACGACGACTACGCCGGACGGCAGGGTGGCGACACCGCAAGCTGCCGGCGGTTACGGTTCAGGGGCGGTTTCGCCGGTTAGTAAGGCGGGATATGATTCACAGGTAGGTAACAGGCCTTTGTCGTTGAACTGGCCGGAGATTGAAAAAACCATCGAAGCCGATTTTGCGAAATATCCGCAGGGGGGCGAGCCGGTTTCTCAGGGACAATCGCAGGATGAGTTTTGGCGGCAGTTGAGAGTGCCGGTGGAAAACCCCAAGCCGGATGAAAGCGATTCAACAAACTCATCGCAAGGCAATCGTGAGAGAACCGGACCGTTGGGGCTGGTTGTGGGAAGCGATACGAACGTGGCAATGTTGCTGGCCCGCGGGCAGGTAAAACCAGCCGGAGTTCAAAAGGAAGGCGAACGCGGTTTGAATGCGGACCAGAAGCTGGCGACAGCGGCGGGTTCGCAGCGGCTTGCCAGAACATTCGAGCGAGGCCGGGGGTTGGATGTATATGAGCGAATGAAGATGCAGTTTAGCAGGCCCTCGATGGGTACGGAGGAGCTGACGGAGGCAAGTGGTAAGCAGACAACAGGGATAGCAGAGTCGAATAGGTTATCGGAGGCGTCGGCTTCGAAGGGCGTCACATCTACGCTTGGCGCAGGGAAGATTTTGGATACGTACAAGAGTTTTGCTGCATATAGCGATGACAAGTTCAACTGGCATATGCAGGTTGCAGAGAGATATATGAAACAGGGACGTTTCTACCGGGCCGCGGACGCATACACAATTGCAACGGCATATAAGCCGAATGACCCGCTTGGGTATGCAGGCAAGAGCGAGGCGTTGTTTGCGGCCGGCGAGTATATGAGTAGCGCACTGTTTTTAGCCAGAGCCATGGAAATTTTCCCGGAATACGCGAAGGTCAGGATAGACCTCGTCGGGATGGTAGGCGACAAGGACACGGTGGAGAAAAGGATACTCGATATCAAAGAATGGTTTGACAGGAGTCAATCAGCGGAGCTGGCATTTTTACTGAGTTACGTGTATTATCAGATGGACCGGCTGGAGTTCGCCCGCAAGTCTATTGAGTTTGCTGCGACAAAAATGCCGGATTCAGAAGTTGTCAAGGCGATGAAAAAAGTGATAGACGAGCGGGTAGCAAACCTTTAACGTATTTCGTATGTCGTATCTCGTATGTCGAACCACGAACGACAAAATACGAAATACGAACTACAAATGACTAACGACGAAATACGAAGCGGTCTTTTGAATATGGAGGATATTTTTGCGCCCGGAGGGGCAATTAGCCGGGTATTTGGCGGTTACGAGCGACGTGAGCAGCAGGTCGCGATGGCCGGGGCGGTGCAGCGTGCGTTTTCGGCAAAGCGGCATTTGGTTGTGGAGGCGGGGACGGGGGTAGGAAAAAGTTTGGCATATCTTGTGCCGGCGATAGAGCAGGCCTGCGGCGGGGTGAGCAGGGTAATCGTCAGCACTTTCACTATCAGCTTACAGGAGCAGTTGGTAAACAAGGACATTCCCTGCCTGAGCGGGAGTTTGCCTTGGGATTGTAAGGCGGTATTGGCGAAGGGAAGGGGGAATTACCTGTGCAAACGCCGGCTGGAGTTTGCGCTGCGGCGGCAGATGGGGCTGTTCGACCAGTTCAGTGGGGCGTTTTCGGAGATAAGCGAGTGGGCGGCGAAAACCAAAGACGGGTCGCTCTCAGACCTCGGATTTATTCCCGACGCAAGAGTGTGGGACGCGGTGAAAGCGGAGCACGGGAACTGTCGGGGCAGGCGATGCGGGCATTTTGCGAGCTGTTTTTGCCAGCGGGCGAGGCGGGAACTGGAGAACGCGAATATAATTGTGACGAACCACGCGCTATTGTTCAGCGACCTTGCGCTGCGGGAGGAAGATGTTTCAATACTGCCGGATTACCGGTGGGTGATAATCGATGAGGCGCACAATATCGAACGCGTTGCGGAGGAACATTTCGGGATTGATATAAGCAACGGGGCGGTGAGGTTTTTGTTAGACGGGTTATATAATCCGCGGACGCACAGGGGGCTTTTGGTTTATATGGAGGGGGGTAAGCTGACGGATTTGGTGGTCAAGGCGGGTCAGGCGGCGATGGGGTTTTTCAAGAGCATTCGGAAGTGGTATGAGAGGCACGAAGAGCAATCCCCTTCGACAGGCTCCCCTCGACTAAGCTCGGGACAGGCAGGGCGGGCTAATGGCAGGTGCTATAAGAATTTTGTCGAGGACAATGTTTCGGCGTGTCTTAAGGGGCTGCGTGCGGGGTTGTCGGGTTTGGCAAAGCAGGCAAAAGACGAGGATGAGCGATTTGAGCTGACACGAAACGTTGATAAGTGCACGGGATTGTTGGGTGATTTGGAGGCGTTTTTGTTGCAGACGAAGCAGGATTATGTGTATTGGGTCGAGGTTGGCGAAGGTGTGCGCGAGGCGATTTACCTGAAGAGTGCGCCATTGAACGTCGGGCCGGATATAAAGAGGTGTCTATTTGACAAATTTGATTCGGTGGTAATGACAAGCGCGACACTAAATAGCGGTGGGGAGAAAGGCAAGAGTGGGTTCGAATTTTTCGCAGGCAGGGTCGGCTTGCAGGATTATGACACGGTGAAACTTGGTTCGCCTTTTGATTATGAAAAGCAGGCGACAGTTTATATCGAAAGCGATTTGCCTGAGCCGAATGATGAAAAGTTCGTTGAGTCGGCCTGCGAGGCGATGAAGAAATATATCTTGCAGACGCGGGGCAGGGCGTTTGTGCTTTTCACAAGTTATCAGATGCTCGAAGCGTTTGCGAAACAATTAGCGGAGTGGTTCGAGGAGAACAATATCGAGCTGCTGAAGCAGGGGACGGGATTAGACAGGTCAGGGTTATTGAAGCGATTCAAGATGGACGGTAGTTTCGTATTGTTCGGGACGGACAGTTTCTGGCAGGGTGTGGACGTGGCGGGGGAGGCGCTGTCGAACGTGATAATCGTTCGATTGCCTTTCGCGGTGCCGGACACGCCTTTATTGGCGGGGCGATTGGATAAAATCAGAGAGGAAGGAGGCAATCCGTTTGCGGAGTATCAGTTGCCTTTGGCGATAATCAAGTTCAAGCAGGGCTTTGGCCGACTGATTCGCACAAAGACGGATACGGGCATAGTCGTTATTTTAGATTCCCGCATATTGAGCAAGTCATACGGCATGAATTTTTTGGCGGCGATACCGAAATGCAAGACCGGAATAGTTGCTCGTGGTTCGTGAACGAAAGGCAGAAGTTAGAAGGCAAAAGTAAAGGGGTAGAAGGCAATCCGGCTTCCATCCTTCGCCCTAAGGGGCTTCGGAGGACAGGTCGCTGCGATATGCCGTGACAAGTCAGTATTTTCCGTAAGTTCGCGCGGTTTCGACCATAGCGAGGAGGTTTTGGTCTGGGGTGTCGCGGCCGCACTGGTCGCCTGTTGAGAGAATGAACCGGCCACCTTCGGCGGCATCGTCAATTGCTTTCTTGCTCGCGGCGATTACATCATCGGGGGAGCCAAAGAGCATCGTTTCGGTTGTGTGGAGGTTTCCTTTGAGGGTGAGTTTGTCGCCATAGAGCTTCTTGATTTCTGCGAGGTTGCAGTCGCCCATAGGAGGGATTTCGAGCGGGTCGATAACGGTGAGGGAGGTTTCTTCGGCCATAATTTTAATCAGGGCAGTTTCGGGGCCGCAGGAATGGATGTGAGTTGGGAGACCGGCTGATGAGGCAAGCTCGATGGCGCGTTTGACGGCGGGATAGGCGAGCTGACGGAAGATATTGACGGTCTGAAACACAAGTGTCCCCGAGCCGCCGACGCAGAGGAAATCGGGCAGGACGGGCATTTTCATAATGTTGGCGAATCTGCGTTCGACGCGTTCGATGAAAGTATCGCGCCAATAGTTATGAAGTTCGGGATGGTCGTAGTAATCGTAGATATCCTGTTCGCAGGAAAGGATTGCTGAGCTTGCGAGGAATATGCCGACGAGGCCCTGGTCGCCCATCAGTTGCTTTACCCGCACGAGGCCGGCGGGGCCATTGTCGGCGGGTTTGGCGTTTTCGAGCGGCTCGAAGCGAGCAGGGACATCGGGCAAGCCAATTTTTGAGGGAGGTATCCAATCGGTTGGTGAATCGGCGACGTAATAGACGCAGACGCGGGGTTCCCAGATGCGCTTGCTATTTTCAATGCGTGAACGCTGGATGATGATGCGTTCGGAATTTTTGAAGATAATGAAGCGTTGCCATTCGCTATTGGGGACGATTTTTTTTTGCTGTTCGGGAGTGGCGGGCAATTTTTCCCAGGGCAGGCGGTCCTGCTCATCGGGAAAGGAAAGCCAGAAGTAGCCATCCATAAGAGAGTCGATATCGAAGTGTTTTGCGGCGGCGATGTAGGCCTCCCAGATTGGCGGGTCGTTGTAGAGATACAGGCCCCAGAAGGGTTTGCCGGTAAGGCGTGCGGGAATCATATTGGAGAAATCGGGAGAGACCGGGACGTAATCAGGAATGCTGCCTTTAAGAACTGTCGTCAACCGTTCGCGCGGAGTCATAGCATTACTATATCAAATATCAAAATGCAAACTGCAAAATTAAATATCAAAAAGCAAAAAGGTGCAGGGGTTTGCAATTTCGCAAATGTTTAAGCGGGTAAGAAAAAAGGCCGTGAGTAATAACAGCAACCAAAACTCACGGCCTTATTCTTAATTACAAATATTTATTTCCTTCGCAGAATCAAGCAGCCGAGGCCACAGAGTTTTTTGGCCACAGAGAACACAGAGCGCACGGAGATTTAAAAGTTTTTTAGACACTGATTAACACGGATTTTAAAACTTTTATTTTCTCCTTCGCATTGGCTGAGCAGGCCTTCCCGCTAAACGGAGTGGATTGACAGTGTTTGGTGAACCATCGAATTGTCAAGGGAAAATTACGATTGCCGATTTTCGACTGCCGAATGCCGATTGGTGATAAGAAATCCGAATATCGAAATACGAAAATCCGAAACAAATCCGCCTAAGGCAGGAACCTGATGTCTCAATTAACCGGGTGTCCAATACAAATGTTTAAAACATTTGTACGTCAAAAGCGCGCAAGTCGAAAACCCTTAGAAACCAACTTTTTCAGAAAATTTTCTACCCATTTACCCATAAGCAGTTAAGCACTTTTTCGCCCTCTTTTTGGCATCAGGAAATCCCTTAGTTTTCGTCAAAAGCGCGCAAGTTCGCGCCATATGGTAGAGGCACATAAGTGCCAAGGTGAACAGGCGAACAGGTGAGCAGGTGAAAAAAGAGACAGAGGACATGAGTTATTGTGGATTTCGGATTGTAGATTGCGGATTGAGATGGATGCCCGCTTTAGTGGGAATGGCAGTGAGAGGGTAAGGCAAAATGGGATTTGATGTGAAGATATTTAGTGATGGCCTGGATGGGGAATATCTGGACTGGTTAGTTGATGAGAGGTGGCCACAGATACAGGCGCACTTCGGGAAGATGTGGGAGTATTACGCGAATCCGATAATGGATTTGCACAGGGGAGAAGGCCTCTCGGTTGAGCGCAAGGCAAACGAGAGCGGCAGGTGCTATGTTCAGGCGCAGGAGTATGGATTGCCGGCGAGGATAACGGGGGTGGCGAGATGCGCGGAGGCAGGGGCGTTCGGGGGAAGGCCCGTCGGGGACATACAAAGAAAAGAGGTGGTGATTGAGAATGATATAGCGTGGCGGATAAACGCAGTGGTGGATTTTTTATTTGGTAAGCCGGTAAGCGTGGTGTCCCGGACGACGGATGGCGTGAGACGAGCAGAAATCGAGGGGATAATAAAGGCGGTTTTCTCGGCCAACGGCGGGATCGGGTTTTTGCAGGATATGGCGGTGCTCGGGGGCGTCTATGGCTTCGTCGATTGTATGGTCAGGCCTGGCCGGGAAATCTACGAGCACATTTCTGACACTTCTTCAGACCTTAGTTACGAGGTTGTGCTTCAAATGGCACGCGCAATCGGACTGGAGCTGATAGAGGCGCCTCGGGCACTGCCTGTTCTGGATGAGAATGATTACCGGCGGATGATTTACTACGTTCAGCATTTTCAGCAGGCGAGGAACAATCTGGCCGGCGGCGGGGGAATGCTGTGGCGGCTGCTCGGCGGAAACGCTGATAGGAGACAGGTCGTGAGCGTGACGGAGATTACGTCGGCGGAGGCGTGGCAGAGGTATGAGGACAAGGAGCTTGTCGCAGAAGGGAAACTGCCGTGGGGATTTTTGCCGGTGGTTCATATTCAGAATTTGGCGCAGCCATTTTACTACGAGGGGCAAAGCGACGTTGAGCCATTGATACCGATACAGGACGAGCTGAATACGCGGCTTAGCGACCGGGCGAACCGGATAACGATGCAGTCGTTCAAGATGTATTTAGGTAAGGGCATAGAGGGTTTTTCGGAGAAGCCGGTGTCGCCGGGGGTGATGTGGTGCACGGACAATCCAGACGCGGCGATAGAGGAGTTCGGGGGCGACGAGGCCAGCCCAAGCGAGGGGCTGCACATAGCGGAGATGCGGGAGGCGATGGACAAAATCAGCAGTGTGACGCCTCTTGTGGCGGGGTTGATTCGCAGCAAGTTAGGCACGCTGACAAGCGCGGTTGCGCTGAAGCTGACGCTGATGGGGATGCTTTCGAAGACCGACCGCAAAAGATTCACTTATGGCGAAGGGCTGAAGAAAATCGCGTGGATAGTCCTGGAGATTTTAGACAAGGCGAATATCTACAAGACGAGCGAGCGGGAAAGGGAAGTGGAGATAGTTTTTCCCGACCCGCTGCCGGAGAACGTGATGGAGAAATTGGAGGAGGCGAAGGCGAAGAAAGAGCTGGGCGTTCCGACCGAGCAGGTGCTCAGAGAGCTGGGATATTAGAGTTTTTAGTGTTGAGTGTTTAGTTTTAAGTTAAGGAGAAAAGATGAGTGCGATAGAGTCGCAAGAGGGTTTGTCAGAAGACAAAGCAGCGGGACAGGAAGAGGCGGACAGCGTGAGATTGGTGCCTGTGAATGAGTCGATTCGGTATCGTAAGCGGGCGCAGAGCGCCGAGAAGCGAGCGGAGGAGCTTGCGGGAGAGTTGTCGGAGGCGCGTGCCGAGGCGTCGCGGCTGGCGGATGAATTGAAGGGCGCACAAAGAGAGCAGGAGCTGATGAAGAGATTGGCTGCAGAAGGGACAAGAGATTTGGAGGCGGCGGTGCTGATAGCCCGGGCGAGATTGGCGGGGACGGACAAGGCGGATTTAGCCGGCGTTGTGGAGCAGTTGAAGAGAGAGAAGCATTATCTGTTCAGCGAGAAGGCATCGTCGGAAATAGCCGGCAGGACGTCGCCCGCCAAGGAGCAGAGAAGCGGTGCGGGGACACTGGAACGTGCGGCCAAGAGGGCCGCGGGCACGGGCAGCCGGACGGATTTACAGGAATATATGAGGAAAAGAAGGCACTTAGTTTAACAGGAAACAGAAGACAGAATAGGAGGACAGAAAAATGGCATTTACGGGAAAGGCGACGTATTCGGCGGGGGCGACTTTGCCGGAGTTGGCGGAAGATGTTTCGGATTTGATTGGGATAGTTTCACCTTATGAGACGCCGCTGCTGGATGCTCTTGGCGACCCGCTGAGAGAGGCGACCAGCACGCATCACGAGTGGCTTGAGGATGAGTTGCTGCCGAACAAAGACGCGGTGAACGACAGCACGTTTACAAACCCTGCGACGGACACGGATTTTGTGGTGGACAACGGCAGCAGGTTCAGGGCGGGCGACCAGATACAGATTGAGGGCAGCAAAGAGCTGATGTTAGTTACGGCGGTAAACGGCAACACGCTGACGGCGGTTCGCGGCTACGCGGGGACGACTGCGGAGAACCTGGCGGACAATCAGGTGATTAATATTCTGGGCAATGCTGCTTTGGAGGGCGCAGACAAGCCGGGCACGAGATTTACCACTCGCAGCAGGCGAGGCAATTACACGCAGATATTTACTGCGACGGTGGAGGTTTCGGGGACGGATGTCGCGGCGAGCAAACTGGGACTGGCGGACGAGATGGACTACCAGAAGCAGGAGCGGCTGCGTGAGATGATTCGAGACCTTGAGAACACGGTAATCAACGGCGGGCAGCCGGCGAGCAATCCTCAGGGCGGCGACGCGGTCAGGCGTTCGATGAAGGGAATTGTGCGGCATCTGCAGACCAATGTTTATCACGCAGGCGACAGTGGGTTTCCGTCGGGTGCGGACCTGGACGAGGCGAAGATTAACTACGTGCTTAGGAAAATCTGGGCCAACAGCAACGGGAACGTGGATTTGATAGTGGTTGGCGGATATCAGAAGCGGCGGATAAACAGCTTTGTGTCGAGCAGCAGAGGGTATGCGGCGGGGGACACCAAATTCACTGATTTGGTCAACATCTATGAGAGCGATTTCGGTGTTTGCCGGATAGTGACAACTCGGTGGATGCCGCAGGACGCGGTGCTGCTTCTGGATTCGTCTCGGACAGTGGTATTGCCTCTGGCGGGTCGGAGTTTTTACTACAAGCCATTGGCCAGCGTCGGCGACTATGAGAGCGGCGAGCTGATTGGCGAGTACACATTAGAGCTGAAGAACGAGGCGGCACACGGGATTATTCGGGGATTAAGCGTAAGTTAAGCGTTTGGCGGATGGTGGGTGGTCCCGGTATGTCGGGGCTACCCGCGTCCGTCCCGAAAGGGGTTAGCGATGGTCAGGTTATGCAATGATATTGATGTTTTGAAATACGAGCCGGCGTTGTTCGGTGAGCTTCATCTGACGAACCAGGTTTTGGCGGCGGGGTCGGGTGGAGTGCTGGCGGGGACGACGTTTGAGGCGGAGGGGGCGGATTTTGTGTCGGCGGGTGTTGAGCCGGGCGGAGTGATTTACCTGAGGTCGGCGGACGGATTACTGGACGGCGCATATGAGATAGTAGCGGTGGATTCGGCGAGTCAGCTTTGCGTTTCGGTTTTGCAGGGAGATTCGAAGGCGAACCCGATAGCACCACAGGCGGGCAGCAACATTTCTTATCGGATAAGCACGCTGAGACCGCAGACGGCGGAGGTAAGCTTGCGGCTGACGGAGTATCTTGGGATTCGGCCTGGGAGGGCGGACAGCGATTTATCGGCTGAGGACATTTTAGACACGGAGGCAATCAGGCAGATGTGCGTTTACGGGGTGATAGCGGCGGTTTACGCGATGCTGGCGGGCGGACAGGGAGGGGAGCAATTCCGGGACAAAGAGCTGCATTATGAGCAATTGTTTGAGAAGGAAAAGGAGCGATGTCGCGTGACGATAGACGCTGACGGCGACGGAGTGGCGGACAGGGTGCGGTTCGGCGGATGCGGACGATTAGTGAGAGATTAATTACTGATAATTGATGATAGCGAGTTTTCATATGGTGAGTTTGGATGGCGTCAGGTTGTTTGAAGAGGCGGAGACGGAAATTGAGGTCGGCAGTTTCGCTCGCGAGAGCATAGAGAGGGCTGTAGCGGGGTTAGACGGCGTGGCGAGCATCGACCTGGGCGGGCGAGGAAGGAAGATTCGGCAAAAGGGTGAACTGCGGGCAAGAAGCAGGATAGAACTGAACAGTAAAGCAGAGGTGATATCGGCGTTTATGGATGGCGGCACTCATACGCTGGCTGATTCGCAGGGCGAGACGTTTGAGAACGTGCGGGTAGATTCGGTGAGCGTGAAGAATGAGCGGACAAGCGGAAGCGGAGTCGCGGCGGATTACGAGATAGTTTACATGCAGTTGATGGTGTAGAGATGGGACTGATAAGCAGTGGCATAAACGGGGTGAGGGTGTTTGAGTTGCCGATTGGTGTCTGGGCGGACGGAGGAGCTGTCGCGGGGCCGAGGGTTTGCTTGGTGAAGTGGCGGTCGGTGTGGGCGGACAAGGTCCATCAGGTGTACGTCAACGGGAGATATGCGGGAGCGACGGTTGACGGCGAGCAGCGGCAAATGATTGTGCAGACGCCAGATTGTTTTGACAGGGCGGTGCGGGTGGAGGTTTTCGCGGTTGAGCCGGGTGAGGCGGATGTTGATTTCGGGGACATGGTTGATGGGTGCGAAGGGGACAGCGGTCGGGTGAGGTTGAGTTTGCTGCGGAGTCAACGTTTGCCGGCGTGTGCAAGGTTCGAGGTATATTTTAACGGGGGCAGCGGTGAAATTGACTACGAGAATCCAATAGGCGGTGGTCGGATTTGGGCGTGCCTGCAGGACAAGGCGGGGTTTGGGCTGGCGAGATTCGGGGAGGGCGATTTTGGCAGGGAGTGGGCAGGCGGCGTTGGGTTCGGCAGAGGCGGTTTCGGGCTGGGTGAGTTCGGAGTTGACGCGGACGTTATCGAATGGGGGAGTCCGGTTTTGGAGGCGGGGACGTATCGGTTCGGGGTGAAGGTTTTTGATGAGACGGGCAATGAGAGCGCGGCGAGCGAAACGGGGGATGTGACTGTGATACCGGCGGCGAGGCCGGCGAATGGATTACGCGTGTTGTCATTTGATGAAGAGATAAATGAACTGGTGTTTGAGGTGAGTGGCGGACAATAAAGGAGCTGGATTATGGCGGAGGTTTATCCGAGTGACAATGAGTTATTGAATCTGCAGCAGGACGGCGAGACGGGGGTGGAGTATGTAGCGACGGGGCAATCGCCATATTATTTGCAGTTTCGCAGGATGCTGTATCGGCTTTTGCTGGCGACGAGGCGAGCGAATGACCTGCGGGTATGTGATGCAGGCGGGCTGGATATCGGGGTGAGGCCTGGGAAATTCTGGGCGGAGACGCAGCAGGTCAATTACGCCGGGTCGTCTGGCATTGCGTTGGCGGACGACAAGGCGAACATTTACGTTTACCTGACGGCCAGCGGGACGCTTGTGACAAACGAATACGGCGGTTTTCCCGATATGGCGACGACGCAGCATATTCGGTTGGCGATAGTGACGACTTCAGACGGGGACATAACGTCGATAACGGATTGCAGGTGTCAGAACGTTCTGCCATACGGTTCGGGCGGGGTGAAGACGAGCATTGAAGCACATACCAGCAACGATACATTGCAGGCGTGGGAGTCGCGGAGCGTCCACACAAATAGCGGCGCTACGGGTGTGGTGACATTGACGCTGCCCGCGTCTGCGCCGGCGGGGACGGAATTTACGTTTGCGGTTCAGGCGGCGCAGCAACTGCGAATCGACCCGGGGACGAAGACAATCAGGGACGACAGCGGGCAGACGGCGGACAAATACAAATGGGCGAACGCTATTGGGGCGTGCCTGAAGCTGGTGGCGGATTCAAACAGTGATTGGACGACAACGGCGAAACACGGAACGTGGACGGAAGAAACGTAGATAAAGTTGCGGGGGCTTAGACCCGCGGGATAGTAAACCTGCGGGGACATACAGGAGCGTGGGGTAGTATCCCACGGGTTAAAAATGAAATTATTACTCAGCGGAACGACGGATACGCAAGCGAGCTTTGCCGGGAGCGGTTACAGAGTCAGGATGAATGGAAGTCACACTTATATCGACGCTGCTGCTGATTTGGGGCTGTCAGCGGGACAGGCGAGGCGAGTGACTATTGTGATATACATGTCCGGCCTGAACGACGGAGGCCACAATATCACAATTAAGCAGTGCTTAACAAATTCTTCAGGGTATGGTCAATACCAGCATTATTTCCCTTTTGTAACACAAACGATATCGTCCGATTTTACCGCAGGCGTTATTTCGTTTGATACGTTTGTGCATCATATCGGAGAGCTCAATTATCTTATAGTTGAACTGATAGATGATAATGGTGACCATTCAGTCACGGTGTCCGCGTTTGTGTTTTCAGATGGTTTTGACAAGGACAGCCGGGTGGACGTGGGGGACATAGAGGGAGGCGACGCAGGTTTATTGCAAAAGGCGGCGAAGATGCTGTTGAACAAGGCGGTACAGGACAAGCTGACGGGCGCGATTCGATATTACGACGATGACGGCGAGACGGTGATATTGACGCATACGCCAGGTGAGAACGAATCGAGTTTGACGAGGACGCCGAGCTAATGAAATCGATTTGGCTGAAAGAGGTGTTGTTCGCGGGGCAGACGGCGAACGGGTTTAAGTCAGGGACGGTGCTTACGCTTGGGTGGTTCTGGGTGAGAATCAATGGCTGTCGGATGGTGTATCGCGGCATGAGCGTGGAGACGGTTAATTTTGACGGAGCGCTGGCCGTGATGGAGCCGGACGCGAAGGAGATTGTACTGCCGGCGTGGTTGTCGTACGAGGCGGGGCAGACGTATTTTTACGTTTTGCGGTGTGCGAATCGCTGCGGGCAGATTGAGCAGACGCTCGGCGCGTCGGTGAAGGTTGTAATTGACGGCGAGGGCGGATTGCGGACGGGCAGGCCGAACAGCGTTTTTGGATTGACGGCGGTGCAGCAGCGCAACGGAAAGGTCGAGATTGTATGGCACTACTGCCCGATTGAGCAGGAGAGCGACCCAAGGGAGATGCGGGTGTATTGCGACGAGGGGACGGGCGAGATTGATTATCAGAATCCCGTTGCGACGGCAGCATATAAGGGGCGGAGATTTTACGAGGTCACAAGGGAGAGGCCTGAAGACGGGCGGTATCTTTTCGCAGTGAGGGTGGCAGACGCAAATGGTGACGAGCGTGAGTCGATGAGACGGGTCGCGGTTGAAATCCAGGTGAAAAGCGCAGAAGCGATTGAAATTGTAGGCGGGAAATGACTAACAGGGTGGATTTATATCAGGCGGAGCGGAAGGAATTGACGATGCCTTCGGGTTCAGCATTTGTGTTCATCGAGGGTCGGCTGTGTCCGGAGCTGGAGGTAGTGGAGATAGCCGAAGGCGGGATGGGCGAGTTTGGTTCAGCCAGGATGAGATGCCGGACGGACGCTGCACAGATTGAGGATGAGATTGGAATAGGCAGGGAGGTGGGCATCCGATGGATTTACAACGCGCTTGAGCCGGGCGCAGGCGCGGAGGGGCTTGTGATATTCGCGGGGCAGGTGGAGGCGATTGAGAAGGCGAACGGGCCGGACGGTGAAATTTTTGAGGTGATAGCGCGTGATTTTAGCGCGGCGCTTGGGCGGATAACGGTGTTCGGGCGGTGGGTGCGCGATATTGGAGAGCGGGTAGTGTTCATCGGCGGGCTGCCGATGGTGTTCAACGAGAGCGGCGGACCGAACGCGAGCAATGAGGAGGTTGAGCATAAGGGAAACAGGGTTCGGCTGTTCGCGGCGGACAGTCGCGGGTCGAGATTGTGGGATTGCGCGGAGGTGATTCGGTATCTGATTAGTGAGTATGTGCCGGCGGGCGAAATTGCGATGCCGGATGAAGAGCGTCTGCGGGCGATAGCAGGCGGGGAGACGGTGCGGGACCTTGACGTGACGGGGCTGAACTTGCTGGATGCGCTTGTGCGGTGTTGCGGGCAGGCGGGCCTGGAGTTTAAATTTGTGCCGAGATTGTGCGAGAGCGGGCCGAGGCAGGCGATTGTGTTTTACAGAAAAGGAACAGGCAGGGCCATCGAGCTGAACCTGCAACAGTATGGCGAACGGCTGAGTGTTTCCAGGACGAATATATGGAAGGCGTCAAGCAAGGGAAGTTTCTGGCCCGTGACGCATAGATATATTGGGCAGGGTGACTACAAGGTTTTCGAGGCGACGAGCGAGTTGATTAAGGGCTGGCCGTGGTATGACGAGAGTGTTGATTACGAGAAGTATTCGCCTTCAACGAATGCGGAGTTTTACAAGGTCAAGGACACGTGGCGCAAGTGGTGTCTGAACGAGGCGGGGGATTACACAGATGAGCCATTCAGTCAGGGGCCTGCGTATGATTTTTCGAAGGTTTTCGGGACGGCTGATTATGCGCACAGAAGGAGGCGGTTTTGGCCCGCTCTTTCGCGCGATTCGCAGGGGAGGTCATTCGGATATTTTCTGGAGGTTTCATACGACGCAGGCGCTCACTGGTGGCAGTATCCGTATGCGTTTGAGAATCTTTTGGACGAGTGCGGGATATGGCTCGCCAGCGACCGGTTGGACATCGACACGTGGATAGCGGCGATAAAGGGAGTGCTGAAGTTTCGGCTGACGGCGACGGTCGTAAGCGATGAGCGGCTGAGCTGCGTGGTTGCCGACGGGCCCGTGGGGGGGCTTGCACCGGTGGTCGAGCGGGTCGTCGAGGCGGGCAGCAAGTTTGGGTTTCGCAAAGTGACGGGCAGGAGCATATTTGCTGGCGGGTCATTCGACGGCGAGATGGTTGAGCCGATTGATTTGGGCGGCGGGGCGGACGAGGCGGACGATACGGCGGCGCTGAATCAATTTGTCAGAAGGAAAACGCAGGCGGATTCGGAGGCGATTGAGACATTCGACGTGCAGACACCCTGCCTGGCTTTTGGTTTTGAGGTCGGGGACATCGTTAAAACCAGTCCGGACGACAGGGACATATTCTCGATGCGTTGCGACAACAGGAGTACGGCGGTAATCGAGAGGGTGAGAATGGATTTTGAAAAGCAGACGACGGAATTGAAAGTGGTGAGGAGGCGAGAATGAACAGCAGCGAAATATCGAGCGGGGCTGTGGGCGAGGTGACTCGGGTGGCTTGCGCCGGGGGCGGGTCGGCTGTGTTCGCGGCGAAGGTCAAGGGCAACTATTCATATAACATCTACAGGGTTCGCGTGGTCGAGATACTTTCGCCGGGGCAGACGCCCGCGGAAATAGGAAGCGAAATGAAGGCGACGAATCTGGCGGAGAGCTTCACGCAGCAGGGGCAATTAGCAGCGGGCAAATACGTGCTGGTTTGCACGACGGGGGACAAGAATATCTTCTACGCAGAGCCGTAGAAGCAAAGAATTGAGAATTTAGAATTAAGAATGGCGACCGGGGAGGCGGGTGATGACAAAGGGGAACGGCAAATCGTGGCAACTGAACAGGACGGTAAATTTGTCGGTGCTGGTGCAGTTGGCGTTTCTGGCGTCGCTGATATTGGGAAGCTGGGTCAATCTGCAAAGGCAATTAGATTCATTGCAGCGGGACGTGACGAGTTTGCTGGAAAGCCAAAGGCGTTCCTCTGAAAAGGTGGAGACGCTTCAGGAGAAGGTAATCTCGCACGAGTTCCGGCTTAAGAATTTAGAATTGAGAAGTTCGAATTGAGAATCGTGCATTGCCCGTCGTGATTCTTAATTCTCAACTCTTAATTCTAACTTCGTTCGGAAAGGCCGATTATGAAAGTCAAATTCAAATTGAGCTTAAAACTAGAAGCGCAAAGTGCGAAGCCATAACGTAAAGCCCAAAAGTTTTGAGTTTGTTCGTTTGCGGGTTATGGCAAAGGAGCGAGAACTAATGTTGCCCATAACGTGGCTAATATTATTGCCAATAACGAGAATATCCAAACGATTATTTTTCGGAGCAGGTCTTTCGAGCCACTTACCATATAAAGGGAAACTAAGGCAAGAACAAATCCTAATATCCACCCCCAAGGCAATATTAGATTGGAACATTCATATGAAATTATTCCCACACGTGCAAATAAAGGCAGGAAGAAGAATAACGTTGATATGACCATAGCTATAAACGAAAGGAAAAAAGGCAAGATGCCATAGTTGCGTTTGGCCATATAAATCTCTCCCGATAAAGGGTTATTTGGGAGATGAGGATAAAAAGGCGGGGTACGAAAGTCAAATTCAATTTACGGAGGCGAATTATGAAGAAGGCAGGGGTAGTAGTAGCGGTAGGAATGTTGTTTTGTGCGGGATGCGGCGAGATACGGTTTGCGCCGGGGGAAGCGCAGAAGCAGAACGCCTGGGTGCATAATCGCACGGCGGCGATAGTGGCACAGGAGGCACAAACGGAGCAGGCGTCGGCGAAATTGCAGGAATTGACGAAGCTGTCGGAGACGCAGAGCAGGGCGTTCGTGGCGTATTACGGATTGCCGGAGGAGATACCACAAGCAGAGACAGCACAGGAGGTGTTGAGTGAATCGAACCGGCAATTGGCGACGACGGCCATCGAGCAATCGAAGCAGAGGCCTGACCCGTGGGACGTGGCGGGGTCGGCGCTGGATTTGGGGATTGCGATAGCGGGGCTTTTCGGCGGGGCATATGCGACGCGAATCGCGAAGTTCCTGCAGGACGCGAAGGCCAAGTCCAACGCGCTGAAGGAAATAGTTCTGGCCAACGAGATTTTCAAGAAGACCAATCCAGACTCTGCGGAGGCGTTTAAGGACGCGCAGAAGAACCAGTCGCCGCTGACAAAGCAACTCGTGGCGGAAGCAAAGACCGGGGCGTAGCAATTGCGGATTTTAGGTGAGGATTTGCCTGGGTCATCGGGTGCACGCCAGTTTAGTTGGCGAGTTTGATATCGACTAAGGTTTTGATATTGGCGACGTCTGTTTTGTTTCGCACCTGTAAGCGCAGGCCTCGGCCTTCAACGTATTTTGTGGCGTTTCGCAATTCATCTTTTATCGACTGAGGTAGCGAGCTTTCCTGCACCGCATCGAAGCCCTTGTCGCCGAACACAAACGCGACCATTATGTGGTTTTGTCGCGGACCCATATAGATGATGTTGCGTTTCTTGTCTTTGAGGCGAAACGACCAGCCGTATTTGACGCCGGGATATTTCCATTCCTCAGTTGCTTTGGGATACTTTTTCACGACGTATTCAGCGATGTCGGTCCACAGTTGATATTGCTTTGCTAATGCCTTAACAAGCATTTGTTTTGTCGGCTGTTTCGACTTGTTATCAAACAAGCTCAACGCCATTGGAATTTTTCCTGTCGAATAAGGGAATGATAATTATCGTATGCCCTAATGTTTTAAAACGATACTGTCATGCGCAATCTCGGATTCATTTTCCGAGCCATCTTTAACTTTGAAATAGACGGTTTTGGTCCCAGAGACCGAGCTCATGGTAAAGGAAGGAGTTGTAGAGTAGGGTAGCCAGGCCGCGCCGCTGAAGTCGGCGGATTCACTGGCCATATACCGAGTGGGAGTGCTGCCTGTTATGGTGTTGTTCAAAGTGACAGTGGAACTTGTGGTCGAGCGGGCGTTGTCATCAATACTGAAAGAACTGACAGCCGGCGAAATTAGCGCGATTTTCGCCTGCATTGCGGGACTCAATTGTTTGACAAGTTCCGCATTGTAAACACCTGAGCATGGATCGATATTAGGTCCCTGCTTCACCACATTTTGGAATATCTGCTGGGCCGCGATCGCATACGAACGCGAGGTCCTCGCGGGCGACGCCGACCTGTCCGGATTGACCGCAGGATCGACATCAAGCGCGAAGATTGAAATATTATTGTCGCTGTTGCGCACAATCTCGAAACGCCGGAACTGCTGAGGAAAGTCCCTTAACGACGGAGTCTCAACTTCCCAGAAGCCGTATTCAGGATTGCCATTGGGATCCGGTTGTGGAGTAATGGCGTTGCGGTGCACATGTCCGGACATCCACAAGATGAGGTTTTTATAGGTGTGGAGTTTGGCGAGCAGGGTATTCTCGGAAATTTCGGAATACGGAGTCCAAAGCGACCACAATGGATAAAGTGGATTATTAGAGGGCGGCGGATTCTGGGGTGTCGCATAGGGCCGCAGCGGAATATGCGAGCATATGATCATGAGTTCACCGGCGCTCTCACCATCATCGAGCTCTTTTACGAGCCAATTGTAGCGTTTAGCATCGAGAGCGGCCGCTGCACCGCCGCCGACTTTGTCGGTATCGTCGAGAACGATGACCTTTATCGGGACATCAGCCCTCGGATAGAAATGATAGCAGACGAATTCATCCTTGGCCATTTGCTTTGTGAATCCGTGACCAACCGGTTTCGAGGTGGTGTTGAAAAATTGCCTCATCCAATTCTTCACCGTGAGCGAGCGGCGCCTCCCGTCGGCGGTAACCTTCGGGGGTTTGGAGAAGTTCTCGACCGGCCCGGCATCGATGATGTCCCCAAACTCTGTCGAGCCATCAACAACACCCATATATAAACCACGCTGGCTCAGGATCGTATTAAAATCAGGGGGCATTGAGATTATCGGGCCGGTGTTCAAGACACGCGATCCGACGTAGGCTTTTCGGAGGTAATCGGTTACCTTGGTAGAGCCTTTCCAGAACTGATCGTGGTTGCCGATGGCCTGATACCAAGGGATGGACTTATTGAGCCCGGCGGCCTGGTAACGCTTCTGATAATCAATGGTTTTAGCTCCTATGTGAGAGCCGGAGCTGGGGGTGATCATCTTGCCGTCGAGGACATCGATATACCATCTCAACTCGTTGTACTGAGTGTTGTCAACCGCATCGCCGAGAGCGATACCGAAATCAAACGGCGTTTTTTCGTGCAAAGCGTTGATTGTCTGGACAGCGGCATCAAGGACGTGGGTCGTATAAAGGATAATCCCTGAATAACACGAAGAATTGCCTACAGGTAGTCCGTTTGGGCCTGGTGTGCAGGGCTCCGGAAAACGGTAACCCGGGTAGATAGCCTGAGCCGGGCTTTCTTTGTCGGCGATATGGACGTCGCTTATGGAGAAGAAGGACAAAAGCGTCGCGGCCAATGGGTCGGCGACCGACAGCACAAAGTTGTTACTCTGCATGTTGGGGTCTGGTCTAATGAAAGGAAAGCCGCCCAAATTAAAATCCCACTCGCCATATTGGTAGGTTGCGTATTCAGGGATGTCACACGGATCAAGTGCCGGCGTTACCGCAAGCGGGGTCGTGGCAATGACCGTCTCATCGAGTGTCGTGTGGATATCTGTGGCGATAGGGTACGATGGCGCCTTGGGTGTCTGGGCGACGGCCTGGACTGTGGCGGCCAAGGATAGCATAAATACTATGGCAACACGTCTTTTCATGGTTTTACCTTCCATTTCTTATTTATTATCCCATGTGCTTGTCAGTTGCTCTTTGCTGACTTTCAAGGCGATTGCAGCGCCCAAACGCGGTTTTGTGCGGCTGCAATATTAATTTCGATTCCCATTGGTCTTTCTTGTCTAGGCAAACTTGAGTCATAAAGTGCAACCCAGCAATAATTATCGACTATATACAATATTTGCTTGACCGAAGATGTAAATTTTTGCATAAGGTTATTTTTTGACTTTGGAAAATCATTTCAGCAGGGATAAGCAGGTTGCTTAATGACAGCGGATTCGCGGGGTATTTACAAAAAGGTTTTGCGGGGTATTATATATCTGTTCATCGGTGCCGGGGATTGAGGAAAATACAGCAGCCCCAGGGGTACGATACTATTGAGAAATTTAAGGATAACCGGAAATTAAAGTTGTAGCTTTTAATGGCAGCCCTCGTGTTGGCGGAAATACTGAACAGGCAATAAAACTGGTGCTCGATGAATTGCAGAAACGCGGGATAGAAACGGAGCTGGTTCAACTGGGAGGACGCAAGGTCTATGGTTGTTTAGCTTGCGGAAAATGCAGGGAGAAAAAAGATAATCGCTGTGTCCGCAAGGACGATGAGATGAACACTTATATTCAAAAGATGTTGGAAGCCGACGGGATTGTTCTCGGCTCACCCGTTTATTTCAGCAATGTGAGCACAGAGATTAAGGCCCTTATTGACCGCTGCGGGTTTGTAGCTAAAGCTAATGGCGACTCATTAAAAGGCAAGGTTGGCGTAGGAGTGGTAGCCGCACGACGGGCCGGGGCGACATTTACTTATGCGGCCCTGAATATGTTTTTCGGTATTAACCAGATGATTGTCCCCGGGTCGAGCTATTGGAACATGACTTTGGCCCTTCAACCGGGAGATATTCAAAAGGATGCTGAGGGTATCCAGACATTTAAGACGTTAGGGCAGAATATGGCACATTTGCTGCAAAAACTGCATACGTGATAACCTCACATTTTCGTTTATCATTTAAAACTCAAAGATCATTTGGCAGACAGGAGTTGCGTAAAATGGACAATTCTGCCACCTACGCGGTTACTTATCACGCTGTTTTTGAGGCGGGTACCTGTAAAAAGGACGGAAAGGAATTGACTTAAATGAAGCCGACGAACCGCAAAAAGCTGGCGTGGGAACTTCGCATCGTTTTAATTTTGCTGATAGCGTCGCTGATATTGAATCTCGCGCATTATTTAATCTTTCGCGACTTGCGACATATCTGGCTGTGGAATTTCACGGACCTGGCATTTCTGCCGATTTCCGTGCTTTTTATGACACTGCTGATAGACCGGCTGCTGTCCGCCCGTGAGACGGCCCTTCGCCTCGACAAGATGAATATGTTAATCGGCGCTTTCTTCAGCAATGTCGGAACTGAGCTGCTGGAGCGTTTCGCCGGCTGGGACGCCGATGCCCAATATCTGCGGGACCACTTTGGCTCGCACGATTCATGGAGCAGATTGAATGTTCGCGGTATTGAAAGGATACTGGGCCAGCACGGTTTTGTCGTTTCGCCGGACAGGCCCGGTTTGCAGAAACTTCGCGAGCTTATGGCTCAGAAACAGGATTTTCTGATGCGCCTGCTGGAGAACCCTAATCTGCTTGAGCACGAGAATTTTACTGACTTGCTGCGTGCCGTGTTTCACCTTGCCGAGGAGCTCGCTCACCGGTCGGACATTGCCTCAACACCAGACCCGGACGTACATCACCTTTCCGAGGACGCGAAACGGGCTTATGCTTTGCTCGTGCGGGAGTGGGTTGTTTACATGAAGTATCTGAAAGGCAGCTACCCGTATCTTTTCTCGCTGGCGGTCAGGACAAATCCGCTGGATAGAACGGCAACGCCCGTCGTTGAGGCGAATTAAACTCCCGTTTTTATTTCCTGTCCGACTTCGCTTTTGCTTCCGCCTTAGCTAAAACTACGCCGGACAAGACGGAGGCGTGAGTTCGATATCGACCCATTGAAATTTCTCCGCTACATCTCGGACTCGTTGGACGGGGCCGATTTGAGCCAGGTGATCGCCTCGTCGGGGTCGATGAAGATTCGCACCTGCAGCGACTGGATAAACGCCGAGTTCCTGAAGAACTGAAACGCGTTACTGATTGGCGACGTCGGGTTGAAGACGATGGCTATCCTGTCTTCGGGGGTGACTCCAATCTGTTTGAGCATCCTGGGCATATCATCAACCTGCAGAGTGGAAAGTCCGTGCTCTAAATCCCGATGGTCCACAAGAAACCTGTTCGAGCCGTTTTTGTGTGCCAGCGCCAGGGCCTCTTCGCTCATTTTTTTGTTATGGTCAAATGTTGCCGGGCCGGACGTTTTCATCCTCACTATGCCGTCTTGCTCGAGATAATCAATTTTCCATTCCATTTTATGGCCCTCCTTTGGCGACCTGTGACAGGGACGGCCTATGAAAAGACGTGTTTGACGCCCCTGTCATTTGATCGTCTTAAAATCGATCTTTGGGGCGACGGGCTTGAGCATGTCGTGTGTTTTGCGTGTTTGCAGATCGCAGTGCGATAAAGAACCTGTGCCGTTGTCCATATTATAGTATAATTATTATTTAAGGACATGGCTAATCGGAAACACCTTTATTTTGTGGGTCTTCAGCGTTGGGTGTGGGGTTTTCAGGCGGCCTGCTGGTGGTTATCTCGATTGAACGAGCCGGCCTTCTGGTCGGGCCGAAGAAGAGGAACGAAATCAGCACAAGCGTGCCACCGCAGAAAAACAATATATGCCTGCGAGGCCACCGGCAGCACAGGCATAACCCTTTTGGGACTCCGTTCTTGTCGGCAAGCCGGTCCGGCTCCTCGCTTAAGGCGCGTCTCGCCGCGGCGAGCTTATTGGCTGTCGCGCGAGGATAGGCAGTGTTCGGCTCGTTCGGCTCGATGCCTAACGTCGCGGGCGCGAGGCGCGCAAGCTGGCAGGGGTCGCCATCGAACTGGGCCAGCAGCGTATTGTAATCGGCGTCCAGGGATTTGAGCTTTTTGAGGTGCCCTTCGACCCGTGCGAGCAGGTCTTTGTTGTAAAAATAATCGAGCAGGTCGTCGCACATCACCGTCGCTGACAATACGGCTGCACCGACGCTGAAAAACACGACAAACGCGATGGTTCGCCCGATTTGCATCGGTTCCGCACCTGCCCTCATTCCATTGAGTGCTGCCGTTAACTTTTTTGCAGCATAAATCCGGCGTAACGCGCCGAATCGCCAAGCTCTTCTTCGATTCGCAGCAGCTGATTATATTTGCAGATTCTGTCGGTTCTGCAGGCCGAGCCCGTTTTGATTTGTCCGACGCCCGATGCGACGGCCAGGTCGGCGATTGTCGAGTCCTCGGTCTCGCCGCTTCGATGACTTATGACCGCGTTCCAGCCCGCGCGTTTGGCCATATTTATCGCCTCGAAGGTCTCGGTCAGCGTGCCTATCTGGTTGAGCTTAATCAATATCGCGTTGGCGCAGTCAAGCTCGATGCCTTTGGCTAATAACTGTGTATTGGTGACGAAGATGTCGTCGCCGACTAACTGAATTTTATCGCCGAGTTTGGCGTTGAGTTTTACCCACCCGTCCCAGTCGTCCTCGGCCAGGCCGTCCTCGATGGAAATTATCGGATACTTATCGACCCATTTGGCCCAGTGTTCGACCAATGCCTCGCTGGCGACCTTCTTTTTTGGGTCTGATTTGAAGAAGCTGTATTTGCCTGTCTTGGCATCGAACATCTCGTTGGCTGCCGGGTCAAGCGCGATAGCGATGTCTTTGCCGGGTTTGTAGCCGGCCTTTTTTATCGCGTCCATCACCACTTCCAGCGCCTCCTCGTTGCTTTTCAGCGACGGCGCGAAACCGCCTTCGTCGCCGACGCTTGTGTTGTAGCCCTTTTCCTTCAACACTTTCTTGAGGGTGTGGAACGTCTCTGCCCCCATACGCAGCGCCTCGGCGAAGGTCGGCGCCCCGACGGGCACAACCATAAACTCCTGGAAATCGACGTTGTTGTCGGCGTGTTTTCCGCCGTTGAGGATGTTCATCATCGGCACCGGGATGATATTCGCGTTGCACCCGCCGAGATACCGATACAAAGGCAGGCACGACGCTGATGCCGCCGCCTTTGCCACGGCCAGCGACACGCCCAGTATCGCGTTTGCGCCGAACTTTCCTTTATTCGGCGTGCCATCCAATTTTATCATCAGCCGGTCAACGTCCTCTTGGGCCAGGGCGTCCATCCCTTTCACCGACGGGGCGATTTTCTCATTGACGTTCTTGACCGCGCCGAGCGTCCCTTTGCCCATATACCGCTTTGCGCTGGTATCACGCAGCTCGACCGCCTCGTGGGCGCCTGTGCTTGCGCCCGAGGGCACCGCGGCGCGTCCGAATGAGCCGTCTTCCAGAATAACATCCACCTCAACCGTGGGGTTGCCCCGGCTGTCTAATATCTCTCTTGCCTTCACATCTGCTATTGTCGTAAACATCTTACTTCCTTTCTTATTTTAAAGCCGACACTATGTTGTTTGAGCACCGGGAAAGCGCATAAGGATACCCGTTTTAAGCCGGTTCGTCAAGCGAGATTCGCTGTCCGGGCGCCCGCGAAAAAGGGTTGCAATCGCCTAAAAGGCCCGTTAACATTATGCCCTAAAATCCGGGCTTTAACAGGTAAACCAAAAAACGAGAGAGGATACCTAATGAACAGCGAAATCGAGAAACTCCCACTGAGAGAGAAAGTCGGTTACGGATTCGGTGATTTAGCGTCAGTGCTGTTCTGGCAGTGCATCGTGGGAAATCTGATGCTCTTCTATACGGATGTCTTCAAAATTGCCGCTGATCCGAAAAAGGCGGCGGCAGTCGCCGGCTTGATGATTGGTTTGGCGACGATTTTCGACGGTATTATTGACCCCGTTATCGGCATGATTGCCGACAGGACCGAGACCCGCTGGGGAAAGTTCAGACCATATTTAATCTGGATGTCTGTCCCGCTCATGGTTTCCGCAATATTTACTTTTTCAGTTCCGGGTTTGGGGCCGACAGGAAAACTTATTTATGCTTATGTTTCTCTTTTTCTTTTCAGAGCCTGTTACGCTGCAATCAACATCCCATATTCTTCACTGCTCGGGGTTTTAAGTCCCGATTCCAAGGAAAGAACCGGCGCTTCTTCTTTTAAATTCGCGTTTGCTTATACCGCCGGATTTATAGTTACATTGACGTCATTGATTTTGGCCAAGCACCTCGGAAATGGAGTAGATTCAACAGACCCGAAGGGCTGGACTTATACAATTTTTATATATGGTTGTGTTGCGGTTGTCTTCTTTACCTTGACATTCCTGCTGACTAAAGAAAGAGTGAAACCTCAAAAAAGCCAGAAAACATCGGTAGGAAAAGATTTATCGGATTTGGTTACCAATGGCCCCTGGATAATACTTTTATTCGCGACCCTTTCTATGATTTTGTTCGTTTCAACGAGAATGGGAGTGACCAATTACTATTTCAAATACTATATCACGCAAAACGGCTCTATCTCCATTCCGTTAAACCTGGTGTTCTGGAAATTTCATCTGGGATTCGAGGAAATAGTTTCCGCTTTCGGCGCGGTAGGGCAGTTATGTGCGATTCTGGGCACGCTCCTTGTTCCCTTTGCGGTCAATTTAATGGGCAAGAAAAACGCGTTTTTCACCATATTCGGCATCGCGATTGTATCTACCGGCGCGTTTTACTTCTTAAAGCCGGAAAATATGTTCCTGATTTTTGCATTGCAGATTATTGGTTCTTTAACCGGAGGCCCGTTATCGCCCGTTATCTGGGCGATGTATGCCGATACTGCGGATTATTCGGAATGGAAGAGAGGAAGAAGGGCGACAGGTCTTGTGTTCTCAGCTTCGGCAATGTCACAAAAGGTTGGTTGGGCGCTTGGCGCGGCCTTTACCGGGGCGTTGCTTTCTTCCTATAATTTTATACCCAACCAGATACAGTCGGCTCAGGCAAATAAAGGGATAGTTATGCTTATGAGCACTATCCCCGCAATTTTCGGCATTTTATCCGTTGTCTTGATATTCTTCTACATCCTCGATGATAAGATGATGAAGAAAATAAAGACCGACCTTGAGGACAGACGCAAAGCCAGCGGCGAAGGCGTTGCGACCGCGTAACATGTTATTTTTTAATCTACTTTGAAAAAGGGTGAAAAGATGAAAAAGAAAACAATCATAGGTGAACCACTGCCGAACATACCTTGGGAGGATAAGCCGAAGGGTTGTATCGACGTCATATGGAGATACAGCGGAAATCCCGTCCTTGACTGGAACCCGATTCCAAAGGCGGCGCGTATTTTCAATAGCGCTGTCCTGCCGCACAAAGACGAATTCGTCGGGGTTTTCAGGGCCGACCAGAGAAACGGTCGCGCGACGTTATTTTTCGGAAAAAGCAAAGACGGTATCAAGTGGAAAATCGGGCCTGACCCAATTGACTGGGTCAACGAAAAAGGCAAACCAAACCCGATTAGCTATGGTTATGACCCGCGATTTGTGAAGATTGACGATACCTACTATATAGTATGGTGCGACGATATGCACGGGGCGTCAATCGGCCTGGGCAGGACCACGGATTTCAAAACCTTTATCCGTATGCCGAACCCTCTTATGCCCTTCAACAGAAACGGCGTTCTTTTCCCAAGAAAAATCAACGGCAAGTATATATTATTCAGCCGTCCCAGCGACAGTGCACATACGCCTTTCGGCGATATCTATATGAGTGAAAGTCCGGACCTTGTCTATTGGGGAAATCACAAACACGTTATGAGCAGGGGAGGCAGCGGCTGGTGGCAGGGCACTAAAATCGGCGCAGGCCCGACCCCGATTGAGACCACCGAGGGCTGGTTAATGCTCTATCACGGCGTGTCTTTTACCTGCAACGGATTCGTTTACAGCTATGGCGCGGTAATACTCGATATCGATAAACCATGGAAGGTGCTATACAGGACCCGCGATTACATCTTAACGCCTGAAAAATTGTATGAGGTAACCGGCTTTGTGCCCAACGTTGTGTTCCCCTGCGCAAACATATACGATGCCGACACGGGCAGAATCGCAATTTATTACGGCGCCGCCGATACCTGCACCGCTCTGGCGTTCACGCAGGTCGATGAGTTAATCAAGTATATCAAGGAAAACTCGGAATTTTAACCGCACCGGAATAAGCCACTAAAACATTTTGAGAAGGAGCTAAAATGGCACAGGAGATAACCGCCAACAATCCCGGCCAGTTGGTGCGCGACCGCCTGCCGATTCGTACAAAGGTATGTTACGGTCTCGGAACCGCTTTGGATATGTGGGGCCTCTGGCTCTATCCGGGCGTCGCCTTCGCGGTATTTAATATCTACCTGGGAGTTTCTCCCTGGCTGGTAGGCTTGGCGCTGACGATAATCCGTCTTTATGACGCCTTTTCTGACCCGTTTGTGGGCTGGATATCAGACAACGTCCGGACAAAATACGGCCGGAGGCGTCCCTTCATTTTAATCTCCGGCATTTTATGCGGCCTGGGACTGCCCATAATGTTTTTGGTTTCGCCTGCCTGGTCGGATAAGACATTCCTCGGAGTATCGGCTGTTTTCTGGTATATGATTTTTTCCAATATGATTTACATCCCCATCTTCAGCACCTTCACCGTGCCCTTTAATAGTTTGGCCAATGAATTGACCCCCGACTATGAGGAACGCACCTCGATTATGACCTACAGAAGCGCGATGCAGAAGGTCTTCGAGGTGGCCAACTTTTACGGGCTGCGGTTTACTAACCTCGCGTGGTTTCTTGTCCCCGGCACGGGCAAACAAAATGTCCTTCTCGGTCTGCGGGTATATACCTGTATCCTCGGCGTCGTAATGGCGATTTTCGCCATAATAATCTTCCTCAACGTCAAAGAACGCTATTATGAAAAACTCGTTGTGAAGAAAAAGCAGGAGCGTGTCTCTCTTAAAAGCTCATTTTATGAAACCCTTACCTGCCGGCCGTTTCTGTTTATGCTGCTGGTTGGCGCATCTTTTAACCTCGGCACGAGTATGCTTGGCACACTGGGTTATTACGCGACGGTCTATTATGTCTGTGCCGGCGATACCGTTTCAGGCAATGCTTGGAATTTCTGGATGGGTATGGCGTTTATGTTCGGCGGACTTATAGGAGCTCCTGTGCTCAACAGGGTCGCGCATTTCGCAGGCAAACGCAATGCGCTGATTGTCACCGCCTTTATCGGCATAATCGCTTACGCCGGCTCCTGGTATCTTTACACTCCTGCTATCCAGTGGCTGCAAACGGTCGCCTCCTGCCTGATGGGGCTTACCGCCTCCGGCCTTTGGATGCTGTACGGCTCAATCTGCGCAGATGTTATCGATTATGATGAGCTTCATACCGGCAAGCGGCGAGAGGGTTCTTTTACCTCCTGCGGAACGTATATTCTAAAACTGGGCAATTCGTTGGGAGGTTTGCTGGCGGGGTCTGTCCTCTCCTGGATAGGGTATAATGCTGTCCTTGCGGTACAGACGCCTGAAACAGTTTTCTGGATTCGCGTGACGCTCGCCAGTATCCCTCTTGTCGGGATGACCCTGGTGATAATCTTTATTTTGCAGGTGCCGCTTACAAAGAAGATTTGTGAGGAAATCCGGGCGACCCTCGAATCTCGCCGCGGTCAGGTTTAACAATTATATTTGAGGAGCAGGTGGACTATGCGGTTCGGTTATTTTGACGACGCCAACAGGGAATATGTAATCGAAAGACCTGATACGCCGCGGTCGTGGGCCAATTATCTCGGCTCAACCGAATACGGCGCTATAATCACCAATAACGCGGGCGGTTACAGCTTCTTCCGTTCCGCTGCCCAGGGACGCATCTCTCGAATTCGCTTCGACGATGTCCCGACTGACCAGCCGGGAAGATATATTTATGTCCGCGACAAACAATCCGGCGACTACTGGTCAAACGCATGGCAGCCCGTGGGTAAACCCTTGGACCAGTATAAATCCACCTGCCGCCACGGCACCGCCTACACAATTATCAACTCCCAGTATTCAAAGATTGAGACGGAAACCACCTATTTCGTCCCGCTTGGCAAGCACTTTGAATGCTGGCTGCTCAAGGTCACAAACAAAGACGCCGTGAAAAGAAACCTGAGCTTGTTTACCTTCGTCGAGTATCCGAACACCTGGCAGTGCTTCCACGACTTCCTCAATCTGCAATACTCGCACGGCATAGTCAAAATGGACTTCGTTGACGGCATCATCGACTACGGCAGCTCCGTTCTCATAACCGGCCAGGACAACCGCAGCTTTCTCGCCTTCCTCGGCGGTGAAATCGTCGGCTTCGATACCGACCGCGACGTATTCATAACCCCGTATCGCGGCTACGCCAATCCGATGGTCGTCGAAAAAGGCAAATGCACCGGCTCAAAGGCCGTCGGCGACGATGGCTGCGGTACAATCCAAATCGATGTTGACCTCGAACCGGGCCAGTCAAAAGAGCTTGTCGTTCTGATGGGCGTCGGCAAGGCGGCCATCGAGGGCAAAAGAACAGTCAAACAGTTCGGCGATATCGCCAAGGTAAAAGAGGAGTTTGAAAAGCTCCGCAAATACTGGCACAGCCGCATCGAGGGCCTCTCTGTCAAAACGCCCGATGCGCAATTCAACAGTATGATGAATATGTGGAGCCCGTTCAACTGCCTCATCACCTACGCCTGGTCGCGTATGGCCAGCTTGATTTACAGCGGCGAACGCGATGGCCTGGGCTACCGCGACACCGTCCAGGACTTTATGGGCGTTATGCACGTCATCCCCAAAGAGGCAAAACAACGACTCGAGCTTATGATTACGGGCCAGTGCTCCACGGGCGGCGCGATGTCAATCGTGATGGCCTTCACCCACAAACCCGGCAAAGAAAAACCGCCAAAAGAGGATGAATACCGCTCCGATGACTGCCTCTGGCTTTTCAACGCGATTACAACTTATGTCAAGGAAACGGGCGATATCGACTTTTATAATAAGGTTCTGCCCTACGCCGATAAAGGCAAGGCCACCGTCCTCGGTCATTTGCGCCGGGCAATCGAATTCAATCTCAAACGCACCGGCAAAAACGGCCTGCCCTCGGGACTTTTCGCCGACTGGAACGATTGTCTCCGCTTAGGCACAAAAGGCACATCGGTATTTGTCGCCCTGCAGGTGCGTTACGGCCTTGTTACTTATATCGAAATTTGTGATATGTTCGGTAAATCCGCCGAAATCAAATGGGCGCAAAAACAGCTCGAGGCAATCGATAAAAAACTCGACAAATTCGGCTGGGACGGCAAATGGTACGTCCGCGCCTACAAGGAATCCGGCGAGAAAATCGGCTCACATGAAAACAAGCAGGGCTCCATCTACCTCAACACGCAATCCTGGGGCGTCATCAGCGGCCACGCCGACAAGAAGCGAGCCGAGCAGGTTATGGACCAGGTCAATAAACAGCTTGCTACCGATTACGGCCTTATGCTTTGCGCTCCGCCTTATGAAAATATCCCCTGCGCCGAGATTCGCTCGATTGTGTTCAACAAGGGCTCCAAGGAAAACTGCAGTATCTTCAACCACACGCAGGGCTGGGCAGTTATGGCTGAAACGATGCTTGGCCACGGCGACAGGGCGTTCAAATATTTCCACAGCTATATGCCCGCCTCATTCAACGATAAGGCCGAGATTCGCGGCAGCGAGCCATACGTTTACTCGCAATACACGCACAGCATTTTCAGCCCGCGCTACGGCGCATCGCGCGTCCCCTGGCTGACTGGCGCCGCCTCCTGGGCGTATTACGCCGCGACGCAATACATCTTAGGCATCCGGCCTGATTACAAAGGCCTTCTTATCGACCCCTGCATTCCATCCTCCTGGAAGCAATTTGCCGCCGCACGCCGGTTCCGCAACAAGACGCTCAACATCAAAGTTGTAAATCCCAATGGCGTCCAGAAAGGCGTTAAACGAATCACCCTCAACGGCCAGCCCCTCGACGGCAACCTCATTCCTGTTTCCAAAATGCAAAAAGAAAACGAAATCGTTGTAGAGATGGGGTAGAAAAATGAAAGTGTTGTTCATCGGCGGAACGGGAATAATCAGCTCGGCCGTGTCGAAGCTGGCCGTCGAAAAAGGAATCGACCTCTATCTTTTTAACCGCGGACAGCACAGCGAATTTGTCCCAAAAGGCGCCAAGGTCATCAAGGGCAACATCGAGGATAAATCGGCCTTTGCCAAAACGCTCAAAGGCAAAACCTTCGACGTCGTCGTTGACTGGCGGGCTTATGTGCCGAAAGATGTCGAAGCGGACATAAAACTTTTCAAAGGAAGCGTCGGCCAATATATCTTCATCAGCTCCGCCTCGGCCTATCAAAAGCCCGTCACGTACTGGCTCATCACTGAATCGACGCTAATGGCTAATCCCTACTGGCAGTACTCGCGGGATAAAATCGCATGCGAAGACCGCCTTATCGCTGAGTACCGTGACAACGGTTTTCCCGTCACAATCGTCCGGCCGTCGCTGACCTACGGCGTGACAATGATACCCGCCGCGATTAATAGCTGGCCAAAACCCTGGACCATTGTTGACCGGATGCGCAAAGGCAAAAAAGTCATCATTCACGGCGACGGCACCTCTCTTTGGGTGATGACGCACAACACCGATTTCGCCAAAGGTTTCATCGGCCTGATAGGCAACATTCAGGCAATCGGCCAGGCGTTCCACATTACCTCCGATGAGGTGCTGACTTGGAACCAGATATACCAGGCGATAGCCGACGCCGCGGGAGTAAAATTAAATGCCGTTTATATCTCCTCGGATTTCATCATCAAAATCGACCCCGAACATATCGGCACGCTTTTAGGCGACAAGACCTGCAGCGAGGTTTTTGACAACAGCAAAATCAAACGCTTTGTCCCTGATTTCGTTGCCACGGTTCCTTTTGTGCAGGGCGTCAAATGCTCAATCGAGTGGTTCGAGGCGGATAAATCTCGCTGCGTGGTCGATACCGATTACAGCCGCTTTATGGACCGCACGATTGCCGCCTACGAAAAGGCGCTGCCAAAATAAAGCCCAATCTGCTATCCTCATCTGCGCTATTTTTCGATTCTCATAAACGAGAAGAATGCTGATATGCAAAAAAGGGTTTTGGTCGCCGTTAGCGGCGGTGTTGACTCGGCCGTGGCCGCCGCGTTGCTCCTCAGGGAAGGGTTCGACGTCACAGCCGTATTCCTTTGTCTGCAAATGGAACGGGCCTTCGAGAGCAACGCACGCTCCTGCTGCACCCCGCAGGACGCAGCCGACGCCCGGCGAATCGCCGCAAAGCTCGGAGTAAAATTCATTTCCCTGCCGGCGTCCAAAGATTTTGAGGCAATCATAAACAACTTCATCGCCGACTACGAAACCGGCCGAACGCCAAACCCCTGTGTTCGGTGCAATGAGAAAATAAAGTTCGGCAAACTCTTTGAGCTGGCGGATTCTCTGGGTGTGCAATACGTGGCGACGGGACACTATGCCAGAATCATCGACCATAAAGGACAACTCGCCATCGCGCCGGCTCTTGCGCCGGGCAAAGACCAGTCGTACGTCTTATTCAGTATTCCCCGTGAAAAGTTCGACAGAATCCTTTTTCCCATCGGCCGGTTGAAAAATAAACAGGCCGTCAGGGAAATCGCCAAAGAACTGGGACTGGAGGTCCACGACAAGCCCGACAGTCAGGATATTTGCTTTGTCCCGGATGGCGACTATGTGAAATTACTCGAGGCGCACAACAGCAGGGCGCTGCGGCCGGGAAATATCATTGACCAGTCAGGCAAAATCGTCGGCAAACACGACGGCTACGGTAGGTTTACCATTGGTCAGCGTCGCGGCACCGGCGTCGCGGCGGGCCAGCCCGTTTACGTCACCGATATAAACCCGCAGACGGCTGATGTGACCATCGGCACAAAAAAAGACCTGCTGGTAGGCGGATTGACGGCTGATTGCGCCAACTGGCAGGTGGATGTGCCTGCGAGCTTCGACGCGAAGGTGAAAATCAGGTATAATCATCGAGGCGCAACCGCCAAGGTCCTCGTTACCGGAAAAGATACTTTTGAGGTTCGTTTTGACAAACCGTTGGAGGCGGTGACGCCAGGCCAGGCGGCCGTGGTGTATTCCGAGGAGTGTCTCCTCGGAGGCGGGTGGATAAAAGGGAAATTGCCTCCCGCGTGATTTGATGCGTCGAATCAGCGAACGTAGGCGCCGCAAATGAAGAATCAGGATTTGTCACGCTACGCAAGACAGATAACACTCAAACCCTTCGGCGAAGAGGGCCAGCGCCGGCTCGTCAGCAGCAGCGCCTTAATCGTCGGCGTGGGCGGACTCGGCTCATGGGTCGCCGAACTGCTTGTCCGCGCCGGCGTCGGGCGAATCCGGCTGGTTGACGATGACCGCGTTGAGATTACCAACATACACAGGCAAACACTGTTCACCGAAAAAGACGCGAGCGAACACATCCTCAAGATAACCGCGGCCGCAAACCACCTGCGGGAAATCAACAGCGATTGCGCAATTGAAACGGTCTTCGCAAGAATAGACCGGCTGACAGCAAACCGCCTGACCGAAGACGTTGACGTGATTATCGACGGAACGGATAATTTCCCGGCGAGGTTCATCATTAACGACTGCGCAGTAAAAAAATCCAAACCGTGGGTGTTCGCCGGCGTACTCGGCACAGAATCGCAGGTGATGGCCATAATTCCCGGCAGGACCCCATGTCTGCGATGTCTGCTCGATTCGCCCGCCGCGTGCAATGGCCAGACCTGCCGTCAAGCAGGCGTTCTTGGCCCGGCGGTCGCAATGGTCGCTGCGTTCGAGGCGTCGGAGGCATTAAAAATTCTCTCCGGCAACTCGGACAAAGCCGGGCAATGCCTGCTTGCTTTTGACGTCTGGAACAACGTTGTCAAACAGATTGATGTCTCGAAGCTGACTAAAAACGCCGACTGCCCCTGTTGCGTTCACAAACGCTTTGAGTTTATCGAGCCATAGGATTCGCGATGGAAGCGAAAATAAATAAACCCGTATATCTCGACTGCAACGCGACCACGTCCCTCGATAAGCGGGTGCTGGAAAGTATGATGCCCGCTTTCACCTCGGCGTTCGGGAACCCTTCCAGCGAAAGCCATTCACTGGGACGCCAGGCAAGGGATATGGTCGAAACCGCCCGCAGTCAGACGGCTTCGCTCATAGGCGCCTCCGCCAGGGAAATTGTCTTCACCTCCGGTGCGACGGAGGGCTGCAATCTGGCGATTAAGGGCGCAGCCGAGGCGTATCGCGAAAGAGGCAACCATATCATAGTGTCTGCCATCGAGCATAAAGCCGTCCTCGAACCCTGCAGGCGACTGGAGCAGCAGGGTTTCTCGCTGACTTTGCTTTTGCCCGATTCCTTCGGCTGTGTTTCCGCCCGGCAGGTGGCGGATGCGATGACGGAACAAACGATACTCGTCTGCGTTATGATGGCGAATAACGTCGTGGGAACGATTAACCCGGTGGACAAAATTGGCGCGATGTGCAAAAAACGCGGAATACTTTTCTTTTGCGACGCCACCCAGGCGGTCGGGAAACTCGCGGTGGACGTCAATCGGATAAACGCCGATTTGATGGCGTTCTCGGCGCATAAAATCTATGGCCCCAAAGGAGTTGGTGCGCTCTACGTGCGGGATAAAAATCCTCGCGTCCGGTTGATTGCCCAAATCGACGGCGGAGGCCAGGAACATTTTCTCCGTAGCGGAACGCTAAATGTCCCCGGAATAGTCGGTCTCGGCACGGCGTGCGCACTATGCGAAGAGGAATTGGGCGACAAACCCTCCCTGTCAGCCAACCTGCGAAAGAAACTGGAAGATGGCTTGAGAGAAACCGTTCCCGATATACAAATAAACGGCCACCCCGCAAAACGCCTGCCCAATACCGCGAACATTTCGTTTAAGGGAGTGGACGCCGTTTCAATACTCACCAACACTCCCGACGTCGCTGCTTCCGCAAGCTCCGCCTGTGAGTCCGGAACGTCCGGCTCCAACTATGTTCTCAGGGCAATGGGCGTGGACGAAGATTCAGCGGCCAGCGCTGTCCGGTTCAGCGTTGGCCGTTTCACCACCGAGAAAGAAATAGATTACGCCATAGAGCGGATAAGCAGTACCGTCTCGTCGCTTCGTGGTCACGCCTGATTCGCAGCTTTTCTTCTAAAGCCCGTCGCGGTCGAGGAGTTGATTCTGGTTGTGGACAAGGTCGGCGCGCTCTGGAAACATCTTCGCTATTTCGTTGACGTCGGCCCGCCGGAGTGTGTATGTGTTTCCCTGTCCGAGCAGCGCCCTGGTTATTTGCTTGTTGCCGTCGTAGTAAATTTTTTGCCAGTGGCCCCGCCCGTCCAGTATCTCTGTTCTGAGAGCGTAATTGACCGGCTGCTCATCCTGCCGGGCCTGTGCGGTTTTTTTCGCCGGCTCCAGCTTCTCTATGAGCATCGGAGTAATGGTCCCGTCCGGCCTCATCAGGTCAACGATGATTTGCTGTCGGTTGCTGTCCAGCATTTTCTTCAGCGCCAGGTCCAGAATGGCATTCGGCACAGCCGCCTCGCCAAGCGTATATTTGCTTTCCTTGCTGGCCTGTCTGCCCGCGGCAAAGCGAACAACCATCGTATTGGCGTCCGCCGTCATTTCTATACCTTTGCTGCCCGCCCGCGAGCTGCTCTCAATTTTCCAGGCGAACTTTGAAAGGGTTTTATCCCCGCTAAAAATGCCGACTTCCTCCTCGGGCGCAGACCCGCCGCGTATGTAATAATAGCTCGCTGCCTTAATGGCTGGGTCTTTGTCCTTCTGGGCTGTTATCGCGTCCATCGTAAAGCCGATGGTCTGCCCGCGCGCATCGGTCAATATGAAAAAAGAAACCGGCTGGCTCTCTGTATCCGGCGCAGAACCTCTGACCTCGCGTACGATATTCTCGCCCGCCTGCAAAAGCCCATTGTCGCTGAACTGGATATTTTTCACAATCCGCTCAAAAATGCTTTCCGCCAAACCATCGGCGGCGGCGGTTTGCAGAACCTCGATTTCGAGTTCTCTGCCGGCCGGAAGCGGGCAGACGCCGAACATCATCTCAAATCCGGCGTCCCCTGTTATCTTTGCCCAGTCAACAACAAACGTTCCTGCTGTCGTCCGGCCCATCTTGACCACCTCTCCGCCAATCCCTGCCGAGACCTCGCTGAAACGCTCCTCAGGCGTGAGCTGTCGTGAGGCCAGCAGATAATGACAGCGTGTATATGACTGGTTTGCCCCCGCCCCTACGGCAAAGGCGCTGCTGACGGTAAAGCCGTCGTCATCACGCTTCCATTGCCTCTCGTACTGCCAGCCGCCGCCCGAAGGCAGTGAAACCGCCAATCCCGACCGGTTCAGCTCGATAGGGGCCGACAGCCGAATCCCCGACCTAAACGTTATCACCAGCCAGGCCGCCAGCAGCGAAATGATGAAAATGACAAGCAGCGAAACCTTCTCGGCTATGTGTCGTTTTATTATGTTGCCCTCGACCATACGACCCCCATCGTTTTTTTATTTATGAAAAACGGAAAATAGTAAACAGCAGAAAATCACTTTTGAGCTGTACCGGCCTGCTCTTGCCTATTCCAAAGCGGCGGTCGCCGCTTCGTCGGCAGCGGGCTGGTCTCTGCGGACGACCCTGTAATAGAACCATTTCAGAAAACCGCTGGCCGCAAAACCGCAGAAAATCACCACAAATGCGACCTGCCGACTCCAGATTATCAGCCCGAAAAACAATAAGGTCCTGATTAGGTGTGCGAATGGCTTTTTGCCCCTTATATACTGGTTGATGACGTGCGAGTATCGGATTCGGCTTACCATCAGCACCGCCAGTCCCAGGGCAATCACCGGCAGCGCATATATCACCAGGTCGTCCAGCAGAAAATTCACCAGCCCTCCTGCCGACCAGTCGCGGCCCGGGTGAGTCAAAATGTCCGGCACCGCCTCCTGATGAAATATCACCAAACTGACGATAACGCCCGCCGCCGCAGGCGTGGGCAGCCCCACAAAACTCATATGGGCCGACTCGTCCTCCTCGTTTTCCACGTTGAACCGCGCCAGACGAATCGCCGCGCAGCTCATATATACCGCCGCCGCCAGCCAGATGAATCGCTCCAGAAAACCGATAATAATTCCAGGCGCGCCCGTCTCGGCAAATCCCGCCAGCTTGTGCTCAAGAATCTTGAGCATTAAAAACGCCGGCGCTACCCCAAAGCTGACTATGTCGCACAAGCTGTCCAGCTGCCCGCCGAAGCTCGACGTGCTCTGGCTCATACGCGCCAGGCGTCCATCCAGCATATCCGCCACCATCGCCAGCAGAATCATATAGCCGGCCAGCGCAAAATATGGCACTACGAGTCGATGATAAGAAAACTGTCCCGTCGCGGAGCTTGCGGCCTGACTGACAAAACTTATGGCGGCAAAACCGCACGCGCCGTTGATTATCGTCACTAACGACGGCAGGATGGTGATGTATTTGAGCCGCTGCCTCCGCATCCGCCGAAGGAAGCTTTCCTTGGCTGCCTCAGTCCTAATCCGCGTCGGCTTTTGACTGCCACTACCAATCGGCCCTGATTCGTGCTCGCTCATATATACCTTATTATCGGCGTCAGCCCCGCCATCACTTTGTCGCCTGTCCGCACTATGCACTTAACATCATCGCGCAACGGCACATACAACTCGGTTCTCGAACCGAACTTTATCATACCAAAACGCTGGCCCATAAGCAATTCATCGCCGGGCTTCGTTCTGCAAACGATTCTTCTCGCTATCGCGCCGCTTATCTGCCGGACTATCAGCTTGTCACAAGGCGGCTCTATTCTCGTCAGCCAAAGGTCATTCGACTCATTGACCCTGCCCGATTCCAGGTTTCTCGCGTCAAGGAATTGACCTTCGTGGTATATGATTTTCTCGACCTTCGTTTTGGAGGGGCTTCGATTTATATGCACGTCAAAAATACTCAGAAAAATGCCGATTTTCAGCGATTTGCCTTTGATAAACTCATTTTCATCGACGGTCTCAATATCGGTTATCGTCCCATCAGCCGGCGCAAGCAAGACGTCTTTGTCCTGTGGCACCACCCTTTGGGGGTCTCGAAAAAACGACAATGTCCACAAAAATACTACCCCCAGTGCAATCTCGACGTATTGAACCAGCCAGACGGGCGTTGTCGGATGTGCTCCGAACCACAGCACAACCATAAACACCAGCAACGCCACCGGGAAAAACACCACTTGCGGCCAGCCATATTTTGTCAATGGCATTCTCATAACGAAAGCCATGCTACCACTTTCGCTGCTCTTTGTCAGCGTCGTTAATCTATATCTCCCGCAACTTGATATGTAACAAACACTTACGTTAGACATAATTTTTTGCTTTTTTTCTTAAAAAATGCTTGACAGATTAGTTTTGATATATATAGTTAAGATACGAACTATAAATCGTCGATAAGGAGCTTGATATGGCTTTGAAGGAAGAACTGGGGTTAAAAACGGACTTTGCGTCGCCGGCACACGAGGCGCTTTTGAACATATATTACACCGCTTCGATAATGAAAAAGCGGGCGGATGACTTTTTCGGTCAATTCGGCCTGACGGACGTGCAATTTAACCTGATGAACCTGCTATATTACGAGAGTGGCAAAGAAGGCGGCCTAAGCCAGGCACAAATCAGCAATATGATGTTAGTCAACCGCGCCAATATAACTTCGCTTGTGGACCGGATGGAAAAGGCGGAACTTGTAAGCCGCACCGCTCACGCAAACGACCGCCGATACAATATCATCAAGCTCACCAGCAAAGGGAAAAACCTTTACACAAAGGTTGAGCCGCATTACCTCAAACAAGTAAAAGAAGCAATGGCTCCGCTGGATGCCGCGGAACTCAAGAGAATGGCAGGGATGCTGGAGAAAGTAAGGAGAACTCTCCGGGTTTAGAAGTTAAAAAGGCAGGATTACAGTTCTGTTGTTTTGAGACAACAGTTAATATATTAACCATATATGTAGCAAGTAATATGAAAAGGAGAACAGAAATGGATGCGATAAAAACAGACGGTGGACAGATTGGATGGCGTTTTGGGTTACGATGGGTACTACTCACAATTGCCGGGTGGGCTATTGGCTTCCCCCTGGGTTTCGTCTTCGTGGCAGTTGCAGGATTGATTATCGGCGTCCACGAGGGCTCCATCATACTCAAATTAGGGCTGGATAATGCCGCGGCATTTATCGTCGTAGTCGCCGTGGTGAGCTTGATGCAGTGGCTTGCACTACGGCGTGTCGTCCAGCGGGCTGGTTTTTGGGTGCCGGCAAGTATAATAGGATTCACTATATCCTCAAGCATCCACGGAGTCGTGTGTCATGTCTACGGATACCCCGATGACCTCGGTCCGCTTGGCGCTCAGGTGTGGACATTATTTTTCATTTTGGGCGGAACACTAACGGGCCTGCTTCAACAGCGTATATTACGGCACCAGGTACGTCGGTCAGGATGGTGGGTGCCTGCAAGTGCGGCCGGCTGGGGCTTAGTCGTGATTGGATTTGGAATTGTAAGTCAAATCCTGGGGGTGCGTCTACAGGTGGTGGGTCTAATAGCGTCTTCGGGACTCCTCGGGATAGTAACGGGAGTCACATTGATTTGGCTGTTGAGGCAGCAAATGCCCTATACTACAACTTAGAAATAATCGACTTTTAGCCCAATCGTTTTGGGTTAATATATGTAAACCTTGTATGTAGTAAGTAACTTGGAAAGGAGAACAAAAATGGCTGCGAAAAAAACTGCATTAGCTGGATTGTGTGTTGTTGTAATGCTGGGTTTGTGCGTTCTGGCCGGGGCCGCGAAGGGAGAAACGGACTCAAAGAATGTCGCGGCGGATGCATACAAGTTGAGAATGCAGGGCAAAGTTGACGACGCAAGAGCGCTTCTTGAGCAAGCCATCCAGGAAAATCCGCATAATGCGTCTGCGCATTATGAGCTTGCGAGAACCAAGTTTTATATGGCGCTTCATCCAGACCCGCAATCAAGAGAGGATAGAATTGGAGAGGCACAGAAGTCGATTGAAAAGGCAATTGAAAATGACCCGAATAACGTGATATACCCTTTTTTTGAGGGACACATTGCCTTGCTACAAGCCTATCCCTCCTGGATGCAAGACCAACCTGACACCAAGGAGAAAATGGGCAGAGTATGTGAGGCCTTTGAATCAGCGCTGAAACTCAAGCCGGATTATCGTCAGGCGATGCTATACCTTGTTGAGATTTATGGAACACTTTCTGAAGACAAGGGCGGCGACAAATCAAAAGCAGAGCAATATGCAAAAAAACTGGAGGGAATGGACGAGGTATTTGGCGCCAAAGCCAGGTGGATACTCATGCCAAAAGACCCCAACAGGGTCGAGTACTGGCAAAAGGTCATGAAGAACCACGAAAGCAATACCGACGTGCTTGAAGAGATGGGAAAGGCATACTTAAGCGCAGACAATGTTAATGATGCCGTGTTGTGTTTTGAAAAAGCAATAAAAATCGACCCTGCAAAATCCTACCTGTTTTTGGACCTCAGCATATATCACACATGGGCCGCGATGGCAGCGAGAGATAATGCCGAATTGCGTCAAAAGGCCATAACGGCAGGTGAAGCCGCTGTGACGAGATATCTGGACTCCAATCCTGTACTGCCGATGCGGGCGTACGCACTTGGAGTACAATACAAGTACAAAAGTCATTCGGAACACAAAGAAGGGGCGGATGATATTCTGAAAAAAGCCAGGGAACTGGACCCTTATTTCTCAATGATGACAGGCGCTCCGAATCCTGACCTTTTTATTGCTGTCGATGAAATTTCACACAACCACAGATACCTTTTCAGGCCTGTACAGTAAAAGATACTGATTTGTAGAACAGAATAAGAAAGGAGTATCAAAATGTTGTTTATGTTGGGTTACAGAGCGTATCCGGGCAAAGGCGCAGAGGCCCTTCGCATGCGACAGGAATGGCAGAATAAGTACTCTGAAGCATTCCGCAAGCGGATCAAAGTGGTCCACGAGTTTGTCGACCCATCCGCGCTGGTGGGCTGTTTGCTGCTTGAAATCGATAACCACAACCATCTTGCCAG
>JBEKZA010000029.1:0-31216 GCA_049510335.1 Sedimentisphaerales bacterium | reverse complement strand
GTAATTCCTGACGTCCGGCCACTGGGAATCTTATACGTGTATTTGTTCTTAACAACATGGAAGGCGAGGGGCTCGCTGTAAATCACTTCTTCATCGGCCAGCGAGGTAATGTTGACGTCTATTTCGTCTATGTCGTTAAGGTCGTTAAGGTCTGCTGGAATATTGAGTGTTCCGGACGCAGAAAAAGCGTCCTGCCCCTGGGTTTTGCCGGCCGTGACCGTGCACTTCCTGATTATCATGTACGGGGTCACCACCCGCGCGTTGTCGAAGTAGAAATGCCCTGCGCCGTTGCCGCCTTGAATGGAGACGTTAATCTGGAACCAGGTGGCGCCCGTCGAATCATAGTCCGAAACGTTAACGATATAGGTCTTGTTCGCGTCACCTTCAGATGATTGCCAATCAAAATTCGCATCACCACCAGTATCTCTGTTGATTACTGTAATTTTATTGTTAGGAGCATCTGGCCCATACTCTTTCCAGCCGGAGGGGCCATCGCTATTTATAGCAACCTTGCCGCAAACTTTAGTCCAACAAGGGTCGGGCCAATCTGAAGCTTTCATTGTCAAATCAAACTGGAGATTAGCATCGGTCAGGTCCGGTATCGAATGAGTCTCCCACCGGAGAACCCAGTAGGCACCAACATTGACGGGTGTTACCTGGAGACTGCCGTGCCCCAACGTGACTCCGATTGGGCTGTCGGGAACAAGCTGAGCGTGGGGATCATCTGACCCCGGAACCCAGCCGTCGTTGTTGTCGGGGCTTTCCCAGTTGCCAATCACTAAACCGTAACTGGCAGAGGCCAGACCCAGCACTAAGGCAAGACACACAACAGCAATCTTACCAAACGAGGCGTTAATACCTTCGGCAGCACGTTCCATACGATACGTTTTCTCTGTCTTTGACTTCATTATCGTAATCTCCAAAAAACCACCTTATCTATCTGATATTTTTGGTTCCAAAGAGCGCCGATAAATTCTTTAAGATTAACGTCGCCCTGTAAATATCAACAGATACGCTGATTACGACACCCACCCCTGTTGCCGTAATCAGCCCTTGTATATCTTTAGCATAGCATCGGCAATCCGGCCTTTTGAACTAAAGCCGAAATTTGATACTTATAGCAGGTTAAGGCCGGCTCGGCGAACCCTAAGCCGAACCCCAAATCGCCCGTTTTTGCGATTTTCGGCAATATCAGCGGCCCGATTCGGGCGGTTCGAACTTATAGCCGATGCCCCGGATGGTGTGAATGAATATGGGGCTGCCTGGTTTGGGCTCGATTTTTTCCCTCAGCGTAGTGACGAAGCGGTCTATGCTGCGCGTCGTGACGATACAATCATAGCCCCATACGGCATTTAGTATCTCGTCGCGGGTAAGGGCACGGCCGGTCTTTTTGGCAAAAAACTCCAGAAGGTCGAACTCTTTCGGCGACAACTGGATTTCCTTGCCTTTGCGGGTGAGTTCCCTTGCGGGTATATCAAGACGGTAGTCGCCGAATTCGTAAACATCCTGCTGCCGGGTTCGGGCGCGTCGCAAAAAAGCGGCGGCCCTGGCCAAAAGCTCCTTTATGCTGAAGGGTTTTGTGACATAATCGTCTGCGCCGAGGTTGAGACCGAGAATGATGTCCGACTCCTCGCCTTTGGCGGTCAGCATAATAATGGGCATTTCAAGTTTTTCTTCGCGAACCAGCCGGCATATCTCGTAGCCGTTGATTTTGGGCAACATAATATCGAGGAGTATTAAATCGGGCCTGGCGTTCAGAGCCGCCTCAAGCCCCTTCTCGCCGTCGGAGGCGGTCAGGACCTTGTAGCCCTTGAACTCGAAGTTGTCCTTCAGACCCCGCAGCATCGTGGGGTCATCTTCGACTATCAGGATGGTTTCCATATTTCACACCGGCTCAAACTTATACCCGATATCCACTATGGTATGGATAAAAACCGGCTTGTTCAAGTCCGGCTCTATCTTCTCGCGGATGGCCTTTATGAAACCGTCGATGTTCTTCTCGCTGACGAAACGCGCATAGCCGAATGCGGTCTTGAGTATCTCCTCACGAGTCAGGACCGAGCCCTGCTTTTTGACGAGCAGATGAAGCACCTTGAATTCCTTGGGGCTTAAATTCACTTTGGCCCCGCCGCGGGTAAGCGTCTGATTTGCGACATCGAGTTCAAATTCGCCGAACCGATACGTGTCCGGTTCGGATTGAGCGGTTCTGCGCAACAATGCCTCAACACGGGCAAGAAGCTGCTTTATGCTGAAGGGCTTGGTAACGTAGTCGTCGGCGCCGAAATTTAAACCCGTAATAATATCGGCATCCTGGTCTTTCGCGGAAAGCATAATTATCGGCGTATCGATCTTTTCGCTTCGCAGCCGGCTGCAAACCTCGAAGCCGTTGATTTTGGGCAGCATAACATCGAGAATAATCATATCGGGTCTGTCGGCCAGTGCGGCGGTTAGGGCCTGCTCGCCATCAACTGCGGTCTTCACCCGATAACCCTTCGCGGTAAAATTGTCCTCAAGGGCACGCACCATTGTGGGATTGTCTTCGATTACAAGGACGGTCTTCATATTATAACCCTTTAATTAGTAACCTTCGCGGAAAGCGGTATCTTAACAGTGAAGGCGCTTCCTTTCCCGGGTTTGCTGTCAACAGAGATTGCGCCTTTGTGGGCATCGACGATAAATTTAACGATGCTCAGGCCCAGGCCGCAACCCTCGGCCTTTCGGGCAAGAGAGTTGTCAACCTGATAGAAGCTGTCGAATATCTTTCGAATATGTCTTTGGGCCAGACCGATGCCGTTATCCGAAACCGCAAAGCAGACATTATCCTTTTCAGCGAAGACCTTCAGCGTGATTTGTTTTTGGTCACCGGTGTATTTGCAGGCGTTATCCAGAAGGTTAACGAGGACTGTGACCATCGCGTCGTGGTCGGCCTGTATGTCGGGCAGATTGTCTGCGATATCAACGGCAAACTGACAGTTGTTTGCCGCAAACTTTGCCCTGACCGCCTCTGCCGCGTCATTGGCTATCGCAGCCGGTTTTACATCGGAGATAGTGAAGGCCTTCTTGTTTCGCTCCATCCGCGAGAAAGTCAGGAAGTTGTCTATCATCCTGCTGAGCCGTTCGTTCTCTTTGGACGTCATACGGAGGTATTCCTCGGTCTGGGCTTCGTCCTTGACGTTGCCCTCAAGCAGGGTATCGACAAGTACCCGCATCGAAGCAAGGGGCGTCTTTAACTCGTGCGAGACGGTGGCGATGAAATCGTTTTTCATTTTGTTGAGACGGATTTGCCTGCCGACCGCACGCGTCGCGAAACCGCCCGCCGCGAGTATAAGCAGTATCACAAGGACGCCTGTCCAGATATAAACGGCGATTTGCCTTTTGGCGGCCTTCTCGAAGACCTCGCCTCCCTTAAAATACAGTTCCACCTTCCAGCCGGGCAGACAGGCGGGCAGGGTCGCAGTAGCAAATGGTTCGCCCTGCGGCTGCGGCTCGCCGGCCATATAAGCACCCGAGACATCGACTATCCTGTAAGAGGTTTCGGAGCCGGTGAACGCGTCGCGGTAACCGGCAAGAACCGATTCGATACCCTTATCTTCAAGCAGACACAGCAGCGTGACCGACCGCGTCTTATGGCGAAGGCCATATACCGGCCTTTGCCCCAGGTCAATCCGGAAGCAACCGTCGAGCCGCCCGGTGAACAGCCGCTGGTTCTCGGCGACGGAAATGGAAAGTTCTTCGGCAGCGACGAGTTTTTCAATCCTGTCTTTCTCAGCCGTCGCCGGCCCCTCAAACAAAGACGTGCTTGCAAGTATTTGCAAAAGTCGTTTTGCGATGAAGAGGTTCTGGTTGGCGGGCAGCAAGGCCCGGTCGCCGGAGGTATTGTAAAGGTCGGCAATCAGCTCGCCGGCGGTCCGGCGGAAAAGTTCAGAGCGGCCCTGTGACGAAAGGGCGGAAGGAGCACTCTGCTCCGCGGATTGTTTGAGCAGTGTCAGAAGTGACAGCCGGGCGTTTTCGACTGCGAGACGCAAAGCGGGATCCGCGCCTTTTGCCGGCGCCGCAAAAGCGGCGGCTTTGCGGCAGCATTCTATCGCCTCATCAAGCCGGCCAAGCCGGGACAAACACCGGCTCTTGCCCATAATCGCCGCGATTGCCACGTGCGGGTCATTATCTGCCAGGAACCTGTCGTAAAACTGCGCCGCTTCAGAATACTGCCGGGCGGTGAACTCGAGCTGCCAGGCGCCGGCCAGCGGGTTACCCTGCACAATATCGTCGCCGACCACGTCCGCCGATACGGGATAGACAACCGCCCCGCTCGCATCCACAATAACCACACCCTGAAAACCGTTTTCCAGGACAATCTTCGTAAAAAAAGAATACGGATTGCCAGTCGGCTCCGCCTTGTCGAGGGCCTTGAGCATGGCTGCGTAGAGAACCTCTGTTTTCTTGGCGGCATCAGCGAGTTTGTCCTGATACAGGGCGGCGAGTTTCTCTTTTACGACCAGCCGTTCGTTGGCGACCACCCTGCTCATAAACCAGAGCAAACTCACCGTGGGCAGCACCACCGCCGCTGCCAGCAGCAGCACCACCCACTGTAATTGATTACGCCCGGCAATAAAGCCGCCGCGATTCGACTGAACTTGTCGAAGTCCAACCTTCAAGTTCTGCCCCTTTATTTACCGGCTGTCCTGTTTCGCTTCGGCGTTTCCACTGCCTTTGTGGCGCCGGCGGTATCCCCGCCGGGACGAGTCCGGCTACTGTTCGGCGTTGCTATTCCTTCTTTTGCCGCAGCAGCGCCTTCGCCGGGTCGAGCAAGAGCCATGATTTCACTGTCTGAAAGCGCGTAATTATAAACGCGAACATCGTCAATGAGGCCATTCCAGCAGTGTCCCGTCAGTTCGATGTTTTCGCCGATACAAACCGGGAAGTCATTGGTCGCAATGGGACCGGTCTGCGGCTTTGAGACGTCCAGATTGCCATCGACGTAAATGCTCATCTTGCGTCCGTCATAGACGCATACAACGTTATGCCACTGGCCCGAATCAACCCTTGTCCTTCCGTTAAGATAGCTCTCTCGCGCAAGGCCGAAGTGAAATACGTTGTTAGCGAAATCGGTGGACAATCGCCACGCCGAGTCACCCTTGGTGACAATGCCGGTCCACTCCTGCGGGACAGAAGTTATATTGACCCACGCCGAGATTGTTATCTGGCCCGTGATGTCAAAATTGGATTCATTGGCAATTTCGACATAATCGCCTTTGCCGCTGAATTCGATGGCGCCGCCTATTTTTCCGCCCTGAGGCCGCCACACGGGATTACCTACCAGCGTTCCATCGTTGCCGTTCCCGGAACTGTCAGCGGCGGTTGTGCCTTCCTTTTCATCTAATTTCCACCAGCCGACAAGGCCTGCCAGCTCAGCGTTTCCAAGGACCTGCGGATTTTGCCAGGCGTTGTCCTGCGTATCGTGCCAGGTAATCTTGGTTTTGCGTTTTCCGCCGCTGTCGTTATCGTTTACGTGGACGTCCAGACCAATCTTTGCGCCGACGGATGGTTTTGTGCCGAGCGTCGACCAGGGGAATTTGACTTCCACACGATAGCCCTTATCCGTTGTCACTAGCGCGTACTGGACGCCCTCGCTGCGATTATGCTTGAGCTCCTGCATTACCGGCGTGGTCTTGTCCCATATGAAAATATATTGGTAATCCGTATCACCATATTGGGGGGACTTGCTGTCTTTGGCGTCAATAAAGACTTCTACGCTGTCATTCTGATAACCCTCTTCCGCATCGTGCTTTAATACATCGTCGTTGACGTCCACAAGCAGATAGAGATTGTTCTGGTCCCACATCGCCTTATAGCCGGCTGACAGGTCGTTAGGCGACGCCGGCGGTGAATACAACACGTTGGCTATTTTGTACTGCCTCGCGGCAGACCAGACGCTGTCCTCGTTGCCGTCAATTACCGGAGGTTTAGTCGCTGCCACAATTGTAGCGGGGGCTGCTTTTCGCAACTGTTCCGCTTTGGCCTCGGCCTTGGCCTCTTTGATAATCTGCACGATTTGAGTGACCGAGCCAAAGACCTGATTCAGCGGAGGAAACCCGGTCAGTTTTGAATTGACGGTCAAGTCGTTGAGCTGCTCGTCCGTTCGCATTTCGATGGTCGTGTGTTCGGCAGCGCGGGCAAGCTGCTCGATATTGGCGTTGAGCTTGTTTCGCTGTTCATCGTTAAGGGACTCGATTCTAATCGCCGGGCCCGCCAGGCGAATCGCGCCGCCGGCATTGACCAAAACCAGCTTGCTCGCGGTCGGCGGCAGCTTGCTTACCGAGCCGGCCAAAGGCCCCGCGTTGCAGACGTTATTGCCGTCTTTAATTGCAGCGACAGCGGCCCGCGTGACGTCGGGGTTAATCGAAAGAATGGTGGCCTTGTCCACCTGTTCGACATAGCAGTATATGGGGTTGTTTTTGACCATTCCAACCTGGTATCGCCCGGCGGTCAAATCGTTGCCATCCGTGGCTTGTCCGCTGAGCACCGTATTGGCGGTTGCGAAGATTTTTGCGAGAATCTGACGCGTCTGCTGAGGGTTATGGCTCGTCACCACTAACCCCATATATGCAGGGAAGAAAGGATTCGGGGTCCTGGACGGCACGGCGAAGACGGTAACCTGCTCAACATTGGCGAAAATCTCCCGGCCAATGTCGAGACCGGTGATGTTTTTAACCTTCGCACGTATCGTATCGGCCTGCATCTCGCTGGCAGACAAAGCGAAGCTCGCAATGACAACCGCGTCGGAAGGCACGGCCTTCAAAGCGGCCTTGTCTATATTGGGAGTTCGAATCAAATCATACGCGAGGCACTGATGGCCTTCTTTGAACACAACTTCGGTTGTATCGGAAAAGCAATTCGGCTCAATCGACCTTGAACAGACCATGTAGTCAATGTTGCTAAAGTCGCAGAAAGCGTTGGCCACAAGAATCTCTTTTGGAACCTGGCCGGGGGGGAACATCTGCAACAGCCGCGAATAGGTCTCATCGACATTCACCCAGGCAGTGAAGGCGTTATTCTGTCTTTGTTTTTTGCTGACTTTTGCAAACGACTCATTGCTTGAAGCGAGCGTCGGCTCGGAAGTGATTCCCTTGTATTGCTTTACGCACCAGGCGAGTTGTTCGGCCGGATGCGCCAGCAGAATCACTTTGTCATCGTATGCTACCGCCAGTGCATTTGGAATGTTGATGGTTTGCATACCTTCGATCGGCTCACCCGCCTTGCCCGCCACGCTCAGGCCCGCCAAAATCAGGCCCCGCAGGGCGTCACTCTTGCCGGGATAAAGCACCCCAACCATCGGGGGGTTGTTTTGGGCGATGCCCGTAATGCCGATTGCCAGGCCGCGAATCTTTTTGAACTCGGCCATCATACTCGGATTCAGAAAAGCAGCCATCATGTCCCCCGGTGATTTCTGCCCACCCCAATCTGTCGGGGTCTGGGGCTGGTTGGGACCGGCCGGGGGCTGGCCGCCCACGGCGGCGAGAGGATTTTCGTAGGGGGTGCCTTTGAGCATATTGAGTATGGTCTCGACCTGCCTGCCGGGGCTGCCAAACTCCACATAAATAAGTGTGCCGGGCGGCATCAGAGCAGCGGGGTCGAAATTGACCAAATCTTCCAAGACCGGCTTTGCCTTTTCGACAATCTCGGCCTGGTCGGCATACTCAGTCACGAGCTTCTCCAGAGCCGTCTTTGCCGACTGCTCATCCTTGGTTTTCAGGTAGCACATCCCTTGCCGATAGAGTGCCTGAGCCACGTGGTTTCGCGGCGCCGAACCGTTGCGAATCACCTGCTCATAGGTTTTTATGGCCGCATCAAGGTTGCCGTCAACCTCCTCGGCGTAAAGCCCCTGCTGCAGCAATTCGCCCGTTGAGGCGGCTGCCGCGATGCTGCCGGTCAACGCCATTGCCGCCAGCAGCAGACCCATCGTAAAACCTCTTAACGCCTTCATAATCTTCTCCTTTCGCTAAATACGTTATCAAAAAAATGCTTCTTCCACACCCTTAAAACTTACGAAATGATTGTTACCGATTTGCTACCGTCGTATGCTTTTTTGGACATTTTTCCATCGGCTGTATAGCCGGATAGTCTGGGAAAACACAAGGAAATATGCGATTTGAATGGGCGATACAGGGTTCGAACCTGTGACCTCACGGGTGTGATCCGTGCGCTCTAACCAGCTGAGCTAATCGCCCCGGGAAACCGTATTAGAACCGATTTACCCCCCTGCTGTCAAGCCAAACAAACCCAAAACCCGTTCACAATCCCTCGGTCGTCAGGAGATTGACCCGTCCGAGCTTGACGCCCTTTATGCTTATAAGTTTTTCCCCCATCCGGTGTATCTCGCCGACCTTGCCCTTCAATACCACCACCTCAAGGCAATCGTGCCGGTCCAGGTGCACGTGCAGCGAGGAAATCGTCTGGAGCAAATGCGAATGCTGCAATTCTGTCAGCCGTTCCATAAGCGCGGTCGCGTGATGGTCATACACAAGCACAACGGCGGCGACGGCCTCTGTCTTGTCGTTGCGCAGCCGCTCGCCGCTCAACTGCTGTCGTATCAAATCACGTATCGCCTCCGACCGGCTCTGATAACCCTGCGTCGAAATCAGCTTGTCAAAAGCACTTAGCAATTCCTTCTCAAGCGACACACCCACTCGCTCAATCTTCGACATCATATACCTCCAACGCCCCGGGGTTCTATTGACCTGCTAATCCCTGCTCGTCACGTAAACCGCCTGGTCGGCAAAAAGATTCGGCGCAAACCTCACCGGGCTGCCCCGCGTCCCGCTTAACGCTATCTTTTTTTCAATCCTGACGCCGAGTTTTGCGCAGAATTTGTCAAAGTCCTTCAGCGTAAGGAAATGAACATTCGGGGAATTATGCCATTCAAACGGCAATTGCCCGGTGACCGGCGCTTTGCCCTCAAGTGCCATCTGCAATCGGCATCGCCAGTGCGCAAAATTCGGAAAACTGACAATCACCTTCCTGCCGACCCGCAGCAATTCGAGAAACGCGTCTTGCGGTTTTTTCAGCGTCTGCACCGTCTGCGACAATATCACATAATCGAAACTCTTGTCGCCATAATAGCCAAGTCCCTGCTCGACATCCTGCTGGACAACCGGCAGCCCCCGGCATACGCAATCGAGGACAAGCTCCTGTTCAAGCTCGACACCCTCGCCTTTGATGTTTTTATCCCGCACCAGATTGGCGAGCAGCTCTCCGTTTCCGCAGCCGATGTCCAAAACGGCGCTACCCGGCTCAATGAGAGATTCTATGAGGTCATAGTCAACGCGGGACCTCTGCGGCTGGTCAAAGACGTTCAAACGCCGGCTTTGCTGCGCATAACACGAGCAGGGTTTGCAGTTTCGCGGGTCATAAGTCGCCTTCAGGAAACAGCAGATAAACTGTCCCAGCGCCTCCACCTCCAGCAAAAACGCGTCGTGGCCGTGAGGCGAAGCGATGCTGCAGTAGCTGACATCCTTGCGGTTGGCAGCCAGCGACTCCACCACCGCCCTTGACTGCTCAGGCGTAAAAAGCCAGTCGCTCGACAAACTTACCACCAGAAACCTGCTCTTTACATTTGCAAACGCCTTTTCCACAGAGCCGTAATCCTTGGCAAGGTCGAAATAATCCGTCGCCTTGGTGATGTAAAGATAACTGTTGGCATCGAACCGCTCGACGAAACTCTGCCCCTGATGGTCAAGATACGTCTCAACTGCAAATTCCGACGCGAAATCGTATTTGTAATCGTCGGCGCTGCGCAGTTTTCTGCCAAATTTGTCCCGCATACTCTCTTCGGACAAATATGTAATATGCCCTATCATTCGCGCTATACCGAGTCCGCCCGCGGGCTGTCCCGCGTTGTGATATTGCCCGTCGGCAAAATTCGGGTCCGCCAGTATAGCGTTGCGTCCCACCGCGTCGAACGCTATCGACTGGGCGCTTAAATGGCTCGTCGTCGCTATCGGCAGAGCGGCCTTTACAAAATCCGAAAATGAAATCGCCCACTGCAAGACCTGCATCCCGCCTATTGAGCCGCCTATCACCGCTAACAATTTCCTTATGCCAAGCTTGTCTAACAGCAGTTTTTGAACCTTCACCATATCGGCGATTGTAATAATCGGGAAGTCAAGGCCGTATGGTTTGCCCGTTTTGAGGTTTATCGACGATGGCCCCGTCGTGCCGGAACAGCCGCCGAGAAAATTCGAGCAAATCACAAAATATTTGTTGGTATCGATGCCCTTTCCCGGCCCGACCATATTGTCCCACCAGCCGGGCTTTTTGTCATTGGGATTGTTTAGGCCGGCCACGTGAGCGTTGCCGCTAAGAGCGTGGCAAATCAGGACAACATTATCCCCGTTTGCGTCCGGCTTTCCGTATGTCTCGTACGCCACGTCAATAGGCCCCAGCGACTTGCCGCACGCAAGCTCTAACGGGTTATCTTCCTCGACGACCCGTATCGTCTGCGTTTTCACAACACCAACCGAGTTTTCCTCTGTGTTCGCCATAACCACCAAAGTATACCCCAAACTGTCTTCCTGTAAAGCACAGAACCGCTGTCACCCTGTAAGATGTTTTTTCCCAATACCGCCGAAAACAATTGACATCGCCGAGACGTAGTCGTAAATTGTCTGATGTTGGCGACATAACCGTTATTCCAAGGCGGTTTCGCCGGTAATCTGTTGTGAAAGGGGACACAAATGGCAAAGAAAAAAAAGGCAAGGAGGCGGCCAAGAGGTCAGTGGTCAGGGAGGGACATCAATCTTCTCAAGCGGCTGTTTCCCGTCACCGCCACGTCCAAAATAGCCAGGAAGATGGGGCGAAAGACCGACGCCGTAAAAAAGAAGGCGTCCAGAATGGGACTCAAAAAATCCAAGGTCTATCTGCGACGCATCGGCCGGGCATAGCCGCCGCAACAATGGACAGGGTTTGATTTCGCCTGACTGATTCAATATACTGAATCAGTGATGGCAATGGAACGACATCTTAAACGAGCGGTGCTCTGGGAAGCGGCACAGGACAGGAAAGTTCAGTGCTTTTTGTGCGCGCATCGGTGTCTGATACCCGACGACAAAACCGGAAGATGCGCAGTCCGCAAAAATATCGGCGGGGTGCTGTATTCGCTCAATTACGACAAGGTCGTCTCGGCCAATCCCGACCCGATAGAAAAAAAGCCACTTTTTCACTTCCAGCCGGGCAGCAAGAGTTTCTCGATTGCCACAATGGGCTGCAACTTCCGCTGTGATTTCTGCCAGAACTGGCAGATAAGCCAGGCGGTCGTGGAAACCGGCGATATCGACGGAGAAAATATCAGCCCCGAGCAAATCGTCAACGCTGCAATCCGCTATGACTGCAAAAGTATCGCCTATACATACACAGAACCAACCGTCTTTATGGAACTCGCCGCCGATTGCGGCAAACTCGCGAAACAAAAAGGACTGAAAAACATTTTCGTCAGCAACGGCTACCAGACCAAAGAGGCGGTTGACTTCGCAGCCGACTGGCTTGACGGAATCAATGTGGATTTAAAGGCCTTCAGCGAGGATTACTACCGCCGACTGTGCAAAGCGAAATTGCAGCCCGTCCTGGACACAATCGAACACATCGCAAAAAACACCAATATCTGGCTTGAGACGACGACGCTGCTGTTACCCGACGAAAATGATTCGGAAGAAGAGCTGAAACGGCTCGCCGACTTTTTGGTCACTAAGGCCGGCCCCGATTTTCCCTGGCACATCAGCCGATTCTACCCGCAATACAAATACGCCGATTCCGTCCCAACCCCGCCCGAATCTCTCCAGCGGGCATACGACATCGGCAAACAGGCGGGACTGCACTACGTTTACTTAGGCAACGTCCCCGGCTCAAAACAGGAAAACACATACTGTTTCAAATGCGGTAAACTGCTTATCGAACGTGTCGGCTACAATGTCGCCTCAAACAAGATAAAGGATTCGCACTGCCCCGATTGCTCCACCAAAATCGCCGGCCGATGGGAATAACACACTATGAAAATAATCGCTGATGAAAATATACCGTTTGTGAAGGATTGCTTCGCCTCTATAGGCGACGTGCATACGTTTTCCGGCAGACATATAACTCCCAATACAATAGCCGACGCGGATATCCTGCTCGTCCGCAGCATTACGCCTGTAAATGAAAAATTGCTCGCCGACAGCCCAGTCAAGTTCGTCGCTACGGCTACAATCGGCTTTGAGCACGTTGATGTAGATTATTTGAAAGGCCGCAATATCGGCTTCGCCTCCGCGCCCGGCTCAAATGCCAATTCCGTCGCCGATTACATCGTCGCCGCATTGCTCTCGGTCGGCAAAAAACACAAAATAACCCTCAAAGGCAAATCCATCGGCGTCGTAGGCGTCGGCAACGTCGGAAGCAAAGTCGCAAAAAACTGCGCCGCCCTCGCAATGACCGTCAAACTTAACGACCCGCCTTTGTCCCGTCAGACCGGCGATGCAAAATACCAGCCGCTCGATGAGCTTTTCGATTGCGACTTCATAACCCTGCATACGCCTTTGACCCGTGAAGGACAAGACAAAACTTATCATTTGACAGATGAGAAATTTTTCGCGTCTTTGAAACCTGGCTGCGTCTTCATAAATACCTCTCGCGGAGCCGTTCACGATACCAAGGCACTGAAAACAGCCATACAAAATAAAAAACTCGGCGCAGTTATACTCGACGTCTGGGAAAATGAGCCGAAAATAGATTGTGAGTTATTGCGACTCGTTGACATTTCCACACCTCATATTGCCGGCTACTCGTTTGACGGCAAAATCGCCGGTATGATTATGATTTACAACGCCGCCTGCGGGCACTTCGGATTAAAGCCAAAATACAAAACAGGTGACTTCCTGCCCCCGCCGACGGTGCCGCAAATAACAATCGATAAAATCAGCCCTGACCTTCAGGCAATCCTGCACGACACTGTTCAGCAGGTTTATTGCATAAACAGGGATGATTTCAACACCCGTGAAATCGCGACGGTCGAGCAGGAAAAACGAGGCAAATTCTTCGATGATTTGCGCAAGAACTACCCCGTGCGCCGGGAGTTTCAAAACACGACTGTGATACTAAAGCAGCCCTGTCCGGCTTTGGCGGAAACATTCAGAGGAATAGGATTCAATGTTTAGCAGCAAAGCAAAAAGTGTTCTGGAATGGCCCGGCGGCAAGCTGGACTTTTCGGGTGGTTGCCTGGTAATGGGCATTCTCAATATCACGCCCGACTCATTCAGCGACGGCGGCAAATTCATCAACCCCGACAGGGCAATCGAACACGGCCTGAAAATGGCCGCCGACGGCGCAGCGATTATCGATATCGGCCCCGAATCCACCAGACCAGGCGCCAAAGCCGTTCCCGCAAAAGAACAGATTTGCAGGGCAATACCCGTAATTGAGCAACTCGCTAAAAAAACAAAGACCTGTATAAGTATCGATACTACAAACCACGAAGTCGCAAAAGCCGCGTTAGACGCCGGCGCCGCAATGATAAACGATGTCACCGCCCTTGCGGACCAGCGTATGGCCCAATTGGCAGCCGAGCGTCAGGTTCCCGTCGTCCTGATGCATATGCAGGGCACGCCCCGGACGATGCAGGTCGAGCCGAAATATAAAGATGTCGTTACCGAGGTTTTGACGTTTCTGTTAGATAGAGCAAAACGAGCGGAGCAGTTCGGCATACCTAAAGAAAGAATCTTTATCGACCCAGGCATCGGCTTCGGCAAGACCGTCGAGCACAACCTGAAAATCTTGGCAAATATCGACAAGTTCGTAAAGACGGGCTATCGGGTGCTGGTCGGCCCAAGCAGGAAAAACTTCATAGGCAAACTGACCGGCAAAGAAAATCCCGCCGAGCGTATTTTCGGCACCGCTGCGGCCGCCGCACTTTGCGCCTCCGCCGGCGTATCAATCGTCCGCGTTCACGATGTTGCAGAAATCCTGGAAATAGTTAAAATTGTCAATGCAATAGCAAATATAAAGGATTGATATGAGTATAAGCAGTCATTCAGGTATAGTTGTTCTCGCGATTGTCGGCGCCGTCACGGTGCTTGGCCTGATAATCGCCGCAATAATTGAAACAAGGCGTATGGATAGAGAAAAACCTTCTGTGCCCCAGCAACCAGCGGTAACGCCGACAGATAAAAAGAAAAGTTAGCCACAACGGGGCCTAATCACCGCCAAGGGCATTCCTGAGAACCTCGCCTGTGTTTTTCACGAATTTGAAATGCAGGCCTTTTTTGGCCTCTTTGGGGACTTCGGGGAGGTCCTTTTTGTTGCGGGCGGGCAGGATGACTGTTTTTATCCCCGCTCGTTTGGCCGCCAAAATTTTCTCCTTCAACCCGCCGATAGGCAGCACAAGGCCTCGCAGTGTAATCTCGCCCGTCATCGCCACGTCGGGCCTGACCGGCTTTTGCAAAAGCAGCGAAACCAGTGACGTAAACATCGCGACGCCCGCACTTGGCCCATCTTTTGGTATGGCGCCGGCGGGGACATGAATATGGTAGTCGAATTTGGTAAATCTGGCCGGTTCGATTCCGAGTTTGCCGGCGGTTGACTTTAAAATTGAAAAGGCCGTCTGTGCGCTTTCCTTCATCACGTCGCCGATTTGTCCCGTCAGTTGCAGAATGCCCTTGCCCGGCATCGACGCCGATTCGATAAACAGTATCTCGCCTCCCACTGGCGTAAAGGCAAGCGCCGTCGCCACACCAGGTATCCCCGCCCGCAGCGCAAGCTCCGACTCGTATTGCGTCGGGCCCAATATCCTCGCCAGGTCGCCGGCACCGATATTAGCTTTCTTCTTTTTGTTCTTCGCAATATCAGTCGCAACCGCCCGACATACCCCGGCGATGTTTCTCTCAAGATTCCGCACCCCCGCCTCACGAGTATAACTGCGGATAGTCGCAACAATCGCATCGTTCTTTATATTTAGCCGGCTCCTGTTTAAACCGTTTTCCGTAAGCTGCCTCGGCACAAGATACTTCCTGGCGATATTCAGCTTTTCATTCTCCGTGTAGCCCGGCAGCTCGATGATTTCCATCCTGTCGTGCAGCGCAGGCGGTATCGGCTCGGTGTAGTTAGCCGTGCCGATGAACATCACGTTCGACAAATCGAACGGCTGGTCCAGATAATGGTCCGTGAAACTGTTGTTCTGCTCCGGGTCGAGCACCTCCAATAGAGCGCTCGCCGGGTCGCCCCTGAAATCGGCGCCGATTTTATCCAGCTCATCTAACATAAATACCGGGTTCCTGGCACCCGCCTTTCGCAGCTCCTGAAGAATCCTGCCGGGCAGCGCTCCGATATAGGTCCTGCGATGCCCCCGGATATCCGCCTCGTCGCGTATGCCGCCCAGCGATATCCGAATGAATTTACGCCCCATCGCACGCGCAATCGACTTGCCCAGCGACGTCTTGCCGACGCCCGGCGGCCCGACAAAACACAGTATCGGGCTTTTGCCCGCGGGATTGAGCTTCCGCACCGCCAAAAATTCCAGGATACGCTTCTTGACCTTCTTCAAATCATAATGGTCGTGATTGAGAATCCGTTCCGCACGCCTTATATCAATCCTGTCCTCCGTCGCCGCCGACCACGGCATCTCGCAGACAAAATCGAGATACGTCCTTATCACGCTGTATTCCGGCGAAATCGGCAGCATCTTGCTCAGCCGGTCCAGCTCCCGCATCGCCTCCGCCTCGACCCGCTGAGGCATCTTCGCCTTCTTGATGTTCTCGCTGAGTTGTTTTATCTCCTCGCCGCGCCCGTCGTCCTTGCCAAGCTCCGTCTGAATCGCTTTCAACTGCTCCTGCAAAAAGTACTCTCGCTGACTCTTCTCCACCGACTCGCGAACCCGACCCTGAATCTTGTGGCTCAGTTCGAGAACCTCGAGTTGATTGGCAAGCGCGACCGAAATCCGCTCTAATCGCCTGCCGGAGTCAAGCTCTTCCAGAAGATTCTGTCTCTCCTCCGTCTTCAGGCTGATGTTCGCGGCCAGATAATCCGCCAGCGCCGAAGGGTCCTCAATCTCTTCCAGTAAGGCCGAAATCTCTTCCGGCACGTTGGAACTAAGCGATATGACCCTGCTCGCCGCCCGCCGCACGTTGACCATCAGCGCCTTCAGCCGCTTCGTCATCCTGGTCTCCGTGTGGAGCAGCCGGCCCCTGGCTTTGAGATACGGCTTGGTCGCTACCGGCTCGACCACCGCAAACCGGGCTATGCCATGAACGAAGATGCTAATCGAGCCCTGAGGCGCTCTCAAAATCTTCAGTACCGTCGCCACGGTTCCAATCTTGTAAAGGTCGCCGAAGCCGGGTGTATCGGTGTCCGGCTTGCGCTGAGTCAGAATTCCTATAACCGTCTCATTCGGCTTGACGTCTTTCAAAAGCGCCTTGCTTTTCTCTCTGCCGACCGCCAGAGGCGCAACAGTCCCGGGATAAATAACCGCGTTGCGAATCGCAAGGATTCCAATCTCATCAGGCAGCTTGAAATTCTGATTATTAAGCGGGTGGTTTTCCTCCTGGCCTCCCGGTTCGCCATCGGCGGATTCCGTCCCCGCCCGCCCTGACAGCGATGTTTCGTCCAGCCAGTCCTCTCCCGAATAAACGAAATCCTTCAAAATGCCGTCTGACTCATTCATTTGCCGCTCTCTTACACAAATACCCCGCCAAAATCCTAATTATTGGCCGTTGTCTGTTCATAAAGCCATAATATACGTTTCGGTTTACACAAAGCTATAATTTAGTAAAAAAAAACTATAGAACCCTCGTCTATGGCTTTGAAACCAGCCGCCGTTATAATAAGCCGGTTATGGAGCTTGTGCTGCACAGTGTGACCTATCATGACTGTCCCGTCCAACAGCGGGAAAAAGTTACGCTCTCCCCGAACCAGCGGGAGCGTATGCTCCACGCCCTGTTGGGCCATCAGGGCATCGGCGAGGCGGCCGTCCTGCAGACCTGCAACCGCACCGAGATATATCTCTACGCCCAAAAAAATACCGACTGGGACCGACCCATCAGCGAGTTAATTGAACAGTCAGGCCCCGAAGCGGCGCAGGTCTGGAGCAAATACCGCAAACAATCCCGCGGCATCGACGTTGTGCGGCATCTTTTCGGGGTCGCGGCGGGTCTCGATTCGCAAATGTTGGGCGAAAACCAGATACTCTCGCAGCTAAAATCAGCATATACCGAATCAATCGAACGTCACGGCAGCAAATTTATTCTTCACAAGCTCTTTCACGCGGCGTTTCGGGTCGGCAAGGCCGTGCGGACCCAGACCGACATCAACTGCGGCGCGGTCTCGATAAGTTTGGCGGCGGTCGAGCTTGCCAGAGAGAAAAAAGACCTCGCCACGAGCGCCGTTATGATAATCGGCGCGGGCGAAAACGCGGAGCTGGCCGCCCGCTATTTGGTCAAGTCGGGCATCAATCGGCTGATTATTGCCAACCGCAACAAAGACAACGCCGACGACCTGTGCAAACGCCTCGGCACAGGTCAGGCAATCGGCCTTGATGAAATACCCGGCGCACTCGACGAGGTCGATTTGGTAATCGCATCAACCGGTGCCGACAGGCCGGTCGTCACCTATGAAGACGTTAAGGGCTCTTTGCAAAAACGCGCCAGGCCGATTCTGATGATTGATATTGCCGTGCCGAGGGACATAGACGAGCACATCAGCAAATTCGGCTGCGTCACCCTCGTCAATATCGACGCCCTCGACCGGCGAATCGCCGTCAACAGACAAAAACGTTCGAGTGAAATACCAAAGGCCGAGAAAATCATCGATGAGTTCACGGCCCAGTTCGGGCGATGGCTCGATTCGCTTTCTCTTGTCCCCGTCGTTTCCAATCTCACCCAAAAGGCGACGGAGACGGCACGGGCCGAAGCGAAACGCTACGCAAAGGACTTCGGCAACGGCAACAGCGAGAAACTCGAACAGTTCGCCGAATCGCTCGCCAGAAAACTGCTCCACGGCCCCGTCAGTTTCCTCAAAAACGTCAAGGACGAAGACCCAACCACCCAGCAGCTTCAGGCGCTTGACCTGGTAAATAAAATGTTCCTTCTCGATAATGAGAATGAGCAATGAAAAAACCCCTCGTCATCGCAACCCGTAGCGGCTCTTTGGCGATTGCACAGACCCAAATCGTCGTCTCGGCGCTCCAAAAAATTCATCCGGCAGTCAACATCCGAATCAAAAAGATGGCATCACAGGGCGACAAGGACCAGCGCACCACGCTTTGGGAGCTGAAATCTACCGGCTTTTTCACCTCCCGGCTCGAAGACGCCCTTCTCGCAGGCCAAGCCGATATAGCGGTGCATAGTTTCAAGGATTTGCCTACTGCTCAGCGAGAAGGATTATCCATAGCAGCCGTTTTGGACCGGCGGTTCCCTGAGGATTGTCTTGTGTCGGCAAAGCCGATTAAGTCAATTGACCAGATTCCCAGGGGTGCAAAAATCGGCACATCGAGTTTGCGAAGAACCGTCCAGATAAATCGCCTGCGCCCTACCCTTGTCTGCGTCCCCATCAGGGGTAATGTCACTACGCGATTGAGGAAACTTGAACAAGGTGATTTCGACGCGATTGTCCTCGCCCGCGCCGGTCTCGAACGGCTGGATATGAGCGAAAAAATATCAATCGTCTTTGAGCCGACTCAATTCATACCGGCCCCCGCGCAGGGCGCTCTTGCCGTCCAGATTCGTGCAAACGACATTGAAACAAGAGAGCTTGTTTCAAAACTCGATGATGAGAATACCCGTATCACGACAACCGCTGAACGTTTGGTTTTCTCCGCTTTACAATGTGGTTGTCACGCCCCCGCAGGCGCATTCGCACGCATCAACAATTCTCAAATCACCATCTCCGCCTTCTTCTCGGAACCCGACGGCAAAAAGTATGCTCAAACCACCCTCGCCGGCCCGGTGGACAATTATGAAACCCTCACGCAATCCCTCGCAGCCAAACTTTTACGCAAAGACATCCCTTAGTTCGATGGTTTCCTATTACGGGCCATTTCCGCTTTATCTTTCATTACGCTGCCATCCGGCATCGTATATCTTTCCGTGGTGATAAACTTGTCGTCGCTTATCTTTTCCGTGACGCGAATGCTCGACCCCTGCCCCTGGCCCGACCAAACCCAATGCATAATCTCTTTATTGCCCTGACGTTTGCCCGTCCCTTTGGCAATGCAACGCAAGCTGTCAAACAGATACCCAACAACCTCGCCGGAGTTCGGGACTACGGTGTAAACTTCCATACTCTCGAAGGATGAATTGCGAATCTTTTCAATATCCGAATCGGACAGGTGCGTTTCTTTGAGTTGTCGAATATATTCATCAGACAAACTGGTTATTTGGGCCTCTCCCTTGCGGACAAGGAATTGACCATTCAAATCTAATTCGATATTCAGCCGGCATTTACCTTTTGCCCAGTCCTTGTGCTGGCCGAAATCCGACTTAGCCGTGCCTTGCCAGTCGCCGACGAGCCATTTGCTCCAATCGTCGTCAAGGGCTTTAGGCGAGGCCAGCGATGGTATACTCCCTTTGTCAGGTTCTTTTTTCTGGTTCGTAACACAGGAGGCAATACTCACCATCATAATCAACAGAATCGCAGATAACTTTTTCATTTAAGACCTCCCGTCTTTTTGCCAATTCCGCCGGCCCTGTGCCGCATCGCGGCATAGTGTAACTGTCCGGCCTTCGGCGGACAATGCGAAAACCAGCAAAATAAGGTAGAACCATATGGATATTAAAAAAACAGTTGCTATTATGGTCTCGAATTATGTGGTAAAATGGCTGCAAATTAAATAACAATCTCAACCCGTATGTTAGTGAAAGGAGATTAGCAAATGAAAGGAAACGCCCAACTAATCCAGACCCTTAACGGGCTGCTCGCCGACGAACTGGCCGCAATCAGCCAGTATATGGTGCACACCGAAATGGTCGAAAACTGGGGCTATGAGAAGCTCGCAAAACTGATAAAGGCAAGAGCCATTACAGAAATGAAGCACGCCGAGAAGCTCATCGAGCGTATGCTTTTCCTGGAAGGCACGCCGATAGTCAGTAAACTCAGCGACATTCACATCGGCGCCGACGTCCCAAAACAGTTTGACAACGACCTCGCCGCGGAGATGGGGGCAATAGAGTCATACAACGCGGCGATTAAACTCGCCCAGAGCGTGGGCGATAACGCCACCAAGGAAATTCTGGATTCGATTCTGAATGACGAGGACGACCACGTTGATGAAATCGAGACCCAGCAGGACCAGATAAAACAGATGGGTCTGCCGCAATACCTGAGCCGTCAGGTTGGCTGACCGGATATACAATTATACAATACCCGGCGATAGCGGCGGTTTTGACAGGGGACAGCGATGGAAACATTGAAGCTGTTATATGATTTTTTCCCGATGGCCGTTTATACCGGCAAGTGTCTGGTCTTCATAAGCGAGGACTGGCGGGTCGAGCTTACCGAACACAAAGACAGCGATTACACCAAAGGTGCGACGCAGCCGTCGCTTATCAGGGTGAGGGTTTTCAAAAAAGCCCTTAACGGCGAATTCGTCCCGGGCCATTTCGAGGACTTCCAGCTGCCGTCGCTTAACGAGTTGGCCGAACAGATTGAAAAATACGTCCAATTGGCCATCGGCGCAAACCTGCGAGAACGGACGGAATAAACCACTGTATCCCTATGGAGCAATTGCGCATACGACAGGCGGACAACGCAATCGCATTCTCGGTCAAAGTGGTGCCTCGCTCCAGCAAAACAGCGTTAGCGGGTATATTAGGCGGAATGCTGAAAATCAAACTCGCCGCCGCCCCGGAAAAAGGCAAGGCCAATGAATCGCTTATAGAATTTTTAGCTGACACACTCGATGTCAAAAAAAACGCCATCAAAATAACATCCGGCCAAACCTCGCCGGTAAAAACTATCCAAATTGCGGGAGTTTCCGAAAAAACCCTGCTGGATAAACTGAACAGATGACAAGCAAACGAATATTAACGGCGGGCTTTTGCGTTCTTGTTTCGGCGGCCCTTTGTCTGGCTGATGAGCCGCTCGCAAACGCCAACCTGTCGGGCCTTTATGTCCGCTCCATTGACCAGGTGCTTCGCCTGCAGCCCGACCAGATTGACGTGGGCATCGCCGCACTGATTGTCTCCGAGGCCTGGAGCGATATGGTCGCAGGCAGACGCTACCAGCAGCAGCTCGACGATATGGCCACGGAAATCCGCCGCCGGCTCAAAACCACAAAACCCACTCCCGCCGCTATCCCGGTCATCAACGCTTATCTGTTCGACGAGCTGAGATTCAGGGCCGTCGATAAAGCCAGCGACCCCTACGACCTCTTCCTGCATTCGGTTATGGACAGGAAGCAGGGATATTGCCTGAGCTTGTCAATCCTGTACCTGGCAATCGGCGAACGGCTGGGCCTGCCCCTCTATGGCGTCGTCGTGCCGGGACATTTCTTCGTCAGATACGACGACGGCCGACGACGTTTTAACATCGAAACAACCAGCAAAGGAGCTACCGCCGACGACGAGCATTACATCCAGAGTTTCAACGTCCCCAAAAACAACAGCGGCCTTTATATGACCAATCTCAACAAGCTTCAGACGCTCGGCTGCTTCTTTAACAACCTCGGTAACGTTTACAACGACGTCGGAAATGTTGACCAGGCGATGGCCGCCTTTCAGTGCGCCATTTACATAAACCCCTCGCTGGCGGAATCCCGAATAAATCTCGGAAACATCTATCTTAAAAAAGACCGCGTCGACGACGCGATATCCGAGTATCAGCACGCCATAAAAATAAATCCCAACGACTCCAAGGCCCACAACAACCTCGGCAACGCATATCAGAGACACCAATGGTTCAGCGATGCCCTGGATGAGTACACCTCTTCCATCCGCCTCGACCCGAACTATATCGACGCCTACAGAAATCTCGCCGTCGCTTATCAAAAACTCAATCGGCCGGCGGAGGCCATAATCCCCCTCAACCAGGCCATCTCGCTCGAACCCCGCAACGCACTGCTCTACCAGGAGCTCGCCGACGCCTACAGCCAGTCCGACAATTGCGACGAAGCGATGCCGCTCTACGAAAAGTCGCTCAAATTAAAATCAAACCTCGCTGAGGCGTATCTCGGCCTCGGTTCCTGCTGCATCAAAACCGGCCAAACAGACAGGGGAATCGACGCCTATCACAGGGCGCTCGCAATAAATCCGACTATGTTCGCCGCCTTGGCAAACCTCGGCAACGCTTATTTCAACAAAGGCAAATTCGACGCCGCCATCGAACAATACAACAAGGCCGTCCTCGTCGACCCCGGCGAAAGCACCCTTTATTACAACCTCGGCGCCGCGTATTCCAACAAAGACAATTACGCCCAGGCCGTAAAACCGCTTCTCAAGGCAATCGAAATCAACCCCGAAATGGCCGACGCGCACTACGCGCTTGGCTTCGCTTACTACAAGCTCAGGGATTATGACTCGGCCCTGGAGCACATAAAAACAGCCGACCGTCTCGGCAAAAAAATCGACCCCAACTTGCTCAAGGCCCTCGAACGCAAAAATTGATAACGTCGCCTTCAAAATGATAATCTAAAATTTGAAGAGGTGATTACCAATGGCAAATAAAAAACGGATATTGTTCCTGATGTTGTTGCTCTGCGCGACCGGAATTGCTCAAAGCGCCGAGCCGAACGCTAACTCATCGCTTTCGATAGGTCCGGGCGTAGTGATAACGAGCAAACCATACGCCGGAATGAACGCGACCGTTTATCCCATACCCCTTATGAATTTCACCTGCGGCCGGTTCTACATATCCGGCGCAACCGCCGGTTACCGACTGCTCGCCGACCAGAACTGGACATTCGACGCCATCGGCAAATGGCGATTCGACGGCTACGACTCCGATGACAGTGACACCCTTAAAGGTATGCACGACCGGCATATGACTATCGACGTCGGCGGCGAATTCGCCGTCTCCGGCAACTGGGGCGTCCTCAAGACCGCCCTTCTCACCGATGCGTTAAGCCAGCACGAAGGCCAGGAATTTCGTCTTACTTACGCCAAACCGTTCGACATCGAAAAATTGAATTTATCGCCCTCTGTTGGCTTCTCCTGGCTAAGCAGCAATCTCGCCGACTATTATTACGGCGTAAGGGCTGATGAGGCCCGCGCAGGCCGCCCCGCATACAACCTGGGCGACGCCGTCAACTGGTTCGTCGGTCTCCAGGCAAATTACCGCCTCAACGACAAATGGACCCTGCTTGCCGATATCACCTATTACTGGCTCGACAGCAACATTAGCAACAGCCCCATAGTAAGCGACAGTTATATGATTTCAATTACCGCCGGAGCAATGTACAGATTCTAAACGTTATAGTTTTGCTAAACTCAGAATAGGAGGCAAAAAAATGAAGACAAAAAAGACAATCCTCAAATTCGTCGTGCTGCCGCTGGCAATCCTGCTGGTCGTCCTTGTGACCGCCTTCTTCCTTGTAGGCACCACCTTGATTAAAACCGGCATCGAAGTGGCCGCCACCAAAACCCTCGGCGTGCCCGTCACCATCAAAAACGTAAACCTCTCCATATTGCGGGGCAAGGTCGCGATTCGGGGCCTTGTCGTAGAAAACCCGCCCGGCTACGCCAACAAAACACTCCTTGAACTGGGCGATGGCCAGGCGCAGGTCTACATCGGCTCGCTTATGACCAATACCGTCAAAATTAAACTCATAAAGTTGGACGGCGCAAAACTAACGATGGAGCAAAAAGGGCTTACCAACAACCTCAAGGAAATCCTCGACCGGATTCCAGCCGCCCCCGAACCCAAGGCAGGCGAAAAAAAACTTCAAATTGACCGGCTGGAAATCATAAACACAAACGTGAAGGTAAAACTGCTGCCCATCCCCGGCAAAGCCGACAACATAAGCATAAATATCGACCCCATCGTTATGGAAAACCTCGGCACCGATAACAAACTCAGCACCAGTGCCCTGACCGCTAAAATACTCGCCGCCATTGCCGCAGGCGTCGCAAAACAGGGTGCCGGCCTGCTGCCCGATGATATGGTCAAGGGTATTGGCTCCGCCCTCGACAAAACTAAGGAAATGGGCAAGGCAGCAACAAAAGAAGGCCAAAAAATCCTGGAAACCACTACCGGCGCCGGCGAAAACGCAGTTAATAACATCAAGGGACTGTTTGGCGGCAAAAAATAAAAATAGCAGCCGTCTGAGATGGTAAAAACATAATCGCCAAAACAAGACGCCTATTTCGGCGATGGACCTCGTCTTTGGGTCAAGGCATTCAGGTTATCTCGCGCCTTTTGGTGGTTCGGGTCGATTTGGAGGGCCTTCCTGTAATGTTCGATGGCCTCGTCGATTTTGCCCTGCCTTTCCAGCAGGATCCCAAGGTTTGTGTGCATCTCGACGTCGTTGGGACGCGCGGCCAGAACAATCCGGCAATGCTCTATTGCCTCCTCAATCCGCCCCGTGTTCGCTAACGCCATCGCAAGCTGGCCATGGGCAAGAATGTCATTCGGCTCAATTCGCAGCCCCTTCTCGAAATACTCTATCGCCTGGGCCGGCTGTCCCTTTAAAGACAGCACACACCCGATATTACAATAGGCCTCCACAAAGTCGGGTTTGAGATTGACGGCGATTTTATACTGCTCAATTGCCTCGTTGTAATCGCCTTTGCCGGCCAGCTCCACCGCAAGATTGTAGTGCGGCATAGCCGAGCTGGGGTTGAGCTTGAGAGCTATCCTGTACTCCTCGACGGCCTCGTCCACCCTGCCAAGATCCTTTAGTGTATTGGCGTAGTTGTTGTGTATGTCCGCAGAATTAGGCAGCAGCCTCATCGCCTCGACAAAATATTTGACCGCCTCCGCTGGCCTGCCCTGCTCGCTGACCACGTTGGCGTAGTTATTCAGCATCACGTAATTATTTTCGGTGACCGCCAGTGTGTGGTCAAACAGCGTGAAACTGTCCTTCCAGTGCTTCATTTGCGCCGACGCGGTCATCGCGCAGCCAAAAAGAACGACAATCGCACACGCCGTCACGATAAATTTACCAAACGGAATCTTCCTCGTCACCTCGGCCGCACCGAACGCAATAATTATAAACAGCCCCGTCAGCGGAACGTATGTGTATCTGTCGGCCATCGCCTGCGCACCTACCTGCACGATGCCAATCACGGGGACAAGGGTCACTAAATACCAAAACCACCCGACAATCAGGTATCTGTATTTTCGACCCTGGTAGATTAAAAAAACGGTAATCAGGACAAGTGCTGCCGCGTATATAACGGCCCTGGCGGTCGGAATCTGACCGATTGTGTACGGATACAACGCCGCCAGCCGGCTTGGCCAAATCATCTTGCCGATATAGCCCGGATACGAGCATATCGCGTTGACAATACGCCCCTTCAGTGGAATTGCGTAAATACTCGGCATTGTGCCGGCCTTCTGCTGGACGACAAACGTCACAATGCTGGATACGATGGAAAGCAAAAAGAACGGAACCTTCTCAATAAACGAATTGAGAATTGAGAACCTGGAATTGAACCGATTTAGCGGCCAGTAATCGAGCAAAACCAGCACGATTGGCAGAGTCACTAACATCGGCTTGCTCATAAGACCAACTATAAACAGCACAATCGCTGTAACGTATCGGCCCGCAGATGGCCCCTCGACATACCGAACATAAGCCAGCATTGTCAGAAGCCAGAACAGCGTGCTCAAAACGTCCTTCCGCTCGGCCACCCACGCCACCGATTCAACGTGTAACGGATGCAGCGCAAACAAACCCGCCACGAACACGCTCGGCCAGATAAGCCCTGTCATTCGGCTCAGAACAATAAAAAGCAGCACCGTGTTCGCGACGTGAAAAACAACGTTGACTAAATGATGCTCGCCGGAGTTCAAATCAAACAGTTGACAATCCAACTGATGCGACAGCCACGTCAAAGGGTGCCAGTTGGCCGCATAACCGGCGGTAAACGCCCACTTGATACCTTGCAGTGATAACCCCGTCTTAACGTTCGGATTGTGGGTCACGTAAGTGTCGTCGTCATAGCGGACAAACTCGTGATTGCGCACGGGCAGATAAACAACAAAGGTGATAATAGCCAGCACGATGCAAAGCAGCAGCAGCCGATGGTTGTGAACCCATTCAATCATATTGTTAATTCAAGCCGAACACGCGTTAGGACGGCCTTCATAAAAGTCCCTTTTGAAAGTAACTCCGGACGGTGCAGTATGTTAAGCCGCGGCAGCTGTCTCGTCAAGCGCGGAAGCTGCTGCGATAATCCTTTATTCGCGGCTCTTCTGCCGGACTATTGCATCGAGACAGTCGCGGGCCTGTTTATAGGTGGGGTCGATTTGCAGTGCCTTCCTGTAGCACTCAACGGCCTCGTCGATTTTACCCTGTCTTTGCAGCAGGATTCCGAGATTTGTGTGCATCTCGACATCATTTGGCAGGGCCTTCAAAACAATCCGGCAGTGCTCGATTGCCTCGTCGATTTTGCCGACGGAAGCCAGGGCAAGCGCGAGCCGGCCGTGGGTAATGACGTCGTTGGGGTCAATCCTAAGGGCCATACGGTAGTATTCCACCGCTTCGTTTGTCTTTCCCCCCTGCGCCAGGGCATAACCGAGGAAGCTCATCGCCGCAACGGAATCCGGTTTTTCAGCAAGCGCCTTTTGAAATTGGCCGATGGCGTCCTCCGTCTTTCCCTTCCGCGCCAATATCGTCCCCATTTCCTCACGAAGCTGGGCAACATCAACACCGCTGCCGAGATATATCTTATATTGCTCAATCGCCTCCTCGTATTTCCCCTGCTCAGCCAGCGCCCGACCAAGGTTATATCGCGACGTCGAGAAGCAGGGGTCAAGCTCAAGGGCGAATTTGTAGTGCGCAATCGCCTCATCTACTTTGCCCATCTTTTCCAACGCGTTGCCGAAGTTATTATGGATTTCGGGGGAATTGGGAATATGCTTGAATGCCTCCGCCAGGTGTTCGGCAGTTTTTGCGCCGCTGAGGTTGCTGCTGTCCTGGTTTCGTGTAATACAGCCGCTCTCCATTACAGTCAGCGCATGGTCAAAAAGCACAATGCTGTTTTCCCAGTACTTTAACTGTGCCGATGTCACCAGCGCACAGCCAAAGAGAATAACCGCGGCAGACGCCGTGAGAACGAATTTTCTCAATGGTATGCCTTTTAACAACTCCGCCGCCCCGAAGGAGATGATTATAAATAACCCCGTTAAAGGAACGTATGTGTACCTGTCAGCCATCGCCTGCGCGCCCACCTGCACGATGCCAATCACCGGGACAAGGGTCACTAAATACCAAAACCACCCGACAATCAGGTATTTGTATTTTCGGCCTTGGTAGATTAAAAAAACGGTAATCAGAACAAGTGCTGCCGCGTATATCACGGCCCTTGCGATGGGCAGGAAACCAGCGGGGTGCGGATAAAAAACCGCAAGCCCTGCGGGCCAGAACATCTTGCCGATGTAGGCAAGATATGAGCATATCGCGTTGGCGACGCGCTCTTTCAGGACAATTACGGCTATCGCGCCGCCTTTTCGCTGGACAACAAACGTCACAATGCTGGATACGGCGGTAAGAACAAAAAAGGGCACCTTCTCAATGATAGAATTTAGAATTGAGAATTTAGAATTTAAAAAACGCTGAAGGGGCCAGTAATCGAGCAAAACCAGCACGATTGGCAGCGTGACTAACATCGGTTTGCTCATAAGGCCGAGCGCGAACAGGACCAGCGCAAGAATGTATCGGCCCGTCGAAGGCCCCTCGACATACCGAACATAAGCCAGCATTGTCAGAAACCAGAACATCGTGCTAAGCATGTCTTTTCGCTCGGCCACCCACGCCACTGATTCAACGTGCAATGGATGCAGTGCGAACAACCCCGCGACGAATACGCTTGGCCAGAGACGTTTTGTCATTCGGCTAAAGACAACAAAGACAAGCACGGCGTTGACAACGTGAAAACCAACGTTGACTAAGTGATGAGCGCCGGCGTTTAAGCCGAACAGTTGGCAGTCCAATTGATGCGACAGCCACGTCAGCGGGTGCCAGTTGGCGGCATTACCCGTCGTGAACGCCCATTTGATACTCTGCCAGGAGAGCCCTGACAGGACGTTCGGGTTTTCGGTGACATAAACATTGTCGTCGTAATTGACAAACTGGTGATTGATAACGGGCAGGTAAACAACAAAGGTTACAACAGCCAGCACGATGCAAAGCAGCAGACGCCGATGATTGTGGATATGTTCAATCATATCGCATATTCAAGCCGAACACGTTTATTCGCCGTGGCGAACGCTGGAAAGACCGCCAAAATCAAAACTGGAATTTCCTGCCGGTCAGACGCTCATAGCATTCGATATATTTATCGCTTGTCTTTTTGACAACGTCGTCCGGCAGTCGGACTCCCGGGCCTGATTTATTAAAATTGATGCTTTCAAGATAATTGCGCACGAACTGCTTGTCGAAACTTTCCTGGTCCCGCCCGGGCTGGTATTTGTCCGCGGGCCAGAACCGCGACGAATCAGGCGTCAGCACCTCGTCGATAAGAATTATTTTCCCGTTCGTTTCGCCCCACTCGAATTTTGTGTCCGCCAGAATAATGCCCTTTGACTCCGCGTATTTGGACGCCTTCTTGAAAATCTCCGTGCTCTTGTCTCGCACGTATCTGGCGTTTTCATCGCCGATGATTTCGACGCACCGCTCGAAACTGACATTTTCGTCGTGCTTGCCGAATTCTTCCTTGGTGGCGGGCGTGAATATCGGCTCAGCAAGTTTATCGCACTGCCTGAGCCCAGCGGGCAGCTTAACGCAGCAAACGGTGCCGCCCTCCTTGTATTCCTTCCACCCCGAGCCGGCTAAATAGCCCCGGATGACGCATTCAATCGGCAAAACCTCGGTCTTTTTGACTAACATACTTCTGCCCGCCAACTGACTGCCGTATTTGTCAAACGGCGCCGGGAATTCATTCACGTCAGTCGTAACAAGGTGATGGCTCACCGCCGAAGACAAAAACTCGAACCAGAACAGCGAAATCTGCGTCAGCACCTGCCCCTTGTATGGAATGGGATTTGCCATCACCACGTCGAATGCGCTGATGCGGTCGGTCGCCACAATGAGCAGCTTGTCCCTGATGTCATAAACGTCCCGCACCTTCCCTCGTTTCGGCTCAACGCCCGCAATCTTCGTCTGCAAAACCGCTTCCACCTGTTTCCCTTTCAATAGTTTATGGACGGTGCCGTATGCTAATCCCCAACCCCCCTTTCGTCAAGCACAGACCGCAATCCAACCAATGGTTAGCCCCCACCTCTGCGGTGGGGGTCATATTTGCGTTGGTCATTCCCGCGAAATTTATCCGCCTGTGACGGATTGACCGGTAGCAAGCCAGTCGTCCCGATTTTAACCTGAATTATAGTGCCATATTAGCGGAAAATGGGTTAAAAGGTAATGTTTTGCTCTTTTTGTCCTTGCCTGTCCGGTTGTAAAGCGTATAATGATAACCGCCTTTGGCTTGGGGCAAAAGGCAAGAAGGATAATGAGAGAATGACTGGAGAAGGGTTTCAGTTTCGTGTGTTGCCATTTCTACGCAATCGGAGCGTCTACAAGTATCAACAATTTTTTGAAGAGGAGAGAAAAATGAAAAGTTTAAACCAGAAAGTTGTTATTTTAACTGTCCTTATTTTAGCTAATGTTTCTTTTGCCGGTATTTACAGCGGGGGAGATGGAAGTGAATCGCAGCCGTACCAGATTGGAAATCCTGGTGACTGGCAGGAGCTGATGACCACCTCTGACGACTGGAGCAGTTCCTTTATCCTGACGGCGGATGTCAATCTGGCGGGGATAACCCTGACGGGGATAACCCTGACGCCAGTTGGAAACAGCGATACACCATTTTATGGTGTCTTTGACGGCAACCATAATAAAATCAGCAATGTAGTCATCAATCAACCAGGCAGCAATAACGTCGGCTTGTTTGGATATGTCGGAGGCGGCCAAATCCGCAATTTAGGCGTCGAGAATGTTAATATGACCGGAAACATGTTTGTCGCCGGGCTGGTGGGAGAGAACTATGGAACTGTCAGCAATTGTTATTCGACGGGTTCAGTCAGCGGAGGTTCTGGTTCTTATTTTGTCGGAGGGCTGGTGGGATACAGCGGCAACAGTATCAGCAATTGTTATTCGACGGGTTCAGTCAGCGGAGGTTCTGGTTCTTATTCTGTCGGTGGTCTGGCAGGACAGAGCGGTGGCACTATCAGCGATTGCAATTCGACGGGTACGGTCAGCGTTTCTTCTGATACTTGGTATGCCGGCGGGTTGGTGGGAGACAACGAGGGCACTATCAGCGATTGCAATTCGACGGGTTCAGTCAGCGGAGGTTCTCGTTCTTATTTTCTCGGCGGGCTGGTGGGATGGAATAATAGCAGCGGAAATATCAGTAATTGCTCTTCGACAAGCACCGTTACCGGCGGAGATTATTCAGAATACCTCGGCGGGCTGGTGGGATACAGCGACGGCAGTATCAGCAATTGCTATTCGACAGGCGCCGTCACTGGCGGAGATAATCCAGCGTGGCTCGGCGGGCTGGTGGGAGAAAACGAGTACGGCACTATCAGCAACTGCTCTTCGACAGGCGCGGTCACCGGCGGGGATAGTCCATACGACCTCGGCGGGTTTGTGGGATGGAACTATGGCAATATAAGCAATTGCTACTCGACAGGCAATGCCACAGGAGGAAATAACTCAAGAGAGCTCGGCGGGCTGGTGGGATCCAACGGCAGCACTATCAGCGATTGCTATTCGACGGGTGCGGTCAGCGGAGGTTCTGGTTCTTATTCTGTCGGCGGGCTGGTGGGAGAAAACGACAGCGGCAGTATCAGCAATTGCTATTCGACAGGTTCGGTCAGCGGCGATATTTATTCTTCGTACGCGTACGTCGGCGGGCTGGTGGGATACTACTACACCGGCAGTATCAGCAATTGCTATTCGACAGGTATGGTCAGCAACAATGTTTTTTATTCTTCGTACGTCGGCGGGCTGGTGGGATACAACGAAGTAACTATCAGCAGCAGTTATTTTCTTATCACAAGCGGGCCGGATAATGGTAACGGAACACCGCTAACAGATGAGCAAATG